>JBBIKC010000001.1:0-79268 GCA_037445635.1 Chloroflexota bacterium
GTCACGCCGATTTTGGCGGCGAGGTCGAGCGCGTCATGAACATGGTGGACGGCGTGCTCCTCCTCGTGGACGCGGCCGAAGGCCCCATGCCGCAGACCCGCTTCGTCCTCAAGAAAGCCCTCGAAATGGGACACAAGGCCGTGGTCGTTATCAACAAAGTGGATCGCAAGGACGCCGAGCCCGCCCGCGTTTTGAACGATACCTTCGATCTCTTCATCGAACTGGGCGCGACCGAGGAACAGGCCGACTTCCCCGTCATCTACGCCGTCGCCACGGCGCAGCGCGCGGGACTTACGCCGGATCTTGGCCCCGATCTGAGCCCCCTCTTCGACGCGATCCTCCGCCACATTCCCTGCCCGAAGGTGGATCCCGACGCGCCCCTGCAACTTCTCGTCACCGCCCTCGGCTACGATGACTATCGCGGCGTCACCGCGGTCGGACGCGTCCACGCGGGCCGCATCCGCGCGGGACAAAAACTGGCGCGTCTCACCGCCGACGGCCAGAACCTGCCCGAAACCGCGCGTTACCTTTACACCTTTCAGGGCCTGAAGAAAATCGAAGTGGACGAAGTTTCCGCGGGCGATATCGTCTCGCTCGCGGGGCTCGAAGGCATCGCCATTGGCGAGACGTTGGCCGACCCCGCAAACCCCGTCGCGCTGCCCACCATCAAAGTGGAAGAGCCGACCGTCCGCATGACGTTTGGCGTGAACACCTCGCCGTTCACGGGACGCGAGGGCAAGTGGAGCACCTCCCGAAAATTAAGAGAACGCCTCTTCGATGAACTCCGCACCAACGTCGCGCTGCGCGTGGAAGAAACCGATTCGGCCGAGAATTTCCTCGTCAGCGGGCGCGGTGAATTGCATTTGGGAATCCTCATTGAGACGATGCGACGTGAAGGCTACGAGTTCCAGGTTTCGCGTCCCGAAGTCATCTTCCACAAAGCGGATGATGGCGCCATCCTCGAACCGTACGAAGAAGTCCACGTGGAGACCAGCAACGACACTGTCGGTGTAGTCGTGGAAATGCTCGGGAGCAGGCGCGGCAAAATGATGGAGATGCACGACTCAGGTCAAGGTACGACGCGCATGGTCTTCATCGCTCCCACGCGCGGCCTGCTGGGATTCCGCTATCAGTTCCTCACGTCCACGCGCGGCATGGGAGTCATGCACACCATCTTCCACGGTTACGACGAGATGGCGGGACCAATGAACACGCGGAACACAGGCTCCATTGTCGCGATGGAAGCGGGGACGACCACTGCCTACGCGTTGGAAAACGCCGAACAGCGCGGCACGCTTTTCGTCGGCCCTGGCGTCGAAGTGTACGAAGGCATGGTGGTGGGCGAAAGTTCGCGCGGCTCCGACCTGCCGATCAACGTCTGCAAAAAGAAGCACCTCACAAACACGCGTTCCTCACGCGGCGATATGGAGATCCGCCTCACGCCCCCGCGCCAGATGTCATTGGATGAGGCCATCGAATATCTCGCGGACGATGAATTGCTCGAAGTGACCCCGCAAAACTTCCGCATCCGCAAGCGCATCCTTGATACCGAGGAGCGCGGCAAGCAAACCAAGAAGGCAAAAGAATTGCTGGAAGAGTAATCATAGAGGCCAGGTTTCTCATAGAAGCCTGGCCTCTATCTCACTTTACTGGCACGAAAAACTAATCGTGCCCGATTGCGACGAGCCTGAACTGTTGAATGCCACGATGCTGTAGGTGATCGTATCGCCTGCGTTCACGGCGTAGGTGTCTGTGTAAGTGGTGGAATTGGCGGGCAACTCGATGATGGCCGTTCCGAGTCGCAGCACGCGGTAGCCTGTTTCGTTGTCCGCCACATCCTTCCAGGTGAGTGTAGTGGTCGCGTCAATGTTGATGCCGTTGTAGGTGCAGAAGTAGTTGTAGGTCAGGCCGCGCGGCGCGGCAGGCGGCACCTGGGTCGCGGTCGGCGGCGGAGTGGTGGAGGGGACAGCCCAATAACTGCCGGAAGGAGTCGCGTATTCGCCCCACACCCAGCAGGTATTGCTGCTGTTCGGCAGTTTCACCACCCAGTAGTTGTCGGCGGGATAATGCGCTACGATCTCAGTGCTCGCGCCCGGCAGGAAAGTGAACACGATCTCGTATTCCTGGCCGGGGCCGGTGCGGCAGTTCGTGCTTTCGTTGATGCGCAGGAAGGGCGTGGAATACGTGGGCGTGATGGTCGGGGTCAGTGTGACCGTGGGAGTCGGAGTCCCCGGTGTGGATGGAGCGGCTGTCCCTGCCGCGGTCGGCGTGGCAAGCGGGGCGGGCGAAGCGAGCGGCGCGCCCGTCAGCGTTTGCGCGACGATGGTCGCGGCCTGGTCATTGAACGAGGGCGCGGCGTCCGTGGGGGTTGGGAAGTTGCAGGCGCAGAACGCGAAGGCCAGCAGGAAGGATAGGCCGAGAATCTTTTTCATTTGTGCTTTGTATGAATGCGGCTCAGCCGCATGTATTTAATCCCGCCTCGTTCATCGCGCAGGAATTCGCCGAGACGGCCCTGGAACGCGGTGTCCAGGACGATGTATTTATCCTTCTCGTAGAACGCAAATCGCATGGGAGGCGGCGCGGGCAGGGGCGGCGCGTCGGGAGTGGGGAATCCGCCCTTGGGCGTGATGTTCAGGATCAATCCCTTTTGTCCAAGCGTGACGCGGAAAATCTCCTCGATGTTTTCGTACACGCCGACGTATTCGCGCAGTTCGGCTTTCGGCGTCTCGATGGGTTTGGGCAGGGGAATCAAATCGTCAAAATAGAACTTGAGCGCGGCGTTGAAGATATTGGAGGTAACGGCTTCGCTGGAGTTGGTCAGTACGATCAGGGCGAATTTCTTTTCGGGGAGGAACCAGAAGCCCGAATTCTGGCCGGCGGTCGCGCCGCCATGCAGGACGACCTTCGATCCCTTTGCCGTATTCCTCATGAACCAGGAAAGCCCGAGCCAGTCCAGGCCTGTGGCGTGCAGGCGCGGCGTCTGCATGTGGCGCAGGGACGCGGCCTTGAGCACGCGTTTGCCGCTTGCTATTCCATCGCCCATGTGGAAGCGGGCGAAGGTCAGCATGTCGTGCGCGCTGGCCAGCACACCGCCCGCGGGCGCGTCGGCGCGGGAAAGCGCCCACGGACGCGAGACCACGTTCCTGCCCTTGATGCGGTCGTGTCCCGCCGCGAGCCGTTGCAGGAAGAGTTCGTCGTCGGGGAAGAAGAAGGAGCGTGTCATCCCCAGCGGCTCGAAGACCAGTTCGCGGATGATCTTCTCGAATGGCTTGCCGGTGACGACCTCCAGCACGCGGCCGGCGACGTAGAAACTGGCGTTGTTGTACGAATAGACCTTGCCCAGCGGCGCTTCCTGTTTCAGCCGCCGCATGTCTTTGACCATTCGAGCCAGCGCGTCGTCGCCCGCGCCGAAGTTATTGAAGTAATCACCCTGCCAGCCCGCCACATGGGTCAGCAATTGCCGCATCGTCACATTCTGCGCCGCGAATTTATCTTTCATCCTGAACGACGGCAGGTAGGTGCGGATGGGTACGTCCAGGTTAAGTTTGCCCTGTTCCACGAGGCGCATGGCGGCAGTGGCAACCATCGGCTTGGTATTCGAACCGATCTGGAAGAGCGTATCCACCGTGACGGGGATGTTCTGCTCGATGCTGGTCAGGCCGAACGCGGCGATGGATTCCCGCCCGCGATGCAGCACGCCGATCACTGCGCCGGGAACGTGCACCTGTTTCATGTAGTTTTTAGTGAACTTGCAGAGCTTTTCGAAAGGGGCTGAAGTGGGCATGGTTTTTAGGTTGACCTCATGGCATCATATCGCGTCGAGCGAAGACTTTCGTGCTCGCCGAAAGCCGCAGACGCGACGCAGGACTTTCGTGTAGGGTTAGTTCCTACTCTCCGTTACCTTCCATCCACGAATCCATGTATTCTGGCTTCTCGAATTCGAGCGCGTGTGTGGTCAAGTGCAGTGGATAGAACGTATCCACCATCACGGCCAGTTCGGCGGTCTCTTTCTTGCCGATCGAGGCCTCGGTCATGCCGGGCTGGGGGCCGTGCGGCAGGCCGTAGGGATGCAGGCTGATGTCGCAACGATCAATACCCTTGCGGCTCATGAAGTTGCCCTCGGCGTAATAGATGACCTCGTCCGAGTTGACGTTGGAGTGATTGTAGGGCGCGGGGATGGCCTCGGGGTGATAATCGAACAGGCGCGGCACGAACGAGCATACCACGAAGTTGTGCGCCTGGAAGGTCTGATGGACGGGCGGGGGCTGGTGGACGCGGCCCGTGATCGGCTCGAAATCTTCGATGTTGAAGATCCACGGATAGAGATAGCCGTCCCAGCCGACCACATCGAAAGGATGATAATCCAGCACGTGCCTGCTTAAGCGGTCCCGCACCTTCACGCGGACCTCGAACTCGCCGCGCTCGGTGTGCGTTTCCAACTCTTCGGGGACTCTCACGTCGCGTTCGCAATAGGGCGCGTGCTCGAGCATCTGGCCGAACTCGTTGCGGTAGCGTTTGGGCGGCTCGATCTGCGACGGGTTCTCGATGGTGAAGAAGCGCGCCTCGCTCCCGTCAATGTGCATCTGCCAGGTCGTACCGAAGGGGATGACGATGTAATCGCCTTTGCGGAATTCGAGATTCCCAAACTGGCTTTTCAATATGCCGCTGCCCTCGTGCACCCACCAGGTCTCGTAGGCCTGCGCGTTGCGATAGAAATAGTCCATGCTTTTGGAGGCGCGCGCCACGCCGAGGATGACGTCGTTGTTGCTGAGGAGGGGGATGCGCGCCGAAACGGGGTCCGCCCCGAGCGGGGCCTGATCCGTTTTGAAGGCGCGGTGGCGGATCGGGCCGAAGTCCACCGTCTGGGGTTTGAGCGGACCGAGGTCCTCAGTCTTCTTCACGCGCGGCGGAAGGAAGTGGTGGTACAGGATAGACTGGAGCGAGGAAAATCCCTCCAGTCCCATCAGTTCTTCGCGGTAGAGTCCGCCGCCGGGCTTGCGGAATTGGACGTGGCGTTTATGCGGGATTTGTCCGAGTTTATGATAAAAAGGCATGGATACCTCCAAGGTTCATTCGCGCTTTGGGTGTCCGATATCGAGTTCCGAAAAAACGACGCAGGTGTAGGAGTCGCGGGCGCGCGCTTCGTTCGTGGCAACGGCGGCTTCGGCCATCAGTTCCTCCACGGTGACGGTCGAGCCGCTGTTCCGCGAGGTAACGCCGACGTAGGCGTTCTTTTTCTTCAGCCTGCCGGTGGTGAGGCTTTGTGTGGTGCGGAAGTTGCTGAGGATGCGCTCCGCCACGGCGCGGCCCCCGTTTTCGTCCGTGGCGGGCAGGAGGACGAGAAAGTCGTCGTTGTAATGCGCGGGCACGTCTGAGATGCGCAGGGTGCTGGCCAGCTGGCGGGTCATCACTTCTTTGGCCAGTTTCCTGATGTCGGCCGGCTGGCCCTCCATGGCGAGAGTAATCTGCAAAAGCGTCAGCGGGCCCGGGTAACGCTTCATGCGGGCGATCTCGTAATTGAGCAGGACGATGAAAACGTCCAGGGTGTACAAACCGGTTTTGCTGGCGAGCTGGCGGCGAGTCTCCATGAGCGATCCTTTCCTGTGCGGCTCTGCGGACGGTCATCGCGCAGGTTAAATCATGGATTGGCAAGTTGAATGGATTGGATCAATGTGTCCAGAAGGGGCAGGGCAGGAGTGAATACGTTATGGTCGGTGGTGTTGATTTTGATTGTGACGGCATCCAGATAGGTGGTGAAGGTGTCGAAGTTGTTCCAGTCGAAGGGAATGCCGCCTTCGGGGAGCGCCGCTTCGGGGTCGGCGTCGGCCACCAAAAAGGGCGCATTCACCGGCAGGATGGCCGCGACGTAATACTTTCCGTCGCTGGTCAGGCCCTGAAAAGTGTAAAACAATTCCTGGTTATTGATCGGCGCGGGCGCCTGCCCGAACTGGGTGAGATACCTGAAGCCCGAGCCGTTCGGGAGCTGGACCCTGAGGGCGTGGGCGTAAAAGACCTGCCCGGCGTTGAACAGGGGGATGAACGGCATGTGCTCGGGGAGTGCGGTGCCCGGGGAGTTCAACAGCGCGGTCAACTCGATGATTTGCGTCCCCGCGCCTTCGTTGAGGCGGGTCAATCCATCCGCGGGGTAGATCAGAATCTGCGGATCGAAGAATTTATCCTCCAGCGGATATCCTTGCAAGATATATCTGGTGTATGCTGGATAGACTTCCCAGACCGGAAGGTCGGCGCTGCTGGATTCCGGGAAATGCTCGACCTTCGCGCCGGTTCCCAGCGCCTCTGGCAGGACGAAGGGGAGAGGCTCTACCGTCGGCGCGGTGGTGGGCGGGACCTCGGTCGGGAACGGCGGCGCGGCGGTGAGCGCCTGGGCGGTCAATGCCTGGATGGTCGCGGCGACAATCTGGCCTGTATCGAGAGGAGTGGGCGCGGCGGTGGGGAGGCCCAGCCCGCAGGCCAGCGTGACCAGCAAAACGCTTGTGGAAACGACGATTTTTCTGTTCATGCTCTCACGGTGTTTTTTAGAATTCCAATGCGTTCGGCTTCCAATTCTACAACATCGCCAGATTTCAACCAGGGACCCTGCGCCCGCGTCAGTTCCAGCAGACAGCCTGTGCCGACCGTCCCCGAGCCGATCACGTCGCCGGGCAGGAGGTCGGTCGAGTCGGAGGCGCGGGCGATGAGGTCTCCGAACGACCAGTACATGTCCTTGAAATTGCCCTGCGAGCGCGTCTCGCCGTTGACGCGGGCGGTCAGAGCCAGATCGTAAACGCCCGGCCTGCCCGCGGCCCGGTCTGCCAATTCATCCGGCGTGACGATGACCGGGCCAAAGGAGGAGGCGAAGTCCTTGCCTTTGGCGGGACCGAGTCCCACTTTCATTTCCTCGCGCTGGATATCGCGGGCAGACCAGTCGTTGAAGAGCGTGAAGCCGAAGATATGATTCGGCGCCTCCTCGGGGCGGATGTCTCGCCCGCCCCTGCCGATGACGGCGGCGATCTCCAGTTCATAGTCCATGGCGTGTGTGTAATGCGGGATGGGTACTTCGTCCTGCGGGCCGAAGACCGCGTTCGGGTTGGTGAAGTAGAACACAGGGAACTTATACCACTCTTCGGGCACTTCGCGGCCGCGGTTGGCGTTGGCGGTTTTGACATGTTGCTCGAAGGCGTAACCGTCGCGCAGGGTGGTGGGCTTGAGCGGCGCGAGCAGTTTGACCTCGTCGAGGCCGAAGGATGTCTCCGAGGCGCGGCGCGCGGCTTCTTCCGCGCCGGCTTCGATCACGGCGCGCATGTCGGGATAGGGCAGGGGGTGGACTCGGCCGTTTTTAACGAGGGCAGGCGCGGGTCCCGCGCGAGGCGTGGTGAAGGTCGCGAATCGCATTACAGGTTGCCGCGTCTTGCCTGTTCCAGTTCAATCGACTCGAACAGCGCCTTGAAGTTGCCCTTGCCGAAACTCTGCGATCCGTGCCGCTGGATGACCTCGATGAACATGGTCGGGCGGTCCTGGATGGGGCGGGTGAAGATTTGCAGGAGGTAGCCCTCGTCGTCGCGGTCGGCGAGGATGCCGAGTTCCTGGATGGCTTTGTAGTCCTCGTCAATTTTGCCGACACGGTCGGGGAGCATTTCATAATAGGTATCGGGCACGCGCAGGAATTCGACGCCGTTTTTACGGAGCTGCTCGACGGTCTTGAGGATGTCGCCGGTCAGAAGCGCGATGTGTTGTGCGCCGGGCGTGAGGTAGTAATCGAGATATTCCTCGATCTGGCTCTTGCGTTTGCCTTCGGCTGGCTCGTTGATGGGAAACTTGACGCGGCCGTTGCCGTTCTGCACCACCTTGGACATGAGCGCCGAATACTCGGTGGAGATGTCCTTGTCGTCGAAGTGGCGCAGGAGGCGGAAGCCCATGACCTGATGATAGAAGTTGACCCATTGATTCATCTTGCCGAGTTGCACGTTGCCGACAATGTGATCCACCGCGGCGAGGCCTGTGGACTCGGTCTCTTTTTCGATGGGCTTGTAACTCGGCGCGAAGACTCCCTTGTAATCGGCGCGGTCCACGAAGACGTGCAGGGTCTCGCCGTAGGTATGGATGGCGGATGTGCGAAAGATGCCGTGGTCATCCTTCTCCTCGCGCGGCTCCCACGCGGACTTGCCGCCGCGCGAGGTGGTGACCTGCCAGGCTTTTTCCACGTCGTCCACTTCGAGGGCGATGACCTTGACGCCGTCTCCGTGCACCATGTGATGTGCGGCCAGCGGACTGGACGGGCCGTAGGGTGCGGAGACGACGAAACGCGCCTGTCCCGATTCGAGCACGTACGAGGCGGACTCGCGGTTGCCCGTCTCCAGCCCCGAATAGGCGGCAGGTCTGAAGCCAAACGCCTTCCACCAGTAATACATGGCATGTTTGGCGTTGCCCACGTAGAAGTGGACGTGGTCCACGGACTTGATTTGCAGGAAGTCGGCCTCTTCGTTAATCGGACGGGATTCGGTTTTTGGAGCGGTTGTCGCCATGGCTCCTCCTTTGGATTGGTCTGAACAGATTTTACGATAAGAAAGGTCGGATTGCAAACAAAAATGGGCTCTAAAAGCGCAATGCCTTTAGAGCCCTTTGGCCTCAGGTTATGACTGGCTGGCGTTTGGCGCGCCAGTCTTTGATCAGGAAAGGAATGTAAAGTGGAAAGAGTATTGCCAGACCGATAACTTCGAGTTCCAGAATGTACCAGGGCCAGGGAGCCAGCACGTCGAGCAGGGTGGGGAATTCGGGCTTGTGGGCAATGAACAGATAATTACTGCCGATTGCCAGATTGAGGAAGAAGACGAAGATCATGTAAAGGTTGGTCCAAATGACCACGCGCTTGAAGGACTGGAGCGTCGGGCGGAAGCCCTCGACCACGGTCATGTAGATTGGGATCAGCACGAGCAGTCCGTGCGCGAAGAAGGTCTGCACGGCGCGATAGTGAGGGAAGCCATATTGGTTGGCGTCGGGTGTGAGAAGCGCCTGTAATGCGCCGCCGATGCCGAGGAAATAAGCCAGTTCGTAGATGGCATAATTGCGCGTGAAAAGCATGTAGGCCGTCAGCCAGACGAACACACTGCACAGGTGAAGAGGGAGCATGGTCTGGACGGTCCATACGCCCCAGTACACCGCCCAGATGTGGTAACTCAACTCGGAGAGGACGAGCACTGTTCCCACTACATAGCGGAAAGTCTTTTGTCCGCGTTCTCCCAAAACGTTTCGAAGGTACGGTATCGCAAGCCCCGCGCCGGCGATGATTCCCAGCGCGATCAGATGGGCTGTGCCGAACAATTCGAATGGCGCGCCGTTGTAATTGTAGGCGAAGTACTCTCCCATGTGTTCTCCTTTGGCGAAGATGCCGCAAATTAAAACGCCGTCGCAGGGACGGCGTTACGGCCTGGGATGATTGACGAAGAACTCCCACATTAGTTCCGTGGCTGAAATGGTCTGAGTCGGTTCGTCACCGCCCGGCCAGGCAGGACCTTCACTGCCGGGCCAGGCATGTTTCCCGCCGATGATCGTGTACAGCTCCACAGATGTTCCTTGTGCGCAGGTGTACGTGTCGTGTTGAATGTCCGCGAACGATTCCGTCTGCGGCGTCAAGGAGCATTGATTGGCGGCGAGCCAGAAATCAACCGATTCCCTTACCGATGCGAACAACACCCCCGCGACCGAATCGGAGCCATAGCCGCCGTCGTAGGGCAGGTGCGTGTCATCTGTTCCGTGGAAGTGAATGACCGAAACGGGCTGGCCGGGTTGACATCGTTTGTAGTTCAACGTCCCTGCCACGGGACCGATGGCGGCGAAGACGTCCGACGCTTCACATGCGAGACGATAGGACATGATTCCGCCATTCGAGAGCCCCGTCGCGTAGATACGCTTCGGATCAATGTTGTAACTGACTTGCAGATCCGCTACGAGAGCGCGGACGAAGGCCACGTCGTCAATGTTGTTCGTCATGGCGTAGCCGCAGCACGTGCCACCGTTCCATGTCAGGACTTTGTCTCCGAGGCGACCTGTCCCGTTGGGATACACGACGATGAAACCCTCTTCGTCGGCAAGTTGGTTGAAGCCGCTCACGCGCCATTGATTGACCGCATCACCTCCGCCGCCGTGGAAATTGAGCACAAGAGGGGCGGGCTGGCTTCCGTCATATGAGTTGGGCACGTGGAGAATATACGACCGCTCGAGCCCGTCCACGATCAGTGTGAGCGTTGGATCTGTGACCTGGGATAAGCTGCGCGTGCAGGCTGGCAAGATGAACGACAGGACGAAAAATATAAACGCAGCTCGTTTCATTTTACGCGCACCGCCTTCCCGCCCGTCATTTTTTGCAAATCAGCGGGAGTCAATTCGAAGATGGCATTGGGCGTCCCGGCTGCGGCCCAGATGGTGGCGTATTGCAGAAGATCCTCGTCAAGATATGTCTCCATCTTCTGCGCGTGGCCGAGAGGAGGCACGCCGCCGATGGCGAAACCTGTCACTGTGCGGACGAAATCCGCGTCGGCGCGGCCGATGGGTTCGCCCGCGTATTCGGCGATGCGTCTCTCGTTCACGCGGTTGGCGCCGCTGGTCAGCACGAGGATCGGCTTGCCCGTCGTCTGTCCTTTGAAAATCAACGACTTGGTGATCTGCCCGAGCGTACACCCCGCGCGGTCGGCGGCCTCCTGCGCGGTGCGTGTCGACTCGGCGTGCTCGATGACGGTGATTTGATAGCCTTGCTCGTTCAGCAAATCCTGGATTTTTTGGGCGGTGGGAGAGAGCAGATTCATGTGTCCAAGTTTAGCATAACTTTGCTAGGCGTTTTTCTTGAATCTGTTCCTTGCCGCCATCGCCAACCCGACCAGCACGAGCAGAATGCTCGCGCCCGCGAACAGCCACTTGATCATGGTGAAGAGCGTCGTCAACCACGCGATCACAACAGGTTGACTCGGCCAGACTGAAAGCATCATCACGATGCCGAGGTTTTCCAGCAGGTCGAACAGCCACGCGCCGACGGGCGTCGCGTTCCATTTCTGCATCCTGCTTTCGGGCTTGAAGCCGCGCTGGAACAACCACGAGATGAGCAGGCCGAAGAACAGGGTGTAGACAATCGGATAGATGATGTCCACGGTCAATTCGATGTTGCGATAGAAGGCGCGGCCGTACTCGCCGTAGGCTTCCACCATCCCGAAGATTTTCTCCGGGGTGGAGAAGAATTGCAGGTCGAGCGGCCCCGGCCCGCCCGAATCACCCTTCATCAGCGCCTCAGCCATCGGCAGGACAAAGCCCGCGATGAAACCGTCCACCACGAACAGGACGAGGATGAGCCAGCCTTTTGCCCACGCGTGGAATCTGCTCGAAATCTTCGCGATCATGTTGCCTCCGAATAAAGTCAGTTTCATTGGACAACCCTGCGCGGCGGGATGGGTTGCTTTCATCACAGCGCCTCGCGAAGTCTCAGCGTTCTAGTGGGGAGCGGAGGCTTTCGTGCCTCTTGAAGGCCGCAGATGAGATTCAAAATTTTGGGGACGCCGCGCTTCGTCTTCGCTGTGATTTGCTCAGCGCGCTGGTCTTATTTGATTAACGCCTCGGTCTTCCGCGCCAGCGTGTCAGCGATTCGGTCTTTGTGCTTGCCAAGCATGTCCAGCCCTTCGATCTCTGCCATCGTGAAATAACCGAACGCGGTCGTCTCATCGCTCAGGGATAATTCGCCGCCTGTGACCTCGGCCTCGAAGTGCAATGCCACGATTTGCACCTTCGTGCCGTCTCTGTAAATTACCAGTTGATGCGGATTGCTGTACACGCCGACCAGCCGGGTCAGGCGGACGTGCAGCCCCGTCTCTTCAAAGACTTCGCGCGCGCAGGCCTCTTCCACCGATTCGCCAGGCTCCATCCCGCCGCTGGGCAGACACCACTGGCCATTGTCGGCGCGGCGCGTGAGCAGGACCCGCCCTTCTGAATCGAAAATTGCGGCTGAGCATCCCAGCCGCAATGCGCCTTCTTTTCCAATCCGTTCGCCGTACATGGTTTGGGTCATTGGCCCTCACCCTGACCCTCTCCCGCGGGGAGAGGGGATATGAACGTCCCGTCCCGCAATTCCATCAACGTCTGCTGGATCTCCTCGACGGTGTTCATGACGAACGGCCCGTAGGGGACAATCGGCTCTTTGAACGGCGCGCCCGCGATCAGCATGAAGCGGACGGATGAATCCGCCTCGGTCTGGACCTCGACCTGGTCGCCGTCACCGAATACGACCATGCGGACGGCTTCCACCGCCTGCCCTGCGAAGTTGCCGCGGCCCTCGAAGACGTAGGCCAGCGCGGTGTGTCCGCGCGGGACTGCGCAGACGAATCTCGAAGCGGGACCCAGGCTCACGTCCATGTAAAGAGGCGAGGCGGCGATCTCCGTCACGGGGCCGCGCGTCCCATTGAATTCGCCTGCCACGACGCGCACCGTCGCGCCGTCCTTCGTCACAGAGGGGATGGTCTCCGCGCTGACTTCCTGATAGCGCGGCTGTCCCATCTTCTGGGCGGCGGGCAGGTTGACCCAGAGTTGGAAGCCATAGATGGTTCCGCTGGGGCCGCGGCGCGGCATTTCCTCGTGCAGGATGCCGCGGCCGCTGGTCATCCACTGCACGTCGCCCGCGCCGATGAGGCCCGCGTTGCCGAGACTGTCGCGGTGATGCACCGAGCCTTCGAGCATGTAGGTGACGGTTTCGATGCCGCGGTGCGGATGCATGGGGAAGCCGCGGATGGGACCCTCGACGGGATCGTTGAAGGCGAAGTGATCGAAGAGCAGGAAGGGATCGTATTCGTTGGACTGGCGCGGGGCGATGGAACGCCGCAGTAAAACGCCCGCGCCTTCGATGACGAATTGTGGTTCGATAATTTGAGTAATAGGTCGTGAGTTAGTCATGCCAGTAAGATGAGTTATAAAGTGGGAATTTTACTTCTTTGCTCACGGCGCTGGCACCTCGACGTAATTCCCAATCCGCACGGATTCGGCCAGCGCGTCGCAGAATTGCAGGTCGGGGAAGAATTCCGAGGAGGGCAGGGTGTCCAGTTGTGCCTGGACGGTGCTGTTGTACTCGGTTATGAACCTGCTTTGTTCTTTTGGGTCGGTCGGCAGGATCGGCCCATCACCCAGTACTGGAATATCCAATGGCACTGTGACCATCACGTAATAGCGGCCGTCCACGGTCAGACCGTTGAACTCGTAGATGAGGCTGTCGTGGTCGGCGGGGTAGGCGTTCTGTCCACGCATGACGACGGCGCGCAGTCCCTGCATCCCTTCGAATTGAAGTTTAACGGTGTTGGATTGAATCAGAATTGCCGCGCCCCACGTGGGAAAGTAACTCATCGGGTCGCCGTTGACGGCGTCCCACAGTTTGAGCATGATCTCTCTCCCACCGGGTACTTGACCCGCGAACGAAGCCACGGGATAGACTTCGACACAGCCGACCTCGCGGCACAGTCCTTGCGGGGCGAAGGCGAAGGTCGTGTGCCCGTCCACGTCACCCTGGCCGGCGGGCAGGCGGACGTAAACTGCCTCGGCCAGATACAAATCAAAACTCACGCCGTTGTATGAAATATGCGGCCCCTCGAGGCGCGTGACGCCTGCGGTGGGGGCGGGCAATGGCGAGGTGGCGGTTGGGGACGGCGCGGGGGACGGGGCCAGGGTGGGAGTCGAGGTTGTGATTGGCGTCGAAGAAGGAACGAAGGTCGGAGAAGGAGATGGAATAGATTCGGAAGTTGGGGTTGACGGAGTGAGCGAGGTGCAGGCAAGCATCGCGGCCAGCAGGGCAAAGAGCGCAATCAGTCGTGACGGCTTCGAGAAGGCAGGCATGGATTTCCCTTTCCACTTTTTCCTATGTCCTCATTATAGTCCAAACAGCCTCTCCCTAATCAGAGTGGTGCTTCTCGCGTAACTGATGTCTTCATCTGAGACGTCGAGCCGCAGGACGGATTCAGGAGGAAGCGTGGACAGCCATTCCGAGACGAAAGAATCCAACAAGTCCGCGTCCGCCTCGGACGCTATATTGATTCGGTTTCGAGAGGCCAGTCTCTGCTGGATGATTTGTCGCGAGGCGCTCAGGGCGACGACCAGGTCCGGTGGCGGGAGCAGGCTGCGGGTCCACGCGTGGAGGCGGCGGCACAGGTCGAACTCGGCCTCCGTCAACCAGCCGCGGGCGTGGAAGAGGCGCGTGAATCCGTAAAAGTCCAGGTCGAGGCCGCCGTCGGTCAGCGCGGGGCGCGGGTCGGCGCGCAGGATTTTCTCCTGTTCGGCGCGGTAAAGCAGGTAATCGAATTGATTGGCGAGTGCATAGTGTGGATCGTGCTTGAAGAGGGATTGGAACGGGCGCTCGGTGTGTTCTTCGAGGCCGACAGCGAAATCATTTTGAGCGTTGAGTGCGCGCAGGAGCGTGGTCTTGCCCACGCCGCTCGGGCCGACGATGGCGATGAGTTTTCCCATGCGGGAATTATACAGGCTGGAGAAGAGATTTTTTCACTGCAGATGAACGCGGGTGAAGGCCGATTCCTGATGATCTCTCAACCCCGATTTATCTGTGTTCATCCGTGGTGTGATCTTAAGGCGTTTGACCCGAATCGGGATTCATCATCAGGCTGGACGTATCCACCGCTTCGAAATCATTCCCCGTCAGCACATCCAGCAAATGGAGCATGTCGTTGTCCCAGCGTTCATCGGGGACGCCGCTCACGTACCAGTCTGAGCCGTTGTCGGCCAGGATGATGCCGTAGGTTTTCATGGCCTGCAGGATGACCTGCATCTGCGGCGGGAAGCCAGAAATGTCGTACGAGGCCTTCAAGCGGAAGCGCGCGCCCATCGGCGGGACGCTGGTCAGCACGCCGGGACTGCCGCTGGTGAGATGGCGCGCGGGCCAGATGTAACTGTTGGTGTTGTTGGCGGTAAATCGCAAGGCGTGGTTGATCGCGCCCGCCTCGACCTCGTCATAGCGTATGAGTCCGGGCAGGATAGGCAGGCCCGCCGCGTCAGCGGAGGTCCAGCCGTCGGGACGCAGGGCGTGCGAGTTCAGGTCCCAGACCGCGCCCGAGCCGCCGCTCCACTGCCCGCCGCTGAACGACGCGTCGTAGATTTCATACAATGTGCAATCGTCGGTGTCCAGCGTCAGGATGTGATGGTCGGAGCCGTATTCCATGTTTGGATTGGCGGGAATCGGATAGGGACCCGCGTCCGATTCGTCGGGATAGTAGAAGTCAACGGTGTAATTCGTGACCGCCGAACCCGTGACCACGTTGTAGGGGATGCCGATCGGCCCGCCGTCCCAGGTGCCCGAGCCGAAGTCCATGTGGAACGAATCGCTCCCGCCGATGCTGGCGATCCACTGCGACGATCGCGCGTGGACGGGGAGGTTGTCCACGCGCGCGTTCCAGACGCTGTCCGCGGGGAAGAGGGGACAACCCGCCAGGCTCGGCCCTGCCGCGCTTGCAGGCGATGTGATTTGATAGATGACACCCGTGTTCAGGTTTGCCAAATATAAGTTGCCTTCTTCATCCTCGCCGAAGGTCGAGACACTGTGCGGGCTGTCGAGAATCATCTGGCTGTACCAGTTGCCGTTTTCCTGTTTTAGCGCCCAGATGCGCCCGGAGCAATAATCGCTGTAGAAATAGAAGCCTTGCAGGGCGGTGTCTGTTCCGCGATAGACGAATCCGCCGGTGATGGAACAGCCGAGGTTGTGACTGTACTCCGCGACGGGCGGGACGTAATTGGCGGGCGGCACACATCCCGACGAGGGATTGTAGCAATGATTGCCCTCGAGGATGCGCCAGCCGTAATTTTGTCCGCCCGCGCCGGAGGCGGGCTGGAAGTCCACTTCCTCCCACGAACCCTGGCCGACGTCCGCGGTGTAGAGATCGTGGGTCAGGCGGTCGAAGGAGAAGCGCCAGGGATTGCGCAAGCCCCAGGCCCAGATCTCGCCGCGGCGTCCGCTCATGCCGACGAAGGGATTGCTCGGAGGAATCGCATACGGCGCGACGCCGCTTTCCACGTCAATTCGCAAAATCTTGCCGAGCAGTGTGTTGGGATTCTGTCCGTTGTTGTTCGGGTCGCCGCTCCCGCCGCCGTCGCCCGTGCTGATGTAGAGATAGCCGTCGCTGCCGAAAGCCAGTTGCCCGCCGTTGTGATTCGTATTGGGATGCGCGATGGTCAAGAGAATCTCTTCGCTGTTGGAGTCGGCCACATTCGGCGTCGCAAGTGGGACATGGAAGCGGGAGACGGTCAACGCGCCGCTGGTGTTGGTGTAGAAAACGTAGAAGTAATTTTTACTCGCGTAATTGGGCGGGAAGGCCATGCTCAACAAACCGCGTTCGCCCGTGCAACTCAATCGCCCTGATATGTTCAGGAAGTTCGTTGGCAGGACGCTTCCACCCTGGACGATCTTGATCGTCCCGCACTTCTCGACGACGAAGGTGCGTCCACTGCCGTCGCCCGCGTGGGTCACGTAGACCGGGCTGGAGAATCCGCTGGCGAATGTCGTCAGGGTCAATTCGGGCCAGGTGATGCTCGGCAGTGGGGTGGCCGTATGAGTGGGCGTGCGCGTGGGAGTGGGTGTTCGAGTCCGCGTGGGAGTGCGCGTGGAGGTCGGCGTGCGCGTATTGGTTGGTGTGCGCGTGTAGGTTGGGGTTCGCGTAGGAGTCCGCGTGCGCGTTGGGGTTCTGGAGGGTGTGAGCGTTTTGCTGGGTGTGAGCGACGGCGTAAACGTCTGTGATGGTGTGAAGGATGGCGTACGCGTCAGTGTGGCCGTGCGAGTGGAGGTGGCAGACGGCGTTAGCGTCAACGAGGGGGTGGGAGTCTTCGACGGCAGGCGCGAAGGGACAATGGTCGGCGTGCGCGTGGGACGCTGGGCGGGGCGCGCCGGGCCGCTCTGCGCAGGAATCGTCAGTGCGAACGCCAGAAAAACAACCACAACGACCGGGAGGACGAAGCGCTTCACGTCATTCTGCCTCACACTCATTTTAGCAAGCGCCGAGTGAGCCGGGGCGGGTGAAAAGTACTATCTATCTACAACCACAGATTGATGAGCGTCGCGCCGGGAAGCATCTTCTCGCGCAGCAGTTGATTCCGGTCTATCAGCGTGGCGCGGCCGGCGCCCAGTTCCTGATCCCAAAGTCGACCGCGGGTGAAGACGTTCGAGCCGTAGCGGGCGTTCGATTCGTGGATGCGCCCGGCCAGCGCGTATTTCTTCCAAGCCTGGCCCTCCGTGATAACGCCGATGTCACCGGCCTCAACGTCCTTCGGGGGTGGCCAGCCGTCGTAGCCGCCCCAGGGCGCGTCCCACGTTATCGGAGCCCCGCCGCCGGAGGGCACGGCGATAATCTCGACGCCAAGTTTCTTGAGTTGGGCGTAACAATCGGGAAACCACGAATCGGCGCAGATCAACGCGGCAAGTCTGCCCGCGGGTGTATCGAAGGCGGGCAGGGCGTCCACAGGCGCGGGCTGGGTGAAGGGCAATTCGGATTTGGTTGGATACACTTTGTGTGTCAGTGTGGGATAGGCGCGTCCATCGGGGCCGAACAAGGCCGAGATGTTGTACAAAGGCCCTTTGCCCGGAACCACCTTCCCATCCACGACTCGAGGCGCTGGCAGGACGGTCGAAGCGCCGACGATGGTCGCTTTGTATTTGCGCGCCAGGTTCGAGAACGCGGCATTATATCCTTCCGCGATGGCCTGCGCGCGCGTGCGGAAGAGGGCGGCCTCCAGCCTGCCCTTCTCTTTCGATGTGATGAAATGCCAGAGAAAGGCCAAAAGGTGATCGAAGACCAGGGTGAGCATGGCGCGCTTGAGAGTCGGCGCTTTTAACGCGGACTCGCGTTCCCCATTAAAGGCCAGCCACGCGCCGATGTATTCGGGGTAAATGATGATCGTCTTGTCATTCAGCCAGCCCTTCTTGTTCGCCTCTTCCAGATAACCGCCCAGTTTGGCTTCGAAGGTTGCGGCCGTGGCGTAATCTGTGGACAAAAGATACGGTTCGATTCCCAGCAGGTTGCCCTTGCCATTGTCTTTTCCAAGATCAACATATTCTTCGATATGCAAATCCATTTGATTCTCCTTTGGCTGCTACTGGTAATCAGTGATTAATTTTCTCACACTCTGGCCCAGTCTGCTATGGCGTGAATATCGTCGGGTGTTGTGCGGCAGCATCCGCCGATGATGCGCGCGCCCATTTCATACCAAGTCTTCGACTCCGCGCCATAAGCCTCGCACGAGGCGATTCCACTCCATGTATTGGTGGCTGCATCGTAGACTTCACCTGAATTTGGATATACCAGAATGGGCTTGCCGGTTACGCCCTTTGCGGCGCGAATGAGCGCGGGGACGAATCTCGGCGCGCTGCAATTGATTCCCACCGCGGCCACCTGCGGGAACTGGTCGAGCCACGCGGCGCACTCCACAAAAGTCGCCCCTTCCGATATGTGGACTTCATCACGCGCGGTGAAACTGAACCACGCCGACGTTTCTGGGAATTCACGCAGTAATTCGACCAGCGCCTGGGCTTCGAGGAGACTGGGGAGCGTTTCGCAGGCCAGGACGTCCGCGCCCGCAGCGACGAGCGCCTCCATTCTTGGACGATGGAACTGAATCAGTTCCGATTTGCTCAGTCCATACTCCCCGCGATATTCCGAGCCGTCGGCGAGATACGCGCCATAGGGCCCGACCGATCCTGCCACAATCGGACGCGGCCGCCCGATTCGATTCTTCTCATCGGCCCAGAACTCGTCGCGCGCTCGCTGCGCCAGCTCGACGGATTTTTTCATCAAATCAATGGCTTCTGTTTCACTCAACCCGCGCCGTGCAAAGCCCGCGAGACTGGCCTGATAACTGGCGGTTGTAGCGCAGTCCGCGCCCGCCGCGAAATAATCGTAGTGGACTTGTTGAATCAGTTCAGGTTTTTCAATCAGCACTTTGGCCGACCAGAGTGGATCGTTCAAGTCGCAGCCGCGGCGCTCGAGTTCGGTCGCCAGCGCGCCGTCGAGAATCATTACGGGATGGGATGCAAGAATCTCTTCAATCGGATTCATGTTGCCTCTTGCTTTAGTTCACTACGCGTCAAAAGAATGACCGCAATCAAGATCAACGCTCCGCCGAACAAAATGACGGGGTGCAGGATTTCGCCGAACAACCACGCGGCCAATAATACCGTGACCACAGGCTCCAGTGTCGAAAGCAGGGATGCATTCGTCGGGCCGATTCTCTGCAGACCAGCCAAAAAAGTAACGACGGGGATGACCGTCGCGATCAGGACGATCGAGGCCACCACGCCCCAGGCGGTTCCCGTTTGCGGAAAGTGCGTCCCGCGGACGGCGGTCAGCCCGCCGTAAACCAGCCCCGCGGAGGCGAAGATCACCGTGGACGACTGGAACGCGGTGACGCGCTTCAAAACGCCTGCGCCGATGATAATGTAAATCGAGTAAATCGCGGCCGCGGCGATTGCCAGTGCGATGCCCTGCCATTGTCCGCCCTCGGGGTTGGCGGTCAGCGCGGCGCCGAGGGTGGCGAGGACGAGCGCGGCAATCCTGGCAGAGTCGAGTTTTTCTTTCAGGAAGATGACCGAAAGAACGGCCACGAACACAGGATAGAGATATAGCAGCAGCGCGACCAGTCCCGCCGAGGCGAATTGAATGGCGGTGAGGTATGAGAAAGATTGACCAACGTATCCTACTGCGCCCATGCCAATCAATTGGAAGAGCGTTTTACCGCGCGGCAGAGTCTCGCGGCGGAAGGCAAGCAGGACGGCCATGAGAACCGCAGCAATTGTAAAGCGCAGGAAGAGCAGGGTGAAAGTGTCGAGTCCGTTCTCGTAGGCCAGCCGCCCGAAGATTGCCAGCGTGCCGAACGAAGCCGCCGAGATTGCGATGAGCAGGATGCCGACGGTCCGATTCATCATGGGTGTCGCCTCGAGGGCGCGGCGGGAATCTGCCCGGGCGCCGGATCGAATTCGGGTTGGCGGGAACAGGTTGAAGATCCGGGCGGAAGCGGGGGCGGAGTCGTCGGCAGTTTTGGGGTGGTCATCGGCATGTCCCGATTGTAGCGCGAAACGAGTCCGTCATCGCAAGCGCAATAGCGCCAAGGATTCCCGAATTATCGCCCAACATGGGAGGGATGATATATTCGTCAATGTTCTCGGTAATATCTTTGTGTTGCATGTATTGATTTAAGGCTTCCTGGACTCTGCGCCTGATGCCCGTAAAGAGAAATCTTTTCTTCATCACGCCTCCCCCGAGGATGACCTTCTTTGGCGATAGTGTTAGGATAAGATTGGCGGCGGCCTCGCCGATGTATCTGGCTTCCAATTCCCATACTGGATCGCTGTCGTTGATTGTCTCGGCAGGCCTGCCGCACCGTTTCTGGATGGCCGGTCCCGATGCCAGGCCCTCGAAGCAGTCTCCGTGATAGGGGCATATTCCTGGAAAGGGATCCTCGATCCAATCGTGGAGGATGCGAATGTGTCCCATTTCGGGGTGCAACAGTCCCTTCAATGTCTTCCCGCCGACTACACAGCCGCCGCCTATGCCGGTTCCGATTGTGAGGTAGAGGGAGGGGTCCAGATTTTTGCTTCCGCCCCAGGCGAACTCGCCAAATGCCGCGGCGTTGACGTCGGTATCAATCGCGATGTCTACCCCCAGGGCGCGCTGGAGCGCGCCGCGCACGTCGGTGTGACTCCAGCCCGCCTTGGGCGTGGATGTGATGTGGCCGAACGTTGGCGAATTGGGATCCAAATCGAGCGGCCCGAAACAGCCGACCCCGATGGCGTTGACTTTTCCCGAAGTTGTAAACGGCTGGAAGAAACGAATGACTTCGTGCAGAGTTTCATCGGGTGTGGTGGTGGGAATGCGGACCTGTTCGCGGATGTGCTCGGGCCCGCTTGCGACGGCGCAAACGAATTTCGTCCCGCCCGCCTCGATGCCACCGAAGAGTTTTTCTGTCATGCCATCATTTTAGCAGGTTTCGGTTTTCGGTAGTCTCCCCTTTGGGAGCAGTTTGGTTCTCGCCGCAAAGAGGCGAAGACGGCGAAGTTTTCTGAAAACCGCGCGGGGAAATTCTTCGCGTTCCCAAAGGTCCCTTTGGCGATGGGTTACAACGCCCAGGCCAGCATCAGACCGAGAATGGCGATGACCAGCCCAAGGTGCAGGAACAGATTCGTGACCGTCACCCAGTTGGGATAGAGGGCGATTTGCAGGACGAAGTTAAGCACGATGAAACCGATGCCAATCAGCGGGAGCAGGCCTTTGCGGTGGGCGAAGAACTCGGAGGCGCGGTCAATCAGTTTCGAGAGCCAGGCGGTCATATGGATTCCTCTTCTTCGGGATGTTCCTCAAGTGTCGAAATCTGCCAGGGCATGTATTGGGCGATCAGCCGCCCGGGGACGCGTCCCTGCATGAGCACGCTGCCGCGGCCATGCTCGACTCGCTCCACCTGACCCGCTTCGTGGAAGAGCGAGATCAGCGCGCCCTGCTGGTAGGGCAGGCGCACGCACAGGGGCGTGTAGCGCTCATAAAGTTCCTCGCTGACGAGCGCGAGCAGGTCGTCAATGGCGATGTTCTTGGCGGCCGAGATGGCGATGGCCTTGGGATACTGCCGCACGATCTCGCGCGCCGACTGCGGGTCGCGCAGGCGGTCAATTTTGTTGAGCGCGGTCACCACGGGGATATGTCCCGCGTCGATCTCGTCCAATGTTTGCTGCACCGCCTCGAACTGGTTGAGCGCGTTGGGATGGGAAATGTCAACGACGTGCAGGAGCAAATCGGCCTCGGCGATTTCCTCCAGTGTGGCGTGAAAGGCTTCGACGAGCGTGGTGGGCAGTTTTTGGATGAAGCCGACCGTGTCCGTAAAAAGTGACGTGCGTCCACCCGGCAGTTCGACGCGGCGCGTGGTCGGGTCGAGCGTGGCGAACAGTTGGTCCGCCACGAAGACGTCCGCGCGCGCCAGGCGATTCAGGAGCGTGGACTTGCCCGCGTTGGTGTATCCGACCAGTGCGACCGTGGGCAGACGCGAACGCCTGCGCTGGGCGCGGTACCTCATGCGGTGCGCGCGGACCTTTTCCAGTTCCCGTTTAAGGTGCGCGATCCTGCTCCGGATCTGGCGGCGATCCACTTCCAATTGTGTCTCGCCCGGGCCGCGCAGGCCGACTCCGCCGGCCGAGCCGGTGCGTCCGCCTCCGCCGCCCGCCTGACGGGCGAGGTGAGTCCACTGGCGGGTGAGGCGCGGCAGGTAATATTCGTACTGGGCCAGTTCCACCTGCAACATGCCCTCACTGCTGTGCGCGTGCTGGGCAAAGATATCGAGAATCAGACCGGTGCGGTCCATTACGCGGACCTTGGCGCCCAGGATGCGTTCCAGTTCGCGCTGATGACGCGGCAGGAGTTCATCATCGAACACGACCACCTGCGCCAGCGTCTCTTCGACCAGCGCCTTGAGTTCCTCGACCTTCCCCGCGCCGATGAAGGTTTCGGGATTCGGGCGCGCCAGGTTTTGCGTGAGTTCACCGACCACTTCCAGCCCGGCCGTATCGGCCAGCAGGGCCAGTTCGGTCAGCGAATCGGTCAACGGCAGAAGCCCCGCCTGCCCGCGAATTTCAACCCCGACGAGAAAGGCGCGCTCACGCGGCGGGCGCGTCGGTTGCGGTATCTTCTTTGCCATCGGTTTCCTGAATGTTTTGTGGTGCCTCGACTGCGCGGTTCAAATCGCCGAATAGTTTTGCAATGCGCGGGTCGGCGGCCTCGGTGCGGATTGGAAGCAGGATGTGGAAGACGGAGCCCGGCAATTTCTTCTCGTCGTAGCCTTCCGATTCGACCCAGATTGTTCCGCCATGCGCCTCGATGATCCCGCGCGTGATGGACAGACCCAGCCCCGGGCCGCCGCCCTTGAACTTGGTCTTGCCGCTGGAATGCAAGTCGGCGCGGCCGAGCGTGCCGAACTTCTCGAAGATGCGTTCCTGGTCTTCCGGCGTGATGCCGATGCCTGTATCCGTCACGGTGATTTCGACGAAGCCCGGCAGGCGCCTGCCGTCCACGGTAATCCGGCCGCCGTCGGGCGTAAATTTTATGGCGTTGGTCAGGACGTGGTGCAGAGCCTGGAAGATGCGTTCCGGGTCGGCGAAAATCCATTCCTCACTGCCTTCGAATGGACGGATGTCCAAAGTTTGTTTCCGTTCGCGCGCCGACTTGGCGAGCTCCTTTTCGAGCAGGCTGAGGATGTGGCTGATCCACATCGGCTGGAAATTGAGCGAGAGCAGGTTGTTGTCAATGAGCGAAACGTCAATCATGTCGTCCACGATCTGGCGCAGGCGCTGAAGGCCGGTGTTGATGCCTTTCAGGAGCGGGTCAATTTCGCCCTTCTGATCGAACTGTGTGACGACGTCCCTCATCATCGAGGCGTAGCCTTCGATCAGCGTAAGCGGTGTCTTGAGTTCGTGCGCCGCGACCGAGATGAAATTGGACTTGCTGCGGTCGAGGCGCTCCAGTTTTTGCCGCATCTCCGCCAGTTGATTTGAAATGAAATCGACGCGGTTGTCCGTTTCGATGCGGGCAAGGCGTTCGAGGCCGTAGGTGTAAAGCGGCACAACAGCCGTGAGCAGGTCGAGCGCCTCACGTTCGGTTAGGATTTCGCGGGCGACTTCGTGAGTTAGCGCAATCATTCGGTTGAGCAGGCTGGAAACGCGATTCTCTCCCCGCTCGAGATCGGTCAACGTTGGTGAATTGGCCCAGTCAACCAGGATGGCGTCCAGCCAGGCCGGATCGCCGGTGATGGCGGCCTGCGCGAGGATCTCGTAGAATCGTTCGATCTGCTGCTGGAAGTTCTCGCGCACATCCGATCCGCGTGCCAGGTCGCGGGTGACGCGTTGGACCCACGCGGGACGAATCCGATCGAGCAATTGCTGGACACTCATGCGCCAAGTTTAAGCCCGGTTGGTGATTTTGACAATTTTCCCAGCCTAACGGTTTTGACGGGCGAGCCATTCGAGCAGGACCTCGCCGACAATCTGGAGGCTCTGCTGCGCGACCTTGTCCGGCGTATCGGCGGTTGTGTGCCAGTACTCGTAATCCGTGTCAATGATGTCCACGGCCGGGATGCCGGCTTCCAGGAACGGCACGTGATCGTCAATGACGGTGTATTTCGTCTGCGGGACGAAATACCGCTCATAGCCGAGTTCGGCCGCCACCGCCCAGATCTCGCGCTTGAGCGGCGGGTCGGATTGTTTCTCCATGTACATTTCCAGGTCGGGATCGCCGACCATGTCCACGATGACAACCGCCTGCGGCTTCAAGTTGAATTCCTCCACAAACAGGCGTGCGCCGATGCTCCAGTCCTCCCACGGCGGGATGCGGCCCTGGTCTTCGGCGTCGAAGAAGACGAACCAGACCGGGATTGAGTCCTGCGGCAGGACGCGCGCCAGTTCGAGCAGAACGGCCACGCCGGATGCGCCGTCGTTGGCGCCGGGCACGGGCTGGGTCTGTTTAGCGGGATCTGGATCACGGTCCGCGAAGAGGCGGGTGTCGTAGTGCGCGCCGATGATGATCTGCGGAGGCACGTCCGACCGGCGGGCGATGACGTTGCGGATGGGAATCCCGATGAATTTCGCCGTCTGGACCTCCACGATCCAGTTGGCCTCCTGCAACTCCGCTCTCAGGTACTCGATGAGTTTTTGCTGACCCTCGCTGTCGGGCGTGCGCGGCCCGAACGATACCTGCGCCACCACATCTTCGAAGGCGCGCTGGCTGTCGAATTCGCGCGGGGCTGCCGGGGGAATATTGCGAAGAAAGTACGCGGTCATGCCTCCTAGGGCGAGCAGGGCCGCAACGGCAAAAAGGATGCGTTTATTCATGGACTCTTTCTGGGGTGTTTGCAAGGATGGTTTCGAGGTCGCGCGCGGCGCGTTCGGCGCAGGCCGCGGCGCGCTCGCGTTTACCGAGCCGGGCAGGGCTTTCCAGCGGCGGAAGGATGCCGAAATTGGCCTTCATTGGCTGGAATGTGCCCGCATCGGCATTTGTGATGTAATGGCAGAGCGCGCCGAGCATGGTTGTGGCTGGTAATTGGATCGGCTCCTGTCCCTGCAGCAGTCGGGCGGCATTCCAACCTGCCAGCAGGCCGGTAGCGATGTTGCCCATGTACCCCTCCACGCCGGTGATCTGCCCGGCGAAGAGCAGGTCGTCGCGTTGTTTATGCTGAAGCGTAGGCCGCAAAAGGAGCGGCGAGGCGATGAACGTGTTCCTGTGCATCTGGCCATAGCGGACGAACTGAGCGTGTTCCAGCCCGGGAATCATGCGGAACACCCGCTTCTGCTCCGGGAACTTGAGATTGGTCTGGAAGCCGACGAGGTTGTACAGGTCCCCGGCCAGATTGTCCTGCCGCAGCTGGACGACCGCGTATGGTCTGCGTCCGGTGCGCGGGTCGG
The DNA here is from genome assembly GCA_037445635.1 of Chloroflexota bacterium. Classification (GTDB taxonomy): domain Bacteria; phylum Chloroflexota; class Anaerolineae; order Anaerolineales; family Villigracilaceae; genus JBFMCC01. The sequence goes on from JBBIKC010000001.1 coordinate 25,442, forward strand.
TCAGCCCAACCGGACGCATCGGCCCGAACGCTAGCGATTGATCCCCGCGTTCGGCGATGATTTCGACCGGCAGACAGCCTTCGAAGAAACGCTGCGCCCCGGCCTTTACGCCTTTGCGGATCGCCTCTTCGAACGAGCGCAGTTCGATGCGTTCCGCGCTTTGCAAGGCGCGGACAAACGCCTCGTATTGCGGCCTGTCGAAAGGGCAGTTGATGTAATCGCCCTCGTCTTGTTCACCCGCGCCGTAGCGCGAGGCGCGAAAGGCGATTTCCATATTGATGCTCCCGGCAGTTACGATGGGCGCGATGGCGTCGAAGAAATACAAATGGTCCTGCCCGCCCAGGGCCGCGATGGAGCGCGATAACCGTTCCGAGGTCAACGGCCCGGTGGCGATAATCGCCGGCGTGTCGGGAATTTCAGGTGCCTCTTCGCGGACGACCTCGATGTTTGGATGGCTCAGGACGCGCTCCGTGACCAGCCGCGAGAAAAGACGGCGATCCACGGCCAGCGCGGCGCCCGCCGGCAGGGCCGCCTGTCCGGCGCATTCCAACAGCATGGAGCCGAGTCTGCGCAATTCCCCTTTGAGGATTCCGGATGCGCGGTCTGGCAGGTTGGATCCAAGCGAATTCGAACATACCAGTTCGGCGAGGTCGCCGGTCTCGTGTGCGCCGGTCGAAACGGCCGGGCGCATTTCGTACAATCTCACGCGCAGTCCGCGCTGAGCCGCCTGCCATGCGGCTTCACTGCCGGCCAGGCCTCCGCCGATGACGATCAAGTCGTTCATGGGAGGCAATTGTACCATCCCACTGCGGGCGTTATAATTGCTTGAAAATGGCGCCGTTCAAGTCACGAATATTGCATCTTAAGGAAGCCTGTCAGATCACCGGTGCAAGGTGGGCTGTGCTTGCCCGCCGCAGGAACGGGCGCTGGGAGATCGAATCCGCTGTCAAGATGCGCAAGGCGGCGGTCGCGGCGTTATCCGGCTGGTTGAATCGCCCGCCGGTGGTTTCGTGGCTGACGTCCGCGCTGGACGAAGGGCGCGCCAACTCACGCCCGCTTCCGTCCACTCTGGACGGCGGCCGGGCGTTTGCTTTTCCTCTGGAGGATGCCTCCGCTGCGATCCTCGTCGGCGCGGAGCGGTTGCCCGTCCCCATGCAAAAGGTCTGGCGGCTGGTATCCGCCTCGGTCCGCACCGAAGCGGGCGGTGCGCGTCTTGTCGCTCCCCTCCAGCCCGAAGTTCTGCTTCCCGATCTGCAGGCGCGCGCGCCCTACGATATGGTGCGTGCCCTCAGCCGCGTGCTGGAGATGTTCACACAGACCTCATTCTTCGAAAGCGGCTGGCTGGCAGTGCGGCGCGGAGACAGCCTGGAGGTGCAAGCCCAGTGGAATTACCCCGCGCTATCCGGAGCGTCCATTTCGATGGACGAAGGCAGGGTGTGGCGGCGGCTGGCAAGGAGGCTCGAGCCGATCTTGGTGTATCGCGGCCAGCCCGATTGGCAATTGCTTCCAAATCCAAAGACGCGCGGCGCTATCAAACAATGGGCATTCTTCCCGCTGGTGATCGGTCAGCGCATGATCGGTGTGGTGGCGCTGGCGCGCAAGAAGGAACTCGAGAAACCCGAACTGCTGGTGATGAAATCGTTGGCGGAACAGGCCGCCCCGGCGGTCGAGATGATCATCACGTTCGCCGAAATGGCCGACCATCTGCGCCGCCTGGCCGTGCTCAATGATTTCGCTCTGACCGTCTCCTCCGCCCAAAATTTGGACCAGATCGCGCGGCGGGTGCTTGCCTTGCTGGCGCGCGCCTTCGGCACCGATCTGCTCTCTCTCTATCTGGTTTCCAATGAACCGCGCCGCCTGCGCGAATATCATAACCGCGCCGGGAAATTTGTATCCGTCACCGCCGAACTCGGAGGCCACCCTCAAGCGGACGCCCTGGCCGGGGGCAAAATCCTGCGCGTTCCCGATACGCGTCTGGCCGGTTACCAGCCGGTCCATGAGGGCGCGGCCTCGGCCCTGCTCCTGCCGCTTAAGTATCGCGGCCAGGCCATCGGTTTGCTGGCGCTGGAAAGTATGCGCCCGGCGGCGTTTACGGTGTATGACGAGCATCTGTTGGTGGTGATTACCAGCCACCTCGCCGGGCTGGTGGAATACAGCCGCCTGCGCGAAGAAGCGGAAGGCCGCGCCCGCAACCTGGGGTTGATCCATGAAGTGGTGCAGGAGGTCATTGGCCTGACGGATAAACAGGAGGTGGCGCGCATCACGGCCAATCTTCTGGCCCAGTATTTCGCCTTTGAACTGGCGGCGGTGCTTCTGGCGGATGAAAATCACAGCCTCTCCATCGGCGGCTTCGGCGGCACCAGTGCCGCAGTCGTGGAACGATCCGTTCTGGCGGGAGGTTTTCCTGTGCGCGGCGGAATCACGGCTCGCGTCTTTTTAACCGGCGAGAGTATGCTGGTGAACGATGTGAGCCGCAGCGACATTTTCGTGCCCATCCGCGGCTGGCAGGCGGGTTCGGAGATGTGCGTGGCTCTGCGCGACGGCGATCAAATTCTCGGAATCATTGATGTCGAGAGCAGTCAGAAAAACGCCTTTACGCACAACGATCTGCTGGCGCTCGAATCGCTGGCAGGGATTCTCGCCAGTGTGGTTTCCAGCGCCGACCAGTACCAGAATCTGCAATCCACCGTCCGTCAATTGCGCAATACGCAGGCCGAACTCAAAACGCGCATCGAAGCCCAGCGTTCGGCCGAAAGCCGTCTGTTGCAGGCCGCCAAACTGGCGGCCGTCGGCGAGATGGCGGCCGGCGTCGCCCACGAGTTGAACAATCCGCTCACGACCGTTACGGGATTCGCTGAATTGGTCCTGGAAGAACTGCCGCGCAATTCAGTTCAGCGGCCCGATCTGGAGTTGATCCTGCGCGAGGCCAACCGCGCCCGTGACGTGGTCCGCCGCCTGCTCGATTTTGCCCGCCAGACCGAAAGCACGCGCGCCCGCGCCGATCTTAACGAAGTGGTGGAAGATGTGCTGGCCCTCACGCGCCATCTGCTGCATACCAGCGGAATTCGCTTGAGCACAACCTTGTATCCCAACTTGCCATGGGTCTCAATGGATCGCAATCAGATGAAACAAGTCCTGCTCAATCTCTTTCACAATGCCATCCAGGCCATGCCGCAGGGAGGCTTCCTGGATGTCACCACGGCGCTTCAGATCCGCGAGAACCGCCAGTGGGCCACCGTTTCCATCCGCGACAGCGGGCAGGGGATACCGCCCGGCGTCAAGGAACGAATCTTCGAGCCGTTCTTCACCACCAAAGCCGACCAGGGCGGGACGGGGCTGGGTCTCTCCGTCACCTATGGAATCGTTACAGACCACGGCGGATTCATGGACGTGGAAAGCGAGCCCGGCCGCGGTGCCTGTTTCAGCGTCTGGCTGCCACTCTAAGAAACATGAACAATCCAATCGTTCTTGTCCTCGACGACGAGCCCGGCATCACCATGTTGTGCAAACGCATCCTCTCGCGGGCCGGCTTCGAAACGGCCGCCCTGACCGACCCGCGCCAGGCGATGAATTTGATCGCAACCCAGAAGATAGACCTTCTGGTTGTAGATATCCGCATGCCCGAAGTAGACGGCTTCGACGTGATCTCATTCGCCCAGCAGCGCCAGCCCGACATTGCTGTCCTGGTCATGACGGGGTTCGGCACAGTTGAGACGGCCATCCGCGCCCTGCGCCAGGGAGTGGATGGATTACTGCTCAAACCCTTCCAGCAGGGAGACGAACTGGTTCAAGCCGTGAAACTGGCGCTGGCTGACAATCAGAAAAAACGCGACGCGGCCCGCATCCAGGCTTTGCGGCCTCTTTTTGCCGTGACCGAGTCGCTGTTTTCCGAGACCCGCCCGCAGCCTCTCCTGGACCTGATCCTGACCGCCGTTTGCGGACATTTACGCTGCTCCCACGCCGGCTTCTACCAGTTCTCCGCGGACGGAGATCTGCGCCTATTGGCAGGACGCGGCAGAACCCTGCCCAATCCGAAGTGTAGAAAGGACACCCTCGATCAGATTGCCGCTCTGGATGCCCCCCTGATTGTGCATACGAATGGACCGGGCGATTCGGGCTTGCAGGCCGAACTATCCCGGCTGGATCTGGGCGGCGCGCTCTTTGCACCGATTGCCAGGCTGGACGTCCGCAGTATGCTGTTTGCGGGACGTTCCGCCGGGGAATTGCCATTCAGCGACTCGGACCTCGAAATGTTCCTGGTCCTGGGGCGTCAGGCGGTTATCGCCCTTGAAAACGCGCGGCTGTACGCGGAATTACGCGATTATGTCCGCCGCGTGGAAGAATCCCAGCAGGCTCTCCTTCAGGCCGAGAAGATGGCCGCGGCCGGGCGGTTGACCGCTTCCATCGCTCACGAGATCAACAATCCCTTGCAGGCTGTTCAGAATTGCATCCATCTGGCAGGCCGTGACGACCTGCCGCTCGACAAGCGTCAGGAATATTTCAGCCTTGCGAAGGCCGAGTTGGACCGATTGCAAACCACGGTCCAGCGGATGCTCGACTTCTACCGGCCCAATGCGGTAAACCCGACGCGCGTGAACGCAGCCGAGCTGCTCAAACATGTTCTGGGGCTGATGTCCCGCCAGTTGGAGGAACGCGGCATTCGTGTCAAACTGGATATATCATCCAATCTGCCCGAAATCATGGCCGTCAGCAGTCAGATACAGCAGGTCTTCATCAATCTGATCCTTAATGCGTTCGATGCCATGGAACGGGGCGGCGACCTGCGAATCAATGCGCGCCCGGTGCGGGGCGGACTCGAGCTCACTTTTCAAGATAGCGGACCCGGGGTCCCGGCTGACAGGCGCACGAGCATCTTCGATCCGTTTTACAGCACGAAGGCCGGGGGGACAGGTCTGGGGCTGACGGTCAGTTACAATATTGTCGCGGCGCATGGCGGCACGCTGGATTTGTTGAGCGAACGCGGACCGGGCGCCTGTTTCCGACTCTTTTTACCGTCCGGAGGTGGCACATGAAGCCGGCAATTCTGGTGGTGGATGATGAACCCGTCGCGCGCCAGTCGCTCTCGGATATTCTGCGGCTGGAAGGATACAGTGTGTCTGCGGTCGCCAACGGGCAGGCCGCCGTCGAATTTGTCCGCACCCATCCTGTGGATCTGATGGTGGTGGATCTGCGTATGCCGGGCATGGACGGCCTCGAAGTCGTCCAAGTTGTCAACCAGGTATCGCCGGATACCGAGGTGATCCTGCTTACCGCTTTTGGTTCAACCGAAACCGCCATTCAGGCCTTACGCTTGCGCATTCACGATTACCTGCTCAAGCCCGCCATGCCGCCGCAGATTCTGGCCAGCGTGAAGAAGGGACTGGCGCGGCGGGCGGTCCGTCAGCAGGCGCGCGGAGGCGAGGCGGTTGATCTCGAGCAGGGTGTCACCGAGATGAAGTTAAAAGACGGAACAGTTGTAGACCTTTCCCGCCGTATGATCCGCCACAAGGAGCGCGTGGCGCATTTGACGCCGGCGGAAGGCCGCCTGCTACGCGTGCTGATCGAGAATCCCGGTAAGGTCTTTTCCCATCGCGATCTGGTGTTGCTTGTTCAAGGTTATGATACGTCCCAGCAGGAAGCGCCTGAGGTTCTGCGCCCTCTGGTGAGCCGCCTGCGCCACAAGTTGGAAGGATTCCCCTCGCTTTCTCGACGGATTACAAGCGTGCGCGGCACGGGATATGTATATGAGAACGAGGGTTAATCCTGCGGCCCGAAAGGGATCTCCGGCGGCAGGTCCGGAGGACGGATCCAACTTAGCCAGCCCTCACGGCCGCCCTTCCGGGGCGGGGCGGACTTATCTGTCCGAACAAGCATCAGGCTCACAATCAGGGCGGCGACGCCAAGCCATTGAATGACGGTTAACTTTTCGTGTAGCCATATATGGCTAATGCTAATTGTTACCAGTAATTCTCCCAGACCCAGCAGGGCTGTTTGAATTCCGCCCAGGTGCTTGACGCCAAAGAAGAGCATCAAGCGGGAAGTAAAGGTAACCAGGGTCAATCCCAGCACCGGCCACAATCCGCTGGTTGTAGCGGGCAATTGTCGGTCAAACAGCAGATAGGCCGGTACGACCACAGCGCTCATGGCAATGAGCGTATATAGTGTTACAGTCGGCGCGGGGACCTCATAGAGCACGCGCTGGTTGATGGGGAGGTGCAGGGCGTACAGGACCGAGGCGCCCAGCATCAGCAACACGCCGACCGGATCAACTTGCGCGTTCGGCTCGCGGGTCAGGAGCAGAACGGCGATGGCGGCAAGGCTGATTCGAACGAGAGTCAAACGGGTTGGGAAATGGCGGTCCAACACGAGCCAGAGCACGACAAAGAGCGGGTAAAGGGAATAGAGCAACTGCCCGATATTTGCGTTCAATCGCGCCAGGGCCATGTAATATAGAATTGACCCCAAGCCGTTGATCGCGCCGGCCAGAAAACAGCCAACCAGCCCAACGGGGAAAATGTAGAGGAAAGGACGCTTGAAGAGAACGACGATGAACAGCAGAAGGATCGCCGCGAGCAATGTCCTGAGCGCCACAACCGTCAGCGGCGAAAATCCCAGGACGATGGCCTGCCTCCCGAGCACAGGCGTCAAACCGAGCAGCGCGGCGGACGTGAGCGCGGCCTGAATGCCTGCCGCTCGGTTTCTGTGCATCTTTTCGCCTCGTTGCTGGCCGCGCCTAGCGGATCAACGCCCGCACTTCCTCCAGAAACTCGTCGTTCAGGAAATCACCCTTTTGCATGAGCGACTGGATCGTGCCCTGCAAACGCTCTTTTTCCTCCGACGTCAGTTCCTTGGCCGTGGCGACGATAATGGGAATATTCGCCGTTTCAGGATTGCTCTTCAACGCATCCATCACCGCGAAACCATCCATCTCGGGCATCATCAGGTCGAGCACGATCAGGTCGGGGAGCTCCCGCTGGATCAGATTGAGACCTTCCTGCCCGTGGGACGCTTCGAAGATTTCGAACTCGCCCTGGGATTGAAGGATGCGGCGGATCAGGCGGCGGACCTCGGGGCTGTCGTCCACGATGGCGACGCGCGGGAAGCGGTCCGGCGCGACGTTGTTCAACGCGGCCAGCAATCCTTCCTGCGGCGTCTTTTCCTCGGCGCGCGCGGCGGTCAGGTCCACGTCGCGGGACCAGTTCTCGCCGAGGATGGACGCATCCGCGGGTACGGTGTGCCCGGTGCAGTTCACTACGATCACGTCCGTTGGCTTGATGATGCCGGAACGGATCAATTTGAATAGACCTGCAAACGCTACTGCCGCGGCGGGCTCGGCGGAAATGCCCTCCATTTTGGCAAGAACGTGCATGGCGCGGAAAGCATCCTGATCGCTGACGCTTTCGAAAACGCCGTGCGTATCGTTCACGCGTTGGCGCAACAGGACATAGGAGCGCCCCGGATCGCCGGTTGCCAGTGTCTCGATGTGGGTGCGAGGCGATGTGACCGGCACGGCGGTTTCCAGCCCCTGCTTCCAGCTGTTGACCATCGGAGCGCAGCCCTCCGCCTGGATTGGCGCGAGCGCGGGCAGGTGGTCCACAAACCCCATGCGTCTCAATTCGCGAAAACCCTTGTCCACGCCCAGGGGTCCCATCCCTCCACTGATGGCTTGAATATACCAGTCGGGCGTGCGCCACATGGTCCTGTGATTCCCGGCCGATTTGACCGGGCCAAGCAGGGCGGTCAACTGTTCCGCGATTTCGAACGCCACGGTCTTCATGGCCTCGACCGACGTGATGGTGCGCGCGCCCATGTCGTGATATAGTCCGCGCTGTTTGGCAAATTCGGCGGCCATCTGCTTAGCTTGGTCGTAGGAGCCGGTGATCTTGACGACCTGACTGCCATAGAGCGCGATCTCACGCATTTTGACGGCGGGCACGAGGCTGGTAACGAACGCCCAGAGTTTGATGCCCGCCCGCGCTGCATAGGCGGAATAGGAAATGGCGACGTTTCCCGTGGATGCCGCAACCAGTTCGGTGATGCCAGCCTCCTTGAGCGCCGCGATCGTGACCGCGGCCTGGCGATCCTTAAAGGAACTGGTTGGCCCCTGACGCTCATCCTTGATGAACAGATTCGGCGCGCCCAGCATCATGCCCAAATTTACAGCCTGGATCAGTGGGGTCCCGCCTTCGCCCAGCGTCAATGTGGGATTCGGGTTGCGCACCGGCAACAATTCGCGGTATCGCCAAAGATCGAACGGCCGCCCCGGCAGTTGAAGCGGAAGCGTTTTGGCAAGCGTTTCATAGTCGTACTCGACTTCCCGCCACTGGCTGTTGCAGCGCGGGCAGGCGACCGTGGTGGGAAGATAGGGCGCGGAATGGCCGCAATCCATACATTTGACTGCAAAAGACATTTTTCCTCTGAAATACTCAAGCGCCGACGCGCTTCAAGGTGCGCTCCAATGTGCCTAACAGATCCTGTTCGTTCAGCGCGCTCTTTTGGATGAGTCGCTGACCGAATTTCTTGAGTTGCTCCTGCTGTTCGGGACTGAGTTCGCCGCTCGTCATGACGATGATCGGAATGTCGCGCAGTTTGACCCTCGAACGCATCTTTTCGAGGATGGAGAAACCGTCCATCTCGGGCATGAAAAGGTCAAGGATGACGGCGTGAGGTGTCTTGGATGTGATTGCCTCCCAGCCGACGCGGCCGCCTTCGGCCAGGCGCGGTTTGTATCGGCCCGCCTGCTTCAAGATCTTTTCGATCAGGCGCAGGTCGTTGGGGTCGTCGTCGATGATCAGGACCTCACGGATGCTGCCGTCCGCGTTCAGGCGGTCGAGCGCGTTGAGCAGGTCGTCCTCGAGGATCGGCTTGATCAGGTAGTCTGCCGCGCCCAGGCTGAAGCCCTTTTCACGCTCTTCCACGATGCTACAGATGATGACCGGAATTTCGCGCGTCTCACCGTCCGATTTCAAGTCTTGGAGCACCCGCCAGCCGTCGTAGCCGGGCATCATGATGTCGAGGGTGATCGCAAACGGCTTGAGCTGGGCGGCGCGTTCGCGTGCCTTCGACGGATCGCTCAAGGCGATAACCTGATAACCCTGCGGCTGGAGATAACGTTCGTAGAGACCGATCACCTGCGGATCGTCGTCCACAGCCAGGATCACTTTGCTGGCCTGGAGACCGGAGGTGTCCTCCCGACCTCTATAGAGCGGCAGGGTGAAGTAGAACGTGCTCCCCTGACCCGGCGCGCTTTGAACGCCGATGCGTCCACCGTGCATTTGGATGAGTTGGTGGGAGATGGAAAGCCCCAGCCCCGACCCACCTGTCTTGCGGGTCGAGGATGCGTCAACCTGCGAAAACGGCTGGAACAATTTGCCCTGGTCTTCAGGGGCAATGCCAGAGCCGGTGTCAACGACACTGACCAACAATTCGGGGTGTCCCGCCGGTCCCTGCTGTACTTCGGCTTTAACGACGACGGTGCCTTCATCCGTGAATTTGGCCGCGTTGGAGAGCAGGTTGATGAGTACCTGGCGGACGCGCATCGTGTCGGCGCGGACGGTCGGAAGATCGTCGGGAATGTGTCGTTCCAGTTTGATCGGCTTGTCCTTGACCAGGCCGGTGATGGTGGACATCACGCTGTTGATCAGGTCCCGCATGTTCACTTCGTCGAAGGATAATTCCATCTTGCCGGCCTCGATGCGGGAGAGGTCGAGGATGTCATTAATCAGTCCGAGCAGGTGCTGGCCGGAGTTGTGGATGGCGAGCAGATCCTGTTGCTGCAGGTCGGTGATGGGGCCATCAATGCCCTTGAGGATGACGCGCGAGAAGCCGATGATGGAATTCAACGGTGTTCGCAGTTCGTGACTCATATTGGCCAGGAACTGACTCTTGAGGCGATCTATCTCACGCATCTCTTTGACCGCCTGGAGCGACAGTTCGTAGGAGCGGGCGTTGTCGATCGCGATGGCGATCTGGTCGGCCAGCGTTTGCAGGACCGCGATGTCGTCCTCTTTGAAGGCGTTCGCGTCTTTGGACTGAATGTCCAGCGCGCCGATGATGCGGTTGCCGATCCTCAACGGGATGCCCGCCTCGGCGCGCGTGTCGGGCAGTAGCGGATTCTTTTTGTGAACTGCGCTGGATGCCGTGTCGTTGACGATCACCGCTTTGCCCGAATTGGTGACTTCGCCGACGACGGATTTCGAGCCGACCGTCAGGCTGTGCTTTTGCGCTTTCATCTGCGCGCCGGCTTCGCCGGTGGCTTCCTGCAGGATGGCGTTGAAACCGGTCTCTTCCACGATGAAGATTGCCGCGTGATAGAAGCCGAAGCGTTCGCGCACCAGGTTGACTGTACGGGAGAAGAGGGTGTTGAGATCCAGCGTGGAAGTCACCAGGCGCCCGATCTCCGCAGACGCGGCGAGGTATTCATTGCGGCGATGCAGGGCCTCTTCGGCCTTCTTTCTTTCGGTGATATCGCGCGCTACCCAGAAGACATGGTTGTCGTCCAGTTTGGTCAGGTTCGCCAGGAACCAGAATCTCTGGTTCTCGATGGTAAGTTCATATTCGATCTGGGTCGTTTGGCCCGTTGCGAGTGTTTTGCGGATTGCGTCCTTGAAATACGCGGCCATTTCGGCGGGAAGGACCTCGTCCACCACTTTGCCGAGCAATTCCGAAGGCGGTCGGATCAGGCGGGCGGGGTTGGTTGGCGCGATGCGGACGTAACGCCCGTCCTTGTCGTAAACCAGCACCACGTCCTCCATCGAGGCAAACAGGGAACGGAGGTCGGCTTCGGATTTGCTCAATGCCTCGGCCGTATGCTTCTGGTTGAGCGCGGTGACGAACAGACCGCCAACCAGGCTGAGCAGGTTCAATTCGTCTTCGGACCAGATGCGTTCATTCTGGACGGCGTCGAAGCCGATGAAGCCGATCAGGTTGTCCCGCGTACCAAGAGGCGCGCAAACGATGGATTTGATCGACTCCCGTTCGAACTCCTGTTTTTCTGCGCTGGCCTCCTTGGGCAATTCCGCAACCCGCGGGGCGTAAAAATTCTCGAACCTCCTGAGGCTCTTCATCAAATACGGAAACGTTTCTACCGGAATATTTTTGAGATCATTGATGTGGGAGGTAATCCCTTCGCCGCACCATTCATGGGTGTTGTCCATCGTCCTGCCGTCTGCGTTGAACAGAAACAGGTACGCCCGGTCCACCCGGATGAATTCGCCAAGACGCTGGAGGGCGCCCTGTATGCCCGCATCCACTTTGAGCGGATCAATTCCAACGAACGAGGCTGAAATTTCTCCGATGATCGCTTCGATTTCGGCGCGTCTTTGCGTTTCCTGGAAGAGGCGGGCGTTCTCGATGGCAAACCCGATCTGGTTTCCTATGGATTGCGCCAGTGCAATACTGCTCTCGGGGATATCGCCTGCGGCCCGGCGGAAAATGCACAACGTGCCAATCGTAGCGCCCTTGGATTTCAACGGTACGCCAAGATAACTGTTCAGGCCGTTTTCGAGCAGAGGGCCGACATCCACCGGCGCATCCCGGCTTAGATCGCCGAGCGCGTAGATCTGGCCAGTGCGGTAGGTGAGGTCGCATAGCGATCCATCCAGACCATCCGCTGGGTCCTCCGGTTCCCTGCCTGGCATCCCGATGCGGACAGCGCGTTCGAGTCTGCCTCTTTTTTCATTGAACATTGTGATGATGCCGGCGTCGAATCCCAGAATTGCGAACAGCCTTTCGAGAACATTGGTGAGGATAGAATTAAGATCCAGGGATTGACCGGCGACAGTGACGATTTCGTTCAAGGCTGCCAACTGCTCGTTGCGGCGCTGGATTTCGTCGAACAGCCGGGCGTTCTGAATGGCAATGGCCGCCTGGCCGGCAAACGCCAGCATCAGGTCGCGGTCGTGCTCGTCGTAGTGGTGTGACTCGGAATAGGACTGGACGCCCATGACGCCCAGAACCTGATCTCCCTGCATCAGAGGCACCCCCAGCCAGGATTCCGCCATATCGCCCACCGGTTCGATGCCGATCCTGGCGAGTTCTGCGGCCAGGTTTTCTTTTACCAGAAACGGCGCGCGGGTGCGGATGATATGTCCGGTAATACCCTCGTCGGCGCGGATAACGTTGATTTCCCGGTCAACGACGGATTCCGAGACGTTTAGTGGGAAGACCACCTCGTTCTTATCGGGATTGTAGAGGCCGATGTAGAAATTCCTTACATCCATCAGGCGGCCGAGGCCGCGATAGATCTCCTCCATCACTTGGTTCACGTCCAGGCGGGCGGCGAGGCGCTGCGCCAGTTCGTTGAGCACTGCCAGTTCTTCCGCGCGGGAACGCGTTTCCTGGAAGAGATGGGCGTTCTCTAAAGCCAGCGACAACTGCTCCGCGACCTGCCTGACGAGCAGTTGTTCGTTGGTGCCCCAGTTCCTTCGATCCGATTCGTCAACAACCTGGAGGGTAGCCCAGTTTTTATTGCCGGTTTGAAAGGCAAGCGACATGCTGGCCGGAGCCTGGACCGAGCCGGGCTGGAGCACGGTAACCGGCGTCAGGGCGGGCAGGACCGCGGTGTGTGCCAGGGGGTGCGGTTTTTGCGTCGAGGCGGGAAAGGCTTGAACCGGTTGGGTTGATTTGGCCGGGCGGGGCCTGGCCTCCTTCAGCGCGCCGGTCACTTTCTTTTTCGAGGACTTCCTGGAAGGAAGGACGGCTTCTTCCTTGATGTCCTCGAAAAGCCGGTCAAGCCGGTTGTTGGAGGGTTTCTTGGGCATACTCGATCAGCTCCTGGGCCAGTACGCGATATTGTAAAGAGCCGCGGCTGTTGGGCCTGTAAACTGTAATCGGCTGGCCGGACATTGGGCTTTCGCGAAGCTTGGTATCAACTTCTATCACCGAAGTGAATACGCCGTCGCCGAACGCGGCAATGAGTTGTTCATAGATATTGCGGTGGGTCCGGTTTCGCCGGTCCAGCATCGTAACCAGGATGCGGTAGACCAGTCCGGGGTTGCCGTCCTGGCGGACGCGGCGGATTGTGGTCATCATGTTACGCAATGCATATGCCGAAAAGAACTCGGCCTGGCTTGGGATGATCAACAGGTCGGACGCAGACAAGGCGTTGAGTGTGATCGCACCCAGCGCGGGCGGACAGTCCATCAGGACGAACTCATACGGGATGGGCGAAGCGGCCGCCAGTGCGGATCGAAGCGTGTCTAGGTAATTGGTGCGGATGGGAAGGTATTTCTCTGCGTTCTCGATCTGCATGTTGCTGGGGATCAAATCCAAATTCTTGATAGGCGTTTTTTGGAGCGGGCTCAACAACGGTTCCGACTCGATCAGCACATTCGCCGAAGTTTTCACCACTTCGCCGGGTTCGAAGCCGAGCGCCAGCGTAAGGTTGGCCTGGGGGTCCAGGTCAATCAAAAGCACGGAGTGTCCAAGTTCGGTCAGCGCGGCGCCAAGCGACAGCACGGTGGTGGTCTTCGCAACGCCGCCCTTTTCGTTAGAAACGGCTATTGTGTATGTCATGCCTTACCCTCCCGTTTGGGCGTCCGCCGTCCGTTGTGATCGGACGCGGTTCGCTCGCCGGATACGACCTGCGGAACGATGTGCACCCGGCTTCCACCGAGAGCCTTTTGCAGTTCTTCCATGGCAACCTGGATCATCGCCTGTGGATCGGTGGTGGCGCGTACTTTCGTCGTTATCTCGGAAACGAGCCGCTCGCGCTCCGCGCGATGCTGTGCGTCTTCGAGCAGTCTGGCGTTTTCGAGGGCGAGGGCCAGGCGTTCGGCAATGGCTTCCACGATGTTGAGTTCATCCTCTTTCCACTGCCGATCGGGCTCCAGAGCCTGAACGTCGAGCACGCCAATTACCTGGTCGTGGAGTCGGATCGGGACCGCCAGGGCGGGAGCCTGGCCCTTTTTCCTGTCCCTTCCATTCGGCTGAAGGATGGAAGGCCTGCCGGTCTGGATCGCCTGCCTGATTTCCGGACGGTCAACGGTTTCCGTCAAGATCGCGCCTCCGCTGATGCTCTGGTGATACCCAATCGGTCCGCTAGCGGCGCCTTCCGTCCACGACTGGACGAGATGCTGGCGATAAAGGGTTTGGATGTCGGTAAGTGCCTGCTGGGTTTCCTTGAGGAGGCGGGCGTTCTCGATCGCAATCGCGACCTGGTCGGCGAGAATTCCCAGCGTGTTGGCGTCCGAACGGGTAAAGGCGTTGGGCTGTATGCTTTGCACATCGAGAACGCCGATGATTCTCCCGTGCACACGCAATGGCAGAGCCATCTCCGAGCGCGTCTCGGGGAGGTCCGGGTTGTTGAAGAAAACGGCGTCCGCGCCCACGTCCAGCGCGATGCGGGGAGCCCCGGTGGCGGCGACGTATCCGACGATCCCGACTTTTCCGACCTCGAGGCTGTGTCCGCGCTCGAGCATTTTCTGGCCGCCCGCGCTGTTGGCAGCACGCAGCACGGCGTATCTCGCGGTGCTGTCTAGGAGAAAGATGCCCACGTGATAAAAATCGAACCGTTCGCTGACCGTCCGCGTGACCGTGGTGAGCAGTTTTTCGAGATCCTGCTCGGCCGAGATGGCGCGAGACGCCTCGCTGATGGTCTGGAGTTCCCGGGCGCGCCGTTCGCTCTGACGGGAGGCCGCCTCGAGGTCGGCGGTTCGCTGCGCTACACGTTGCTCCAGCGTCGAGATCATTTCCCGCAGCCTTTTGGCCATCGTGTTGAATGTTTTTGCCAGGAGGCCGATTTCATCCTCCGAAGCGATCCCGGTCTCTGCGTTCAGATCTCCTTCGGAGAAACGCTTTGCGGCCTCTGTCAAGCGCGCAATCGGCGAGGCGAGGGTCCCTCCAAGGGTGCGGGAAGTCAGCGTGGCCAGTGTCAGGATGGCGAGTGTGGCGGCTCCGATGGCGAGGATCGTGCCGCGGGATTCCTGCTCGAATTGCTGTCTGGACGCATTCAGTTCGGTTTGCATTTCGCTTACGGGTACGACGACTGCTAGAATGTATCCGACCGAGGGGACGGGTTGGTAAGCGATGTAATTTTCATTGCCTTGTAATGTGAGGATTTCCACGCCGGTTTGGTTTACGATCATGCGGGTCAGTGTCGGCAGGACGTCGGGAGAAACTTTGGAAAAAATCTGCTGAAGCCCTACCTCGCTTTGAACGTCTTCGGGTTGCAGCCCGAAGTCTGCGTAACCCGCCTCCGGCATGGCGATTACTCGTCCTTCCTTGTCCATCAGGAAGGCGTAGCCGGTCTCGCCGATGTGGATGGATGAGACCAGTTCGGAGATCCTTGTGAGTTGCAGGTCAATGGCCACCACGCCTCGGAATCTGTCCGACGAATCATATATCGGTGCGCTGCTGGTGATGACCAATCCGTGCAGGGCGGCATCTTGATAGGGAACGGACCACACCACTTTGCGGTCGGAGTTTTCCTGCGGCGCGGCCGCGACGAACCAGGGGCGCTGTGTCACGTCGAAGTCGGGAGGCAGGATGGCGGCCAGATCAATATTGGGATAATACAGTGTCTCTCCCTGCCAGCCTCCAAAATAGACCGCCAGCATATCAGGGTTTTTGTTCAGGAGTATGGGGGCAATAAAATCAACCTGCTTGATGGCGGTCAGTTCCGAGTAAATCGAGTCAGGGATTTCGGCGCGGGCGGGGATGAATATTGACCCCGGCTCATCGTTTGGGTTATCCCAACTTCCCTGCGGCAGGGCGACCAGGGATTCTCTCGCGTCCCAGTAGCTGTTGATATTGAGAAGGGTCTCTTCTGCCAGGAGGGCCTGCACGGAACTGCTCAGGGTTGTCATGTCACTCGTAACCAGCAGGAAGAAATTATCGAGCTCGCCTGCGTATTGCGCGGCCGTGTCGTTTAGCCCCTGTTCGATCTTCTGGATCACACTGAGACTCAGGCGGTCGGACAGAACCGCGGTCGAGCGCCCCGTACGATAGAGCACGAAAAGCGTCATCCCGGTCAGCGCTAGAGCGACGATTAACACGGTGCCCCAAATCAACCTGACTCGGAAGGACAACGCGGAAAGACGGCGCGTTATTCCTGTCAATGCTGTCGTCCGTTTTAAATCACTCATACGCCTGTTTCCTTAAAAACAACTCGACCACATCGCCATGCCTCACACCGCCTCGCCGCTCTCTTTACCGGCGTGGAGTTGAATCAGAACTTCGGAGCCGTTCAGCGCGTTGCTCAACTCCTGCGCGGCCGTGCGCAGGATGCTTTCCATGCGGGCTGTGCCGCTGATCTTGGTCGCAATGTTCGAAATAATACGCTCTCGTTCGGCGCGTTCGGTTGTCGCCTGGAATAGCCGTGCGTTTTCGATGGATAATGCCAGGCGTTCCGCAATCGCCTCCACGATGTCCGCGTCGTCCTCGGACAAATCGTGATGTTCCGGCAGGCGGATGTTGATCACGCCCACAACCTCTCCGCGCAGTTTGATCGGCACTGCGATTTGGGGCGGAGATCCATTTGGGGTTGCATCCTGAAGGGAGGTTTCGCCGGTCTCGGCCGCCTTTCTGATGTTATCTGTCTCGAGCGTCGTTTCCAGCGGCGCGATTCCCTCCGCTGTGCGGCGAAAGCCGATCAGTCGTTCGTCTCGCACCACCCGCCGCCATTCGTCTTTGCTGTATTGCTGGTAGAGGGTCTGCGCTTCGGCCAGCGAGCGCTGGGTGGCTTCGAGCAGGCGGGCGTTTTCGATTGCCAGACTTACCTGATCGGAAAGGATGGACAAACTTTCCGCGTCGCTCTCCGTGAATGCCGCCGGTTCGGTGCTCTGGACGTCGAGCACGCCGATGACCTGCGAGCCGATCCTGAGCGGCAGGGCCATTTCGGAACGCGTGTCTGGAAGGTCGGGGTTGTTGAAGAAGACGGGATCCGCTCCGGTGTCCAGCGCGATGCGGGGAATTCCGTATCCAGCCACGTAGCCGACGATACCGGTCTCGCCGACTTTCAGCATGTGTCCGCGCGCCAGCATACGCCTGCCGCCTTCGCTGTTCGCGGCGCTGAGAACGGCATATTCCTGGTTGTCGTCTATCATGAAAATACCCACATGATAGAAGCCGAACCGTTCGCTGATTAGTTCGGCAACGCGCGGCAGGAGGGTGGCGAGGTTTTGCAGGGCGCTGATGGCTCGACCGACTTCGGCAATGGAGCGGAATTGGGCGGCGCGGTGCTCCGAGATTCGATGTGCCAGTTCGAGGTCTTTTTGATGTTGGATCAATTGACCGCTCTGCTCCATCAGGCGGGCTTGCGACGCGGTCAATTCCAGGTTTGTTGCCTGCAATGCCTTGGCGTTCTCGCGCGCTCGCCTGGCGGCCTGGTCTTTGCTGGTGATGAGCAGATAGGTGGTCACGGCGCTGATGATGAAAATGGGCGTCAGGTCCAGGGCGTTGAGCACAGGCTCGTACAGGGACAGGGGGGTGATCAGCCCTGTAGTTTCGGCGTAGGCTATGCCAAGGCCGGCCAGGGCGCTGAGCAGGGCGATTGCGATTCCCGCCTGCCATCCCACAATCAGGCCGGCGATGGTTATCGTGACAAAATTGGCGACAAATGCCGCGTCCCTGATCCCAAAGCCCAAATAAGCCAGTCCGTTCAGGCTGAGCCAGATCACAGACAGCAGGAGAATGCTCGACGTCCTGACATGGCCCGCCTTCAGCACTTGCCGGATCGCCAGGAGCAGGGCGACGAGCCCCCATAAGAGTTGCTGGCCAAGACCGAAGTTCGGTATGTTTTTGATGTATGCAAGTTGGTATACGGTGATAATGAAAATAAATGACCACGCGATAATGTTCGTATAGCGCGCGGAAAGTGTCTTTTCGTCGTCTTCCGGAAAGACGGGCGGGGAGAAGAACGCGAGAATGGATCTCCACATAATCAACAGCCTCGATACGATCAAAACCGACCGTTATTCCTCTTTCATGAGCTGGAGGGCCACTTCCGAGCCCGGCAGGACGCGGCTTAGTTCCTCCACGGCTATCTGGAGCACATTGTGCAGGTTGATGGACGTACCCATTTTTGCCGAGACGGCGCTGATGGTTCGTTCCTTGGCGGCCCGGCGCTGGGCTTCTTGAAGCAGGCGGATGTTTTCCATGGCGATCGCGGCGCGTTCAGCCGCAGCCTGGGTGATGGCAATTTCGTCCTGGCTCCAGTGCCGGTTCTTGTCCGTGGCCTGAACGTGGATGACGCCTATGATCTGTCCGCGCGATTTGAGCGGGATTGCCAGCGCGGCGGGCGCGTTCTCGGAGGGGGAGGTGATGATGATCTCGCCCTTCTGCATGGCGGCATGGATGTCGTCTCTCTCCACTTTTTTGGTCAGCGCCGTCGTCTTGGCGCCGTCGTACCGATAGCCGCTCTTGTCATATCGGCGCGTAAAGCGCGCCCATTCCTGTTGAACGTACGTTTGATAAATCGCCTGAGATTCGCTCAGTGCGCGCCGCGTCTCGCCGAACAGGCGCGCGTTTTCGATGGCGATGGCGATCTGGTCCGAAAGGATGCGCAGGATGTCTATGTCTTCCTGTGCAAAAGCGTTGGTTTCCCTGCTTTGGATGTCCAGCACGCCGGTGACTCTTTCGCCGACGCGCAGGGGGATTGCCATTTCCGAGCGGGTTTCGGGCAGATCGGGATTGTTGAAATAGATCGCTTCGTCTCCGACATCGAGCGCGATGCGCGCTTCGCCGCGGCTGGCCGCGTAGCCCACAATGCTGGAGGCTTCGACGGGCAGTCTGTGTCCCCGCGCCAGCATCTTCTTGCCGCCTTCACTGCTGGCCGCATGTAAAACGACGGTCTGGTTGTTCTGCTCCATCAGAAAGATGCCGGTGTGATAAAAGCCGAAGCGTTCACTGACCAGCCGCGCGACGGTCGAAAGCAACACGTCCACGTCCTGGATGGTGGCAATGGAGCGCGACACGGTCGAGATCGCCTCCAGCTGCGCGGCGCGCCTCTCGAGCTGGGCGGTGCGCGTCTCTACGCGCTTCTCGAGTTCGCCGCGCAGGTTGTTCAGCTCCAGGTTGCTTGCCGTGAGGTCGCGGCTGACCTGCCGGGCGTGTTCCAGCGACGAACGCAAACTGCTGACGAGAAGGTAATTGAAATATGCGGCCAGCAGGAAGATGGCAGTTACATTACGGGCAGTGCTGATCGGGTCAATTTCGATTGTGGCCGGGCCGCTGTTCATCCCCCATGCTGCTATAGCCCAGATGGCCGCAATGCTGAGAGCGGCAATGCCTGCCGCAGCGCGCCATCCGATCAGCAGGCTGGCGATAATGAAAAGCGGCAAATAGGCAATCACTGCTTCATCCCGAACGCCGTCGTTGACGAAGGCCAGATAGGTCATGGCTGACCAGCCCAGGATGGTGATGAGCATGCCGGCTAGATACACCCGGCCTGCGCGCAGGATAGCCTGCACACCGACCATGGCCAGTACCAGCCCGAGCAGAACTGCATTGGTAGTGCCGCTCAACTGGCGCGCGATCCCGATCCTCACTCCCAGGAGCAGGACGAGGATCAGGATCAAACCCAGTGAAATTGCATTGGCGAACTGGGCAGATCGCTGTTTGTCGTCGTCTTCGAGGCGTGGCGGGGCAAGGAGCCTGGAGAGATACTCACGCATAGTATTATCCTTGAACGGCCTGTGGTCTCCTGAGTGTCATGATCTGGTTTCCTGCTTCAGGCCTTCCTCGCGAATTTGAATGAGCACCTCGGAATCCCGCAGGGCCTTTCCAAGTTCCTGGACGGTGACCCGCAGGGCTGTGTCCAGGTCGGTTGCCAAACCGATGCGGGTGGCGATTTCAGTGATGGCCTGCTCGCGCTGGGCGCGCTGTTGGGCATCCTGGAGCAGGCGGGCGTTGTCCAGCGCCAGCGCAATCTGGTTGGAGATCTCTTCGATGATGCCCCGTTCTTCGTTTGTCCAGGAGGCATCGTCTCCCTTTCGCGTCAGGCTGACCGTTCCGATCTGCTGGCCGCGCAATTCGAGCGGGACGCGGATTACACCGCTTTCTTCTTCCGCCGGTTTTCTACCGTTGGCCGCGGCCTGGATTCCGAGCGGGGTGTAAATGTAGCCGGGAATCTTCTTCTTGACCGTTTCCCTCCACGCCTCGCGTGTGCGCATGACTGAAATGTTTTCGAATTGCGCAAGCGCCGTCTCGGCCTCGTCGCTCAAGCGGGCGTTTTGGATTGCCAGCGCCAGCTGGTCTGCCAGCGTTTGCAGGATGTCCACATCCTCCTCAGAGAAGGCCTGAGGCTGATCGGATTGAATATCCAGGACGCCGATGGTTTGATTCCGAACGGACAGCGGCAGCGCCAGTTCGGAACGCGTCATGGGGAGGTCGGGATTGTCGAAGAACGCCGCGTCCGTCCCGACATCCAGGGCGACGCGTGCTTTCCGTTCCGCCGCGACCAGCCCGACGATTCCCTGCGCGCCGACCTCCAGGCGGTGTCCGCGCTGGAGCATCCGCTTTCCGCCCTCCGAAGAGGCCGCCTGCAGAATCGCGTGCATGCGATCCTCGCTGAGGAGGAAGATACCGGCATGATAATAACCGAAGCGGTCCGAGATGAGCCGAACGGCGCTTTCGAGCAGAAGCCTGAGGTCGCGGATCTCTGCTGCCCGGCGGGCCACATCGGCGGCGGCGCGTAATTCGCCGGCTTTTTTCTGCAGCGCGATGGTGCGTTCGTCGACGCGTTTTTCGAGGCTGGCCTGTTCCGCGCGTAAGGCGGCAAAGATCTGTGCAGCGCGCTCGCGGGCGCGGGCGAAGCCCTCCTGCAAGAGTCTCAGCCCGCTGATGATCGTGACCATGAGCAACAGCATGGCTGTGGCGCCGCTAAGCCAGTCTGCCGCGGTGCCCTCGGTCACATTGCCGGATGCCAGTTGGATTTGCCCGGTGACCACGAACCAGCCCACGACGGCGACCGAAACCATGCTCAGGCCGGTGGCGATCCAGCCCGCGCGCGCGGTGAACATGAGGGCTGATACCACCGTAAAGGCGACGAGGAAGGCGCGCGCGTCTCCCCAGATGCCGGTCTCGAACAGGCCTGAAAGGCCAAGCGCGTAAAGCAGGAAGAGCAACACACCCGCTTTAATGCTGTACGGCACGCGCAGGATCAGGGCTGCCAGCAACACCAGGTAGGCGGTTATGTAAATGC
Organism: Chloroflexota bacterium; assembly: GCA_037445635.1. Taxonomy (GTDB): domain Bacteria; phylum Chloroflexota; class Anaerolineae; order Anaerolineales; family Villigracilaceae; genus JBFMCC01. The sequence goes on from JBBIKC010000001.1 coordinate 46,584, forward strand.
CTCGGAAGATTAGGTTTGGCGTACTAGCGTAGGCGGGTATCAGGGCGAGCAGGCCGAAAATGCTCGCGCCGATCAGTGTCGCGTGCACAAAACCTGCGCGCCAGGCGTCGTAGGAAAACTCAAAGTCATCGTTAGGGCGGGGATTGGGATTGCTCATGACCTCTCGCTATCCTCTTCGAGTCCCAACTCGATGCGCGCTTCGTTGGCGTTGAGCGCCCGGCCGAGTTCGCGAACGGCGGTTCGAAGGATGGCGTCAATGGATGATGCCGACCAGACTTTGCCTGTGATCTCCGAAACGATGTGCTCGTAGGTCGCGGCCTTCTGGCTCTGTTCGACCAGGCGCGCATTTTCGAGCGCAATGGCCGCCTGCGTCGCCACCGCGTCCACCCAGGCGCGCTCTTCCTGGGTCCACTCGTCTTCTCCTTCGAGGGTGATCTGGCCGATGATCTGGTCGCGCAGGGTCAGCGGCACATCCAATTCGGGGCCGCTGGTCTCGGCGTACTTCTCGCCGACCTCGTATTTTAGTTTGTCGGGCGAAGATAGAAGCGAGGTCCAGCCTTCGCGGACATATTGTCTTTGGATGGCGCGCATCTCTTGGAGGCTCTGCCTGGTATCCTGGAAGAGGCGGGCGTTTTCCAGCGCTACAGCCACCTGGTTGGCCATGCCCTGCATGGTTTCGATGTCCTGCTCGCTGAAGGCGGCCTCGGCAGTGGATTGTACGTCCAGCGCGCCCAGAACCCTGTCACCGACGATGAGCGGGAGGGCGATTTCGGATCGCGTGTATGGGAGCAGTGGATTCTCGAAGCGGACCGGTTCTGCCCCGACGTCCAGGGCGACGCGGGCGCGCCGCGTGCGAATGGCGGCGCCCACCATGTTCCTGCCTTCGACGTGGAGGCGGTGTTTGCTCTCTTTCAGGACGCGCCCGGCCTCGCCGGTGGCGTCCTTGAGTTCGGCCCATTGCCCGGCAGGGTCGAGAAGGAAGATGGCCGCATAGTAATATCCGAGGCGCTCGGTGATCAGGTTGACGACCTGATGGATGACATCCTCCGGGTCGAGCACGGAGGAGATTGCCTGGCCCAGTTGATTGACCGTGGTAAGCAGCGCAGTGCGTTCGGCGACGCTTTGCTCCAGGCTGCCGATGAGTTCGCTCGTCTTTGCGGCCATGGCGTTGAACGCTTCCGCGAGGACCTCGATCTCGTCGCCCGTCTTGACGATGACGCGGTGGTCGAGGTCGCCTTTGGTGATTGCTTCGGTGCCTTCGATCAATTTCGAAATAGGACGGGTCATACTGTTTCCCAGCAGCCATCCCAAAGCGGCAATCGGCGGCGTGGAGACCAGGAAAATGATCACCGCGAGCCACTGCGCCCGCCGCTCCCATTCAATGACTTTGGTAGACGAAATGTCCATGCCGAGGACACCCTCGCGCCTGCCGTCGGAGGTGTAGAAGGGCGCGTAGCCCGTCAGCCACGTTCCCCATTTGTCCGTGTAGAAATCCTCCTCGACCATCGGTCCCTGCATGGATGCGAAGTTTTCAACCAACATCGGGCCGGCGTCGTCGTAGATATCGCCCAGGTGTGAAATATCCTCTTCGCTTTCCTCGGCGTCAACGACGAACAGGATGTTGCCGTCGGCGTCCTGGCGCATTGTATAAACGAAGCGATATTCAGCGCCGGTATCGCGTATGTTTTGCAGGACGCTCTTCAGCTGCATGTAGAGTTCGCCGCCTTCCTGGCTTGGGTCTGTGAGCAAGGCGTGCTGGTCGCCGTCCACCTGCAGAGCCGCGATGGCGACCGCATCCCGCAGGCGGTCGCGGATATCCTGGCGCAATTGGGCGCGCATGTTTTGGTAGAAAGTGAAAATAACCACGCCGACAAAGAGGATCGCCAGAAACGCGAAGCCAAGCGCCAGTTTTGTGCGCAATCGCAGTGTGATACGGGCTTTGGGATTCGGGTTGCTATGTTGCATAACAATATTCCAGGTTGCAGTCACCGGTTACTGGCGGCGCTCGGGGTTTTCGCCGGGCGTTACGGCGTCAGTCTGTGGTTCGATTTTAATTCGGGTGCGCCTCGCGCCGGTCGCGCGCGTCAACTCGCTGGCCGTGGTGGCCAGGATGGTCTGCATATCGGTGGACCGGCGGATGCGGCTGGTGACTTCGTACAGCAGGCGCTCGCGGTCGGCCTGCCTGCGGATCTGTTCCAGCAGGCGCGCGTTGGCGATCACCGCGGCCAGGCTGCCTCCCAGCGTTCCGAGCATTTCCTCGTCGTTTTCCGTATAGGCCGATAATTGTTCGCTTTCGACGTTGAGCACGCCCAGCAGTTCGTTGCGGTAGAGCAGGGGGACTGCCAGTTCCGAACGGGTGTTTGCGCTCAATTGAATGTAACGCGGATCGGCGGTCACATCGTCCAGGCGCAGGAGTCGCCGGTGTGCGGCAACCCAGCCTGTGATGCCCGTCCCGATCGGGACGCGCAGGCTGGTCGCATCCTGTGAATAGCCGACCGCGGCCTTGACCTCCAGGTATTTGCGCTCCGAGTCCACCAGAAGGATGGTAACGCGGTCGCCGCCCAGGGTCACCTGCAGACCTTTCACCGCGGTTTCGAGCGCCTCCTCCAGGGTCGCGCCGGATGCGGCGGAGGTAGTGATGTGATGGAGCAGGCGGTGCTGTGAGAGATGTTCCTGCGTGTCGGCAAACAGTTCGGTGTTGACCACCGCCACCCCCAGCTGGTCGGCCAGGATTTGCAATGTGCGCAGTTTCTCTTCGCTAAATGCGTAAGGGGTATTGCTCTGTACGTCGAGCACGCCGAGGATGCGTTCGCCGACCTTCAACGGGATCGCGGCTTCGGCGCGGGTCTCGGGAAGGAGCGGGTTGGCGAAGTACGTCGCGTCTTTAGAAGTGTCGTTTACGATGAGACGTTCGCCGCGCCCGGCCACGTACCCGACGATGGATTTCGATCCGACGCCCAATTTGTGCCCCGTGCGTTTCATTTGCGCACCCGCCTCGCCGGTCGCTTCGCGAATGACGGCGAACTCGCCGGGCAGGTCGAGCAGGAAGATGGCGGCGTGATAGTAATCGAAGCGGTCACGGATCAGGTTGACGGCGCGCGCCAGCAATTCATCCAGGTTGAGCGAACCGCTGATGTCGCGGGCGATCTCCGCCGCCGTCTGGAGCTGCAGGGCGCTGCGGCGGCTCTGTTCGAGGGCGCGGACGGTTTGAATGACGCCCGAGACCTGTCCTGCCAGCGCGGTCAGGAATTTCAAGTCGGATTCGGTGAATTGATCCTTTCTGTCCAGGTCCTGAACAATGAGCGCGCCGACCGCTTCCGCGCCAATCATCAATGGTGTGCCAATCCATGATTTGGCGGGCTTGCCGATGACCTTCGCACCCAACTCAGCGGATTGCCGCTCGATGTCGGTGAGCAGCAGCGGCTGTCGGGTGCGGATCAGGACGGAGGTGAGGCCCTCGCCCAGCGGGAATGGCTCGACCGAAGTAATCTTTTCCTGCTCGACCATATAGGGCACCTGGATCGTGTTTGTGTCCTGATCGTAGGTGGCCAGTGCGAAGTCGTAGTCTCCGATCACGCGTTTGACCTGTTCGTGGAGCGAAGCATAAAATCTGTCAATATCCACGACGGTGGAGAGCGCCTGGCTGATGGTCGTCAGCGCTTCGAGTTCGGTGACACGATTGTGAATTTCCCGCATTGCGGCGATGCGGGTGATGACGGCTGTCATTACATCGGCGGCAATGGCATAAGGGCGGAGCGCCTGGCCGGAAAGCGGTTGTTGAGGACGCCCGCCCAGTACAAGCAGTCCGTGTAGTGTATGACCTTCCGCAATCGGCAGGAGGGCGGCGGTTTCGCAAGCGGATTGGGTCAGTACATGTACCAGCGGTGGGGGAACCGGCCCGGGCGTTTGCAGGTCGGGAACGATCATGCCATTGCCGATGGCCTGCAGGATCGCGGCGGGGTCGCCTTCGATGTCGGCGGGCAGATTGGCGTACAACGATTCGTCGGCCGGGTCGTTGATGGCAATTACCTGCAGGCCGGTCTCCCGCACATCCACGACTATGGAGAAGAAAGGCGCATGTTTGAGCGCCCTGGCCGCCATTTGCATCACCTCCTCTTTCGTCTCGGCGGCAACGAACTGGCGGCTGAAACTGTAGAGGCGCTCCGCTTCCTGGACGTTGACATGCGCGGTGTCTATCAGGCCGGAGTTTTGGATGGCGGCCGCGATCTGATTTGCCAGCGTCTGCAAAACGACCACCGCCTCTTCGTCGAACGCATCCGGGACGGTGCTTTGCACGTCCAGCACGCCCATGACGAGGCTGCCCGAGGCGATGGGGACGGCCGCCTCGGCGCGTGTTTCGGGGAGCAGCTCGTTCTTCAGGTGAACGGGATCCTCCTCCACGTCCGAGGCGACGCGGGGTTGATTCTTCGCCGCCACCCAGCCGATGATCGAAGCCGATCCGACCTCGAGGCGGTGTCCGCGGCCCAGGAGTTGGCCTGCCGTCGGACCGTGCGCGGCTCGTATCGTCGCGTACTTTCCATCTGAATCGATCATGAAGATGCCCGCGTGGTAATAACCGAAGCGCTCCACGATCAGCCCCACTGTCTTGCGGAGCAATTCGTCCAGGTTCACCGCGGTTGTGATACTCTGCGCCACTTCCGCGGCGGCGCGGATCTGACGCGTGCGCTGGTCAACCTGCTCCTGCAAAGACTGGTACATGCGGCCCAGGTCGTCGGCCATGCGGTTGAAGGAATCGGCCAGCAGGCCGATCTCGTCGTTGCTGTTGATCGGTGCGCGTTCCTGCAAGTCGCCCTCGGCGAAACGTCGTGTGGTTTCCGAGAGGGCAAGGATTGGTTTGATCACGCGTTTCGTTCCCGCATTCAGCACCAGCGCCATGGCGGTGAACGCAGCCAGGAATATCAGGGCGGTAAACGGAACCAGGCTGTTGAGCTGGCCGAAGATAACCGCCTGCGGGATCTCCAGCGCAAGCCCCATTTGCATTTCGGGCATCCAGATCACCTGGGTCAGGACGGACTCGCCGGAGGAATTGTCGTAGGTGAGCGTGGCAGGTATTCGCTCCGATGCTCCCATTTGCAGGGCCAGGGCGGCATCCACGTTGGTCTTCTGTTCTTCCGAGGGAGCGAAACGCGATAACAGGCTTGTGTATGGATCGATCCCGATGTACTCGCCTTCGGCAGACACCAGGTAGGCCTTCGAGGACTGAGCCGACTTTGCCAGCTCCCCCAGAATTTCCGCGATGCTGCGCGGTTCTGTAATGCCGACCACCAGCGCGCGTGATACGCCGTCCGATGTGCGGTAGTGCTCCACAGTCAGCAGGACGAATTGGTCCGGATAGAATCCTTCAAGCCCGTAGTATCCGAAGGTCTGGTTATCGCTCTCCTCGAGCAACAGGAATATATCTGACTCCGCCAGGGAAAGTCCTTCCCACTCGCGTTTGCTGGATGCCAGAATCTTCCCGTCCGGGTCCAGCACCAGATATTGGTTGAAAATTGGGCTGGATGCCTGCTGGCTGGCTTCTGTGAAAATGTCATCCAGACGAACGCGGCTTTCCATTACAAAAGCGCTGTTCCCGGAGTCGTGCAGGAGCGCCTGCATGGCGCTTCCAAAATCCATGCGGCGGATGATTCGGTCGAGACGGATCTGCTTGATCTGGATGACGTTTCGTGTTTCGGCGGCCTGCGCTGCGACCAGACTTTGGGTTTGCCCAACGACTTGCTCCTGCAGGAGATTGCGGGCACGCAGGTACGCTGCGGACGCCATCAGAATGAGCGGGATGAATGTAAATACAAGAAGCGTTCGAAGAATCGAACGTCCCAGGCTGCCGCGGAATTTCTTATTCAAGGGATTGGTGGCCGAGCGCGAGGTCGCTTTCATTGACTAAGTATATTCCCAAACGGGTTCACCATTAAGGATTCGGCGGATCTGGTCGGGGAAACGGTCCGGGTCCAGCGGTTTGCCGAGGAAACCGTCGAAGCCCGACTCTTTAGCCTTGCGCATCTGGTCCTCGCTGGCCTCGGCCGTAACGGCTACGATGGGGATGGAGCGCAAATGGCTGGCGGAGCGGATCTTTTTCAATGCACCGTATCCGTCTTCATAAGGCAATCGAATATCCATAAGAATCAGATCCAGCCGCGGCAGAGTGTCCGCGTATTCGACCACTTCGTATCCCGAAGTCTTCCATTCGCAATGGATTCCCAGGTACCCCAACATGCGGGCGATCAGGACGAAATTGGAAACATTGTCCTCCACGACCAGAACGGTCGCGTCCTTTGGAATGGCCGATTTTCGGCTGGATTGCATATCCCCGGCGTTAGCCATGACTGCTCCTTATGAAGCGCTCGATCTGCTGAGCCAGCGTATCAATGTCAATGGGCTTCTGGATGTACCCGTCGCAGCCTGCCTCCAGCGATTTCTCGCGGTCGCCGCGCATCACATTGGCGGTGACCGCGATGATCGGGATGGCGCTGAAGCCGGGCGTTGATTTGATCTGTGCCGTCAGCGCGTAACCGTCTGTATCGGGCATGTTGATATCCATCAAGATCAATGACGGCTGGGAGGTTTTGATTATTTCCAGGGCGCGGGATGCGTTTTCGGCCTCCTGCACGACATAGCCTTCCATGGCCAGGACGCGCCGAATCAACATGCGATTCTCGGGGTTGTCTTCCACGTAGAGTATAGTGCCTTTTTCAGACATGGGAGTATCCTTCTTTAGCAATTCTAACGTGGGGTGGATTCGGCGTGCATAACAGCAACCTTGCAATCCACCTAACAAAAAAGTCAAGGCAAATGCCTTGACTTTTGAGCGGGTGATGGGACTCGAACCCACGATATCTTGCTTGGGAAGCAAGCGTTCTACCACTGAACTACACCCGCGACGCGAACGGGATTATAGTCAGCCGCCGGGGGGATGTCAAGCCTCGCCTCGTGCGGGACCGGTCACTGGTCTCGTTTAAGGAGCCGCTCCGCCAGCTCCAACAGGGACTCGCCGGCCTCTCCCTGCGGGTCGGCCTCGCGCAGGCTGGTCAGGGCCAGATCGGTCATTTGTCGGGCGGCGTCGTGAGCGTAGGTATAGGCGGATTCGCTGGCGAGCAGTTTCGCTACTTCCTCGACCTCATTTGACCGAATCGGCCCCTCGGTCCAGCGCGCCGCAAATTTCCCCTTTTTGCCGAGGCCGTACAGCACCGGCAGAGACTTCTTGCCCTCCACCAGGTCGCTGGCGGCGGATTTCCCGGTGAGCGTCTCGTCCCCCCAGATTCCGAGGATGTCATCCTGAACCTGGAATGCGAGGCCGAGGTAGTGTCCGAAGGAACGATAGGCTTCTTGCGTGGCTTCGTCCGCGCCGCCCAGCAGCGCGCCGAGGTGGCAGCAGCAGGCCAGCAGGGCGGCGGTCTTGCCGGTGACCATCGGCCAGTAGTCTTCCACGCCGAGGTCGGTTCGATTCTCATAGGAGATGTCGAGGAATTGGCCGCGCGTCAGGTCGAGGCAGGTTTGGTGGAGAATGCCCGCGGCTTGGACAACAGTCTGGGCGGGGAATGCAGGCGCGAGGTCCATGAGGGCCTGATTCGAAAGGACAAACAGCGCGTCGCCCGCGTTGATGCCCTGCGGCATGCCCCATTTTTTCCAGACGGCCGCGCGCCCGCGGCGTTTCTCGCTGTTATCCTGAATATCGTCGTGAATGAGGCTGAAGTTGTGGACCAGTTCCACTGCGGCCGCGGCGGGCAGGGCCGCGCCGAGCGGAGCCGCGGGCGCAGTCGAAGCGTAGGCGAGTAACAGCAGCAATGGGCGGATTCTCTTTCCCTGCGTGTCTATGCCCGCGCCTTCACCCGTCCAGCCCATGTGATAGGTGAGCATCTCGTAGAAGGGACGCGTGCGCGGTTCATCCAGCCGCGCGATTTGCCGCTGTAGTTCGGTTTCGATAGCAGGCAATATGGCGGCGTTGTATTCTTTCGGATTCATGCAATGCCTCCCGTTGGAATTAATTTCTGCCTCTTCAACTCGGTCTTCAGTTGTTCTGGCGATGTGAAATGAACGCTCACGAAACCCATTTTTTCTGCTTGTTCGATGTTCGCTTTGGAATCATCAATGAACAGACGTTCGCGCGCAGGGCGCCCGATTTTGTATCCAAGTTCATTCAGCGGGGCGGACAATTGCTGAACCGCCAGTTCCGCGGCCTGCTTGATGTCTTCGCCAAACACGGACTGGTCACCCGATAGCGGGACATGCACCACGCGCAGCAATCGTAAAATAAGCCAATTTTGACAGTCGTATCTGACAAGGAAATTTAGCCAGGCTAGCCGCATATCTGCTGCGCGGGGCGCGTAATCAGTAAATTATCCATAAATTCGCCGCTGATTCAGGTGTCAAACAGCCTGAGCTTCTCCTTCTCCCGCGTTGAACCGACAGGGTTGGCGGTCATGAAACCAATCCTGAAAAATCAATTGCCTTATCTGACCAATCTTTTGCCTGTACAGAAAGCAAGAGTCGTTGTTTGGAATTTTGGCTGGCTTCTGTCCATGCACGTTGCCAGAGCGAAATCATTGTTTGCATCTGCACCAGTTCTGCGGCGGTTTCGGGTTCGGTCTCGGCGGCTGTCCATTCGATGAGGTGTTTGGCTTCATCGAGTAGATTGGCGACAATCGCTGGGTCGGTTGATTTTCTTGCAGAGGATGAAATACGCCCAAGCGTGGCGGCAAGTCCGCCCAGACGGCGGGGGAGTGGGTCGCGCAAAAAGCGTTCGCGGAGTTGTTCCGTGTCTTTCATTTCACATCTCCAAGGATTTCTCGTGTTACTGATTCTATCCGCCTGCGAAGATTTTCGTCTTGAATCAAGATGCTTCGATTCCCCAGACGCGGACGAATGTTAATCAAAGATTCGAATTCGATACGTTGTTCGTTCGGATACCAGTTTGCGCCCCACAAATCATCCTGTTCGCTTCCATCATCGAGCAGGGCAGCTTCACAATCGGCGTGCATCTCGCCGCCGCCCGAAAGAACGCGACGACGAACATCCACGACAATCTTAATCATGCCTTCATAGCGTTCAAGCATTTCCAGAAGTTGGGAGGAAGTTACTTTTTCTTTGAGTAAGAGAATCATGATTTCTCCGATTCTGATATTAACTCAGCCAACTTGTCAACCTTCAACCCTTCGACAGGCTCAGGGCAAGTCCTTCCAACTTTCCAACCCCCGCCGCGAACATCGTGACTTCAATCTGCCGCCTGGTCAATTTCATCATCTCAACCGCCTTCTCTGCCGAAGCCGCCGCGGCTTTGAGGAAGGGACCTGCCATGCCGCCCAGCGTCGCGCCGAGGGCAACGCACTTGGCGATGTCGAGGCCGTCTTGGAGGCCGCCGCTGGCGAAGACCGTCATTTCGGGAACAGCTTTCTTGACGTTTAGGATCGCCTCTGCGGTGGGAATACCCCAGCCGACGAAGGTCGCGGCGAGCTCGCGCGTGAATTCATCGGGGGCGCGGTGCATTTCCACCTGCGACCAGCTTGTGCCGCCCGCGCCTGCCACGTCAATGGCGGAGACGCCGCAATCCGCGAGCAGTCTGGCTGTCCGCTCGGAGATGCCCCAGCCAACTTCTTTGGCAATGACAGGCACTTCGAGTTTTTTACACACTTCCTCTATTTTCTTGGCGAGACCTGCAAAATTTATGTCTCCTGCATCTTGCACCGCTTCCTGCAGCGGATTCAGATGAAGAATGAGCGCGTCGGCTTGAATCATGTCCACGGCGCGGCGGCAGTGGTCAACGGTGTAGCCGTAATTGAGCTGCACCGCGCCGAGGTTGGCAAAGAGCAATATGTCAGGCGCAACCATGCGGGTAATAGAGAATGTGGGGATTTGCTTCGGGTCTTCGAGTGCGGCGCGCTGACTGCCCACTCCCATCGCCACACCGGCTTCCTGCGCGGCCTCGGCCAGTCGTTGATTGATCTCGCCGGCTTCCTCCGTCCCGCCGGTCATGGAACTGATCAGGATGGGCGCAGCCAGGGTCTTGCCGAACAGGCTCAGGGTCGTATCGACGCGGTCCAGGTGGAGTTCGGGCAGGGCCTGGTGGACGAAGCGGTAATTCTCGAGCCCGCTGGTCAACGCGGAGCGGACGTCCTTTTCCAAATTGATTTTGATGTGGTCGGCTTTTCTCCGGCCAATTGGCGCAACTTTTCGCATGAGGCAGTGTTCCTGTGTTTGAGTTCCCCGATTGGGGCATCCCGTGCTGGCTTGACATGCTCGCGTGCAGGATTACAATAGGCCAGTCGTAACCAAGAAATCAATTCTGGAGGATCATTATGTCGGAAACATTCGGTGACGTAAAGAAGATCATCGTGGACCTGCTGGGCGTGGACGAGGCCAAGGTGACGATGGAAGCCCGCTTTCGCGAGGACCTCGAAGCGGATTCGCTTGACCTGGTCGAGTTGATCATGGCCTTCGAGGACAAGTTCGGGGCCGAGATTTCGGACGAAGCCGCGCAGGGCATCACGACAGTCGGTGAGGCGGTCAAGTACATCGACGCGCACAAGTAAGGCGATTATAACCGTACAGAGACGCCCGCGAGGGCGTCTCTGTGCTTAAGGAGGATTTCTCCGCGCCTGCGCACCGTCCCGAAGGTTTAGTTTAGGTTCCAGAGAGGTTTGTTGTCAGGGGAACCTTCGGGACGTTCTGCGTAAGGTGCGTTATTTCAACAATGTGGCAATCTCTTCGGGATGTTTGGCCACCCGCACGCCGGCCGCTTCCAGCGCCTTGATCTTGTCTGCCGCAGTGCCAGCGCCGCCTTCGATGATTGCGCCTGCATGTCCCATGCGTTTGCCCGGAGGGGCGGTCTGCCCGGCGATGAACGACACGACCGGCTTGGTCATCTTCTTCGCGATGAAGTCGGCCGCTTTCTCCTCGTCCGTGCCGCCGATCTCGCCGATCATCACGACCTTTTCTGTGCGCGGGTCGTGCTCGAACATGTCCAGCACGTCAATGAAATTCGTGCCATTGATTGGGTCGCCGCCGATGCCCACGCAGGTGGACGCGCCGATCTTGACGTTCTTCATCGCGTACAGCACTTCGTAGGTCAGCGTGCCGGAGCGCGAGACGACGCCCACGTTGCCGGGAATGGCGATGTCGCCGGGGATGATGCCCACTTTGGATTCGCCCGGGGTCAACAGCCCGGGGCAGTTCGGACCGACGAGCCGCACCCGTTTCTGGTCGAGGTAGTTGCGGACGCGCATCATGTCCTGCACCGGGACGCCTTCGGTGATGCATACGATGAGCGGGATGCCGGCGTCGGCGGCCTCAAACATGGCGTCCGCGGCGAAGCGGGCCGGGACGAAGATCACGGTCGCGTTGGCCCCGGTCGCTTCCGCAGCCAGTTTGACCGAGTCGAAGACCGGGATTTTGTCATCCAACACCCATTCGCCGCCTTTGCCGGGCGTCACCCCCGCGACGACGTTCGTGCCGTACTCGACCATCTGCGTGGTGTGGAACAGGCCTTCGTTGCCGGTGATGCCCTGCACAAGCAGGCGGGTGTTCTTGTCAATGAGAATGCTCATAAAATCGTTTCCTTGTATGGGCAATCCTGCGTGATTGCCTGGGCGGACACATAGGCCGCCCTACGGTCTATTGTTATTTTCCCTGCGCGGCTTTGACGGCTTTCTGGGCCGCGTCGACGAGGGTTTCGGCGGTGATCATCTTCGCGGAGGCTAATAATTTGCGGCCTTCTTTTGCGTTGGTCCCGACCAGGCGCACGACCATCGGCACTTTGGGTTTGACCTCTTTCATCGCGGCCAGGATGCCGCGCGCCACTTCGTCACAGCGGGTGATGCCTCCAAAGATGTTGAACAGAACGGCTTTGACGTTCGGATCGGTCAGGATGATGCGCATGGCCGCGGCGACCTTGTCCGAGCCCGCGCCGCCGCCTATGTCCAGAAAGTTGGCGGGTTCGCCGCCGAACAATTTGACAATGTCCATGCTGGTCATAGCCAGCCCCGCGCCGTTGACCATGCAGCCGATGTTGCCGTCCAGTTTGATGAACGACAGTCCATACTTGCGCGCTTCGATTTCGGCCGGGGCATCCTCGTCCGCATCGCGCATTTCGCTCAGTTCGGGATGGCGGAACATGGCGTTGTCGTCAATCAGCATCTTGCCATCCAGCGCGACCAGTTTTCCACCCTTGTTGATGATCAACGGGTTGATCTCGGCCAACGTCGCGTCGTTCTCGGTGTAACAGCGCCACAGCCCGGACAGAATGGAGCCGAAGTCGCGCCAGAGTTCGCGCGGCAGGTCAATGGATGCGGCGATGTCACGCGCCTGATAATCGCGCAGTCCCAACAACGGGTCCACGTGGACTTTGACGATTTTTTCGGGATGTGTGGCAGCCACCTCCTCGATGTCCACGCCGCCCGCCGCCGAAACCATAATGACAGGCTTCTTCGCGGCGCGATCGTTGGTGATACCAAGGTAGATTTCCTGCTCGATGGCGGCGGCTTCGTCCACCAGCACTTTGCGCACGGGCAGTCCTTTGATTTCCATGGACAGGATTTGCGTGGCGAGCTGTTCGGCTTCGAGCGGGTCTTTCGCAACCTTAATGCCTCCGGCCTTGCCGCGTCCGCCCACCAGCACCTGCGATTTAATGACAACGCGGCCGCCCAACTCTTCGGCGATGTGTCTTGCTTCTTGCGCTGTGGCCGCCACTCGTCCCCTTGGAATTGGGATGCCGTATTTGGCAAAGATTGTTTTGGATTGATACTCGTGGAGTTTCATGATTCTCCCTGCAGGGTGATTTACTTTGTTGCAAAAGCAGGTGGATTATACCACCGCGAAGAATCATTCGCCGACAGCGCAACTGTCGGCGAATGAAAAATTACATCGGCCGATTTTCTACGGCAAAGTCGCCGTGGGCGTTGGTTCAACAGGCACTACTTCGGTGGACGTGGGCTCAACGAGTGTTGGGCCGGTGGGCGTCGGTTCGATTGGCAGGAACTCTGTCGGCGACGGTTCGACAGGGGGGCTGATTGTTTCGAAGCCAGGCAGAGTGAATCGCATGATGCGATTAAAGAAGGAATCGGTTACCCAGATATGCCCTTCCGCATCCACGGCGATACCCGAGGTCATGCCGAAGGTGTTGAGCGTATCGCCGTAATCGCCCCACACGCGTACCAGTTCGCCGCTGTCGGTAAATTCCATGACGCGGTAGCCCTCAGGGTCCGTGACGAAAACGTGATTCTCCGCATTGACTGCGATGAACGGCTTGTTATCTACCGATTGGCCAAACCAGCCATAGACGTCCCATTGGCGGTATGGGGTGAAGGTCAGGCCGTCCTCGGCGGGGATGAAACTCTGGACGCGCTGATTCCACGTATCGGTGACATACACGACGCCGTCCGCGCCGATGGCGATTCCGACCGGCTCGTCGAACTGACCGGGGTCGAGTCCCGCCGAGCCGAATTCCGTCAGGTAGTTCCCATTCTTGTCAAAGACCATGATGCGCTTGTTGCCGGTATCGGCGACGAAGACGCGGCCGTCTTTATCCACGGCAATACCGCGCGGCCCCCAGAATCCCTCGATGGTGCCGGGCAAGCCATACTGTCCCCACATAGCAAGCGGCGTTCCCGTGGCGGTGAATTTCTGGACGCGGTGGTTCCAGGTGTCGCTGACATATACGGAACCGTCCGGGCCGACGGCGACACCCCAGGGTTCGTTGAATGTTCCGATGGGCGCGGAATCGGCAGATATGTTGGCGTCGCCGAAGGCGCCCCACTCGTGCAGGACCGTCCCGTTCGTATCCAGATGCAGGATGCGGTGGTTGCGCGAGTCGGCGGCGTAGAATGTGCCGTCCGGCGCGAAGGCCAGCCCGCGCGGCGCATTCAGGAAAATGGGTTTTGCCTGGGTACCGTCCAGCACCACATCGGCTGTCAGGTCAACGACTTTGCCCAGGGTGGGATCCTCAGCCTGCGACGAGACAGACGGGCCAACGCCGTAATTCCAGATCTGCGACGCAACATCCTTGCGTATGTAGAGGCGCATCAGATCGGCGGGATCCCATTGCGCGAGCGTGAACCTGGCCGTGTTCGCTGCGGGATCCCTGGCGGCAAGCGCCTGTCCGTAGCGGGTAAAGTCGCGGTTGAGCCAGATGTCAATGATGCCGGCGCGCATGTTTGGGTCTGTGAGCGAGTTGCAGATGGGACTGTAATCCCTGGATTTGTTCCAGCGATAAAAACCAAGCAGGCCGCGGCAGGCATAGTTCTCGTCGAAGGGCAGGTTGGGGTCGCGCGGTGTGCTCAGGGTGAAATAATCCTGGTTGGGCCACCACATGCGAATGTAATCGAAGCGGTAGTAACCATCGCCAAGGGCCGCATCAATCTTGTCGAAATTCTTCTGATCCACGATCACGATCACCGCGTCCCGCAGCGAACGCGTCGGCACGTCGAACGAGCGCTGGTTGGTGTAGTCGCGCAGGTACCAGACCACCGGCCAGGAGACGCCTGTGTCGGGCTGGCTGGCATCGTAGGCGATAGCGACATTCAATCCGCCGGTCGTGCGCCGCGAGATTTCCGCTGCCTGCGCCATGATTTCTTTCACGCTGGTCGCGGCGTGCGCGTAAACCAGATATTCGGTAGCGTTGTCATAGTTGATGTACGCGGCGCGGAACGAGGCGCGCGCGGTCAGAATTGAAAGAATGGCGAAGAGTGTCAGCGTCATCAAGCGTGCGGCGTGGCTGGAACTCCAATTGCGTAAAAGGTAATAAAGTCCCGCCGCGCTTGCAGCCGCCGCCAGAGCCGGCAGGAGGAAATCGCCGGTCGCCTGCAATTGCTCGAGTGACTGTCCCTGGAAGGGCGGCGTCGGGCCGCTCAACGCGATCAGGCTGGCGGACATGCTGGTGAGGAACACGAACATGGCGGCCAGCGTGAGCCAGGGATGCCGCTGACGCAGTCCCTCCCAATCGGTCGTGGTAATGACATGGTTAAGTCCCCACCCGGTCAGCAAGATCATCGGCCAGGCCATGTGGACGGTGAGCCAGGGCATCTTTTCGCCCGCGATTGTAAATGCCACGATACTCGACACCGACCACCAGATGAGGAGATTGGTCGTATTGCCGAAATTCGCTTCGACCGTTTCCCACTCCGCGTCGTTCTGGACGGGCGGGACAGCGCGTCCCAACCGGCGGCGCAGTACAACGACGATTGCCAGCACGCTTCCCAGCGCGGGCAAAAATTCGTAGATGGGGATTTGAATCAGGATGTAGTAATACCAGGGCTGACTGCCGCGCTCCACACCCTGCTGGACCAGCCAGTAGCCGAGCGAGCCGATGATGCCGGTGAAAAAGCCTGCGCTATTCGTAAAGACCGTTGTAAACAGGACTGTGAATATGCTCCAGAAAAGCAGATACGCCTTCCACCATACGTCCCGATTCCACAAGACACCGATGAAGATGGAAAGCAGGAAGGCTGGAATGATGAACGCGCCCAGGCGGAAAAGATCAACCGAGGTGAGCGTGTTGACCTCGGCTACTTCGGTGGGAATCTTCCAATGGAAGATCTTTAACAGGAATGGTGTAAGCATGGGCAGGACGATGGTGCCGATCATAATGAGAAGGTCGAATGACCGCTCGCCTCGAACGGCGTTCCATCCATAACCGCGCAACAGGAAGTAGGCGGCCGCCGCGAATGCCGCGATTCCGATTCCACTCAAAATAACAGGCAGGGACGGGCCGCCTTCCTCCGTCGCCAGCGGAGTGAGGGCGCCCGGATCGGCGGGCGCGGCGGTTTCTGTCGCCGATAAGACGCCTGGTCCTTGACCAGCCCGCCCAAGGATGAAAGCAAATGCGATGAGTGCAATCCCTGCTGCCAGCGCGACGATGAACCGCCTGTAATCGCTTTCATGATCTGGCCAGGATTGCCGCGTGACGCGCGCGATGAAATTAGCGGCGAGAAAAAGCAATGCCTGCGCTGTGTAAATGAACGAAGTCTCTTTTGTGGTGAAGTGGAGAAGCAGGGCGGCGGTGACAAGAAAGATATACTTTTTACTGCCCGTTTCCAGGTAACGAAGTATGGCATACAGCATCAGCACACCCGAGAAAGCCGCGAACGCCTCGTTGCGGGTGTAGCGTGAGTAATACAGCATGTAAGGCGAGATGACCATCAGGAAGGCCGCGGTCAACGCGCCGACCTTGCCCAGATAGCGCCGCCAATACCAAATCATCCAGATGGCGGCGACCCCGAACAGCGCCGCGGGAATGCGCGAGGTAAAATCGTTCGCGCCGAACAGGAAATACACCAGCGCCAACATGTGGAACTGGCCGGGGCCGTGCATCATTGGGCTGTGCTGATAGCCCTGGCCGCGGTAGAGAAGCCAGGAGAAATATGTATGCAGGCTTTCGTCGTGACTCATGACACGCGAGCCGAGATCGTAAAAACGAGTGACAACCGCGAGGACCAGCACCGCGGCGAAGATCGCAATTTCGCGCGTGAAGGCCGGCAGGGCAGGGTGGAGTGGACGGTCGAGCCAGGATCGAGTTTCGGTGGACATAGGCCTCTGAGTTTTCTCTGATAGGAATTCGGACTGACTATACTTCAAACGGATGGTTCTTGCAAGAAACCGAAGGAATATTATTCGTGTAGCCAATACAACACAACAAAACCAATCCCATCAACCCATACCACCAACAACACCAGCCAGCTGACCACACCCCGCGCGAATTTCAATCCCGCGCCGCATTCGGATCGTGCACCGGACCCCGGCCTGCTCCAGCGATTCTTTGAAGGCCCGCGCCCGCTGACGCGTGGTCGCCGCGCCGCTGTAGCCGGTCGTCGGATTCAAAGGAATAGCGTTGACGTGGCACAACAACCCCTTCAGCAGGGAGGCGAGTCGGCGCGCCTGCTCGGGCGTGTCGTTCACTTCGTTGATCAGCGCCCACTCAAATGTAATTCGCCGCCTGGTTTTATTGACATAATAGCGGCAGGCATCTATCAATTCCACAATGGGGTAGCGCTTGTTCACGGGCAACATGCTCAAGCGCAGGTCGTCGTCCGCGGCGTGGAGCGAGACGGCAAGATTGACCTGACGATTCTCGTCTGCGAAACGCCGAATCACCGGGACCAGGCCCACGGTCGAGACGGTGAAGCGGCGCGCACCGAAGTTGTATCCATCGGCATCGTTCAGCCGGTCAATGGCGGCCATGGTGTGGTCGTAGTTGTGGAACGGTTCGCCCATGCCCATCACGACCACGTTGGTGACTGTCTGGCCCTCGGCATGGAGCAGGCGCGCGTAGTACATCACCTGCGCCACGATCTCGCCGCTCGTGAGATGACGCTTGAAGCCCATCTGCCCGGTGGCGCAGAAGACACAGCCCATGGCGCAGCCCGCCTGCGAACTGATGCACAGTGTGCGGCGTTTATCGTAACGCATGAGCACGGCTTCGATGACATTGCCATCGTGCAGGAGGAAGAGCGTCTTGCGGGTCTGCCTGTCCGTCGATTCGATGAACGTATCGGCCAGAAGAGCATCGAACCGCAGGGATTCAGCCAACTTCATACGCAAGGAGGAAGGAAGATCGGTGAATTGGGCGGGGTCATTCCAGAAATGCCGATACAATCCCTGCCACACCTGGCGTGCGCGATAGGCAGGCTGTCCCCATGATTCGATCAGCGAGGTCAGCGCGGGCAAATCTAAATCGTAGATTAATGGCAGAGGAGTCATTGCGTGAGCGTGATTCTATCACGGTAGAATTCTGCAATATAATTGGCGCTCGATTAGACTGGAGGTTCCATGAATATCAGAGTTCGTAATGTGATATGGCTCGCGACGGTTCTCGTTCTTGCGTTGACCGCTTGCGGGCCATCGGAGGCCGAATTGACTCCCACGGCAACGCCGGTGGACGTGAGCGCGATCCAGACACAGGCGGTGCAGGCCTTCTCCTCGCAACTGACCGCCACCGCGCTGGCCGCGCCCACGGCGACCTTTACGCTTACACCGACCAGCGCGCCGCTTGCGCTGCCGACGAATGGGACGCCGGCTCTCGGCGCAACGGCCACACAGGTTTTGTGCGACAATTCGGTGTTCGTTGCCGACGTGACGATTCCCGACGGCACGGTCATGACGCCCGGGCAAACGTTCACCAAAACGTGGAGGGTGCAAAACACCGGCACGTGTACCTGGACCGCGACCTACGTTCTTGGATTTGGATACGGCAATCAAATGGGCGGCACCACTACACCCATTGGAAAGACCGTGGCGCCCGGACAGCAGGCAGAGGTCTCCATTACACTGACCGCCCCTTCCACGGCGGGGGATTTCACCAGCGTCTGGCGGCTGTTCAACGATGCGGATACTCCCTTCGGCACGGTTCTGACCGCAGTCATCAAAGTCTCCGGCGGCTCCGCAACCGCCACAACCGGCCCGACAGCGACGCCGTCGCCAACCCCAACCGAAACGCCGGCAGAGTAACGGCAACGGAGCCCCTTCGATTGAAGGGGCTCTTTTTATTCGACCAGCGTTTCCAGATCCCGGACGATAAAGTTGGGTTTCGGCTTCCAGGCTTTCGCCTGTTCTTTTGTGCTGACGCCGCTGAGCAGAAGAGCGGTCGGACAACCCACCGCCTGGCCGGCGGCAATATCCGTTTCCAAACGGTCGCCAACGACCAATGATTCTTTCTTCTGCGTACCAAGCCTTTCCAATGCCATCTCGATCAAATACGGATACGGCTTGCCCGCATAAACTGGTTCGATGCCGGTGGCGGTGGTGATAACCGAGATCCACGCGCCCGCGCCGGGGATTTCACCGCGCGGGGTGGGGAAGGTCTTGTCCGGGTTGGTCGCGTAAAACGGGACGCCGCGGCGCACAAGCAGGGTGGCTTCGCTGATTTTCGTGAAGTCTATCGTGCGGTCGATGCCCATAACGAACGCATCCGCCTGCGAGGCGTCTTCGACGGATAGAATCTCGAATCCCTTTTCCGCCAGGGCGGCGCGTATCCCATCCCCGCCAACGACAAACACTTTACTTCCCCGGGAAAATTTCTGCTCAATCAAATGCGCCACACACAATGCGGATGTAAGCACCTGCCAGGGATCAATCGTCACTTCGAACTCGGCAAGCTTTTGAACATATTGCCGGGGAGTCTTTGTACCGTTGTTCGTGGCGAAGACAAACCTGAGGTCGCGGGCGCGGATGCGGTCGAATATCGCGGGAAGGTTTCCGATCGGCGCATCCGATTTCCAGAGCACGCCGTCCATATCGAGGATGAGGGCTTTGATGTAGGCGGGTATCATCGCGAACGTTACTTTCCAAATTTGCGCTTGAGATATTCGAATACAGGCCGGTCGATCCAGCGGCCGTCCGGGTCGGCGCGCTCCTCGAAGTTTTCACTGGCAATAAAGGCGGAGAACGCATCACGGAAATCGCCTTCCGGGCTCCAGTATCCCATCCGGCGCACGATCTCCTGCATCTGCGTCAACGCGGAACCGCTGAGTTCGAGGCGATCGCCCTCGTCGCTTTTGCCGAAATACAAGCGATGCATTTCGATCAGTTCGCCCAGCCGCGGCACCGGGTCCGCGTGATCGTCCACGCGGTAATCCAGCCAGCGGTCGTTGAAACCCGCGTAGCCGCCCTTCGGTTTTACCACGTAAATCGCCGCGCTCTGGCGCCCGCGGCGGTCGCCGCCTGCGCGGTCGGCTGCGAGGAGCGCGGCGTGTAAACGGGCAGGCAGGTCGCCTCGAGTTTCCAAAAACGTTTTCTCCAACGCCTCGACCACCTGTTCGCCGGCGAGGATGTTGCCCTGACAGGCATAGCCGGGACCGGTCACACCGCCCGCCCAGGCGAAACAGCCCGGACCCGTGAACGTGGCGGCGCGCCCCTGCGCGTCCACCAGGCCGACCTGGCGGAGGTCCTTGTCGGCATCGTCGGCCAATAACCTGGCAAGCGTCTCCTCGGCGGATATTCCTTTTGCCATCATCTCCAGCCCGCGCGGGCCGAACGATGTGTTTGCAAATGATTGCGTCGCTACCGCGCCCGCGCCCGCCTGCGCCCAGGGAACCACCGCGCCGACCGCTGGAAATTTGGAGGCGACGGCAACGCCCCATGCCTGCTCTTTTTCATCGAAAGCGACGATTGAAAAAGTCATTGCAATTGTCCTGCCGCGATTATACCTTGTGAATCGCGCCCCTCTCACGAGGGGGACCGGAGGCAGGGAGGACGCGGGTAATAAAAGCCCGCCGATTTCCTCGACGGGCTCATTGCCACACTATCCATTCGCCAAACTACTTGACTTTCTCAGGCACTTCCAACACCTGATCCACCAGACCATATTCCACGGCCTGCTTGGCATCCATATAGAAATCGCGGTCGGTGTCGCGCTCGATCACTTCGAGCGTCTGGCCGGTGTGCTCGGCCAGGATGCCGTTGAGGATTTCCTTCTGGCGCATGATCTGCTTGGCCGCGATGGCAATGTCGGTGGCCTGACCCTGCGCGCCGCCCAGCGGCTGGTGCATGTGGATGGTCGCATGGGGCAGGGCGTAGCGGCGGCCCTTCGTCCCGGCGGCCAGCAACACGGTCCCGAACGAGGCGGTCACACCCACGGCAGTCGTGCTGATCGGGTTCGAGATGATCTTCATCGTGTCGTAGATGGCCATGCCGGCGTAGATCACGCCGCCGGGCGAGTTGATGTACATGCGGATTTCCTTCTCTGGGTCTTCGTGATTGAGAAAGAGCAGTTGTGCGACGATCACATTCGCCACCTGATCGTCAATCGGTGTACCGAGGAAGATGATGCGCTCCTTGAGCAGCAATGAATAAATGTCGTAGGCGCGCTCGCCGCGGCCGGACGTTTCGATGACCATCGGGATAACGTTCTTGAATTCGGGGATCATAGTACCTCCAATTGCTGGCAATCATACTCACATTGTGTTGGATTTACGTTAATTTTTTCGGCGAGTTTTACCTGGATTTTTTTACCGCAGGCTTTTTACCGGCCGCCTTCTTTTCCTTGGACGGCCCCGCCTCTTTCTTCGACTCCGGGCCTGTTTCCGTTTCCGCGGGCTTGTCTTCGCCTCCGGCCGCTTCCGTTTTCGGCTCCGCCTCGCCGGTGGCGATTTCCTTCAGGCGTTCGAGGGTGCGCCGCGCCATTATTCGCGCCGCCGATTCGTTTGCAATCAATTGACTGAAACGTTCCTGCGTCCTGCGGCCACTTCTATTCAGCCTGTCGAAATCCACTGCATTCTGGATTGCAAGGGTGTTCAGGGTCTGGTTGAACTCCTCGCCGAGCGCCGCCTCGTCTATCTCGACCTTTTCGCGGCGCGCGACTTCGTCCATGATGAGGCCGCGCTCCAGGCGTTTGATTGCCACCGGGCGCACCTCTTCTTCCATAAATTTCTCCATGGTCGTGTTGCGCACCCTGAGATAAGTCTCCAGATCCATATTCTGGCCGGCAAGCCTCTGGCGAAGTTCCTGGATGACATGCTCCCCTTCGTGTTCCAGCACCTGAGGCGGATATTTGATGGTCGCCCCGGCTTTGATAGCATCAATCAACTCTGCAAAATATTCGTCGTCGTAATCGGCTTTGGAACGCGTCTCGAGATCTTTCTTCACGACTTCCTTCAACTGGTTGAGCGTCTCGAAATTCTGTCCGACCATCTTCGCAAAGTCGTCGTTCAATTCGGGCAGGGTGACGCCACGGACAGTTTTGACCGTCGCGGTGTAAGTCACGGTCTTGCCCTGTAATTTCTCGTCAGAGAAGTCCTTGGGAAACTTATGCTTGACGGCCTTTGTCTCACCTGCCTTCGCCCCAACCAGTTCGCGGGCGAAGCCGGGAAACGGCCATTCGTCTTCGCGATCTTCTTTTCGGACGAGGACAGCCACGCCATTCCGCGAGAGATCGAGTTCCTCGCCCTCAACCGGCTTGTCGGCCTCGCCTTTCACATCAACGAGGACGTAGTCGCCGACCTGAATCTCGCGCTCGACTGTCTCGGTCGTGCCGTACATCTGGCGCAGGTCGTCGAGAGCCTTGTTGAGTTCGTCTTCGCCGGGCGCGGTCCACTCATAGGGTTTGCGGATCTTTTCGAAATCGCCAAGGTCCACCGTCGGCATCAACGGTACGCGAAAGATAAACTTGGGCGGGTCCATGCTTTCGATCTTTTCCAGCGCGCCGGCCGCGGCCGGTTCCACCTCGGCTTGTTTCAGGACTTCGGGATAGATTTCGTCCACCAGCAGGTCAATTGCCTGCTCGACGATCGCCTCATCCCCGTACTGGCGGCGCACCATTTCATAGGGCGCCTTGCCCGGGCGAAAGCCGGGAATCTTGCCGCGTTCGGAAATCTTACGCGCGGCGCGGCGTTTTGCCGCCTCCATCCGGTCGGCCTCGATTTCGACCACCAGTTCGGCCTGATGATCGTCGCGAATCGTTTTATCTATTTTCAATGCGGGTTCCTTAATTTGGATTTTATGGGGACGGAGGGACTTGAACCCTCACGCCTTGCGGCACATGATCCTAAGTCATGCCTGTCTGCCAGTTCCAGCACGTCCCCGGATTTCAATACGACCAGTAACGATTGATAGATTGATAGGCGGCAAGATTATAAGCGAGAGGGGAACGAGCGTCAACGAGGATACGGTATAATCCCGCGCTTGATAATCGAAGACAGGAGAATTCAATTGAGCCGCGTCATCAACCCCGATTCCGCCGGAAAAGACCGGACACGCCTGACCAGGGCTACCGTGCTTGCCATCCGTGAACTGGCGCAACAAAGCGAACCGACGCCTGCCGCGCGCGACATGGCCGCATTCATCGCCCTGGCCCTGTCTGCCATCGCCGAGGGCATTGACGCCTCCGTCGCGGCGTGGGAGAAGCGCGGCTACTGGGTCAAGGCCGATCGATTCCGCATGGAATGGCTGTGGGCAGGACAGTATGCGGAAAAAATGAAAACCGCCGTGTTGAGCGATGACTGGGGGGCGGTTGCCATGGTGTCGGCGCAGACCGCGCAGCGATTGGCGAAAATTCAGGTTTCTGAAAACCATCGGCTGGGAAAGCCGTGGGAAGGAGCCTATCAAAAACTCCGAGGCGGTTGAGGCCTCGGAGTTTTTTGTCAATTGTTGAGCGCACCTGCGTTGACCCAGTCCACGATCAATTGCACCTGATCGGGCGTAAGTTTTGGTCCGCGTTTGGGCATCTTTCCATTCAACAGTTGCTGAACCAGCAGGCTGTTTTCTGCATCGCCGGGGACGACCACGGGACCGTTATCCGAACCGGCCATCAAGGCACTGAAACTTGCCAGGCTCAAGCCCTCCTTGGTCTCACGTCCGCCATGACAGTTCAGACAGCGGCTTTCGAGAATGGGGAGGATGTCATTCGCGAAACTGATCGCGGCGGCTGCGGGCGGCTCGGTCGCGGCGGCAGTTGTCACGGTCGGCACGACGACGGCTTGTTCCGTTGGCGTATCAGTTGGCGCGGCGGTCGATTCAACTACGACCGCCGTTGGCGGGGGTGCCTCGGTCGCCGTTGAGGCGGGAGTCCCACAGGCTGTAAGGACAAGACCCACGACAAGTAACATGGCGACAAGACTGATGCGATGAGTAATGGACATGTGATATTCCTCAACAATGGAAATTTTAAAACCCATAAAGAATAACGCCGCCTAAAAAGGCAAGTACGACTGCAATCCCAAAACTGACAAAATATGCCGCCGCGTAGGGCGCCCGGTATTTCTCGAAGAGATTCGGGTTGCGCCAGCGCGCGACCGCCGTAATGCCTGTCAATACCAGCAAGATGGCTGCGAGGACGATCTTGACTGCTGCATTCGGCGCGTCACCGTCGTATGTGAGCGAGTTGTCATAGATGCCTGTGGCCCCCGCCGCCAGCGTGGCGACAGTCGCGAGCGCGATATTTGCAAAAGCGGCTTGTTCAAGGAGTTTGCTCTTGTTGAAGAGCGCGAGCAGGATGAAGAACGCGGCGGCCCCCGTCAGTCCAATGGGAAAGTGCACCAACATTGGATGCAGTGGATGTAGTTCAGTCAACGCGTGAATCAGGCGATTGAAAAAATCCATGTGCGCTCCTTGGGCGAATCGTTGCGCAACTATACCGATGTAAATTAAGGCAGAGATTAATTCGCATTGCGTCATTCCCCCAATTCACACAAAATTCACATAATTCAAAGCAGGCTCAATTGCTGAGGAGTGTAATGTCCATCCAGCAAAATGAATGGGGCGGCGCGTTCAGCAATGACGCCCAATTTTCTTAACATCGAAAGATCGCGAAGTTTTCCTTGCCGACGTGCGCGCAGAATCGCATCGGCGCCTTTCGGGCCGATGCCCGGGACGCGCAGGAGGTCGCGGCGCCCGGCGCGGTTGACCTCGATGGGGTTGTAGATCAATTTCGTTTGCGCCCAAGCCAGCTTCGGGTCCGCGTGAAGCGGGAGGTTTTCGTCGCTTGTGAAGGGCAGCTCTTCGAGGTCGAATCCGTAATCGCGGAGAAGAAAAGAGGCCTGGTAAAGCCGATGTTCGCGCAGCGGATCAACCGCAGGCTTGTTCTCGAGCGGTGTATCGGGAATTGGATTGAACGCCGAGAAGTATGCACGCTTCAAATGGACATTCTTGTGAAGCCAGTTGGTTGTAGCGAGCAGTTCGAGGTCCGATTCGTCCGCGCCGCCGGCCACGAACTGCGTGACCGTCGAAGGCCAGCGGCCGTTCCAGCCGAGATGCGCCGGGCGCGTGCGGCGAATCTCCTCCACCCATTCGAGCGGCTGGAGCAATTCTTCGAGGAAGACCTTGTGAGGTGCGAGCCGCGCAAGGCGGTTTGTGTTGGGCGCTTCGAGGTTGATCGAGACGCGGTCCGCCAGCTGCATGGCTCTGAAGACTTGGTCCTTTTCCGCGCCCGGCATGATCTTGAGATGGATGTAACCGCGGAAGCCATGCTTCTTTCGTAAAATTTCTGCGGTATCAATCAGTTTGTCCTGCGTGCGCGCACCGCCGCCTGCCAATCCCGAACTGAGAAAGACACCCTCGGCCGCGCCGGACTGGGTCAGCTTACTGAACAGGCTGGCAAATTCATCCGGCTTGAAGGTGGCGCGGCGAAAATCGCGTCCCGCGCGAAACGGACAATAGAAGCAATCCCGCTCACAGGCTGAGGAGAGCAGGGTCTTGAGAAGCATGATCTTCTGGCCGCTGGGAAGTTGCGCGGGATGAATAATCGCCTGGTCTTTTTCCACGGACGTGAAGCAGGCCGGACGCCCAGCCTCACCGCGATGCTCGGCATCGGGTTCAAAAGCCATTTGGGAGGAGAGCAATTTCAGGCGGGTGACGGCATCCACACGTTGATTATAGAACATAGTTTCTAAATACGCAAGCGCGGCGGATTCGATTTTGGATATCCCCGCCTTTCTGCCGTCCAAATGAGGTTTGCAGGCTTTTTCGAAATTGCTTATTGACATTTGCCTGCGGAATATGTACTATATTATCAGCCTTGCAATTTTGCAAAGCGCCTCGCTTATTGGGGCACAGCAGTGAGCGGGGCTTTCGGTTTCTGTGACATGGAGTGGTGAGCGATGGTCACAAAATCGTTCCTAAATCGTATCAAGCAGGGGAATGGTGTCCTGCTTCTGCAGTTCGCCTTGGTCCTCGTCATTGCTTTGGCGCTGGCACTACCGCCATCCATTGCATTGGCGGCCACGCCTATTTATGTGCGTCCGGATGGCAGTGACACCGAATGCGACGGCACCGTTGACGCGCCTTATCCCGGCGGCTCGGGGCCGCTGGCTTGTGCCGTTCAGACCATTCAAACCGGCGTGGATCTGGCGGATACAGGCGGAACCGTCTACGTGGCGGCAGGGACCTACTACGAAGCAGACATCCATATCAACAAATCAGTGACTATAACGGGAGATCCGGGAGACACAAGCGCCGGGCCGGGACCGAGCGCTCCGGTGATTGACGGCGGTTCCTCCCCCGGCGATGGTTTCCTCCTTGCCGATGGAGTCTCCAACGTCACGATCCAGGGATTCGAGGTGCAAAATTTCACCTCCGACGATACCGGCATCGGCAACGGCATCTCCGCATGGGAGGCCAGCACGTCTAACATCACCATCCAGGATAATTACTTCCACGACCTGGGGTGGAATGCCGTTCTTGTTGGCAACGACGGCGCCTTGGGCGACCACACCAACTGGACTTTGAAAAATAACATCGTGGAAGACTATGCCGCGTACGGCCTCGAATTGACCAACGCCTCCGACTCGAGTTTCGAGGGCAATGTCATTCATGCCAACAATTCATGGACGGCCATCCTGGTGGTCGCCCGGCGCAACGAATCGGGAATCGCGATTAGCAACAACCTGATTGACGGTTCGATTGACGATGTGAGCGGAAGCGGAAGGGCGGCCATCTACCTCCTGGGTTGGGGATTTGAAACACCGGGCGCCCAATTGGACATGGTAACACTCGAAAATAACGAGATTTCGACCACCGGCACCAAGCCGCATATCCTGGTGTATGGTGCCGTCACCGGCGTTGTCACAAACGTCACCGTGAGGGACAACAGCTTCACGTCCTTGCGGAACCTGGCCGCGCACGTGGACGCCTCTGCAAACTGGTGGGGCGACCTCAATCCAAGCGACAATATCATAGCAAGCACAGGGCCGGTGGACTACACCCCGTGGTTGAACAGCGGCACGGACACAAGCGCCGACCCCGGCTTCCAGGGCGACTTTTCAGTGTTGAATGTGGACGACGACAGCCCGCAGACCGGCAGCGTCGGGCGAATTCAGGAGGGCGTTGATCTGGTCACTGCCAGCACAGTCAACCTGGCAGCAGGCACCTACGTCGAGCAGGTCGAGATCACACAGCCCGTAACCTTGAACGGCAGCGGCCAAGGTGCGACCATCATCGAAAGTCCCGCAACACTGAGCGCGTACTTTACCACCTCCGCCAACAATTACCCAATCGTGTACGTTCACGGTGCGGACGATGTTACGATCCAGCATCTCACGGTGGATGGCGCGGGCAAGGGCAACAGTAACTATCGCTTCGTGGGTATCGGCTATTCGGATGCGGGAGGCATGATTTACGACGTCGCCATCCTCGGCATCCGCGACACGCCCATCAGCGGCAGCCAGCATGGCGTGGGCATTCTCGCGTTTGCAGAATCCGGGACGCCGCGCAGCCTGGCTATCAGCGACTCCACGCTGAGCGGTTATCAGAAGAACGGTATAGTGCTCTTGGGCACGGATCTGACCGCCAGCGTCACAGGCAACACGGTAACGGGCGCGGGAGCGGTGAATTTCATCGCGCAGAACGGCATTCAGGTCAGCGGCGGCGCGACCGCCGAGGTCGTTGGCAACACCGTGAGCGGACATTCTTATACGCCGTTCTCCTGGGTCGCGACAGGCATGTTGCTCTACGGAGCAGGCCCGACGAATACCAGCGGAAATACTGTCATCGAGAATCAGGTCGGCATTTACGTGATTGATACGCCCGGGAATCACGACGGGAACACGGTCAGCGCTTCGAGCGCGGGGACCGGCTCGCCGTATTTCTGGGGCATTGTGGTGGATTCGCCGCCTCCGGCGCATGTGCCCTCCCCGTATGAGGTCGAGCCCGAATCGAACCTGAAAGATTCGCAGTTCACGATTCAGGCCTTGACCGCCTCCATCCAGACGGTGACGGTGACGAACAACGTCCTGACCGGCGACGGCACCGCCTCCGGAATCGGCCTGGAGGCGGACTCCGGGTTCGGCTCGTTCGATATTGACCTGACGGCCACCAACAACTTCATCCAGGACTGGGGCGTCGGGGTGGAGATCTACGAATGCAGCGGCAGTTGCACGGGGACGACGTTCGCGAACCTGTATGTGAATCTCAACAGCATCACCGGCAACCTGTTCGGTTACGATCATTACGGCGCCACCTTCACCGCCGACGGCGAGCGGAACTGGTGGGGGAGCGCCAGCGGGCCGACACACGCATCCAATCCATCCGGGACGGGCGACGCGGCCAGCGACGATGTGGACTTCGATCCCTGGCTGTGCAATGGCATAGACACTTCGCCCGCCATCGGATTCCAACCCGATACTTCCATCTTCTGCACGGCGCCTTCGGCCGGCGCGCTGGTCATCAACGAAGTGGACTACGACCAGGCCGGCACCGACACAGCCGAATTCATCGAAATCAAGAACGTCAGCGGCGGCGAGGTCAACCTCGACATCTATGAACTACGGCTGGTCAACGGCTCTGGCGGCGGCGCGGTCGTCTACCAAACGATCAACCTGCCGAACGTGAATCTCGCCGCGGGAGATTACTTCGTCGTCTGCGGAAACGCCGCCAACGTGCTCAACTGCGACCTGGACGTCAGCCCGGATTCGAACCTGATCCAGAACGGCGCGCCCGATGCAATCGGACTCTTCGACACCGCCACAAGCCTGCTCGTTGATGCGGTCAGTTACGAAGGCAACAGCGGCGCGCCGTACCTCGAGGGCTCCGGCGCGGGACTGGAAGATGACGCGTCGGTGGCTGGGGCGGGCCTGTCCCGCTATCCCGACGGCACCGACACGAACCAAAACAACGCGGACCTCAGCCTGCGTTGTATCTCTCCCGGCGCGGCCAACCTTGCCTCCTCGAGCGATTGTGTCGGAAGCATCACCATCGTCAAAGAGGCAATTGACGGCGACGCGGGCGATAACCCCACCTTTGCCTTCCATGGATCGCTGGGCGACTTCGACCTGAACCTTGGCGAAAGCCAGACCTTCGGCAACCTGCCGCCGGGCGATTACACGGTCACCGAAACCGTGCCGGGCAACTGGCATTTGGACATCATCTCCTGCCAGCCGACTCCGCAGCAGGGCGGCCCGGTCATCACGCCGGTTGTGGGCGGCGCGACCATCAGCCTCGAAGGCGGCGACGATGTCACCTGCACCTACTACAACCGCTACTTGGACCAGGCCGATGTTTCTGTCACAAAGACCGACGACCCCGACCCCGTGACCGAGGGACAGCAGATCACTTATACCGTTACTGTCCACAACGACGGACCGGATGCGGCAGAGAATGTCGTTGTCAGTGATACGATGCCGGCAGGCGTGACGTTCAACTTCGCCACCATCACGCAGGGATCATGTGCGATCGCCTTCCCGTTGTTGGAATGCCAGATTGGGACGATGAATTCGGGCGACGCAGTCATTCTCGAGATTCATGTGACTCCGAATTCGGGAGGCACGATCACCAACAATGTCAGCGTGACCACGGAGACGGAAGATCCCGATGAAAGCAACAACAGCGACAGCGAAGAGACGACTGTCAACCCGCTCCAAGCCGACGTATCCGTGACCAAGAGCGATGACGCCGACCCGGTGTACGCGGGCGATCCGCTGACCTACACGGTGGTCATCACAAATAACGGCCCGGACGCGGCGGAGAACGTGGTGGTAAGCGATACCCTGCCTGCGCCGTTCGTCTTCGCCACCATCACGCAGGGATCGTGCGCCATCGCCTTCCCGTTGTTGCAATGCCAGCTGGGCACGGTGAATGCGGGCGACACGGTCACCCTGACCATTCGCGTGACGCCAAATGAAGCGGGTGTGATCACGAATAGTGTCAGCGTGACAACAGACACGGACGACCCGGACGAGAACAACAACAGCGACAGCGAAGAGACGACTGTCCTGGACAAGGGGACGATCACCATCGTCAAGCAGGCCGACGCGGCGGGCGCGTTCGATTTC
This sequence comes from Chloroflexota bacterium, assembly GCA_037445635.1. GTDB lineage: Bacteria > Chloroflexota > Anaerolineae > Anaerolineales > Villigracilaceae > JBFMCC01. Next base: position 76,280 of record JBBIKC010000001.1, read on the forward strand.
ACGGGCGACCTGGGAGCCTTCAGTCTGAACAACGGCGCCAGCACCACGTTCAATGATGTGACCGCGGGTGTGTATGCCGTCACCGAAACGGATCCAGCCCCGGGCTTTGTCCTGACCGGCCTGTCGTGCGACGACGCCAACAGCACCACAGACGCGGCCGCGCGCACGGCGGAGATCCATCTCGAGCCCGGCGAACACGTCACCTGCACCTTCGTCAATGAAACCGCCGATCCGCAGATCGAAGTGGACAAGGCGGGGCCGGTGATCGCCGAGGGCGACCAGCCGATCACATACACGTACACGGTCACCAACCCGGGCAACGCGCCGCTGGGCAACGTGGTAGTGAGCGACGACAAGTGCTCGCCGGTGCTCTATCAATCGGGCGACGACGGCGACAACCTGCTCGAGCCGGGTGAAGCGTGGGTGTACACCTGCACCTACACACCTTCGTTCCCCGCCAGCAGTGTTTCCATCTCATCCTCCACGAAAACCGGCGGCCACTCGTATCCGCAAAAATTGACCAATACCGCCACCGCCACCGGCCAGTTCGCCGACCAGACCCTGCAGGCGCAGGACAGCGTGACCCTGTATCCGCTGACCCTGACGAAAACGATCTACCTGTACTGGAGCTGGTGCGACTGGAGAAAGAGTGTGCTCTACGACCTGCCGGATAACACGGCCTTCACACTCGAGGCCTACAAAGGCAACACGCTGGTCGGGACGTTCACCTTCAGCCAGGACGACCCGCTGGAACTCTGGTTGAGCCGGGGCGCCTTTGTCTTCAAGGAGGTGAACCTGCCGTATGGGTATGAGGCCGTTTACAAGACGCTCAACTACTATGCCGGTAAGAGCCACCACGCCTCGTGGAACTTCTCCAACGTGATCAAATACGATCTGGCCGTCGAGAAGACCGGTCCCGCCACCGCGCGCAAAGGCGAGACGGTGACATACACGTACACGGTCACCAACAGCGGCCCGGCCGTCGTCGAGCCGAAGGTGTACGACAATAAATGCAGCGGGGTGACTTACGTCGGCGGCGACACGGACCTGGACGGCCGGGTGGATCCCGGCGAGACGTGGACCTTCGAATGTCAGTACAAGATCAAGTACAAAGCCGGGAAACGCATCACGAACATCGCCCGCGTGATGGACGCCAACGCGCCCAGGAAGTGGTCCCTCGGCGGCGACCTGGACCTGGACAACAACAGGGACACGTGGACGCTGGAGGTGGTGAAGTGAGTTGAGACCTGAGCATGCGTTGATTGACTCCAGCGCCCGGACCTCGGTCCGGGCGCTGGGAGTTTTGCCTGACCTTCAAACGAGTGTTCGGACAATTTTCCAAAATCTGCTCCAAGCGCCGTCCGCGGCGCTCAGAGCAAAAAGCGCTTGCTTTTCACGCCGTTTTTCTCTACAATAGTGGTAATCCCGCTGGAGCAGGGGAGAGGTGACAATGCCCAAAAAGACTTCAAGCAAGAAAACAAAGACCAGTGTAACCACAGGGAAACGTTCTGTGGGAATCGGTGGCGATGTGGATCGTTCCACCTTCGTAACAGGGGACTATGCTACGATCTATCAATCAACGCCAGAAAAACTTGCGCCTCGTTTGTTTCAACTGCCTCCTCCACCCGCAGACTTCACCGGCCGCAAGACTCAAATTGACGAACTGCTGAATGATTTCAAATCTCACAAAGGCGCGGCCATCAGCGGCTTGACCGGCATGGGCGGCATCGGCAAGACCGCGCTGGGACTGGTCGCGGCGCACGCGATCGCAAACGACTATCCCGACGCGCAGATTTTCATGGACTTGAAAGGCACAACTACGCCATTAAGCGCAACAGATGTCATGCGCCACGTCATCCTCTCCTTCGAGCCGACCGCGGACTTGCGCGCGCTGGATGAAAGCAACATGTCCGCCGCGTATCAATCCATCTTGCACGGAAAGAGAGTCCTACTCTTTCTAGATAACGCCCGTTCGGCGGAGCAGATCGCACCATTGCGCCCGCCAGAGACCTGCGCCATGCTGGTCACCTCGCGTTGGACGTTCACGGTGCCAGGCCTGCAGTCCCGCCGCGTGGATGTGATGAGCGAAGACGATGCAAAAACCTTCCTGCTCGAACTCTGCCCGCGCATCAAAGATAAGGCCGCAGAACTGGCAATGGCATGTGCTTACCTGCCTCTGGCATTGCGTATCGCGGGAAGTTTCCTGCAAGTCAACGAAGACTGGCCGATTGAAAAATACCTGACAAAACTTAACGACCGCAAGAAACGACTCGCGACCTTGAAAGAAAGCCGCGAAGAGGCAGAACTCAAGAGTGAGCCTGATTTGCTTGCAACCTTTGATTTGAGTTACAGTCAATTAGAAGACGCAGATCAAAAACGCTGGCGCATGTTGGGCGTATTCCCTGCTTCGTTCGCCTGGACGGCGGCCGCGGCCATGTGGGAACTGGAAGAAGAGGAAACGATAAAACTGCTCGGCTTGTTGAGACGTTACAGCCTGCTCGAATATGATGAAACTTCAATGCGATACAGTTTGCACGACCTGCTGGCAGATTATGCCGTTGCGCAAACGAGTGAGGCGGAAGAGTTGGAAAACCGCATTAAACACGCTTCTCACTATATGCAAGTCATGAGCGCGGCAGATGAACTGTATTTGGAAGGGGGCGAAAAGATTTTACAGGGCCTGCTTCTGTTCGATCTGGAGTGGGAACACATTCGTTCCGCGCAAACATGGGTTTCAGAAAATATTGATGCTTCTGAGCAAATCACGACATTGGCAATGCGCTATCCAAGCGCCGCGGCCTATTGCCTCGACTTGCGCCTCATTCCCAGGCAAAAAATCCATTGGCTGGAATTGGCGATTGTTGCCGCGCGCAAATCAGAAAACAAGCAATACGAGGGGATACATCTCGGCAATCTGGGTCTTGCCTATGCCGACTTGGGCGACGCACGCAAAGCCATCGAATATCATGAACAGGCATTGACTGTCATG
>JBBIKC010000001.1:79368-353680 GCA_037445635.1 Chloroflexota bacterium
CTTGGGCGACGCACGCAAAGCCATCGAATATCATGAACAGGCATTGACTGTCATGCGTGAGATTGGTGATAAACGTGCAGAAGGCTCAATCCTCGGCAATCTGGGGAATGCCTATGCCGCCTTGGGCGACGCACGCAAAGCCATCGAATTCTATGAACAACAATTGGTAATCGTGCGTGAAATCGGCGACCGCCGCGGCGAAGGCAATGCCCTCGGCAATCTGGGTCTTGCCTATGCCGCCTTGGGCGACGCACGCAAAGCCATCGAATATCATGAACAGGCATTGACTGTCATGCGTGAGATTGGTGATAAACGTGCAGAAGGCTCAATCCTCGGCAATCTGGGGAATGCCTATGCCGCCTTGGGCGACGCACGCAAAGCCATCGAATTCTATGAACAGGCATTGATCATTGACCGTGAAATCGGCGACCGCCGCGGCGAAGCATTTGGGAGCTGGAACCTAGGTTTGGAATATGAAAAAGCAGGCGAGTACGGCAAAGCAATTGCCGCGATGCAAATTTGTGTTGATTATGAACGCGAGCTCGGTCATCCCGATGCAGAGAAAGATGCCGCAAGAATCGAAGAGGTGAGGAAGAAGCAGCGGTAGGGTAGGGGGCTTTTTCGAAAAATGAAAGCGGAAAGATGAAGGATGAATTTTGCTTTGCATTTCTTTCCCGCTAGATTCTCTCTATGCTTATCGCTTCGCAAATCGTTCGCATTTGTAAATGGGGGAGAGGGTCGTGCTCTTTCTAAACTCGGCCTTGACAAATCACCCTATCATTCGATATAATTTTCAGTAGATGGAATGATTATGAAGGAACAAATCGAGCACTTCCTGAGCACCTTCCAGCGTTCTCCCAAGACGATCTTCGCGTATCGAAACGCCCTGATTCAGTTCGTCAAGGCCGTGGGCGGCGACGCGGCGTTGACCACCGAAACTTACATCAAGTTTCTCACAGCCATCAAATCCAGGTCCCCTTCCACGCAGCGGGTTTACCGAACCGCCGTCCTGAAGTTCTACGCCTTCTGCAAGGCCGGCAACTGGGCGGAACTCAAGGAAGCCACAGAACACTACACGCGCAAACAGGGCAAGCGCATCGTCAACTTCAACCGCGAGGCCATCGAGCAGGTCATCGCCTACTGCGAGTCCCTGCGCGGCGATTCGGATTCGCCGCGCATCAACCTGACGAATCTGCGCGACCGCGCCTTTGTCCTGACCGTGGCGGATACGGGCCTGCGTCTCTCCGAGGCCTGCTCCCTCAAGCGCGGCGATATTGACTGGCTGGAACAGCGCGCCGTCATCATCGGCAAAGGCGATAAACAGGCCGTGATCCGCTTCTCCAACCGCGCCATTCAGGCGCTGAAAGATTATCTACACGAAATGGCGGCTGTCGAGCCGAACTCGCGCGTGCCGCTGGCGGCCCAGCCCTTGTTTGCCCGCCACGACATCCGCGCCAGCAGGCGCATCCGTCCCATCAGCGCAGGCGGCATGTGGAAGGCTATTAAATCCCGCATGACCGAGGCCGGCGTGGACCACCGCCTCGTGCGCCTGCACGACTTCCGGCATTACTTCGTCACCATCACCTACCTTGCCAAGGGAAACCTGAAACTCTCGCAGGAACTGGCCCGGCACGAAAGCATCGCCACCACGAACCGCTACGCCCACTTCGGCGGCGAAACCGACGCCGCGTACGATGAGATCTTCAACTCGCGTTGAGCGAAACCAAATGTCATTGCGAGCCGGCGCTTTTTGCCGGTCGAAGCAATCTCCGCGCAAACCGGGAGACTGCTTCGCCACGGAACGGCTCGCAGTGACACCGGCAAAGGAATTGCGCGTTCGACGCAAATAAAGATTCAAATATTCGAGTGATTCGCCGAATTCGCGGCGTTCGCGTTCAAACCTCACCCTCTCGAAACGACTCGTGGGTCTTGAAGACGCCTGTCGCTTGCGCCCTGTGGTGAAAGTATACTTCCGCATATAATTCAGCCTCGCATGGACAAACCCATTGACGTCCGCAGGGCAACACAGAAGACCGCCGCGAATCTGCGCGCGGTGGCGCGCACGCAAGATCTCCGAAAACTCTCGCGCCTGTCCCTGCCGGAAATTGACAAGGTGGTGGAACTGGTGGCGCAGGTGGTCCCCGCGGGAAACGTGCCGGGCATGATCCTGAGCGGCCTGGCGCGCCTGCCCGGGCGCAGGCCCACGCCTCAGAAAGTCCAGCAGGACGTCAACGCGCTGTTCCAGGGCATCGAGCACATCTGGGATCGCGCCATGTACGGCGCGTTCGTGGCCGGACCCGCGGCCGTCATCTGGGGCTATCAGAATTTGCTTCGGCTGGCGGGCAAAGACCCCGAATCGTCCTTCCCCGAGGGCACCTGGCAATTCTACGTGGACTACGCCCTGCGCGAAGACACGGCGCGCCACGCCAACGAGACGCACGGCTTCGACACGCTCCTGCGCGAGAATAACATTTCGCTGAGTACAGTGGACCGCGTCACGGCCTGGGTCATGGCGGCGGCGGCCTGCCTGCATCAATTCGACGCCCTGCTTGCCAACGAATGGTACGAGCGGGTCGCGGTTGCGCTTCTCCTCGAGGAAACGGCGGGGACACCGCGCGCAGCGCGCTTCGCCTCGCTCTACGACGAATGGCAGGCACAGCGTCCCTACCGCCGCGAGGCGGATGCGGCGCAGGAAAATTATCCCGCCTACCGCCGCCGCAAATTCGACGAATTCCTGAAAAAGAATATCAGGGGCTTCCCTGCCCCGCACCGCGCCGCGTGGGAGAAAAAACTGAGCGCGGCCATCGAACGGGATCTGCCTGCTTATCAAAAGCAATTGTCCATTCTCGCATATCTCGACCCGGGGCCGTATGGCGAGACGCGCGTGCCCATCACGCGCTCACAGGCGCAGATTGGCATCGTCCATAGAGGCAACTACTTCCTGCTCCCCATTTGCGAGCCCGGCACGGACAAGCCGCTGAACGTCCTCACCGCCCGTGCGCAGGCGGCCGCGATTTTGGGGACCAGACCCGCCGCGCCCGCGAACCTGTCCGCGCTGGCGCGGATTCAACGCGCCGCGTTCGCGAATCTACGCGGGCGCCTCAATCCAACACTCGCCAAAGAATTGAAGAGTCTGCGTTTCGCGCCCATCCTGCTCAACACCGACGCGCGCGACCGCGCCCTGCCCCTCTCCGAACTGCGCCAGACCGAGCGCGGCGTCGGCGACCACGCGCTGACGATCTTCGACACGGGCGAGACCTTCGTCTTCGACCAGTCGCATATCTTCTTCGATGGCGCCTGGGGTGCGGCGCTGGCCGAGATCATGACCGGCGAGGCATTGTCCTGGGCGCGCTACCTGAGCATGTTACCGCGCCTGGAAAAGACCGACCGTCGCATTTACACGTCATTGACCCTCCCGCTTCACCCTCCAGACTTGGCTTTGATTCAAAAAGCCCCGCGCGTTTTGCCTGAAGCCTCTGCCGAAACAAAAGAGGCCAATCTCAAAGCCTGCCAGTCCCTGCGAAAACTCTTCAAACGCCGCAGCGACCTGCTGGATTTGACCATCAACGACCTGCTGGTGCTGTACCGCGCCATCCACGCCGCGACCTATCGCCCCTCGCCCGCGCTGACCGCCGAATTGGACAAACTGGCAAAGTCGAATCCCGCTGTGGTCGCGATGATTCGCAAGACGCTGGATGACTCCAACCGCGTCAGCCCCTCCATCCTGATTCCGATGGATGCCAGCCGCAGGGTCCCGCGCGACCGCCTCTACCCGCTCAACGTCGAAGTCCCGCTGGCGGAACTCGACCTGCTCGGCCTGCACGCGCGCACCGTCCAGGCATTGGACGCGTACGAAGGAGCCGCCTCGGAGCGCGAATCGCTTTACAAGAAATTCGATAACCTGCAAAAATTGTACCTGGCAACCCTCGCGGGGTTCGGCGCGATTCTCAAAAAAGCCAAGGACATTGCGCGTCAGGGACAGAGCGCCAGCATCGGCGCGATCAAACTGCTGGCGCACCTCCCCCTGCCCCTCCAGCGGCTGCTGGATAAAGTTCCCGAAAGATTCGAAGTGTTGAACAACATGCTCAAAGGGAGCGAAGTCCTGTCGAACGTCGGCGCGGTGGCGCGTACCAGCTCCCTCACCCGCTTCATCACCGCCAAGGACGATAACAATCAGAAGCAGCTGGCCTGGGGCGTGATCACCGACGCAGGCGGTATAATGCACATCAACCTGCGCGACTTTCGCCCGCACGTTGCCGTCCTGCGGGAAATCGGACGAAAAGACCTTGCGGATCTCATCGCGCAGGACTACCTGAACGCTTACGCCGTTGGACTAAACCAGTACGTGCGCGATGTGTCGCGCATCACCCGCGCCAGCCGCGAGACCCAGACTCCCTCACGAAGGCTGAGACGAATTTGAACCGCGACCCTCTCATCGGACAGCAACTCGCCAACTTTCGCATCGAGCGCCTGATCGGGCGCGGCGGCATGGCCGGCGTCTATTACGGCCAGGACGTAAAACTCCAGCGCCCCGTCGCCATCAAGGTCATTGATACGCGCTATCGCAACAGCGGTCCGTTCACACAGCGCTTCCTTAAAGAGGCGCGCCTGATGGCAAAATGGCGGCACGAGAATATCGTCCAGATTTACTACGCCGACGATCACGAGGGATATTACTACTATGTAATGGAATACGTGGACGGCCAGGACCTGGCGACGATCCTCGCGCTCTACGCGGAGGATGGGGAACTGATGCCCCTGCCCGATGTGTTACGCATCGGCGACGCGGTCGCGGGCGCGCTGGATTATGCCCACAAGCAGGGCGTGATTCACCGCGACGTGAAGCCCGCCAACATCCTCATCGCCAACGACGGCCGCGTCCTTCTCAGCGACTTCGGCCTCGCGCTGGATACGAGCGAACGGTCCTACGGCGAAGCGTTCGGCACTCCGCTGTACATCTCGCCCGAACAGGCGCGCCGCTCGAATGACGCCATCCCGCAATCGGATTTGTATTCGTTCGCGGTCATTCTCTTTGAAATGCTGACCGGTGTCGCGCCGTTCAACGATCCCTCCGCGGCCAGCGTCGCGCTCCAGCACCTCACCCAGTCCCCGCCCGCGCCCAGCAGCATCAATCCCGAACTGAACGCGGAAGTGGACGCGGTTCTACTCAAAGCACTGGACAAGGATGCGCGCAAACGCTATCAAAGCGGCGCGGAATTGATGAGCGCGCTCAAGAAGGCGCTGGCCGGAAAACCCGATTCCGTCAAAATCCCTCTGCCGCCCATCCCGGTCGGCGTGCCCACCATCCGCCGCAGTTCCATTCCGCTGGATACGATGGCGCGCCGCCGGCAGGTAAAGGTCGCTGCGCGGTCTTCCGTCCGTCCCGCGAAAAAGAACAACGGCCTGCGGATCTTCTTCAGCCTGATTCTGATTGGTTTATTGCTCTTTTTTTTCGGATGGCTGACCGGGCTGGGTATCTTCTCGGACCGGCCCGCTCCCTCCCCCATCCCGATCGTGATCGGGCCCTCCGCCACTCTCGCGGGACCCGCGTCCCTCACCCCGACCGAGGCGCCGCTTCCCACAGCGACGGCAATTCCCGCCTCCCCCGCGCCGACGAACACCGCGCCTCCCGCTCCGACCGTCACCCGCCCGCTTCCGTCCGCGACTGTCACATCTCCTCCCCTGCCAACCCTGTCCACTGCGCCGACGGTTAAATATCCAGACGGGAACCATTTCACCGCCTTCTATAACGTCAGCAGTTTCTATTTGTTGAATCGTTCGACGGTGATACGCAGCGCCTCCGGCTTTTCTTTCGAGCGGCTGAACAACGAAGGCGCCGTCCAGAATCTTTTCGAAGGCTGGCGCTGGCAGGAATATTTCCGCGACAGCCAGCCGGGGCGGTGTCTGCGTATTGAGATTTGGGAAGCCGAGACTCCCTATTTACAGCCTTTGGAATGTAACAACCGCTACCTGAGCACCCTGCAACCCGCCGATTATTCCCCCCTGATCTTCTGGACGCCGAAGACCAACAGCACCCAGTTTCGCGTGCTGTGGCTGAACGAAGAAGTAGCGCGCTGTGAGATTTCGGCTGGGGTGTGCGATTTCTACATCCCGTGAGAAATTCGCGCTAAGCGGAACGCAGCGGAGGCAAGGCGCTATGTGTGGGGATGCCGCGCCTCGTCTTTGCAAGGATGGCCTGCCTCGCAACCGCGAAATTGAAATAAGCCGCAAACCGTGCCCGCTGCGCGCGAGGAGCTCTGCATTGATGTGCCGGATGTGCAAGATACAGGTTGTGAAAAGGCGTCTTGCGGCAGGTCATGTATAATGGGCGGGCTTCGAGAGACCGAATGATACCACTCCCCCGCCCCATCCGGCGCGTCGCGGCTTTCTACCGCGACCGCGAATATTTTTCGCAGTTGTTCAAACTGGTCCTGCCGATTGCCCTGCAAAATCTGATCACGTCTTCGCTGAACATGGTCAGCACGATGATGATCGGCCAGAACGGCGAGACGGCGGTCGCGGCGGTTGGCCTGGCCGGGCAGACCTTCTTCCTGCTTAATCTGGTGCTGTTCGGGCTGGGAAGCGGCTCGGCCATGTTCACCGCGCAGTTGTGGGGCAAAAAAGACGTGGTCAACATTCGCCGCGTGCTGGGGCTGTGCCTGATGCTCGCGCTGGCCGCAGCCGGTGTGTTCTTCATTCTTGCAGAGTTCTTTCCCACTGTCGTGTTGGGGATTTATTCAGAAGACCCCAATGTGATCGCGCTCGGCAGTCAATACCTCCGGATCTATGCGTGGGCTTATTTCTTCTTCGCGGTCTCGTTCAGTTTCGCCCTCATCCTGCGCAGTACGGGTGAAGTCAAGACGCCGGTAACGGTCAGCGTCCTGGCGTTGATTCTAAATGTCGCGCTGGCTTACGGGCTGATCTTCGGTCACTTCGGCCTGCCGAAGATGGGCGTGATCGGCGCGGCCGCGGCAGGATTGATCGCCCGCGCCGTCGAATGTGTGGCGATGGTCGCGACCACCTACATCCGCAAATCGCCCATCGCGGCCAGCCTGCGCGAACTGACCAGCCTGGACGCCTCGTTCCTCGCCAGCATCTTCAAGCCCGTCCTTCCGGTTATCCTGAACGAGTTATTCTGGTCGCTGGGCATCACGGCCTACAATGCAATCTACGCCCACATCAGCACAGACTCGATTGCCTCCATCAACATCATGGCGACAATTGACCAGATGGCGCTGGTGTTGTTCTTCGCCGTCACCAGCGGGACCTCGGTGCTGGTCGGCAATCGAATCGGCGCGGGCGAAGCGGACGCAGCCTACACCTACGCGGCGCGTTCACTGGGGCTGACCATGGCCGCGGGGATACTGGCCGGCGCGCTGGCGTTCTGGGCCTCCGATTTCGTCTTTGCGTTGTACAAGGTCTCGCCACACGTGATCGAGGACGCGCGGCGCATACTGATGGTGAGCTGCTCATTCCTCTGGCTTAGGTCCATGAATGCCACGCTCATCGTCGCCATCTTCCGCGCCGGCGGCGATACGCGCTTCGCCCTGTTCCTGGACGGCATCATCATCTGGATTTTGGGCGTGCCGATGGCCGCCTTCGCCGCGTTCGTGCTCGACCTGCCGGTCTACTGGGTGTATCTGTTCGTGATGAGCGAGGAGGTCACCAAATGGACTCTGGGCATGCGCCGCTTCTTCACGCGCAAGTGGATCAACAACCTGGCGCAGACGGTGTAACACAGGAACCAGGTTTCTCCCAGAAACCTGGTTCCTGTTTCCCGGATTTCTTGACACCCCTCCCCCACCCATGATACACTCAGCCCGCTCGTAATTCTACAGAAAGGAGACGCGCCCGTGAACCTGTTCGTTTTCATCACACCAGAAGCTGCTGGAAAATTTTTCCCTTCGCGGAGCGCGCCTGTTGACCGTCCCTAGGTCACGATCCTGTCTTGTCCTCATGCCACGGATGCGCTTTGCGAAACGCTCCGTGGCTTTTTTGTCGCTGTTTTCAGGAGAATGAGAATGACAACCGCTACGACTTCACTGCAACCCTTCGATTTCCGCCGCGCGCTGACCAAAAACCGCATCGCCGGTGTGTGGCGCATGATGACCGATTACCGCCTGCCCTACGTCGGCGCGACCGCCGCGCTGGCGATCTCGGCGCTGGCGAAGACGGCTACATACCTTCTATTGCGCTACTTCGCCGACAACGTGCTGACGCGCGGCGAGTGGCTGCTCGGTTCACTGAGCCAGACATTGCTCCTCATCGGAGTCGGCTTCATTGTGCTGGCGTTATTCGAAGGCGGGTTCGCATACATCTCTGGACGCCTGGCGGCCTACACCGCCGAGGGAGTGACGCGCCGCCTGCGCGATTATCTCTTCGATCACATCCAGCGGTTGAGTTTCGCCTATCACGGCAAGACGCCCACCGGCGACCTGGTCGAGCGCGTCACTTCGGATGTGGACGCGCTGCGCCGCTTCTTCAACGAGCAGGCCATCGGCGTGGGACGCATCGTGCTGTTGTTCGTCATCAACTTCATCGCGCTGCTGCGATTGAACGTCAGTCTGGCGCTCATCTCGGTGGTGGTCATTCCGTTCATCCTGGCTGTCTCGGTCTGGTTCTTCAAACAGACCACCAAACGCTACGAGGAATACCAGGCGCAGGAAGCGGTGCTCTCCACGACCCTGCAGGAAAACCTGACGGGCGTGCGCGTGGTCAAAGCCTTCGCCCGGCAGGATTACGAGATGAACAAGTTCGAGAAGGACAACTGGGAGAAGTTCCTGCGCGGCAGACGGTTGTTGAAGATGCATTCGCTCTTCTGGCCGCTCTCCGACGTGGTGCTCGGCTTCCAGATGATCTTCGGATACGTCTATGGCGCGAACCTTGCCATCAACGGAGAAATCACGGTCGGAACGTACCTCGCGTACGTCGGCCTGCTCACCTGGCTGATCTGGCCGATCCGCAACCTCGGCCGCATGATTGTGCAGACCTCGACCGGGCTGGTCTCGTACACGCGACTGATGGACATCGTCAAGGAGGATCGCGAACCGTTGACCGAAGGCAAAGTCCAGCCCAAGGGTCCGGCGCGCGGCGACCTGGTCTTCGAGAACGTCTCGTTCAACTACGAGGACAACCAGGTCGTGCTGAAGAACGTCTCGTTCCACTGCAAGCCCGGACAGGCTGTCGCCCTGCTCGGTTCGACCGGCTCGGGCAAGACCACGCTGGTCAACCTCCTGCCGCGTTTCTACGAATACACCGGCGGGCGCATCCTGCTGGACGGCGTGGAGTTGAAGGATTATCCGCGCGAATACCTGCGCCGGCAGATCGGCATCGTGGAGCAGGAACCGTTCCTGTTCAGCCGTTCGATCCGCGAGAACATCACTTACGGCGTCGGGCGGCAGGTCTCGCAGGAAGAAGTGGAGCGCGCCGCCAGAGCCGCGGCCGTCCACGACGTCATCGTCTCGTTCCCCGACGGCTACACCACGCTGGTCGGCGAGAAAGGCGTGACGCTCTCCGGCGGACAGAAGCAGCGCGTGGCCATCGCCCGCACCCTGCTCAAGGACCCGCGCATTCTGATTCTGGACGACTCGACCTCGTCCGTTGACCTCGAGACCGAGGCCGAGATCCGCGAGGCGCTCAACGCGCTGATGAAAGACCGCACCACGTTCATCATTGCCCATCGCATCCAGTCGGTCATGATCGCGGACCTGATTCTTGTGTTGGATAAGGGCGAAGTGGTGCAAATGGGCACACACGAGGAACTGCTGGCTCAGGAAGGCATCTACCGCCGCATCTACGATATCCAGACTCGCATTGACGAGGAGCTGGAACAGGAAATTGCGAGCGTGAATTAAATTGACCCTCACCCCCGCCCCTCTCCCTAAAAGGGAGAGGGGCACGAGGAGTAAAAATGACTGACGAACTCATCGAACTCGAAGAGGAAGAATATACCAGCCAGTTGACCGCGCCGGTCTTCAAGCGCATCGTTGCTTTGATGGCCCCCCACTGGAAGTGGGTGCTTGGTTTCCTGGTGACCATCCTGTTCACGTCGGTGCTGGACGCGTATTTCACCTACCTGAACAAACAGATCGTGGACGCCGGCATCGCCGCCGGCGACCGTGCCGTGGTCACGCGGCTGGCCGTCTGGTATGCGAGTTTCATCATCCTGCAGGCCGGCCTGGTGTTCTCGTTCATCTACCTGGCCGGGGTGCTCGGCGAGCGCATCCAGTACGACCTGCGCCGCATGTTGTTCAATCACCTGCAGCACTTGTCGCTCTCGTTCTACAGCCAGAACGCGGTGGGACGCCTGATGGCGCGCGTCACCTCGGACACGGGCCGCGTGGCGGACCTGCTGACCTGGGGTCTGCTCGACACGACCTGGGCTGTGATGAACATCATCACCTCCACCACCTTCATGATGATCATCAACTGGAAACTTGGCTTGATCGTGCTCACCATCATCCCGGTGTTGATTATCATCGCCGTGCAGTTCCGCAAGAAGATCCTGGTGGAGTTCCGCGCCTCGCGCCGCGCCAACTCGAAGATCACCGGCGCGTACAACGAGAACATCCAGGGCGTGCGCGTGGTCAAAGCGCTGGGACGCGAGGCCGAAAACCTGAAAGAGTTCCAGGTGTTGACCGGCGCGATGTACCGTGCCTCCTACCGCGCCGCCTGGCTCTCGGCGCTGTTCCTGCCCACGGTGCAGATCATCGCGGCCGTTGCGCTGGGCTTTATCGTCGGTTACGGCGGGATTCAAATCCAGATCGGCTTGATGACCATCGGCGGCATCCAGGCCTTCGTCTCGTACCTGACCTTCATGATGTGGCCGGTGCAAGACCTGGCGCGCGTCTACGCCGAGATGCAGCATTCCATCGCGTCGGCCGAGCGAATCTTCAAGGTGGTGGACACCGCCCCCGAGGTCCAGAACCGGCCGGGCGCGGTCGAGGCGCAGACCTTGATGGGCGAGATCGAATTCGACCGCGTCGAGTTCTACTACGAAGACCGCAAGCGCGTCCTCTCGGATTTCAGCCTGCGCGTCCGCCCCGGCGAGACCATTGCCCTGGTCGGCCCGACCGGCGGCGGGAAGTCCACCATCGTCAATTTACTGTGCCGTTTCTTCGAGCCGCGCGAGGGCGTCATCCGCATCAATGGTCGCGACTACACCGAGTACACCCTGCAGAGCATCCACTCGCGCATCGGTGTGGTGTTGCAGACGCCGCACCTGTTCAGCGGGACGGTGAAGGAGAACATCCGCTACGGACGGCTGAACGCGACCGACGAAGACATCATCGAGGCGGCCAGGATCGCCGGCGCGCACGACTTCATCGTGATGCTGCCGAAGGGCTACGACGAAGAGGTCGGCGAGGGCGGCGTCCTGCTCTCGGTGGGACAGAAGCAGTTGATCAGCCTGGCCCGCGCCGTGCTGGCCAAGCCCGAACTGTTCATCATGGACGAGGCCACCTCGTCCGTGGACACGTTGACCGAGGCGCTGATTCAACGCGGCATGGAAAACCTGATGAAGGGACGCACGTCCTTCGTCATTGCCCACCGCCTGAGTACGATTCGCAGGGCAGATAGAATCCTGGTCATCGAGGACGGCCGCATCAAAGAGCAAGGCACGCACGCCGAGTTGTTGAAACTGCGCGGGCACTACTACCGCCTGTACACGCAGCAGTTCCGCCACCAGTTGGAGACTCAATATGGATTAGCGGAGGCCGTGGGTGCAAAAGAAGTTATCGAAGAGGAGGCGGTTGCGGCGGATTAACTAGCAGGGGCACAGCGAGTCTTTCAATCATTATGATGAACGATGGGTTTGCTGTGCCCCTAAGTGAAATCATGAATAAAGCCGAACTGCTTATCTTATACGACAAAGACCTGCGGGAGCAGATCGAGTATCCCGAAGCGCGGAAAGAAGTCACCGCGGAGGTGGTGCGATTTATTCGCAAGCCGCCCGCGATGAATTTTGTTTCGGTGACCTTTGCAAAGGAGTCGGACTTCGATTCCGTCATCGAGCGCGAACTGGATTATTTCGTTCCTATGGGTCAGCCCTTCACATGGAAGGTCTGCGACCATGACCCGTATCCGAGCCTTAAAGAGAAACTCGTTGTACATGGCTTTGTTCGTGACGAGGACGCGGGCGATGTGCTGGTGATGGATGTCGAGGACGCTTCGCCTCACCTGTTCGCCCCGGTGACGGCGGACATTCGTCATATTTCCAAGCCCGAAGGGCTCAAAGACATCATCTACGTGCTGGATAAAGTCTACGGCAACGACAACGCCTGGGTCAACGACCGGCTGGGCGGGCATCTCAAGATCCCCGGCTATCTGAGCATCTACGTCGCTTATGTTGAAGACCAGCCCGCGTCCATTGCGTGGACGTATTTCCCGAAGGGTCATTTTGCCACGCTTTTTGCAGGTTCCACGTTATCCGAATTCAGGAAGCGCGGACTCTACACCAGCCTGTTATCCATGAGACTGAAAGAAATCCGCGAGCGCGGCTATCGCTATGCCTTGGTCGAGGCGGGCGCGATGAGCAGACCGATTGTGGAAAAACACGGATTTCAGTATCTGACGACGTCCTGGGATTATGAATGGAAAGGAAGCGAAAAGGGAAATTAACCCAAATGGGGCGGACCTTCTAAGTCCGCCCCATTGCTTAATTGACTATAATCCCTGTCATGCCTGACCCTGTCAATCTTCTCATCCATAACGCCCGCGTCTTCACCGCGGACCCAGACCAACCGCGGGCTGAGGCAGTGGCCCTTCGAGACAATCGCATCGTCTTCGTTGGAAGCGATGCGGAGGCTAAATCATTTCGCGGACCCAATACCCGCGTGATCGACGCGCGCCAACGGACAGTCCTGCCCGGGTTCATTGACAGTCACTTCCACCTGCTGGCTGGCGTGGTCGAGTTGAGCGCGGCGCAGTTGCAGGAAGTCCGTTCTTTGGAGCAATTGACTGAAGCCTTGCGCGCTTACGCGGCCGCTTATCAAGATTCGGAATGGATCAAAGGCAACGGCCTGGTGTATGGAATCCTGCCAGACGGTCAGCCGCTGACCCGCCATCACCTCGACGCCATCATTGCAGATCGTCCGCTGGCAGTCGAATCATATGATGGCCACACGACGTGGGTCAACACCGAGGCCTTGCGCCGCGCAGGCCTTCTGCACGGAAAATCCATCGGCGGGTTCGGCGAAATCGTCATGGACGCAGAAGGCTTTGCCACAGGCGAACTGCGCGAATGGACTGCGTCCGGGCCGGTTCACGACCTCATTCCTGTACCAGCGAAGAGCGAAAAGCGCGCTTTGCTCATCAAGGCGATGCGGATGGCCGCGTCGTACGGCCTGACCAGCGTCCACAACATGGACGGCGGCCTTGAGCAATTCGAGTTCTACGCTTGGCTCGAACGCGAGGGCGAGATGCTCCTGCGCGTCTATGTGCCGCTTTCGATGAAACCCGAAAGCACGACCGCCGCGTTGCAGGAGGCGCTGACCATGCGTGCCCAATCCACGCGCATGGTGCGCGGCGGGCTGGTCAAATTTTTCATGGACGGTGTGATCGAAGCCTACACAGGCCTGCTGCTCGATGACTACGAGGAACGCCCCGGCTGGCGCGGCATGGCCAACTTCGAGCCCGAGCATTTCACCGACCTGGCTGTGGAGGCCGACCGCCTCGGACTGCAGATCGCCGTCCATTGCACGGGCGACGGCGCGGTGCGCCGCGTGCTGGATACTTACGAACTGGTGCGCGGACGAAACGGCAAACGCGGCAGCCGTCACCGCATCGAGCACATCGAACTGGTGGACGATTCGGACCTGCCGCGCTTCGCGAGCCTGGGTGTGGTCGCGTCCATGCAACCGCTTCATGCCTCGTGTCAGGCTTGGGACCCCTGGCCGGCGCGCGTCGGCCCGGAGCGCTGGAGGCGTTCCTTCGCCTGGTCCAGCCTGCGGGACGCGGGGGCGCGTCTCGCCTTCGGCTCGGACTGGTCGGTCGTCTCGATGAATCCGTTGACAGGCATCCACGCCGCGCTGACGCGTCGTCCCTGGCAGGATGGCGACCCAAATCAACGCCAGACGCTCGAACAGGCCCTGCTGGGGTACACGCGCGACGCGGCTTATGCCGAATTCATGGAACACGAAAAGGGAATGTTGAAGGTCGGTTATCTTGCAGATGTGGTGATGTTGTCAGAAGACATCTTCGATGTGCCCGCGGACGAATTACTGCGCGTCCACCCTCTTCTTACAATTTGCGATGGGCGCATCACTTTCGAGAAAGCACCCTTTTCACTTTGAACCATCCCAAAACTCCCACCGCCAGCAGACTCAAAAGATACAGCATGTAATTCACTTCGCCCGGAGCGCTCCATTTCATCTCACCCGGGGCGCGCCGGACGGCGATCAGCCCTGCCAGCCCGAACAGAACATAACTCTGCAAGGCAATGCCAATACGCGGCCAGTCATTTTCCCACGCGGCTTGAAGACCGATAATCCCGAATGCGAACAGCCACGCGGCGAGGGCGCGCGCCGTGAGCGGAGTCAATGCCCAGGGCCAGAGTGGAATAATCCATTGGGGTGTGAAGAATAGCGCCGCGGCATGGAAGGTGGCGAACAGTCCCTGCAAAACAAGTAGAACGCGAAACGAGGTTGGAAGTACCTGCGCCCGCGCAGGATCGGGGCCAGAATATCGCGACTGCAGGATGAACCCCGCAATGAAGAAAGGCGGCTCGAACGCGTAGACGAACAGCCACGCCCAGGCTGCAATCAGGGTGACGGGATTATCGCTGGCGAAATGGAATTTATCGAAATGCAGGAGGGTCGCGGCCAGTGAAACTGTTGTGAAAACAATCAGCGCCGGGACGGCGGCGCGCGCGGCGACCCAGGTCTTCTGACGCGCGCTCAGGATGCCCACAACCATTGTCGCCCAGTAGAACGCGCCGAGGGTGACGGCCGTCAGGCTGGATTGAATCGTCCAGGCAAAGTTCACATCCGTGCTTTTATACAGGACAAATAATTGAATACCTGCGATAAACGACAGGAAACTGCCCGCGTAGAACATCAACCTCAGCAAGGAATGGGGCTCTTTCATTTCGTTTTCCTCTTGTTGCGTTTGCTCTTCGCCTTTTCCCAGCGCGCCAGCGTGGCGGGACTGACGCCGAAGGTCTCTTTGATCTTTTCGGGCTTATACCGTTCGTAGTGCTCGAGGATTTGTAATTTCTGCGCTTCGGAATAGCGGTTCTTCGGTTTCAACACGCCGCCCTTATCGCAGGCGGGACAGTAATATTCCTCCCGCCCATCCTCGGTGCGGATTTTCTTGATGATGTGCGTGCCGAAACACAGTGGACAAACCTCTTCCTGCGCAAAAGGCCGTCCCTTTTGCAAAGCCTTACGCACCTGCGGCTCGAGGTCGAGGTATTTCATGTCGCTCTCGGTGCCCATCGCGTCCTGGACCTTGCTCCAGAAGTTGCGCGCCGCGGCGGCGAGGGCGACGTCCAGGATCTCCTCATCGGTCAGGCCGTGCTCACGCAGTTTCTGCACATCCTCTTTCCGAATGGCGTGCGCGTGCAGGGTAAGTTTCTCGGCAAACTCCATGATGGCTACTTCCTGCTCGGTGAGACCCGCGTTGTGATAGTCGCTGGCGACCGCGGCCAGTTGGTCCGCATCGAAGATCTGTTTGCGGAGCACCGCTCCGTGGGCGAGCAGTCAGTAGGTGCAATGCAGCGCGGAGGCGGCCGCGAGAGTGACCAGTTCGTAGCGGCGCAGGCGCATCCTGGAGCGAATCGTCTTGATGAGATGCTCCCACGCGTTGAACGCCTCGGGCCGCAGGCTCAGCGTGCGCGTCCCGCTGGCAACATAACCCAGGGTTTTGATTTCGTCGTCGTAGATTTCTTTCAACGACCCCGTCGCTTCTTCGGGTGGAATGGTACGAATAAAAGCCATCTCGATCTCCTCGGTTCACCGGCATGGAGTTCATGCAATAAAACCCCTGTCGGCTTACAAAGTGTCTCGCAAAACGAATTCGGGGCTGTCGAGTGACAGCCCCGGAGATATCAAAAACGCGCCGCGTATCTACAGCATCTTTCTATATATGACGAACACAACCAACAGCGGAACGCCGACGATCAGATACGCGCCGAAATACAGCAGTCCGCCCGGCTGGGCCGCGAAATCGAACAGGCGGATGTACACGAACGCCGCGAACGTAATGGCGAGGATGAATCCATAGGCCGAAACGGCATGGTTGAGCAACACGCGCTGACTGCGTTCCCAGATCAGCGGGACGGCGGCCAGCGCGAGACAGGTGTAGAAATATCCGAAACTGCGCAGCGTGAACAGCGACATGACCTCCGGGAAGATCTCCCCGTGCGTGGCGGGCCAGTCGAGTTGTGCGACGACGCCGTAAAGTCCCAGATAGCCGACGAGCAGGACGAAGACGATGACAGCGCCCGTCTGCCACCAGGTCACGCGCTCCGCGTAGGGCCCGCGAGTCGGCCGAATCCTGAACCAGTCCACGAGACCGACGAGGGCGGTCAGCGCGTTGACGCCCAGGGTTACAAGGTATAACCAGGCAATTGGGTGCGCCAGTTGAATCTTCTCGCGGAAGGAGATGAGCACCCAGCTTTCGAGAATGCCGAAGAGCCACAGGTAGATGAGCGCGGTATAAACGCGGCGCCATTCCCAGCGGCGGGCGCTGATCCATGCCAGCCAGGCGTTGCCAAGACACCAGCCGCCGATGGTCATGGTCATGAAGGCGGTGACTTTCCAGGCAAAGACGGGGGCCATCTGCTCGGGCAGAACGAAAAGGATTGCCCCCAGAATAGCGTAGAGAAGAGCATTCAAATACGTGAGCCAACGCGAAAGGTTTGACAACATGGTTCCTCTTTTCACGGATAAATATCAACTTGTAAACACGCGGGATTTCATTTTCGTTTAGGTATACACCCGCGCCGCCGAAAAGTTATGCGGACGGCCGGGCGGAGGTCAGCCCTTTTTCTTCCTGCCGCGCATGTGTTCCAGCTCGAGCCTTTGTTTTTCGAGTTCGGTTTCCAAGCGCTGACGTTCCAACTCCGCCAGTTTCGCCTCGCGCTTTTCCTTGCGCCACCCCAAGATGAGCGTGGACAGGAATCCGATGAACGAGGTAATCGCCGTCGCGAGCGAGGAGACCAGCGCAATGGTCGCGGCAAGAGCCGCGGTGTCGTAATTCGATGAAGGCGGGATGGACGGCCCCGGACCGCCGTTCAGTGATGAATTGATCGAGGAAAAAACATTCCCGATGAACGGTCCAGACACCAAGAGAACCACGAAGAGCAAAACAAAGAACCCGAAAGAGATGACCGCAATCGTGCCGAACAATTTGCGTGCGCGGGCGTAGGTGGGCGTTTTCATCAGTGCCTCCTGATCGTCAGCATAATTATAGGGCTATTTGATGATTTCAAGGCGCGTTCTTGACATATTCATCGAAGAAGTGCGCGGAGCGTTCCATGAACGCGACCCACGCGTCGCCGATGAAGGAATGACGTTCATCCTCGTACGCGTAGAGTTCCGCCTCGCGTCCTGCTTCGACGAAAGCGTCATACAGTTTCTGAGACCACTCCGGGGGCGTGCCGCCGATGAAGTCGCCGTCGGCCGTGCCGTAATGGATTTGAACGGGGACCGTAACGAGGTCGAGATGATGAATCGGCGAGAACTGACGCATCAGGTCGGGAGTGGCGGCCGCGGCATGATAGGCTTCGATCAGCCCGGGCGGCAGGTCGAGCGGGACGATATCGGACGAGTTGCATCCAAGCGAGCGTTCGCCCTCGGCGATGTCGCCGATGCAGCCCAGTCCCCAGCGCGTGATCAGGTCGGCGTGGTCCGCGCTGACCGTGGAGTAGAGCACCGCAGCGCGGACGGTGGTCTCAGTACGCCCGCTCGCTTCGCTCGGGGCTGCTCGACCATCGAGGATGGTCAGCACTTTCATCGTCACGCCGCCGCCCATGCTGTGACCCCACAGGCCGACGCGGTTCGGGTCTGCCTGCGGAATCGAGGGGATGGCGTTCAGCAGGTTGACCGCGTCAACCGCCAGGCCGGAGTAGAACAGGCTGGGGCCGACATCCGAGCCGCCCCAACTGCGATAATCGGGCGAGAGCGTGAGATAGCCATGACGGTTGAGATATTCCGCGGCGCGGTCGGTGCCGTCGCCGGAGACGAAATCGCCGCGGTTGAAATAGCCGTGATTCATCACGATGACCGGGAACGGCGGCTCGCCCTGCGCGGGGACCTGCATCACGCCTGTGATGGTCAGGCCGTCGGAGGGATAGTCAATCGAATAGCGGGTGTAATCATCGGTCTGTTCGAGTATCTCGCCGACGCGGACTTTTCCACTGACGAATTCGTGCTGACGCAGGCCCTCGATGGTGTATGGGAACATCCAGCCCTCCACCGTGGGCGTGGAGGTGGGAACCGGCGTGACGGTCGGCGTTGACGCGGCGGGAATGACCGTGACGATGGGCGCGGGTAACGTGGTGGACCCCTCTCCCGTCTCCCCCGCAGGGGGAGAGGCCGCGCAGGCGGCGAGGAGAAATGCCAACAGGAGGATTTTTCGCATGGCGGCGATTGTACCATTCGAGGATTTTTGTGCTATGTATCCCTATCTCTTCTTAATTTGCAGGGCTGTTATGGCCGACAAGATCATAAAACTTAAGGCGTTTTTGGTGTCATGCAGCGGAGGACGAACCCATCATGTTCCGCAACCATATGCCCAACATACAGCCCGCCAATTGGGATGGATATCTGAGCAGGCTGGTCCGTTGTTTGCTGAATTATGGGAAGAGTTGAAATTAGGCGAAATGCCCGATTGGCTTAAAGAAAAGTAACCGTAAGGGCGACCCGTCAGGATCGCCACGCGCCTTGCCTAATCATGGCGGGTCGCCCCTACTCCTGAAACCCCGTCTTATACAACTCGTAATACACCCCGCGGCGCTCGAGCAATTCGGCGTGCGCCCCCTGCTCGGCGATGCCCCCGCCCTGAATCACCACGATTCGGTCCGCGTTCGTGATGGTGGACAAACGATGGGCGATCACGAAGGCCGTGCGTCCCTTCAACAGGCGCGCCAGGGCGCGTTGGATGATCTGCTCGGTCTGCGTGTCCACGGATGAGGTGGCTTCATCGAGAATCAGGATGCGCGGGTCCGCTAATAAGGCGCGGGCGAACGAGATCAACTGTCTCTGCCCGACGGACAGCAGTGCGCCTCCCTCCTCGACCGAGGTCTCGTATCCGTTTCGCAGGTTGACGATGAACCCGTGCGCGCCTACCGCTTCCGCCGCGGCGACGACTTCCGCGTCCGTCGCGTCCAGGCGACCGAACAAGATATTTTCCTTCACTGTCCCGTTGAACAAAAACGGATCCTGCAACACGATGCCCATCTGCCGCCGCAGGCTGGACTGGGTCACCGTGCGCAGGTCGTGACCGTCCACCAGCACGCGGCCCGAGGTCGGGTCGTGGAAGCGCGTCAGCAGTTTGACGATGGTGGTCTTGCCCGCGCCCGTCTCACCCACGAGGGCCACGGTCTCGCCCGCGTTCACTTGCAGGTCAATGTTATTTAATATCAGTTGCTCGCGCTGATCATCGTGCAGAGTAGACGAAGCGCGGCCTTCCAATCGCGTCTCGTCTGCGCTTCGCTCCGCTCGACGCGAAATGTGCTTCGCGCTGAGCGGAGGGACGGCGTTCTCCCGTCCCGCAGACGAAGCGCTTTTGTTATCTGTGCCTCGTCTCCGCTTTGCTTCGCTCCCCAGAGTTGCGCCGGGACTTCGCGACGCGAGATCGTCATCATAATAAAACGACACATTCTCGAATCGGACATCGCCTTTGATGGTTGGCAGGTCGCGCGCGTCCTTCGCGTCCTGTACATCTACAGGCGTATCCAGCAGCGCAAGGATTCGTTCCCCTCCCGCCATCGTGGACTGCAACGTGTCGAAGCGGCGGCTCAGGTCACGGATGGGCTCGAAGAAACGGTCAATGTACAAAACGAAGGCGATCAACACGCCCGCAGTGATGGATTCACCCAGCACGGCGGTCCCGCCCACGTAAACCACCAGCGCGGTCGCGGCCGCGCCGAGCACGTCCACCACCGGGGTGAAGAGCGAGGCTGTTTTGGCGGCGTCCAGGCTCGTTTCCAGATAGTAGCGGTTGACGTAGTCCTTGAAGTTGGCATAGTTGTGCGCCTGTCTCGAAAACGCCTGCACCACGCGCACGCCGTTGACGTTCTCCGCCAGCACCGAGTTGGTCCACGAGACCGCGGCGCGCACCTTACGGTAATTGCGCCGCGCCGCCTTGCGGAAGGCCACCGTGGCCCACACCATGAACGGCAGGACGAGGAAGGTCAGCAGGGACAGGCGCAAGTTGAGCGTGAGCATGGCGATCAGCGTGCCGAGGATGCCGAGCAGGTTGCGGACGATGGCCAGCACCGCCCAGGTGATGAACTCGCGCAGAGTCCCCACGTCGTTGATGACGCGCGTGATGACGCGCCCCACGCTGTAGCGGTTGTAGAAACTCAGCGAGAGGCGCTGGAGGTGGGCGAACATCGCCGTGCGCACGTCGTACAGCACGTGCTGGCCGACGCGCGACATGATGCGCACGCGCAGATAGTTGAAGCCCCATTGCGCCAGCGAGACGAGCAGATACGCGAGGACGATGTTCCGCAGGGCAATCGTGTCCCTGGCCGCGATGCCCTCGTCAATCGCGAGTTTGACGAAGTACGGCCCCGAGACCGCCGCAACGGTGACGAGGATCATGAAGAGCAACGCCACCAACATCTGTGCGGCGTACGGCTTGACGAAGCGCAGCAGTCCGCGCGCCACTTTGGGGTCGTAGCCCTTGTCCAGTTGTTCTTCGGACTGGGTGATGAAGGAGGGAGGGATGATTTTGGTTGTCATAATAGTTTTCATCGCGCTGAGCGGAGTGAACCGCGTTTTTTGCGGCGAACGGAGACGAAGCGCCAACCATGCGATACTCACTTGAAACTGCGCTTCGTCTGTGGGATGGGAGAACGCCATCCCTCCGCTCAGCGCGAGTTACATATCGCTTTCCTCAGCATGTCCCTGTATTGGAATTTCACCAACCACCTCCTCCATCTCTTCCTCGAACTTCACATGCTGAATCAACTGCAAATCATGAATCTCCTGATACAGTCCGCCCTGCCTGAGCAGTTCCTCGTGCGCGCCCTGCTGAACGATGCGGCCGCGATCCATCACCAGAATCATATCCGCGCGGCGGACGGTGCTCAAGCGGTGCGCGATCACAAACGTCGTGCGGCCTTCCATCAACTTATCCAGCGCGGCTTGAATCAATTTTTCCGTTTGCGTGTCCACGCTGGAAAGCGAGTCGTCCAGGATCAGGATGCGCGGGTCCATCAGCAGGGCGCGCGCAATCGCCACGCGCTGACGCTGTCCGCCCGAAAGCGTCACACCGCGCTCGCCCACGATGGTCTTGTAACCATTCGGGAAACTCATGATGAACTCGTGCGCCTGCGCGGCATGCGCCGCGGCAACAATTTCTTCTTCACTGGCATCTGGCCGGCCATAAGCAATATTGGCTTGAATCGTGTCCGAAAACAACAGCGAGGTTTGCAGGACGATTCCGATCTGCCGCCGCAATGTGACCAAATCCACATCACGAACATCGCATCCGTCCACCAGCACCGCGCCCTCGGTGACATCGTAGAAACGCGGGATGAGGTTGACCAGGGAGGTCTTGCCCGAACCCGTCGGTCCGATCAGAGCGACGATGCGGTTCGGCTCGACCTTCAGGTTGATTCCGTTCAACGAGGCGGTCCGCTCGTCCTGATATTTCAGCCCCACCGCGCGGAATTCCACCTCGCCGCGCAATGTCTCCAATTTCACTGCATCTACAGGTGATTGGATGGCTGGCTCGGTATCCAACACCTCGAACACGCGCTGCGCACCCGCGGCCGCCTCCCCTCCCGCGTTGACCAGTCCCGTCAACGCCTGGGCGGGCTCGGCCATCATCAGCAGATACGCATTGAACGCCACGATAGCCCCGACCGACAACGTTCCATCCATCACCATCTGCCCGCCAAACCACAGGATGAGGATGATGCCGAGAGTCGTCAGCCAGTTGCTGGTGGGCATGATCTTCGACCACTCGTCAATCACCTTGACCCATTTGACGAACACGTCCTTGTTGGCGGCGTCGAAACGTTTGATTTCGTACGGTTCGCGCGCGAAGGCGCGCACCACCTGCACGCCCACCACGTTCTCCTGCAAACGGTTGGAGACTTCGCCCACCGCCGCGTCCACGGCGAAGAAGAGCGCGCCGATCTTCGTCCCGAAACTGGAAGTCATCAGGATGAGTGGAATGATCGGCAGGAGCGCGATGAGGGCCAATTGCGGATTCGCGGAAACCATGACCACGACAATGCCAACCGATAGGAAGATAAATCGAACCAATTCGGCAATGGCCGATCCTGAGAAACGCTCGATGGAGCGCACGTCTTCGATACAGCGGCTGATGAGTTGTCCAGATTGTGTGTGGTCGTGATACGTGAACGGCAGGTACTGGATGTGGTTGTACATGCGGTTGCGCAGGTCGTAACCGACGCGCGCCGCGATCCACTCCGAGAGGTAGCGGTGGACCAGATTCAAAATAGCGGAGGCAAGCCCAAGCCCGAAAAGAAGAAGCGCCGAACGGACGAGGTAAGCCGTGTCGCGGCGCAGGAGGCCGTCGTCAATCACGGTCTGAAGGATGCGCGGCACGACCAGGTTGAGTCCCGTCAGGGTCAACAGCAGGACGAGGGTGGCGAAGATCTGCCAGGCGTAGGGCCTGAGGAAGGTGCGGATGCGGATGAGATGTTTCATTGCGGGGTCTTTAGGATACCATATTCGGGAAGGTTCGACACGTGATTTTCGTCCATTGCACTGTAATGCGTTTTTCTATATACTAATTACAGATTCCAAATTCCATCCAAGGAGGAAGAATGACCGAACCCCGTAAGAAAATCACCCTGCCGTATCTCTTCGACAAGGTCGCCAAAAAGGAGCCGATTACCTGGCTGACCTGCTACGACTATCCCACCGCCTACTTACAGGAGCAGGCGGGCATCGAGATGATCCTCGTCGGCGACAGCCTCGGCATGACCATGCTCGGCTACGATTCGACCCTGCCCGTCAAAATGGACGACATGATCCGCCACGCGCAGGCCGTGCGGCGCGGCGCGCCCACCGCCTTCGTGGTCGGCGACATGCCCTACATGACCTACCAGGACTCGGTGGAGAACGCCATCCGTAACGCCGGGCGCTTCATGGCCGAGGCGGGCTGTGACGCCATCAAACTGGAGGGCGGCGCGGCCATGGCGGACCGCATCAAGGGTATCGTGGACGCGGGTATTCCCGCCATTGGCCACCTCGGGTTGACGCCGCAGTCGGTCTCCGCTCTGGGCGGATTCCGCTTGCAAGGGAAGTCCGCCGCGCTGGCAAAGAAGATCCTGGACGACGCCAAAGCCCTCGAAAAAGCGGGTGCATTCATGATCCTGCTGGAACTCGTCCCCGACCGCCTGTGCCAGTTGATCACCGAGCGCGCCGAGGGATGTATCATCATGTCGCTGGGATCGGGGCCGCACGCGCACGGCCAGTTGCTCATTTATCACGACATGTTCGGGCTGTATCCCAAATTCAAGCCGAAGATGGCAAAAGTGTACGGCAACGCGGGCGAGGTCATCCTCAATGGACTGAAGAACTACCATGACGAGGTCATCGGCAAAAAATTCCCGGCGCCCGAAAACTGGTTCGGGATGCCCGATGAAGAGTACGACGAATTGAAGAGGATGCTGGATGAGTTGAGGCCGTAGCCGGACCGACAGCCACATAGCCCTGCCTATTCGTCGAACAGCCAAAACCACCATCTGACTATCCGGCTGTGAGACCATGAGACTCTCCCAAGGAGCCAAAATGACCGACATTCAAAAATCTCTCAAGATCACCCCCGACAAGCTGAAAGCCGTCAACTCTGTGTTCCTCGACCCCGATTTGCAAATCATGAAGGATTTCTTTGCGGTCGTGGCGAAATACGGCACGCCGAATGAAATCAACCGCAAGCATCGCGCGGCGCGCAAGCTGGAGAACCTCTTTAGCCTCGTGCGCGAACGCAACCCGGGCGCCATCAAGGATTTGAACTGGTTGATCGAACAGCGTGATAGAGGCGCATTCATCTCCGTCGCGGATTACCGCCGCAAGGTTCTGGGCGAAGCGGCCGACAAGACCAAATTCAAGGATAAGTACGCCGTCACGCTCGAAGTCTCCGCCCTGCAATATTTCCCCTGGATTCGTCCCATGGCCGAGCGCGCCATCGCGGAAAAGACGCTCGTGCCCGGACGATTCATCGCCGTCCGCAGGATGAAGGAATCCGAAGCCGACGGCGACCTGCCCGCCATCGTCGCCGCGCTCGACATCATCGGCGCGTCCTTCGTCGAGACGCTGGACACGAAAGGCACCGACGGATCGAATCCGCACCTCGGCGGGCCCGCCACCATTACCGGTTACTTCGGCGGCATCGGCCAGCCCAACGAACACGCCCTGCAATGGCTGGACGAGTTCCTCTACTACTACACCAACTACGGCGTGCAGCATGTGCTGAACTTCAACGCGGGGACGATCCTGCTGGCCTTCATGCTCTATAAAATCGGCGTGAACATCAACTTCAAGATCTCGGTCTACTTCGGGTCGGATAATCCCTATCACGCGCTGTGGATCATGACCATGGCGAAATTGTTCAGCCGCGACGACGGGACCAGCCCGCTGATCGGCTTCAACTGGTCGAACTCGATCAACAACCAGACCATGGAATTGACCGCCGAATTCCGCAAGGCGCTCGGCTTCGAGAAGGTCGTCCGCTTCGAGCATCACATCGTCGAAACGTGGAAGAGCATCGTCATCCAGCCCTACGACCGCCGCGCCGAGCTGGTGGCAATCGCCGACCACGTGGCGAACATCGCGGCCAAGCACGAAGGCGGCGACCCCGAAGTGGAGCAGACCCTCGCCCATCCCTCCGACATCCTCGACTACTTCCGCGAGAAGAAGGAAGTTATCGAGAGCGGCGATTGGGATAACCTGCAGCGCAACTTCATGGAAAAAGTCGCGGCCGCCAATCACACCGCCTGGGATTTGACAAAGGCGGGATTGAGTTTCATCGCGGCAAGAAATTTACACAAGTAGATTGACAGCCAATTGACAGGCAATAAGGCCGAGCAGACCGCTCGGCCTTATTGCCTGTTTGCAACCTAGATTCTTCTCACGTCGTGCGAGCCGCTTTCGCGCACGCCGGCCGAGGTTATCTCAATAAACTCTGCGTTCTCCTGCAACTCCCTGATGTTGCGCGCGCCCCCATAACTCAAGCCTGAGCGCAGGCCGCCGATCAATTGGTGCAACACCTCGCCCAGGGTGCCGCGATACGGCACCACCGCCTCGACCCCCTCCGGCACGACCTTTGCCCAGTCTTCCGCGTCTTCAGCGCTTTCGTCTTCACCGCGCTCGGCCGCGCGGCGTCCAATCGCCGCGCCCAGCGAGGCCATGCCGCGCACCACTTTTACTTTCTGGCCATCGCGAATCACCGGCGCGCCGGGCGCCTCGTCGGTCCCCGCAAAGAGTCCTCCGATCATCACGGTCTCTGCGCCCGCGGCCAGCGCCTTGACCAGATCCCCGGCCGTTTTGATTCCACCGTCCGCAATGATGGGAACGTCGCGCCCCGACTCACGCACACCCTCCGCCGAATCCATGATCGCGGTCAACTGCGGGACCCCGAACCCGGTCACGATGCGCGTCGTGCAAATGGATCCCGGGCCGATTCCCACCTTGACGGCGTTGGCCCCGGCCTCGGCCAGGTCCCGCGCCCCTTCGCGGCTGGCAACATTGCCTGCCACGATCTGCGCCTGCGGGAACCGCTTGCGAAGATCTTTCACCATGTTAATACAGTGATCCGCGTGACCGTGGGCGATATCCACCACAAGCAGGTCCGCGCCCGCCTCGAGCAAAGCAGCGGCGCGTTCCGTTTCACTGGCTGTTACCCCAATCGCCGCGCCGACAAGCAGGCGTCCTTTTTCATCGAGCGAGGCATCTGGATTCTGCTGAGGCTTGACAACATCCTGCGCTGTGATCAGCCCTTTCACATTTCCCTGCTCATCAACGACAGGCAATTTCTCGATCCGATGCCGATACAGGATCTCGCGCGCTTCTTCAAGGGTGATGCCAACCTTCGCCGTAATCAGATTGTCGAGGCCTGTCATGGCCTGCCTGACCTGCGTAACGGAATCGGGTACCAGAAGTACATCGCGCTGAGTCAGGATTCCCGCCAGTTTGCCGTTTTTGTCCACCACGATTAATCCGCCGACCGAGTGACTGATCATCATTTGCCTTGCTTCCGCCAGCGGGGCATCCATTTCGATCGAATAGGGCAATTCAACCATGAAGCCCTGTGCGCGCTTTACCTGTTTCACATGCTTCACCTGCTGGTCAACCGTCATGAAGCGATGCAGGATGCCTATTCCCCCATTCCGTGCGATGGCAATCGCCATGCCCGCTTCAGTGACGGTATCCATATTCGCGCTGACGATGGGAATATGTAACCTGAATTTATCGGTCAGGCGCGTGGAGGTATCCACATCCTTGCGGGATCGAATCGGCGAGCGATGCGGGATAAGCAGGACATCATCGAAAGTCAGGCCTTTGGTTGGGCGAAGTTTCATGGGCGTGTTTTTGATTTGGTTTTTTTGGGATTTTACTTTAGTTTTCTTTTATTGGGGTTTATTTGTTGGATAATATTGGCTACGCGAAGTCTGGCTATTGACTTTAACCGAACGACAAGACCGTTTCGGCGCGGCGGCCCAAGATGGAGACCCATTGGGCAATACGCGATAAAACATGATGGCCCTCTGTTTTGTTTTTTCAGGGCCGCGTAAGTTGTCACCTCCCCCTCAGCAACCTCGACGAATTCAATAAAATCCCCACATCGGGCAATGACTGCAGCGCCGCAGCGAAAATGGGCGGAAGGAATCCGAGCGCGGCCATCGAAAGGCCAAACGCGTTATATAGCAACGTGAAGCCGATATTGCCCTTCACCACGCGCAGAGTCCGCTGGGCGATACGCAGCGCCTCCGGCACGAGCGACCAATCGGCGCGCAGCAACGCGATATGCCCCGCCTCCACAGCAATGTCTGTGCCGCCATTCATGGCGATGCCCACATCCGCCTGCGCCAGCGCGGGCGCGTCGTTCACGCCGTCGCCCACCATCACCACCATCCGCCCCTCGCGCTGATAAGTTTTCACCACCGCGATTTTATCTTCGGGCAAAAGGCTGGCGCGAAAATCCACACCCAGACCTTTCGCAAGCGTAGACGCGGTCCGTCCGTTGTCACCCGTCAGCAGTTCGATTTTTTTGATCCCCAATTTTCGCATCTCATTCAGCGCGGCGGGGACATCCTCGCGCAGCGTATCCGCCGCGGCCAGCACTCCCGCGAGCGCGCCGTCCACCTCCACGAACAATAACGTCTTTCCCTCCGACTCTAATTTTGCGACGACCGCCTCTCCAACCATCCGACCATCCGACCGCCCGACCATTCGACTGCCGACATGACGCGCGCTCCCGACCTTCACGCTTCTTCCCTGAACCCGGGCGCGCACGCCGAACCCCGCGGCGGACTCAAACTCGGACGCGTCGTCCACGCGCAAGCCGCGCTGTTTCGCCTCCGCGCGCACCGCGCGCGCCAGCGGATGCTCGGAATACTTCTCCGCGCTCGCGGCCAATGCCAGCAATTGATTCTCGTCCACGCCGTTCAGCGCGACCACATCCGTGATGCGCGGCTGGCCAAGGGTGAGCGTCCCCGTTTTATCGAGCAGCAACACGTCCGCCTTCGATAAAGCTTCGAGATACTTCCCGCCTTTGATGAGCAGTCCGCGTTTGGCCGCCGCGCCGACGGAGGCGAGCATGGCAATCGGCGTCGCCAACGCGAAGGCGCAGGAGCAGGCGACGACCAACACAGCCGCAGTCGCCAGCGGGTCGCGGCGGATGATGAACGTCAGCAGGGCGATGCCTGCCACGACAGGCATGTACCAGTAGGAAAATTTGTCCGCGATGCGCTGCACGTCGGCTCGGTTGGATTCGGCCTCCTCCACCAGTTTGACGACGCGGCCGAAGGCCGTGTCCGCGCCGAGATGCGTGACGCGGACGCGGATGCTCCCCGATTTGACCATGGTCGCCGCGAAGACCTTGTCGCCGACGGTCACATCCACAGGCATGGATTCGCCCGTGATGGCGGATTGGTCCACGGACGACATACCGCTGACGACCTCACCATCAACTGGAATCTTCTCGCCGGGCCGCACCACCACGATTTCATCCTTCGTCAATGTTGTAACGGGAATCTCAATTTCGACTCCGCCGCGTTCCACGCGGGCGGCTCGCGGGGTGAGGGCGGTTAGGTCTTTCACGGCGCGGCGGGCCCGCTCGGTGGTGAATTTTTCGGTGTAATCGCCCACGCGCATGAAGAAGACCACCAGCGCGGCGGTGACCCACTCGCCGATGACCGACGCGGCGATCACACCCATCATCATCACCGTATGCGCGATGATCTGGCGCCTCCACGCGGCCTTGGCTACGTTGACGAACACAGGCCATCCAAACGCCAGCACGAGCGCGAGGCCAAGCGGCCACGGAATCTTGTCGGAGACGGATTCAAAGAGTCCGAGTCCCTCGCCGACGATGACGATGAAGAGGATGACCGCGAACAAGACGCCCAGGATCGTGAGGACCTGGCGGGTGAAGGCGCGAGGGTCGAGTCCGCTTTGGGGGGATGCTCCCGCTTCAGGTCCAGAAGGAACCGAGTAGCCCGCCGCAGAGACCGCGGCGCGGATATCCGTCATCGCCACCTGCGCGGGGTCGAGTCGCACGATGGCTTTTTCCGATGCGAGAAAGACATCCACTTTATCCACGCCGGGCAGGGATGAAATGGCCTTGTGGACATGCTCGGTGCATTCGGCGCAGTCCATGCCGCGGACGGGGATTTCGAGAGTTTGCATGATCCTAGTTTGTCATTGCGAGCGAAGCAATCCTCGCGTCATTGAGGAGATGACTTCGGGCGGTCATACACGCCCCCGCAATGACAGACTCCTTTTTATTTTAAGTGAATGCACTCATATACGCCGCGCGCAACATCCGTCAGCAATTCATCGGCAAGGGCAAGCAGCTGTTCGACGCGCGGATCGCTGAGACGGTAGCGGACGTAACGCCCCACCTGCTCGGCCGCGACCAGGCCGCAACCGCGCAGACAGGCCAGGTGGTTGGAGATATTGCTCTGGCTAAGGCCCGTCGCCTCGACAATTTCGGTCACGGTCATCTCACCGCCGCGCAGAGTCTCCATGATCGAGAGGCGCGAGGGATCCGCAAAGCCGCGAAAGAGCCTGGCTTGCAGGGCAATCGAGGTCGGGTTGGCGGTAAGCAGCATCTTCTCACCTATTATCGTATCAGCATACAATGATATATTATAACACTGCTCTGTTGCAAACACCTTCAGAGTCCGTCGCTGCGAGCGGAGCGACACTTGCGCCGCACCGCGTTCGGCGCGGTGCAGGTGAGCAACAAACGAAGCCTTCCCGACTTCGGCGGTTTTCGTTTGCTGGCAGTTTGCCGGAGACCCCTGAAGCGGAGACCTGGAATCTTCCTCTCCGGCGGCCCGCTAGGACTTCACCAGCCCCACCGTCATCGTTTCGCCGTCGAACTCATCCTCAACCTTCGCGGCGTCTTTCGGCGCGGCCGCGAATTTCAACTCGACCGTCAGTGTTTCAGCGGTGATGTAATCGCGGTGCTCTTCGATGGCAGATTTCAATCCAGCGCTGGCCGCGACGAACAATTTGATTCGGTCGGCCACATCCAGTTCGGCGGACTTGCGCAGGTCCTGCACGCGGCGGACGAACTCGCGGGCGAGGCCCTCGCGGACCAGTTCGGGCGTCAACTCGGTGACCAGCGCGGCGACGTACGCGCCCTCCTCGGCCACCGCGAATCCCGACTTTGCCTGCGCTTTGACTTCCACCTCGTCGCCAAGCACTTCGAACGCCTCGCCCCCCGCGCTGACTTTGAGCGGGTCTCCGCTTAACAGAGTGCGCGCCGCGGCTTCGGCGTCCATGGCAAGGATCGCCTTCTGGATGGCGGGGAACTTATTGCCATATTTCTGCCCCAATTGCTTTGGCAGCGGCTTGACCGTGTGCGCGACCGCTTCCGTGCTGGCGTCCAGCAGGCGCACCTTCTTCACGTTGAGTTCGTCCGCGATCAAATCGGCAAAGGTCTCGACCGCGCCGCGCTCGGTTGTGTTGCCCACAGAGAACGCGGCCTGCGCCAGCGGCTGGCGGACTTTGCGATTCGCCCGCTGGCGCGCCGAGTGTCCCAGCGAGACGAGTTTCATCACAAGCGCCATATCGCGGTTCAGCGACTCGTCAATGCGCGCCGAGTCGACTTCGGGCCATCTTGCAAGATGGACGGATTCAGGCGCGGCCGCGTCCACCTCGCGGACGAGGTTCTGGTACAACTCTTCAGCGAGGAAGGGCATGGCGGGAGCAAGCAGCTTTGCCACAGTGACGAGGGCGGCGTAGAGGGTGGAGTATGCGGCCTGTTTATCGGAATCCGACTCGGACTTCCAGAAGCGGCGGCGCGAGCGGCGCAGATACCAGGTGGAGAGTTTCTCCACGAAGTCCTGAATCGGACGCGTGGCGCGCGGCACGTCGTAGTTTTCGTAACCCGCAGTCACTTCGCGGACAAGCACATTCAGTTCCGACAGAAGCCATTTGTCGAGGCTCGAAAGCGACGACAGCCCCTGTCCCTCGGCGAGGCCGGGCGAGGGAGTCCATTTGTCGAGGTTGGCGTACGTGACAAAGAACGAATAGACGTTCCATAGTGTAAGCGTGAAGTCTCGCACCACGTAGCTAACCAGCTCCGAAGAGAAGCGGCGCTCCTGCCCCGGCGGCGTGGCGGTGTAGAGATACCAGCGGAAGGCGTCCGCGCCGTTGACCTTGATCACATCCCACGGGTCCACGATGTTGCCGAGACTCTTGGACATCTTTTTGCCATCGCCGTCCAGGATCAAGCCGAGGCAGATGACATTCTTGTAGGAGACTGAGTTCATCAACAGCGTGCTGATGGCATGCAGGGAGTAGAACCAGCCGCGCGTCTGATCCACGGCTTCGCAGATGTAATCCGCGGGGAATTGCTCCTCGAATTTTTGCTGGTTCTCGAAGGGATAATGCCATTGTGCAAAGGGCATTGCGCCCGAATCGAACCAGACGTCAATCAGGTCGGGGACGCGCTGCATTCTGCCGCCGCATTGTTTGCACGCCCAGGTCACCTCGTCCACATGCGGGCGGTGCAGGTCAAGATCGGACAGGTCGCGGCCTGCCCGCTCGGAGAGGTCCGCGACAGAACCGATGCATTCGCGGTCTTTGCATTCCTCGCATTCCCAGATGGGAAGCGGCGTGCCCCAGTAACGCTCGCGCGATAAGGCCCAGTCAATGTTGTTTTCGAGCCAGTTACCGAAGCGGCCTTCCTTGATGTGATCGGGAGTCCAGTTGATGGTGCGGTTAAGCTCGACAAGACGGTCTTTGAACTGGCTGGTGCGGATGTACCACGCATCGCGCGCGTAATACAGCAGCGGCGTATTGCACCGCCAGCAGAAGGGATATGTGTGCGTATACGACTCGGCGCGGAACAGAAGGCCGCGGTCGTCGAGGTCGCGGATGATCATCGGGTCCGCTTCTTTGACGAAGACGCCGCGCCACGGCGTCACTTCGGGGATGAACGTGCCGTCGGGGAGGACGGTCATCAGCACGGGCAGGTCGAATTCGAGCGCGGCCTGCATATCCTCCGCGCCGAAGGCGGGCGCCATGTGGACGAGTCCCGTGCCGTCTTCGGTCGTGACGAAATCGCCGAGCACCACGTAATGCGCGGGCTTGTCGGGCGGCAGGAAGGTGAAGAGCGGATGATACTTCTGCCCTTTTAGTTTCCTGCCCTTGAACGTGTCCACAACTTTCACTTCCTCGCCGCGGAACACTTTTTCGAGCAGCGGCTTGGCGAGGATGAGTTTTTCCTTTTTGCCGTTCATCGCCCGCTCCACAGCGACATACTCCACATCAGGATGCGCGGCGACTGCGACGTTGCCAGGGAGAGTCCACGGAGTCGTCGTCCAAACCAGCAGCGACGTATCGGGTTTGTCTACCAGCGGCATACGGACGAAGACCGAGGGGTCGGTCACCTCGTCGTAACCAAGGGCAACCTCATGGTCGGAGAGGGTCGTGCCACAGCGCGGACAATACGGCACGACTTTATACCCCTTATAAAGCAGGTCGCGGTCCCAGAAATTCTTCAGGATGTGCCAGACCGACTCGATGTAGTCGTTGGTGAAAGTCACGTAGGCCGTTTCGAGATCGACCCAAAAGGCAATGCGGTCGGTGAGGCGTTCCCAATCCTGGATGTAATCGAAGGCGGACTTGCGGCATTCCTCATTGAACTTCGCGACGCCGTAGGCTTCGATGTCCTGCTTGTTCTTGAATCCGTGCCGCTTCTCGACTTCGATCTCCACGGGCAGACCATGCGTGTCCCACCCGCCGCGCCGCGAGACATGGTAGCCGCGCATGATCTTGTAACGCGGAAACATATCCTTGAAGGCGCGCGCCAAAACATGGTGGACACCGGGCTTGCCGTTTGCCGTTGGCGGCCCCTCGTAGAAGACGTATTCAGGCCCGCCCTTGCGCTGTTCGACCGTCTTCTTGAAGATGTCCTCACGCTTCCACATTTTGAGGACGGACTCTTCCATGGCCGTCACGTCGAGTTTGGGAGAAACTGGTTTGAAGGTCATTCTGGCTCCTAAAAAAGAACTCTCGTCTCAACACAGAGACGAGAGCAATGCTCACGCGGTACCACTCTGCTTCCTGCCGGTGAAGACAGGCGCCTATCGAGGACCATCATCCTCGCGCCCTGGTAACGGAGGGCGATTCCGTCTCACCTACTCAGTACCGCAATCTTTATTTTGCGCTTTTCAGTTCGACGCTCCGGGAGGATTTTCAACCTGTCTGACCGACCCGGCTCGCACCGACCCCGGGCTCGCTTCCGATGTTGACAGGTTTACTCGTTCCCATCATTGCGCTTGCTGCAAATTATGCCACAATTGCAAACGAGCGTCAATGAAAGTCGCGGGCTCAGGGCTTGGGAAGCGGGCAGACAGGCCCGCTCCACGGAGAACGCGCCAAAACAGACGCTTCCCCGTCCATCATTATGACAACGACCAGCGCATCGACGACGTCCACCCCCTCGCATCCAAACACCAGCACATCCGCTGTGTTTGGGACAAACTCCGGTGCATTCTGCAACGGCAGTTCTACCAGACCGTCATAAGTCCCGACCAACTGCAGGACGAGGCGGGAATACGACGCGGGATTGTAGACGAGATTGTTGCCTCCGAAGCCCACCCCGGAGCGAAGATAACGAGGATAAAGGCCGCGGCCGTAAACGATCTGCGCCCCATCCTGATCCAGAAATATGTCCAACACTTCGAGTGACGGCGCGCCGACGAACTCCCCGGACGAGATTGCCGTCCGATACATCTCCAGCGCTTCCTGATTTGTTGGCGGCGTGTATCGCCTCGGGAAAAAGGCCTCTGCCATTGGGAAGATCGAGCCAATCAGCAAGAGTCCAACGCCGGCCAAACCGAATGCTTTCCAGGCAGGTTGGCGGGGAGCCGCATCCATCGCATTTGCGGGCGTGTCGCCCAATTCAATTCGGGGAGAAAACAGAGAAACGCCCATCGAGGTCAATTGTGCAAGACCTATGGAATAGAATAAATTGGTGAGCCAGTCTGCCGGCAGGATAAAGCGCCAGCCCGAGAAACGGGCAACAGACACGCTCAAAATATACCCAACGCTAACCAGAATTGGAACGAACACGCGCGTCCCCGCGCGCCTCCACGATGTCCCCAGTCCAAGCGCGATCAGGCCTAGATTGAGAACAAGGAGAAAGCCGGTCTCGGCGGGTAATGCGCCGACCCAATCCTCATCCCAGAAGGGGGCGCGATTGACATAAGCCTCTACCGACTCCACCACCAAACTTTGAGGGAGATATAAAACGCTTTCGAT
Organism: Chloroflexota bacterium; assembly: GCA_037445635.1. GTDB lineage: Bacteria > Chloroflexota > Anaerolineae > Anaerolineales > Villigracilaceae > JBFMCC01. Next base: position 113,520 of record JBBIKC010000001.1, read on the forward strand.
CTGATTGTGAAAGAAATGAGCAGAAATGAATCCGGCCAGATAATCGGGATGTTCCACGATGAACCGGATAATCTGCCTCTGCATGCGAGCATCGAACGCGTCCGCGGATTCGCCCGGCAATGGCGCTTGTCGCTGGTCCGGCGTCAGGCTGTATTTGGTGGCCAGCATGAACGTGCGCGGGAGCGTCTCGCGAAGCGAGACCTGGCGCGATTGCTGGAATCCTCGCCACAACCAAGGAGCCAGGAAAAGAAGACCGCCGAGTCCGATCAGAAGCGAGGTTTTGAACCATAAAGACCATTTGCGCCACAAAACGACCAGGGAGGCAGACAAGACCACCGGAATCAAGACCAGGACCTGCCCGCGCAACAACACGCCCAGGCCCAGCACTCCTCCCAGGACAAGCGGCAGGATGATACGCTGCCGCGGTCTTTCCAGCCAGCAGACCAGCAGAAGCACGAGCGCAAGGACGAACGCAAGTGTGGGCATATCCGTCATGAACATCTTCGAGTGAGACACTTCGATCACTTTTGTCAGTTCAAGCGAGTTCCGTTCACGGAAGATGATGATGCCCGCCGCAATCAGACCTGCGCCGCGCCCGCCCAGGCGCGTCGCGAGTAAATACATCAATACGGGTATGAGGCCCAATAAAACAGACTGAAGATTGGCCGCCCTCTCATAATTCTGTCCTGCAAGGAGATGAAGAATGGCGAGAAACAAGGAGTAGGCGGGCTTGGAGGCCGATGCGGAGGAAAGTCCCTCGCCAATCAGGAGCCTCTGCGCGCCGCTGGCGTATGTCGCCGCGTCAGAGAAGGGATAAAACTCCGCATTGGGAGGAAAGAAGGGAGTAATGAAATGATCGGACACAACCGGCACCGGCAACCATGCCCAGACCGCCGCAAGCCAGATCAAAACACACAGAAGGATGTCGAGGGCAATGTACCTGGAAATGTTCTTGCGCGCAAGCGGTTCGTCGCTACGCGATGCAAGCAACATCAACGTCAGGGCGATCAGCCACACGGCAAATACCTGTGCCGCGGTTACCGGCGTCCCAGGCGCCGCCCACCAGACACTGTCTGGAGTCAACCCCAATTTCCCCCATGCGATAACCGCGCAGAGAATCAATAGGATGACCGCCGGATAAACGCTTGCCTTCAATGTCGGAAACCAAGTCTTCATACGCGACCGGTCCGCGGACCAGAGCGCCAGGATTAGCATGCTCGAGATGCCCGTTACAGCCAGCAGGCCGATCACTGGTGCGAGGCGCAAATAGTAACCTCCAAGATTAACGGACAGAGCCGGAGTCAGAAAATAAAACAACCCGGCCAGAGACAGGAACGCGCTCAACAGAGCGAGTACCGGTAACGCCCCTGTTTTCGCACGAAGAAACTCGGCAACAGCATTGACCCAATATTCATCTCTCCAGGTCTTCGCAAGCCCCCAGAAGCCAGCCGACAGCACCAGGACAATCGCCGTAAGAAGGATAATGCGGGAAACCGAATATCCGAAATACACTCCGCCTGCTTCAGCGGGGATGGACAACAACCACCATGCAGCCGCGACAGACGCGAACAGATTGACCAGGAAATACGCACGGAACAAAGGGTTTTTATTATGAGACATCGGACGCCAAAGCACCGGTATTATACCGTTACACAAGCGGGCCGCGCCCGGTAACCCGGACTGGTCAATTGGTTTGATATGGATTATCATCCAACGCCGGCGGAAGAGACCCCCTTTTTTGCAAAACCATGCCAAACATTGATACCCCCTCTCAACAGCAAATCGAGTATTCCGTCATTATCCCGGCCTACAGGGAAGGCGACGTGATCCATGCCGTGATCACCGACATCCGCCGGGTAATGGACGGCATGGACAAGACCTACGAAATCCTGGTCATTGACGACGGCTCGACCGACGATACTGCCGAGCAGGCCCGCAAGGCGGGCGCGAGGGTGATCCAGCACCCCTACAATATCGGTAACGGGGCCGCGGTCAAGACCGGGATGCGGAACGCGCGCGGCAAGGTCTTCATCCATATCGACGCGGACGGACAGATGGACCCAAACGACATCCCGCGCCTGCTGGAAAAGATCGGCCCGTACGATCTGGTTATCGGAGCGCGCTCACGCGCCTCCGATACGGCCGCGCACAGGGACGTGGCAAATTCCATCTTCAACCGCCTGGCAAGCTATACAGCCGGCCGCACCATCGAGGACCTCACCTGCGGTTTCAGAGTCATCAAGGCGCACATCGCCCGCCAATTCATTTACCTTCTCCCGAACACGTTTTCCTATCCCTCAACTCTCACCTTGTCCATCGTCCGCGCAGGATACAGCCTCGGTTTCGTTCCCATCGTGGTCAGGAGGCGGCCCGGGCGCTCGGGAAGCAAGATCAAACCGCTGCGTGACGGGATGCGCTTCCTGCTCATCATCCTGAAGATATCCGTCTTCTTTGCCCCATTGAAGATCTTCATCCCGCTCAGCGCGCTGATCTTCCTGCTTGGCCTCGGGTACGGACTTTTCCGCGTGCTCGTCTGGCATGGGCCGTACGGGCAGACCTCCGCCCTGCTGGTCAGCACCGCGGTCCTGACCTTTCTCGTCGGTTTGGTCTCGGAGCAGATTGCACAACTGCGCTTCGACCGCAGTGAAACGACGCGCGTTTTCCGCGACGATTAATCGCCCATGCGCAACACACAACCCGTTCTGATCATCTCCACCGGCCGCACGGGGACGATTTTCCTTTCACGCCTCTTCGCGGACCTGTATCCTGCCGAGGCCGCTTCCTATCACGAGCGCGGCGCCTCGCGCCCGATCCAAATTCTGACCAACCTGCATTTCGCGCACCTCCTCCCCAAAAGCGTGCTTATCGCCGCGTGGAGGATTTTGAAGGGAAACGAGATCGAGACCTGCGACAAATCCTTCCACATCGACGCGAATTGCTTTCTGTATGGACTGGCCGCCCTCGCGCCCGAACTCTATCCCAATGTAAAAATCATTCACATCGTCCGCGATCCGCGAGACTACGTCACCTCCCATCTCAACTTCTCGCGCCAAAAAGAGACCAGTTTCATTGCCAATTATTTCGTCCCGTTCTGGCAGCCGAATCCTTTTATTGTCGGCGAGATTTCGTGGAAACGGATGTTTAATTTCACGCGCTTCGAGCGCTACTGCTGGATCTGGGATTTCAAGAACCGCGTGATGAGCTCGCTTGGAGGGACCGAGACCGCTTACTTGCGCGTCCGTTTTGAAGACCTATTCGAAACATCCAAGTCTACTGAACCATTCAACGCGATCACAGATTTCATTGGCTTACCGCGTGGAAAAGGAATCGAAGAATATTTCCAGAAACGCGTCAACCAATCGGGGCGAAGCGCCTTTCCCGATTGGGCCGACTGGTCGCCGCGTCAGTGCGCCCAACTCCAGGCGCTGTGCGGAGCGCAAATGACGCGCTACGGCTACGGCGGGGAACCCGCCTGGCTCGAGAAATTGGCTCAGATCGAAGCGTGAAGCGAAGACAATGAAACCGCAAACCCTGGTGCTTTACATCGTCAGCGCGATTCTGACCATTGCCCTGCTCGTTTATCTCTTTCTCAATCTCGATTGGGCCGCGCTGCAAACAGCCTTCGTCAATCTCCATGCAGGCTGGCTGGCGCTGGCATTGTCCACCTACTTTGTCAACATCATCCTGCGCGCACTGCGATTCAAAAGCCTGGTCTATTCGCGAACAGTGGCCGTGCGCGAACTGCTCCCGATCGTATCCCTGCACAATATGTTCATTTACCTGATGCCCGCAAAAAGCGGCGACATCTCATTTGTCTTTCTATCGAAGGGACGATTGAAGACCTCCCTCGCCGAGGGAGCCGCCACCCTGCTGGCGGCGCGCTTCTATGACTTCGTCGTGGTCGCGCTCCTGCTCGCACTGGCCCTGCCATTGGCAGGAGGACAGATCCCCGCCGCCATCTTCCAGGCATCGCTTCTGTTCTGCCTGCTCGTTTTCCTCGGCGCGGCAGTTATCCTGCTTTTTCTGCGAGCCCCGGTTTCATCGCGCGAGATGGCAGCGAAACATCAATACATGTCCCGGGCCCTCGCGGCGTGGAATAAGTTCGTAGCCGGCCTGCGAGAAATCCAAAGTCGAGAGGGGCACGCGCGCATCGCCCTGCTGACCGTCGGCATCTGGCTGTGCCAGTACATGATTGCCTACTCCATCGCGCGCAGCCTGGGCTACGAAATCAGCCTCTACCACATTTCGGTCATCATGCTGATTATGGTTCCGCTTACCCTTTTGCCGTTTCAGGGTTTCGCCAATATCGGCACGCACGAACTCGGCTGGACTTCCGCCTTCCTGCTCTTCGGATACTCGTACGACGCGGCGCTGGCAATCGCCGTTGGTTCCCACTTCTTCATGCTTGCCTTCATTTTGTTTTACGGGACATTGAGTCTGATCGCCCTCCGTTTTCTCGAATCGACAGGAAACAGCCAATGACCTCACTCGCGATTAACCCGACCGATCCCTCCATCAATTTTCCGCAAACCATCACCGCGTCTTCTCTGACCCTGCGGCTGCCGCGGCCTCCGATGAAGTTTTATCGTCACGGCTGGCAGTCCTGGACGCTCACCGCGTGGATGGATCCCACAGAGCCGATGACGCCCATCCGCGCGCACCAGACCCGCGCCAAAGACGAGGACGCCCCTTACGCGTTCAGCGACCATCCTGTCGGCGCGTGGGTCGGCGCGGCCGAAATAGACGACAGTCAAATCGTCCTGCTTGGCGCATTAGACCTGAACGGGCGAGTCGAACTGATTAACGATGAAATGCGCGGCTTTTACGAAGATAACGATGAGGGCAGATGGCTGGTTGCAATCGGAGAGGAAAACAAAGTCTTCGAAGCCTACGCAGACGAATTGAGAAATAAATACGGCACTGCCAAATCCGAATCCGGCCCGCCGCGCGTATGGTGCTCGTGGTACAGCCTGTATAACACAATCAACGAGCCTGTCATAGACAAGGTCATCCGCGGGCTTGGCGATCTGCCCTTCGATGTCATCCAACTTGATGATGGCTGGCAAATTTCCCTCGGTGAGTGGGATGCGAACAAGAAATTCCCTTCCGGTATGCAAGCGCTGGCGGAAAAGATCCACAAAACGAACCGACGCGCGGGCCTCTGGCTATCGCCCTTCGTGACACCGCGTAATTCCAGATTCGCCAAAGAACATCCTGATTGGATACTGCGCGACGACGCGGGGAATCCGGTCTACGCGGGGATTGGCTGGAGCGGAGACCTGAGCGCGTTGGACAGTTCCCACCCCGAGGTGCTGGACTGGCTCGACCAGACCATTCGCAAAGTCGTCGGATGGGGATTCTCCTATCTCAAATTGGATTTCCTTTATGCCGCCGCCGTCCCCGGCAGGCGCAAACGCAATCTCCCGCGCGAGACAGCATGCCGCGAAGCCATGCAAGTTATTCGCAACGCGGCGGGCAGGGACGCGTATCTCCTCGCATGCGGTTCGCCCATCCTCCCCATGCTGGGAATCTGCAACGGCATCCGCGTTGGACCCGATGTCGCCCCATTCTGGTTGAGCAGGCCGCTGAGTGTGTGGCTGAACAATCCAAACAATCCCGGCACGCAGAACGCTATCCGCACCTCCCTTCATCGCCTGTGGCTCAAGGACTTGATCCACGTGGATCCAGACGTGGCTTACTTCCGCTCGCGTCACAATCGGATGACGAGGGAACAGGTCGGGCTGCTGCACGACCTGATTCGCATCACATCGTTCAAGGCCACATCCGACCTGCCCCACTGGTTGACGCCCAAGGAACGCGCCGGGTTGCGCGCATTCCTCGAGGAGCAACCCGAAATCGAGCAAATCTCGCGTTACCAATTCAAGATAGATGGCCGCCTGGTTGATTTCGCGCCGACCATCCCCCTGCCCGAGCCGGTTCGTGTCCCTGCGCGGCTTGCGCTGAACGCCGGTTTGGTGCAGACGGCAGTGTATGAGTTCATCCCAGGCCTGCTTGAATCGCAAAGGTCCAGGCTGATAAAATAACCCCCAATGCTTTGTTACAATCATCCATTCATGCCGTCATTGCGAGCCGCCGAAGGCATCGAAGCAATCTCCCCGCAGGGAGAAAGACTGCCTCCCTTCGACAGGCTCAGGGCAAGCGCTCCGCTCGCAGTGACGGACTCCGAAGGTGTTTGCAACAGAGCAACCCCCCAAGACCATCGTCCCGCAGCCTCTCCCTCTGCGGGACGATGTTATTTCGTCTTTCTACTTCTCGAACACCCAGCGATCCACGTCGCGCTTCCACTCAACCAGTTCATTCTTACCGAACCACAATGCCACTTCCTTCTCGCCATTTTCCACCGAATCGGACGCGTGAGTCAAATTGCGGCCGACTTCGAGGGCGAAGTCGTGGCGGATCGAGCCGGGCGCGGCCTCGGTGGGCCGGGTGGAGCCCATGGTCTGCCGCACCGCCGCGACCGCGTTGGGTCCTTCCCACACCATCGCCATGACCGGGGCGGACACAATGTATTTGATGAGTCCATCGTAAAACGGTTTCCCCTTGTGAATAGCGTAATGCGTCTCGGCCAGGTCGTTGCCGACCTGCATAAATTTGGCGGCCACCAGCCGCAGTCCGCGGCGCTCGAGGCGGGAGATCACCTCCCCCACCAGTCCGCGCTGGACGCCATCGGGTTTGACGAGCACGAGCGTTCGTTCCACAAGTTCCTCCAGGATGCAAAATTAGAAACCAGGTTTCTTGTAGAAACCTGGTTTCTGTTCATTCTATCGCAGTAACTCTTCTGCCTTGGTATACGCGTCGAGCGCGTCCTGCAGGCGGTTGGCGCGCATATACGCGTCGCCCAGCGCCTGCCAGATGGAGACTTCGACCGGGAAACGATACAACGCCTCCTTCAGATCGAAAGTCACTTCTTCGAGCATCTTCCCCTTACGGATCAAACCGCCATACACCTTCAGCGCGTCGGGGATTTCGCCGCGCATAATCAGGTCGCGCGCCTGTGCCAGAGCAGGCTCGACCAACGGCATGGTGACGATTCGTTTGGATTTTGGGCGCGGCTTGGCCGCGGGCTGCGGCTCGACTTTGGGCTGGGCCGCGGCCGGCTCCGGCGTCCAGGACTGAGGCGGAGGCGCCGGCTGGGACGGTTCGGGCGTCCAGTCTGTCGGCCGCGTCGGTTCGGTAATCAGCGGCCCGGTGCCCGGCTTCTCGCCCCTCAGCCACTCGGGCAAATCCTCGGAAGCCGCAGGCGGGGCTTCGCCTTCTTTTTCGAGACCGCGCAGCCATTCGGGCAGGTCCTCGGACGAGACGACGGATTCGCCCGCAGGTTCGGCTTCCACTTTGGGCACGGCCTCGATCTCGCCCGACCAGATAGGGGTTTCCTCGGCAGGCGGCGTTGGCGCGGCCTGCGCCTCTTCGTCCTTCTCGGCCAGTTCGCGCAGCCAGACGCCGGTGGCGTCGGCCGGTGTGATCACAGAACTGTCGTCCACGGGCCAGAGCGGCTCGGGCGTTTCCGCGGCCGCCTCGGGTTCGGCTTGTGCAGAAGATGCTGCGGGTGCGGCGGCCTCGGTCATCTCTTTGGCCTGCTCCACCCATTCAGGCGGTTTCTCGAGGCGGGCGCTGGGATCGGTGATCAGTTCTTCGGAGGCGACGCCCTGCTTCTCTGCCAGGCTTTCCAGCCAGCGCAACGCGGCGTCCTGGTCGGCTTCGCTCGTGCCAAGATTACCGATACCAGAAGCAGGCGCGACGCCGGGCGCCGGTTCGGCGGGCGGTTCAGCCGGTGCGCCGAAGGCATCCTCGGCGGCAAGGCTCTTGAGCCAATCGGCAGATTCATCTGCAGCGGGTGTTTCCGGCGCGGGAGTTTCTGCGGCGGTGGCGGCCGCGGCCGCTGCAGTGAGCGACTCCAGCCACGCCACGCCGTCGTCCGCGCCTTCGCTTTCGGCCGCGGGCGCCGCGGCGGGTTCGGCCGGAGCCATGGACTTGATCCAGTCCGGCAGGTCAGCCTTGGCCAATTCCTCGGCAGGCGATTCCTCCTCGGCGGAGGGCGCGGCGGATTCGTCGAACGCGCCGGTTGATTCGCCCCAGCCAGCCTGACGCAAAAAGTCGGGGATCTCGTCCGCGGCCGGCGCGGCAGGTTCGGGGGACGCGGCGAATGAGTCGAAAGCCGGCGCGGCAGGCGGAGCAGGCTCTTCCGCGGCGGATCGCAACCAGTCAGGCTGTCCTTCCTGACGCGCGGCAGCCGGGAATCCCGTCGCCAGGGAGCCGCGCCAATCGGTTTCGGCAGGCAAAACCTCGCCTTTGTATTCCAGGCGATCGAGGGTAATGGCCGAATCGGGAACGTCCTCGGCGTGGAAAATGGAGCCGCTCACACCGGTGGAATACGGATCGAGTTCGTTGACGCGGTGGCGATAGACCTGCGTGTTTTCGGCCATGCCGGTACTCGGCAGGATTTCGACCAGGATGCGGTTGGCTTCGAGGCAATACGGGAATTTTCCCAACAGGTTCGAGCAGGCTTCCGTGGCCTCCACTTTTTGTCCGGCGCGGAAATAAGCCAGCGCCAGCAGCACTTGCATATCGGTACGGCTCGGGTCGTCATCCAACACGGATCGAATCTCGGCAACGGCCTGCGCGAACAGGTCGCCCTGCAGGTACATGTGCGCCAGCGCACCGCGCGTCAGACGGATCTTGGCAGGCTCCACGCCGTCGCGGCGGCCATATAGACGCTGGAGTTCGGCCTGGATGGCGGCATTGGAAGGCTGTGACTCGAAGGCGCGTTCCATGTGCCAGATGGCTTCGTCGAGATGCCTCTGTTCGTCGTGGATGATGCTCATGCCCACATGCGAGACGAAATCATCCGGCACCGACACGAGCACGCGCTGGAAGAGATCTGCAGCCTCGGGGTAGCGTTTGGCCTCCAGGTAGGCTTTTCCCAGCAGGCGGTAAGTTTCGAGATGTTTGGGGAAGGTCTTAAGGATATGACGGCAGTGGGCAATCGCCTCGTCTGTCTGCCCGCCGTCAATCAGTCGTTCGATCTCACGGTTGTAAACGCGAAGGGAAACTTTCGCCATGAGGTTCGCTCCTCTGCCAAGTATGCCCTATTCTTAAGAATAACGCAAGGACTTGAGGGCTATTGGCGTCACTCGTAGAACAACGGCAGAGGCGGCACGGATTCATCCGTGATTTCGTGCGCGGCCAGCACGGCCTGGCGCGCCGCGGCCAGTTTCTTCTCGTCGTTCGCATGGATCGTGAACAGCGGCTCGCCCGCCTTCACGCGGTCGCCGACCTTGTGATGGATGACGAACCCGACAGCGTGGTCAATCGGATCGCCCTTTTGAGCACGACCCGCGCCCAGCGCAACCGCGGCCTCGCCCACGCTGCGCGCGTGGATCTGGGCCAGAAATCCGCTTCGAGGCGCGTTCACCGCCTCCACCAGCCGTGCCTTCGGCAGTTTTTCGGGATCCTCCACGTATGAAACATCTCCGCCCTGCGCAATAACGAGAGCGCGGAATTTCTCGAAGGCCGAGCCATCGCGGAGGGATTTCTCAGCCAATGCACGCGCTGAGGAAAGGTCTTTCGTCACTTCGCCAAGCAGGAGCATGTGCGCGGCCACGTGCAGGCAATGTTCGCGGAAATCAGCGGGGCCGTCACCGTGCAATGTGTCAATCGCTTCGCGCACTTCCAGCGCGTTGCCCACCGCGCATCCGAGCGGCTGATTCATATCCGATAGCAGGGCGGTCACTTTGCGTCCGGCCAGTTCGCCGATCTTCACCATCAAGTCGGCCAGTTGGCGCGCCTCATCGAGATCGCGCATGAACGCGCCCTCACCCACTTTCACATCCAACACAATCGCGTGCGCGCCGCCCGCGATCTTCTTGCTCATCACGGACGAGGCGATCAGCGGAATGGACTGCACCGTGCCGGTCACGTCGCGCAGGGCATATAACTTGCCATCGGCGGGCGCCAGGTCCTTGGACTGACCACACAGCACCAGCCCGACCTCCTTCAACTGGCGTTCGAACTCCTCCGTCGAAAGGTCAATGCGATAACCGGGGATGGACTCCATCTTGTCGAGCGTCCCGCCGCTGAATCCCAGCCCGCGGCCGGACATCTTGCCCACCGGCAGTCCGCACGCGGCCACCACCGGCAACACGACCAGCGAGGTCTTGTCGCCCACGCCGCCGGTCGAGTGCTTGTCCACTGCGATCCTGACGATTTTCGACACGTCCAACACTTCACCCGAATTTGCCATCGCCAGCGTCAGGTCGGTGGTCTCACGCGGCGTCATGCCGTTCAACAGAACCGTCATCGCCCAGGCCGCGGCCTGATAGTCCGGTATCGTTCCGTCCGCCACACCTTTGATAAAGAAGCGAATTTCTTCGGCGCTCAATTCCCCTTTATCGCGTTTTTTGATGATGATGTCCACGGCGCGCATGAGTCTCCTCGGGTTTCCACTGGGATTGATTCAGGAAACCTGGCGCGTGTATTGTAACGCAAAATTGTCGGACAAAGCGCTGATGGGGATACTGGAGAACGTTTTGGAGTCGGACGGCTTGCCGTCCAAATAACAGGAGCGAGCACCCGCGCTCCAAAATTCCTACCATGGCACTACAAATGAATCGTGAACACGATCAAATCATCCCCCGCCCCATAAAAATCACGGATGACTGCCTCCTGCTCGCAGCCCGCGGACAGATAGAAAGCGCGGGTCGACGCGTATCTCTCCTGACCCGAAGTTTCGATGACGATCAACCGCCCGCCGCTTTTTCGAACTTCGGCCTGAATCTGCTTCAAGAGCGCGACTCCCACCCCCCGCCTCCGCGCCGACGGGTCCACCGCGATCCAATACAAGTCGTATGTCCCGTCGGTCAACGGCCGCGGGCCATAGCAGGCGAAGCCCAGCACCTGATCCCCCTCCCGCGCGACGATGAACTGATAACCGCTGGCTTCGACGCCCCACTTGCACGACTCCTCCCAGAGTTCGCGGACGGTATCCTTCTCCTCGTCAGTAAAGATGTCCACACGCGAAGCGACGGCCAGGATGCCCTCGCCGTCGCGCTCGGTTGCGAGTTCGATCAAGGCGTCCAGCCCTCGCGGTGCATGGCCAATCGGAGAATGCGATCCACCATCGCTTCGTACGAATAACCCGCCGCGCCCGCCGAACGCGGGAAACCCGATTCGGGCGCAAGATCGGGAATCTCATTGATGTCAATCACATACGGCACGCCGTCGCGGTAGCGGATGTCAACGCGGCCGAAGTCGCGCAGGCCCATGGCGCGGAAGGTCTCTGCGGCCGCTTTTTCGACAACGACCAGATCATCGTCCGCGAGCGAGGCGGGGCATTGTGCCGTGATGTTGCGATAGAGGTACGAGTCTTCGATCCACTTCGATTCGTAGGGAAGGAAATGCAGCAGCGGATTCTCCACCTGTGAGAAGTCCTCCTCCACGATGGGCAGGCATTCCACTTTTCCGTTACCGAACATCGAAATGGCAAACTCGCGGCCTTCGATGAATTCCTCCACCAGCGCGGGCTGGCGATATTCACTGACCACATAATCCACGCGGTGAAAGAGATCGTTGGGGTTGGTGACGACGGACTCCACGTCAATGCCCATGCTGGCATCCTCGGCCACAGGCTTGACAATAGCGGGGAATTGCAGCGCAACATCGCCCGCAGGTTTCTTGAAGACCTGATAGGCGGGCGTTGGCACGCCGCGGCGGATGAGATGACGTTTTGCGCGCGCCTTGTCGGTGCAGCGTTCGACGGCCGCGCCGGTTGCACCGGTGTGGGCGAAACCAAGTTCTTCGATAGCGCGCGCTACGCGCGCCGCGCCGCTGTTTTCTCCGCCCAGGCCATCGCTGATGTTAAAGACGAAGGTGTTGCGCGGCGAGTATTGATTCATGTCTTGCGCAAACACCTGCAAGTCACCCATCACAGGAACCTTAACAGCCGAATAGCCCAGTTGAAGCAGGGCGTGAAAAACGCTGTCCGCTGTTTTCGTCGTATCCTGTACGGCGATCAAATCCTGCGCATCCCCTTTCGCAACGCCATCTTCCTGATTGTAAACAAGCGCAATCACTGCATCTTGCACATCTATCATTTCGCTCAAAAGATTCTCCTCTTGCGTTTCGATTCACACACATTCGATTCGCGCGCGGTGATTTCAAAAGTATTTATACTATATAACGAATACAATGCAAGGTTTTTATACACCATATTTGGGGGTTAATAAAAATTTTAAGGTTGAGAGAATTACAAAATTGTTATTGTTACATCGTATCTTTTCAGAGAGATCCTGTTGTAGAAATAAATTCTCGCGCAATAAATATGTGTTAAACGAATATGCTCTCGATTGTCGAATCATCGAGAGCACAATACGTTTGATGGAATTTTTTATACCCGACTCAGCACAGGTCCATCGGGTGTATCCTTGACCGACCATCCCAGCGCGGACAATTCATCGCGGATTCGATCGGATGCAGCGAAGTCTTTGTTTGCGCGCGCTTTCTGCCGCGCTTCCACGAGCATCATCACTTCGTCGGATGGCAGCTCTTCATTCGCAAGCGGCGGCGCATTGACGATCATCTCCCATGCCGCGGATGAAATTCCATCTTCAACGCGAACAGGCAATACCATTTCACCCAATTCCTTCAACGGAAAGCTCGTACCTGCCGCGAAAATTTCGGGGTCACATTCGCGCACCAGTGAAACTGAACTCACCCCGTTTACCGCGCACTCGCCGCGTTCGAAATCGAGAATGATACCCGTGTGTTCATCGAGGCCGACGAGGGTGTGGTCCGCAGGCAACATATCGCACCACTGCTTGAATCGATCCATGCCGACGAAGCAACGGCTGGTGTCCAGGTCCGCGCCGCCCTCGGCGTTGTTCCAATGCGGGACGAAGGACAACGCGAGGCCGAAGTCCGCGAACAGATTCAATCCAGGCACCGTGAACACATCCTGCCCCACTTTGTAGATTTCATAGACAGGCAATCCCCACGCGCCGACGGATATGGTCGCCGCACTGGCAAAGACCAGGGTCGCGCCGAGGCGGTGGCGGGCGCGGACCAGGTCCCAGGCAAGACTGTCTTTCAGTTGACGAATCGCGTAAGTGGGACTGCCCGGGCCCATGAAGATCATGTTGGCGTGCAGGAGAGGCTGCAGGATTTCGGGTTTATCGGGGCTGAAATCCGTGCCGCGCTTGCGGGCGGGAACCACGTCTATGTGCGGCCTGTAGTTTTGCAAACGCGTCTGCAGGAAATCGGCCACGCGTCCCGCCACCGCGGCAGAATTCAACTCGAATCCCGCAGGCGTTTCGAGGATGGCAACGCGCGGGGACGCAGGCAGGGCGCGGGCGAGGCTTTCAAAGATTCGGCCACCTGCCAGTGATGTTTCACCAGAACCAAGGAAAGCGATTTGTCCAAATTGAGTCATAGACACCTCTAATGTGTAGTGATGACTTTTGAATCTGACATAAATTTCGCCCTGAGCGGAGCGCAGCGGAGACGAAGGGCGGTGTTCATGGGTATTGCGTCTCGTCTGCGGAGATGCGATGTCCTTCGGATTCGCTCAGGAGCATCCCCTCCGCTCCCCAGTAGAACGCTGGGACTTCGCGACGCGATTTGATTGGTAGGTTATAAAAGCATTACTACGCATTAGACGACGCGTTCAACTCATCTAATACTTTAAAAAGGACTTCGTTTTCGGGAATGTCCGACATCGAATATCCGTAATGGACGTAACGGATTCGGCCATTGCGGTCAACAATGCAAACGAGCGGCATGCGCCCCAGTTTGAAGATGTTGACTTCCTGCCGGTAGAGTTTCGCCACGCCGTGAGTCGGGTCGGGCAGGCCGATGTAGGGAATCGCGTTTTCGCTCCAGTACTTCTCGAACGCGGCCGCGTCGTTCGGACCGACGGCCAGAATCTCCGCGCCGCGCGCCGCGAACCGGTCATATTCATCGCGCATGCGCGCCAACTGCGCGCGGCAGAACGGTCACGTGAAGCCGCGCAGGAAGGCAAGCACGACGGGCTTGACGCCGCGATATTCCGAGAGGCGGACTCGAGTGCCGCGCGTGTCCGTCAGTTCAAAGTCAGGGGCGGGTTCGCCCGGAGTGATGAGAGGAGGCTTCATTCAGCAGAGTCCAAGAGTTCGCGCGCCTTTTTCCAAATCGCATCGAACATTTCGACCGTTAACTTGCCGGTCTGGGTGTTTTGACGGCTGGGGTGGTAAGAACACAGTAACCAGCGATCAGTCATCAGTGAATACGTGGCGCCGTGCGCGAACTTCCAGCCGTTCGAGCGGGCGGAATATATGCGGATGACCCTCTCAAAAGCTATCCGACCGAGGGCGACGATCACCTTCGGTTTCAGGATTTCGATCTCGCGCTCCAAGTAAGGCTGGCAGTTGTCCAGTTCCGCGGGAGTCGGTTTGTTGGCGGGTGGGGCGCAGCGGCCCGAGGCAGTGACGTAGGCATCGGACAGTGTCAGGCCATCGTCCCGCGCGACCGAGGCGGGATGATTCGCAAATCCTGCGCGGTGAAGGGCGGGATACAGAAAGTCGCCCGAGGCGTCGCCCGTGAACTGTCGTCCCGTGCGGTTCGATCCGTGCGCGCCGGGCGCGAGTCCCACCACGAGCAGGCGCGCCCGCGTATCGCCGAAGCCGGGTACGGGTTTACCCCAGTAGTCCTGGCCGCGATAGGCTCTGCGTTTTGTCCGCGCCACTTCTTCGCGCCACGCCACCAGGCGCGGACACTTGCGGCAGGCGACGATTTGCCGGTTGAGTTCGTCGAGGCTCATGTATTCATTTTATCAGGAGAGAGGCTATGAAACCGTTTCGGAAGAACGTGGCAATTGCGATTGACGGCGGAGGCATCCGCGGCGTGATGGTCGCCAAGGCGTTGACGATGCTGGAGCAGGAACTGGGCAGGCCGGTGCACGAGGTGTTTCGGCTGGCGGTCGGCACCTCGACGGGTTCGATCCTCGCCGCAGGCATTGCCAGCGGACTCGACGCGCACAGGCTGTTCGAGATGTATCAAAGCCTCGGCGCGCAGATCTTCAAGAAGACGCTGGCCTCCCGTTTCTGGTTCTTCCGCGGCTATCGCTATTCGCGCAAGCCGCTGGAGGAGCACTTGCGCGAGGCGATGAAGGACAAGACGCTGGGCGACATCTGGAATGCGAGACCGTCCACGGCGCTCGTCGTCACGACCTTCGACCTGGTCTCGAACTATACGCGTTTCCTCAAATCCTGGAAGCCGCAATACCAGGACTGGCCCGTAGTCAAGGCGGTGCTGGCCTCCTCGGCCGCACCCACGTTCTTCCCCGTTTTGGATGGCCGCTATTCAGACGGCGGCGTCGGCTCGTACAACAATCCCTGCTTCATGGCCGCGTTCGAATTGGTGCATTACCTGAAATGGAATCCAAAAGAGACCACGCTCCTCAGCCTCGGCACAGGACGCACGCGCGAGCACATCAAAGTGGGCGACCCCGATAAATACAGCGCCCTGCAATGGATTCCCCACGTGATGGAAACGCTTTCGGAGGACGCCACCGACCAGCAAGTGCATTTGGTCAAGGCGATGGTTCCCGATTTGGACTTTCGCCGTTATCAAATTTACATGGACAAGCCGATCGGTCTGGACGACCCGAGCCAGATTCCGTTATTGATTCAATACGGCGAGAGAATGGGCGCGGACATCCTGAACGATAACCTGGACCCGTTATTGAAAACGCGGCTCGACCCCACGCCGGCGATGAAGGCCGCGGTCACAAAATCAGCATCGCGTCGCCAAACGAGTAGAAGCGGTAGCCTGCGCGGATCGCGGTCTCGTACGCGGACAAAATCCGCTCGCGCCCCACGAAGGCGCTGACCAGCATGATGAGCGTGGACCTGGGCAGGTGGAAGTTGGTGATCATGGCGTCCACGATTTTGAATTGATAGCCTGGGAGGATGAAGAGGGAGGTAGAGCCAGAAAAACCAGTAATCAGTGATCGGTGATCAGGGTTCAGTGGCGTATTGCGTATTGCGTGTTGCGTAGCGGCGGTTTCAAGCGTGCGGACGGAGGTTGTGCCGACGGCGATGACCCGCCTGCCGGATGCTTTTGTTTGGTTAATGACATCGGCGGTCTCCCGCGGGAGTTCGCACCATTCGGTGTGGATTTTGTGTTCGGCGGGATCTTCTTCCGTCACGGGCGCGAAGGTATCCAACCCAACATGTAATGTGACATAGGCAATCTTCACGCCATTGGATTGCAATTCCTCCAGCAGGCGCGGTGTGAAGTGCAGGCCGGCGGTCGGCGCGGCGGCGGAGCCTGGCTGGCGCGCATAGACGGTTTGATACCGTTCAGGATCCCTGAGTTGTGCGTGAATGTACGGCGGCAAAGGGACATGTCCCACCTTGGGGAAATACGGCTCGATAGGTTCATCAAATTTGATCAATCTCTCCGAGCCTTCGAGAATCTCTACGATCTCTGCCCCCGGCCCGTTCTCCACTTTCACCCTCTTTCCTACCCCTAACCCCTTTCCCCCTACCAGCGCCTCCCACGTCAATTCATCGCGGCGGCGGAGCAGGAGCAGTTCCACGCGGCCGCTTGTCGCTTTGCGGGCGTAAATCCGCGCGGGGATGACGCGGGTTTGATTCAAAACAAGCAGGTCGTTCGGCTTGAGATATTCCCCGATCTCGCGGAAAACTCGGTGCTCCAGTGCTCCAGTGTCGCGGTGAAGCACCAACAGGCGCGACGCGTCGCGCGGCTCGACCGGCGTCTGCGCGATGGAAGATTCGGGGAGGTGATAATCGAAGGAGGAAGTTTTCACTGCATTGATTTTACACTGTCTTCGCTTTCAACAGATTCTTTATTGACAAAAGATTGACTGTGCAATCATAATGGGCGTATGAAACCGCTTGCGTTTTCATTTCTCGCCCTCCTGTTCCTTTCCTCCTGCGGAACGGTAACTTCTTCTGCAACCGCTGCCCTTCCTGAGCCGACCGCCACTCTCTCCGCCACCTTAACCCCCGCCCCATCCCCCACCCCCACCGAAGCGCCGAAGGAAGGCATGACCGTCGAGACCCAGACCATCACGGTGGACGGCGTGTCCATTGAGGCAGCCGTTGCCCGCGACGCCATGACCGGCCGGGAGATTGCGGTAAATACGGCGGCGCACAACGCGGTGTACGAGCGGGTGGACGGCGTCTGGCAGGCGGTGGACGTCTCCTTTGAAACGACGAAAAACGATGCCGCCTTCGAGCGCACCGTCGCCTTGATCCTCAAGGCAAGCGGGGTGGACGTCCATGAGCAGGAGTTGTTCGACCCCGATGCGGCCAGGCAGGAACTTGCGCCTATCCACCGGGAACTGTTCGGCGCGTGGTACTACTGGTGCAGGGATAACGGCGTCTTCGAAACCCGCATGCCTGCTCCCTGGCGGCGGGCGATGATCGAGTGGAAAGACAATTACCTGGTCACCGCGTATCAGGACAAAAAAGGCGTGGACAACCCTTCCCCGTATTACGGGGTGTATGGGATACAAGCAAAGCAAAGTTCACTTGATGCAGAAATAGACGAGACCCTTCAGGTAGGATCAGGTGAAAATTCGATACGTATTCCTTGGGTTAATATGAGATTTATGGTTTGGGGTGATTTGGGGCTGCGGCTGTTTACCGATGAGCCGGCGGACACGGCACAGGAAGGGATTGTTGATTTTGGCAACGGCCATTTCCGGATCAGTTTATTTCGGTTTCAGCCCGGCAAGATCAAGCCCGATGACGGCTGTATCGTGAGGGATTCAAATACCACTGTCATAACTGCACAGACGTGTAATACACAGCAAGATGTGGAAGCAACGAGTTATGACGATTTTTCCCATAATGGTCCGTTAAGGTATACACTGACGAGGGACAAACTGGATGAGTTGATGAAAAAGCGAGACCCCATATTCCAAGTGAACATAGCTGGTTCGTATTTTATCATGGATGGCGTAGTGGTCGCAAACGGATTGCTATTTTTGAAATAATGTAAAGCTTCTTGATTGAATTACCAGTATTTGATACGCTGGTTCCAATGAGAACATATGTCAGACTGTTGTTGTTAGCAGGCGTATGTGTTCTTCTGTTTCCTCAACCGGTCTTTGCTCAATATGGCGGATCCGAATGCTCCGAAGCCATTTGTTCAGTAGAACAAGAAGGTAATTGTGGTGCCTTGGGTTGCGCGGCGGATGAAGCAATGTTTCTTTATTCAAACTGCTCAAACGGTGCTAGGTGCGAACTTTGCCAAAAAGTGTCCGCGTGTACGCAACCGCCGGGGTGCTATTGGCAGCAGACGTACGACTGCGGCGGGGGGACATGCGGCTGCGGCGAAATCCGCACCGCAACCCAATGGTGCGGCAACCCTCCGGTCCACACCGCCGATGCCTGTACAGCCGATGCGACGTGCTGTGTCGGCTGTTCGAGTTCCTGCAGTGCGGACCCGACGAATACCCCTGTGCCGCCGACCTCCGCTGGGACATCGGCTACACCTTCGGCACCGCCTATTTTTTCAGCCAGCGGGAAATCAAATTCAAAATGATCGTCAACACCACCGACACCACAATCGAAGTCGTGATTGGGAAATAAAACGATCCGTTCTCGCCTTCGATGCGGATGTCCCCGGGCAGGCGGCCGAGGGGAATCCCGAACTTCGCGGCGAGATACACCCCTCCGCCGATGAGGAACAGGGCGATGCCGCCAAGCATGAGGTAACGGGCGATGTTCTCCATAATCATAGTCTGTCATTGCGAGGAGGCGTTCGTTGCCGACGAAGCAATCTCCTCATTTGATGGGATTGCTTCGCGCCTTCGGCGCTCGCAATGACACTATAGTAACCGCGGCTGTCCTTCCTCCGTGTACTTCAACCCCAAATGCTCATACGCGGACCTGGTCGCCACGCGTCCCTGCGGGGTTCTATCGAGGAAACCGAGTTGCAGGAGATACGGCTCGACCACGTCCATGATCGTGTCCTGCTCCTCGCTGATGGAGGCGGCGATGGTGTTCAGGCCCACAGGTCCGCCGCCATATTTTTCGATGATGGTGCGCAGGACGCGGCGATCCACGTCGTCGAGTCCGAGCGGATCCACCTGCAACAAGTCCAGCGCTTCTTTCGCGACCTTCGACGTGATCACGCCATCCGCGCGGACCTGGGCATAATCGCGGACGCGGCGCAGGAGGCGCAAGGCGACACGCGGAGTCCCTCGCGCGCGGCGCGCGATCTCTTCGACGCCATCCTCCGCGACATCCACTTTCAACATCCCAGCGGCGCGCGTGACGATGGCTTGCATCGCGTCCAGGTCATAGTAATCCAGCCGATAGACCGCGCCGAATCTCGCGCGCAGCGGCGCCGTGACCAAAGCGAGTCGGGTGGTGGCTCCAACTACTGTAAAGCGCGGCAGTTTCAATCGAATGGACCGCGCCGACGGGCCCTTGCCGATGACGATGTCCAGGGAGAAGTCTTCCATCGCGGGATACAGCACTTCCTCCACCGCGCGTCCGAGGCGGTGTATTTCGTCAATGAACAGCACATCGCCCTGACGCAAGTTGGTGAGGATCGCCGCCAGGTCGCCGGCGCGCTCGATGGCAGGTCCCGATGTGATTTTTATGTTCACGCCCATCTCGTTGGCGACCACGTGCGCGAGGGTGGTCTTGCCGAGACCGGGCGGCCCATAGAACAAAACATGATCCAGCGCCTCGCCGCGTCCGCGCGCCGCCGCGATCAGGATGGCGAGATTCTCCTTCACCTGATTCTGGCCGATGAGATCGGTCAGTTTCTGCGGGCGCAGGGCGTTGTCCACGCGGTCGTCGGGTTTGGCTTCGGGGTCGAGGGGGCGCGGTTTGGTCATGGCACGATTATAACTTTGATTCAAAAACCAGGTTTCTCAAAGAAACCTGGTTTTTTTGTTCCACTACTCCATCGGCTCAAACGTGACTTCGACGGTCATGCCCCACAGGGCGCGCGGATCAATCGAATCCACTTTGATTTTCACTTCGTACAGAATATCGCCGCCCAGGGACGTGAACGCCTGACTGATGGATTCGACCTCGCCCGTCATCGGCGCGTCGGGCAGGGCATCCGCCAGAATCGTGACAGGCTGACCGACGGAAATCTTGACCACTTCCAGTTCGGTCAGGTCGCTGGTCTCGACGTACCACGCGCGGGTATCCGCGATCTTCACCGCCCACGTCTCGGGCCCGACCTGCTCGCCGACTCCCACATTCACATCCATCACCACGCCGTCGAACGGCGCGACGACCGCGAACGCGGCCACGCCGGACTTTGCCGCGTTCAGGCGCGCCTCCAGCAGCGCCAGTTGATCCACATCGGGACCATCCTTCACGCGTTCGTAGGCGCGCTGGGCCTCCTCGAAGAGCGCCTTCTTGAGAGCAAGGTTGGCGTCCGCGTCGGCGATGGTCTCCTCGTCGGCTTCGGTCTTGTACGTCTTGAGCTGCGGCACACGGACGGGGCCGCCCGGGGTCATGACCGTGCCGACAACGACTCGCTCATACTTGATTTCTTCGTCGAGCGCTTCGCGGTAATCCTTCGCGTCGTCGTAATCCTCCTCGGCCTTGTCCAAAGCGATGAGCGCCAGGGCGCGCGCCGCGTCCGCCGACTCGCGCAGATCGTCCAGCGCCTGCTGCGCGCTGACCAGTTCGAGCAGCGCGGCCGAATAGGCCGCGTCGGATTCGGAGCCCAGGCGCGCCAGCACATCCCCCGCGCGGACCGTATCGCCCGCCTCCACCAGGACCTCGGTCACGGTGCCGCGCGCCTGGAAGGACAGCGCCGCGTCGGCGCGCGGGACCAGGTGTCCCTCCGCGATGACCGCCGAAGCGGGAAGGGCCGTCGGCGTCGGAGTGGACGCGTCGGTCTTCGTCCCGCAGGCCGCGAGCAGGAGAGAGAGTCCTAGGAGCAGAAAATAGATTTTTTTCATGGTTCACCTTTGTTCAATTTAACCAACAGCCATTCGCCAACAGCCAATCGCCAACAGCCATTCGCCAACAGCCATTCGCCAACAGCCATTCGCTAACAGCCATTCGCCAACAGCCAACAGCTATTCATACGCGAGCACCTCGCGAATCGTCAGCCGCGCTGCGTTGCGCGCCGGCAGAACGCTGCCGAGAGCGGAAAGAATCAACACCAGTCCCAGCCAGATGGCGTAACCCGACCAGGTGAAGATCACGTCAATCGGCGTCTCGAAGATCGCCAGGCTGACGATGGTGGAGAGCAGATACGTGAACGGCACGGAAAGTACGACCGCCAGCGCGAACGAGATCAGGCCGATGACCACGCCCTCGGCGATGACCGTGCGCATCACGGCCTTGTCGTCCGCGCCGATGGCGCGCATCACGCCGATCTCGCGCGTGCGCTCGAGCACATTCATGCCCATCGTGCCCGTCAGCCCCATCGAGCCGACGATGGCCGTCAGCACGGCCATGATGAGCAGGAAGACGACCAGCGTGTCGAGGCTTTCAACGGCGGTATCCATCGAAGCCTGCCCCGCCTCGGCGCGATGCACTTTGAATCCGTTGTCGCGGAAGAAGCGGTCAATAGTTTCGCCCATCGCGTCCTGATACGGACGGTCGTGGCGATCGGTGACGATCTTGAACGAATAGGCGCGGTTCGCCAGATCGTTCACGTGAGAGATGTATTCGTAGGGCGCGTAGGCCAGCATGCCCTCGCGGTCCACGAACTTGAAGATGCCCACCACTTCCCAGGTTTCTTCCTCGCCGTCAATCTTGACGGGCAGGCTGTCGCCAGGACTTAGGTCGGGGTAGTATTTCAGCGCCGCTTCACTGATGGCAAACCTGCGCACATCGTCGGCGCGGATCCAGCGTCCCTGCACGAGAATGGGTTCGATCAGTTTGCTGTCGGCGGGCGGGCCGAATAGATTGATGTTTTCGAGCACGCCGCCGTTTTCATCCAGCAACTCTCCGCTCACGAACTGCCAGCCCTCCACGTCCACCACGCCCTCGACCTGCATCGCCGTCTGCTCCACCTCGCGCAGGCGGTAGGGCGCGTCGAAATCCAGCGACACATCCGCCACGAAATAGCGGCTGATGGCGCCGATGTAATCGTGCAGGGTGACGCGCACGTTGAAGACCGCGATGAAGATCGCGCCGCCCATCGTCAGGGTGAACAGTGTCAACAGAAGACGGCTTCGGCGGCGGAACGTGTTGCGCATCGAAATCAACAGCGGACGCGGGATGTGCAGTCCGCGTTTGGCAAGCAGGATGGCGATCCGAGTCTGGAGCGCTTCGCCGCGCGTCACCCGCGTCGGACTCCCTTTCAGCCTGCCCCCTTCGGCCCGCGCGCCTTCCCCGCTGATGGCTTTCAGCACGGTGATGCGCGAGCCGCTGACCACAGGCGCGAGTCCCGCCACGAGCGGCACCAGCATCCCGACCAGAACCTGGACGACGAACGCGAACGGCACGATGCGATAGCCGAGGATGTTGAAGTTCAACTGGTCGGCGATGAACAGCGCCAGTCCGTACGCACCCTGTCCGCCCAATGGAACGGCAATCATCAAAGCCAGTATGCCGAAGGCAAGGATCAACGCCAGATACATCAACAGCACCTGGCGGTTGCGTCCGCCCACCAGTTTTATTACTCCGATGTGACGCAGGTGCTGGTTGAGCAGGGCATTCAACGTGTTGGCAATCAGCGAACTGGACAGGAACACGACCAGCACGCCCAGCGCGGCCAGGATGCCCAGGATGGCGTTGATCGTATCGGTCAACGGATGCTTGTGTGTCTCCGAGAAGCGCGTGCGGATGACGACCGTCCCGCCTTTTTCGAGTTTGTCCTTCAACTCCGCGCCCGCCTCGCGGATGTGGAACAGGTCATCGCCGCCTTCCGCGACGGTGGCATAAATGCGGTTGAACGCCAGCGGCTGTTTGAAGTATTGCAGGGTGGTCATCGTGATGTAGGCGTGCGGCGCGGCCAGAAAGTCGCCCGCGCCCGTGGCCGTATCCTGCACGATGCCGACGATGGGCAAAGTCTTCACCGAGCCATCGGGCAGTTGAAATTCCAGCAGGCCGCCGACTGCCGCGCCTCGCACGTGTTCGAGCACGTCGCGTTCCAAGACCACCTCGCGCTTCTGCGGGATGGCGGTCCCCTCCAGCGGGAGGAGCAGGTTGACCTTGTTCTGCTCGAAATCGTCGAACGCCACCACGTCCAGCGTCGTCCATTGACTCGTCCCCGGGGCGCGCACGCGCACGTTGAAGACGCGGCGCCCCTCGGCTTCGTCCACCAGCCTGGAATTGCGGACGGTAGCCAGCACGTCGTCGTCGAAGTCCGCCATGCGCAATTCGATGTTGGCGGGATGATTCGACGCGTAGGAAACGCCCATGTCCGTGGAAATGATCTCGTACGCGCCCGTGATGACGCCAATGGAAAACACGCCCACCGCGATGGATAGCACCACCAGCAGTGTGCGGGCCTTGTTATCGAGCAAATCGTGAATGACTTTCCGCCAGCGAGGTCTCAGCATAGGTTCAAATAGCATGTCATTGCGAGCGGAGCGAAGCAATCTCCTGATCTGTACGACTGTCGCGAATCAACACACCATCCGCAATGACGATATTCCGCGTCGTGCGCGCCGTCAGCGACGGGTCGTGCGTGACCATCACCACGGTCTTGCCGCCGTCAACCAGTTTCTCGAACAGGTCAATGATGGCATCCGCGGAACGCGAATCGAGGTTGCCCGTCGGCTCATCCGCGACGAGCAGGGGCGGGTCGCACGCCAAAGCGCGCGCGATGGCCGTGGCCTGCTGCTGTCCCGTGGACACGGCCGCGGGCAGTTTGCTGGCCTGCTTCTCCAGACCCACCAGCGCGAGCAATTCCTTCGCCCGTTTCGGACGCTCGTCGAAATCGTACATGTCCGCGTAATCCATCGGCAGCATCACGTTTTCGAGCAGGGTCAGCATGGGCAGTAACTGAAAGAATTGAAATACGATGCCCAGGTTTCGTCCGCGCCACTTCGAACGCTCGCTCTCGGTCACGCCCGTGTAAATGTCCTTGCCGCCCACCACCACCCGCCCCGCGGTCGGATGGTCAATGCCGGTGATCATGTTCAACAGCGTGGACTTGCCGCTTCCCGACTTGCCGACGATGGATACAAATTCACCTCGAAGAATGGACAAGTTGATTCCCTTAAGGACAACAAATTCTCCCGCCGCGTTCTTGAACGTCTTGACCAGCCCGTGCATCTCGATCATGGGAGAGATCATCAAACCGTCTTCGCGGACCTCCTCCCTTCGCGGTGAAATCGAATTCATATCGCTCGCTCCTCCCTGGACGTTCGAACTGCTTCCGTTTCCTGAACGATCTCCCCGTCCGCGAGAGTCAGGTGACGCGAGAAGCGCGGCGCCAGCGACGTGTCATGCGTGACCATCACAATGGTCTTGCCCTGCTCCGAGACCAGTCGCTCGAACAATTCGAAGATATGATCCGCGGTGACCGAGTCCAGACTGCCCGTCGGCTCGTCCGCAACCAGGATGGGCGGATCGTTGGCAAGGGCGCGGGCGATGGCCACGCGCTGCTGCTGTCCGCCCGAGATTTGACTCGGAAACTTGTTCGCATGGTCTTCGAGTTCGACCAGGCGCAGTAATTCGACCGCGCGCTCGCGGCTGGCGCGCGGACTATACCGCCCGCACAGGTCCATCGGCAGGACGATGTTCTCGACCAGCGTCAGCATCGGCAGTAATTGAAACGATTGATACACCACGCCCATCGTCTGTCCGCGCCAGAGGGCCAGGGCGTTCTCGTCGAGGCGGTGCACAGACACATCGGTCCCGTTCGACCGAACGATCACCTCGCCGTCGGTCAGGCGGTCCACGCCGTTGATCATGTTCAACAGCGTGGACTTCCCCGCCCCCGATTTTCCAACGATGCCCAGAAACTCGCCCGGCAGAACCGATGCCGTAATGCTCTTCAACGCGGGAAAATCCCCCGCCTCGCTGGAGTATATTTTCGTTACGTGATTCAATTCAATGATCGGGCGGGTGACCGCTGCTGTCATAACAATTTCCGCACCACACATAGAAAAACGGTCGCCGCGGCAACCGTCGGGAGGCGTGCCTTACGAAAGGTATTTTACTCTTGTACCCATCTGGCTGTATAAGAGTTGGATTAGAATAAGCCTGAGATGTTTTGAGAGTCCCGTTAATTAAAATAGCCGCCTATGCCCAAACTCGCCCATTTGAAATTCAACGATCCCGCACCCGACCTCGAACTGCTGACTGCCGAGGGTAATCTTCTCAGGCTCTCCGCCCTATGGCAAAAGCAGACTCTGGTGCTGGCCTTCACGCGTCACTTCGGCTGTCCGCAATGCAAGGAAATGACCGAGCAACTGGCGGGAGCCAAACCGCAACTCGAAGCGCGCGGCCTGACGCTGGCCCTCGTCACGCAGGGGACAGCAGAACAGGCCAAAGCCTTTTGCGAGGAGCGCGCCCCGGGCGTGTTGTGCCTGGCAGACCCGAAACGCGCTGCCTACGCGGCGTATGGTCTCGGCCGCGGCACGGCATATCAGACTCTGCTCGCGCCGCGCATCTGGAAGTCCAACCGCCGTTTGAAAGAGACGAAGGGCTGGGACTCAGAGACGCCGCCAAAAGGCCAGGATGCTTTCGTCATGTCCGGCACGTTCATCATTGGAACCGACGGGCGCATCCGCCTGCCCTATTATTATGAAGACATCACCGACCATCCGCCCGTGGATTTGCTCCTGCACGGCGTGATGGGCGTGGATTGGGGCAAGCCCATCGAAGGACCCATCAAGCCCGAGGATGGAGACAAATGAAAAGCCTCTCGCTTGCTGCATATCTTGCCTTCAAGGAAGTCATCCGCAATCGCGGGCGTTTCCTGCTGGTCGGCCTGGTCATCGCGCTGATCACCCTGCTGGTGTTGTTCATTGCCGCGCTCGGCGAGGGGCTGGCGGACTCCAACCGCCAGTATCTTTCGCGGCTGGATGCAGACCTGCTGGTCTATCTCGAAAAATCGGACTTCATCATCCCCTCCAGCCGCGTGGAAAAGTCCATCGTGCGCGTCATTCGACGGGTGGAGGGGGTCGCCGACGCCGGGCCGATCGCCGCCTCCAACACGGCCATCCTCCTGCCCGACGGCGAAGCGCTGAAGGTTTCGTTGATCGGCATCGAAGCGGGCACGCCCGGCGCGCCTGCGGTGATCGAAGGGGAAAACTTGAGCGGCGAACTGGCGCAGGAAGTGGTGATTGACCGAAATGTCCTCCTGCGCACGGATATTAAGATCGGCGACCGCATCACCATCCGCTCCACGCAGGGCACCTCGGACGAGTTCTACACCCTGAAAGTCGTCGGCGTGAGCGACGGGCAGTTGTACACGTTCGCCCCTTCCATTTTCGTTTCCTATTCGAACTGGGATCAGATGCGTACCAAATCGGATGCGGAAGTGGGCCGCGAGAGCACGACGGTCAACGTCGTTGCCGTGAAAGTTGCCGATGGCTTCACGCCCGAAACGGTCAAAGCCAATATCCTGGCGCGCGTCGAAAACGTCGAGGTGGCCGATATTCAAACCGCGATCGAAAATGTGCCCGGCTATTCCGCCCAGCAGAGCACCGTTCAAACGCAGGCCATATTCACACTGCTGATCGGCGTGCTGGTCATCGGCGGATTCTTCCAGATACAGATCCTGCAAAAGGTGCCGCAGATCGGTGTATTGAAGGCCATCGGCGCATCGAACGCGGTGGTCGGTGCGGCGGCTGTGATCCAGATCATCATCGTCACGGTCTTCGGCGTGGCCATCGGCGGCGGGCTGTCGTATCTGTTCTCGCTGAGTTTCCCGCCCACCGTCCCGATTGTTTTCAACGGCACAGCCTCGGCGGTTGCAATCACCGCGTTGTTGTTGATCGGCCCAATCGGCGGGCTGGTGTCCATCGTTTACGCAGTACGCATCGAACCGCTGAAGGCTTTGAGGTTGTCATAATGATGTCCTTCGACTGCGGCTTTCGACGATCATCCGCGCCTCTTGAGAGTAATGACAAGAAACCATGAACAATAATGCAGCACTCGAAGTCAAAGAAGTCGTCAAGACCTTCCAAACCGACGGCGGCGCGATCAACGCCGTGGACGGGGTTTCGTTCACAGTCGAACACGGCGAGTTCGTGGCGCTGGTCGGGCCGAGCGGTTCGGGCAAGACGACCATGCTCTCGATTCTGGCCGCGCTGTTGACTCCCAGCAGCGGGCAGGTGTTGATTGACGGACAAAACCTGGCGCGCATGAACGAGGCCGAACGCGTGATTCTGCGCCGCGAGAAGATCGGCTTTACCTTTCAGGCCAACAACCTGATTCCGTATCTGTCGGCGCAGGAGAACGTGGAATTGATGTTGCGTCTCAATGGTCGGCTCGAGCACGGGGCGCGCATCCGCGCCCAGGAACTGCTGGCCCGCCTCGGTCTCGCCGAACGGCTGAACAACCTGCCCGCGCAGATGTCGGGCGGACAGCAGCAACGCGTCGCCATTGCCCGCGCCCTGATCCACAACCCAACGCTGGTGCTGGCCGACGAGCCGACCGCCAGCCTCGATACGGAGCGCGCCTTCCAGGTGGTGGAGACCTTCGCGGCGCTGATCCACGAGAACAACCGCGCCGGCATCATGGTCACACACGACCTGCGCATGTGCCAGTATGTGGACCGCGTCCTGCAAATGAGGGATGGGAAACTGGTGCGAGAGATTCGGGACCGCGGGGAAATTACAAAACTGGCAAAGAGCGAGTGAATGGCCCGTTAAACGGAAACCCCTCCGAGGTCGGGAATGACACGGAGGGGTCTTTTATTTTGGACTCGTCACTCGCCGGGGATGGCCGTCCCGGTGAAGCGAATCTCGCCCAGGTTGAGGGCCTGGCCGGGGGCGAGTTGGATGCGGATTTCGTTCCCGCCCTGTTCATCGAGGATGATAAGCGACTGCATGCCGGATGGCACATGTCCCAGGCTGAACGAACCGTCGAGGGCGGTGCGGGTGCCCTGATTGGTCCCGAGGACCAGCACCTCGCCGTGGAACGGCTGGCCTTGCGCGTCAAGCACCACGCCGGTCACCGTGCCGGTGCCAAACAGTTGATCCGAAAACGGGGAACGGAAGAAGTTGGCAATTGCCAGCAATAAGACGAACATGAAGGCGATAAGCAGCATTACGCGCATGCGCCGCTGACGCGCCGATGGGTCGGCGGGCGGGAGTTGCAGCCCGTCTTTGAAATTTTCGAGCGAGGGGGATTTTTCGAATGACATCGTCTACCCTTTGTTAGGGACGGGGTCCGATGCGGAAGTTATCAAAACACGCTTCAGACCCGTCCCATGAACGCAGGCCAACGCCGCCTTCCTTGTAAGTCGAATCTGTACCGGTCAACACGGGCTGGCCGTCCACGTAGGCCGTAAATTGATTGCCGTTGACAACGAGTTGGATGTCCTTGGGCGAGCCGTACCAGTCGAAGCCGGCGGCCCGCGTAACCGCGAAGGGAGGCAGTTCACTGCCGTTGACCCATTTACGGAATATAAATGCGCCGCCTCCGTACCCCGGATCATACTGAAACGTATAACCGTTGAATTTCCCGCCGGTGTTGGTGGCGCGAAAGACGATGCCGTAACCGTTGCCTCTTGTCAACGCGGCACCGTCCAGGTTGATGGTGTAATCGGCGGCGTCCATGTCAAGGGAACATTCATTGAACGCCAGAGCCGTTCCCCGTGTGCAGACCCGCCCATCGTCTGTCTTCCACGCGCCGGTGCGAGTGTCCCAGCCCTCGAGTTTCTTCGATGAAAACTCGTCGGAGCAATATGGCTCGTCGCCCTGAACGCAGGTCTCCTCGCCCGTTATTCCGCTGGCGACCGAGCAGTATACATCCGACAGGCGGGTGCCGGTGAGTTGCAAAATGAGAACGAGGGCGACTGCCACCAGCGCCACTAAAAGGGCGTATTCGACCAACCCTTGTCCGCGCCCAGATTTCATACTTGTTCTTCCTTCTTTCATGCCTTCTCCTGCCGTTTCTTTGAGCGTTCGAGTACGCGCAGATACCCTTCTTTAGGAGGGGTGGGAGGCGTCTGTTTGTGGTTTTCCTTGCTCCAATAATAGGCTAGGTCTTCGAACAACGCGCCGACCGGGCCGGCGGGATCGGCGAATACGGCGGGCCGGCCGAAGGTCAGGGCTGACACAAGCGTGTCGGAGGCGTGGGGGATGACGATCTTTATCTCGCGCCGCAGCACCTTCTCGATTTCTGCCCTTGAGAGTCCCTTTCCTTTGAAAGTCCAGTTCAAGACCAGCTCGATTTTTTCCTTTGGATATTCGAGTCTTTCGAACACATCCAGGGCTGCGCTGGCGCAACGGACTGCTGCCAGTTCGGGCGCGGTGACGAGCAGGATGCGGTCAGCAGAATCGAGGGCGGCCAGCGTCGAAGCGGTGAAGTCGTGCGGAAGGTCGAGCACGATGTAATCCGACTGACGTCGCAGGATGTCCAGAACACGTCCAACCTGCTGATCCTGCAATGACTCGGCCTCGTAGGGGCGGCGCGGCGCGGCAAGGATCTGGACCCCCGACTCGTGCCTCAACAGGACGCGGTGAACCACTTCCGCATCGATCTCTTCGGCGCGGATAGGCGCAATGTCCCCCCCAACTGTTGCGCAAAGGCACATCCAGCATCAGGGCGCTCTGCCCATTGGCCAGCGCTAAATCCACCAATGTCACGCCGCAGGGCCAAACCTGGGAAAGTCCGACAGCCAGATTGGCCGCCAAAGTGGAGACGCCGACACCGCCGCGCAAGGAGAAGACCGCGGTCATTTCGCCCTGGACTTCTTGCGACTCCGCCTCGGACGGCGCGGCGCGGCGCAGAAGCACTTTGACGCGCGCCAACAGTTCCCTGGGCTGGAATGGCTTGGCAATGAAATCGTCCGCGCCCGCCTCGAAGGCCTTGAGTCTCTCGTCCAATTCGCTCAGGGCTGTCAGGATGATGATCGGAATATTCGCTGTGTCGGAACGATGCCGCAGTTGACGGCATAATTCGTAACCGTCCATGTCGGGCATCATCACGTCCAGGATCGCCAGCGCCGGTCGAACCTGCCCGATCACAGACAGCGCTTCCCCGCCGTTGCCTGCCGCGGCCACTTCGAAGCCATCGGTCTTCAACACCCCCAGCGTCAGTTTGAGGGTCATTTCATCATCGTCTACAACGAGAATTCTTGTGCTCATCGGCGGCCTGTTTTCTACAAGTATAGTGAATATCCAGGCAGTCGCGCCTTTCATAACCATTACGGATTTAATTTCATTATTGAAAACCATTGCAATCATCTTTTAATGGAGAAATTTCACCAATTCTCTATAATAAACTCATGACCAGAATCCTGGTTGCAGACGACGACCCGTTAGAGCGAAAAATTCTGTCTGCCGTGCTGAAAAAAAACGGACACGAAATATTCCTGGCGGAGAACGGGGGACAAGCCTGGGATCTTCTGCAAAGGGAAAAGCCGCGCCTTCTCATTACAGATTGGTCCATGCCTTCCATGGACGGGATGGAATTAATTCAATTGGTTCGTTCCGCCGACCTGCCCGGCTATGTGTATATCATCCTGCTGACCGCCAAAGGAGACAGCGGAGACGTTATCGCCGGTCTGAAGGCAGGCGCGGACGACTACCTGACAAAGCCGTTCAACGTTCACGAACTGGAGGCACGGATCGCGGTCGGGGAACGCATCCTGCGCCTGGAGGATAAACTGACCGCGGCGTTGTCGCAACTGGAACAGCAGGCAATGTACGACGGCCTGACCAACGTCATGAACCGCCGCGCCATTTACCTGTTCGCGCAGGGGGAGCTGGAACGGGCGCGCCGCGCACACCACCCTTTCAGCCTCATTTTCCTGGATATCGACAATCTGAAGACGATCAATGATCGGTATGGGCACCTTTCCGGGGACGTTGCCATCAAAGCCGTGGCGCGAACCCTCCAAACCTGCAGCCGTCCCTACGATGGCGTCGGCCGCTGGGCCGGCGATGAATTTGTCATCATCCTGCCCGGCGTGGGTGCCGCCGATGCCCACAAAATTGCCGACCGCATCCTTCACGGTGTGAACGTCCAGAGTCTTCCCGTTGCAGACAATGAGGAGCTGAAGATCAGTCTGAGCGCGGGGATCGTTACCATCATCGAAGTGGTCAATTCGGAACATATCCTGGACGCCCTGGTGGACAGCGCCGACGAGGCGCTCTACCGCGCCAAGCGCAGCGGCCGAAACCAGGTGCAATTCAATGTTATTGGAACGTAAAGCGAGGCCCTTATGGCAGACAAGGTTCGAAGAAGTGATAGGAATTTAGCGTTGGTTTACGCAGGGACGGGGTTCCTGCTCGGGCTCCTACCTCCCGTGCTGGCGACCCTGCTGGTAATGGCTGTGTCGGGACGATCATTATCGCTTGAGTCCGCCCTGGCCGTGCAAAGACAACATTCCGATTTATGGGTGTTCAACTTTGGACCGCTGATATTGGGCACAGTTGCTTTCATCATTGGTCGTCAGCAACAGCGCATGCTCGATCTCAAGGAAAGTTTGGAGTCAACGGTGGAGACGCGTACAAAGGAATTGGACAACGCCTACCAGACCCAAACCGTGCTGAATTCCCTACTCAGCGCCTCCCTTGAAAATGTCTCGCTCAAGGAAGTGCTTGACCGCGCCCTCGAGGTCATCCTGGATATTCCCTGGCTTCCCACCCATCCCAGGGGAGGCATTTTCCTGGCGGAAAACCGGTCGAATATGCTTTCACTTGCGGCCTCCCGAAACCTGACCGAACCGCTGATGGCCATGTGCGCCCAGGTCCCTTTTGGCCGCTGCCTGTGCGGGCGCGCCGCGGCCAGCCAGCGCGTTGAATTTGCCGATTGCGTGGACGAACGGCACGAGAATCAATATGAGGGAATCCGGCCTCACGGCCACTACAACGTTCCGATCGTGTTCGAGGGGCGGACTCTGGGAGTGCTGGTCTTGTATCTCGACGAGGGTCATCAGCCGTCCCCGCGCGAAAAGACCCTGCTCGAGGCCATAGCCAACACGCTCTCTCACATCATCAAGCGCAAACAAACTGACGATCGCCTGCGGTTGCAGGGCATCATGCTCGAATCGGCTGCCAACGCCGTGATGGTCACGGACGCGGAGGATAGAGTACAGTGGGTCAACCCTGCATTTACCACACAGACCGGCTACAGTCTCGATGAGATTCGCGGCCGGACACTGGATTTCCTCCATTCCGACGCGCAGGACGAGCAGTTCTACCGGCGCATCCGCGAACAAGTCATGGCAGGCCGGACTTGGCAGGGCGAGATCGTGGATCGCCGCAAGGATGGGAGTCGCTACATCAACCAGCAGACCACCACCCCCGTCCGCGACGAGAGCGGCAAGATCCGCTATTTCGTTTCGATCATGCAGGACATCACCGCCCGCAAACAAAGCGAGCAGGAAATCCAGCGGCAAAAACAATATTTTGAATCACTCGTCAAGGCCAGCCCGGTCGCCATTGTCATCATGGCGCCCGATTTCACCATCCGTTCCTGCAATCCGGCCTTCGAGGCGTTGTTCGAATATCGGCAGGAGGACATCGTTGGGAAAACACTGGACGACTTGATCGTCCCACCCGATCAAAGAGACCAGGCGACCCGCTTTTCAAATACTGCCCTCAAGGGAGAAATCGTTCACGCCATCGTCCAGCGCCAGGCAAAGAGCGGTCGACTCATAGATGTGGAACTCGCCGCCGTCCCGGTGATGGTGGACGAGGAGCACATCGGCGCGCTCGCCATCTATCACGACATTTCCGAACTCGTCCAGGCGCGGCGCGAGGCCGAGTCTGCCGCGCAGGCCAAGGCTGAATTCCTCGCCAACATGAGTCACGAGATCCGCACCCCGCTCAACGCGGTTATCGGCATGACCAGTCTCCTGCTCGACACCAAACTGGATAACGAGCAACTGGATTACGTCGAAACCGTCCGCGCCAGCGGAGACACACTGCTTTCGGTCATCAACGACATTCTGGATTTCTCCAAGATCGAAGCGGGCAAGATGGTCATGGAAAAACAGCCGTTCCACCTGACCTCCTGCATCGAATCGGCCCTCGACCTGCTGGCAACCAAAGCCTCCGAAAAGGGACTCGACCTAGCCTACCTCATCCACGAAAACACGCCCACCAAACTGCTCGGTGATGTCACCCGTTTGCGCCAGGTGCTGGTCAACCTGGTCGGAAACGCGGTCAAGTTCACCGAGAAGGGCGAGGTGGTGGTCTCTGTTTCCACAGAGGCTGTGCACGAAAACGACTACGTGCTCAAGTTCGCCGTGCGCGACAGCGGCATCGGCATTCCGGAGGAACGCATGAGCCGCCTCTTCCAGGCGTTCTCACAGGTCGATTCCTCCACCACACGCAAGTTCGGCGGAACGGGCCTGGGTCTCTCCATCAGCCGCAGCCTGGTGGAACTGATGGGAGGTCAGATCTGGGCCGAGAGCGAGGAGGGAAAAGGCTCCACCTTTCACTTCACCATTCATGTTCAGTCCGCTCCCGCCACCACGGGCTTCCAGCCGCGCGGCGTCCAGCCTGATCTGGAGGGCCGCCGACTGCTCATCGTGGACGACAACGCCACCAACCGCCTGATCATGATCAAACAGACCGGAGGCTGGGGCATGGAAACGCACGCCGCCTCTTCCGGGACCGAGGCCCTGTCCCTGCTTCGCGGCAGCCAGCCGTTCGACGTGATCATCCTCGATATGCAAATGCCCGAAATGGACGGCCTGACCCTGGCGCGCGAAGTCCGCCGCCTGCCAAACGGTTCCGTCATTCCGCTCATCATGCTCACGTCGCTGGGACGCCGCCCCGACGGCATCGAGGACATCAACTTCGCGGCTTTTCTCTCCAAACCCATCAAGCCGGTGCAGTTGTTCGAATCAATTGCCTCGGTCCTGGCTGACCGGCCGCGCGCCGCCCGCCAGCGCCCCGAAGGCCCCGTTTTCGACACTTCGCTGGGCGACCGTCATCCGCTGAGAATCCTGGTCGCTGAGGATAACATCGTCAACCAGAAAGTCGCCGCCAGCCTGTTGAACCGCATGGGCTATCGCCCCGACATGGTCGCCAACGGCATCGAGGTGCTCGAAGCCCTGCGCCGCCAGACCTACGACGTCGTCCTGTTGGATATGCAAATGCCTGAAATGGACGGCGAGGAGGCCTCACGGCAGATCCTGCAACGCTGGCCGAAAGAGAAACGTCCGCGCCTGATTGCCATGACCGCCAATGCGCTGGAAGGCGACCGCGAACGTTACCTTGCCGCCGGGCTGGACGGTTACGTGAGCAAGCCCATCAGGGTGGAAGAATTGAAGCAGGCGCTCGAGGCTGTGAAGCCCCTTCCTCGAAAAACCACGCGCCCTTTGAGACTGCACGAAGAATCGCCTGTTTCCTGAGGAGGCTCAAATGACTCTTGACCCTTCTGCTTTGAATAATTATCGCGAATTCATGGGCGAGGAAGCGGATGCCTTCATTGTCGACATCGTCGAGACCTTTCTTGACAATGCTCCACAATTGCTCGCGCACATGGAAGCCAGTATGGCAAGTGCCGACTCGCAGGGATTCGTGCGCGCCGCCCATACGCTCAAGTCCAATTCCGCCACCGTGGGCGCCACGTTACTCGCCAGCCTCGCCGCGGAACTCGAGAGCCGCGGCAAGACCGAAGACCTGTCCACTCTGGCCGAACAAGTCAGGCTGGCAAGGGAAGAATATGTGAGCGTATCGCGGCTCTTGAAGCCCTGAGAAAGTGTTTTGAAACTCGGTTTTTAACCACAGGCGAACGCAGAAATCGGTATCGCTAGTTTTCCCCAAGCATTACTTTTACAAACAGCCGTTCCTTCGCAAGGCGGGCAATATCCTCTGTGTTAGGTTTTCCCTGTTCGGTACGAATGCCCATTGGCTTTGCCGCCTGTGGAATATGCCTGACGTAATCGCACAGGCGCGCCTGTACAGCGGAATTGTCCTGCTCGACTTCCGCAAACCCTCTGACCGATTCCCGTTTCAACAGCAATTCTACTTCCGCTCCGCCGCGCAGATTTTTCCACCACGTCCGGTCGCGGCTGGTGAGAATCCATAGACAATTGCCATCGCGATAATAGCCAACAGGTGTGGTGTATTTCTTTCCCGTCTTGCAACCAGTGACAGTAATGAGCATGGTACCGTTGCTCAACAATCCGTGGAAGGGCGAGCGCAGGACCCAACTCATGAAATCATTCCCGTTCATTTCACCACTCCATACATCTGGTCGGGAGCGAGGATGGCGGGGAAGCGCGCTCTCAGCTTCGTCCGCGCTTCGTAGCACAGGTGACAGGCGTCGGCGTAGTCCGACGCGTGCGGGAGGTTGTACTCGGTCACCAGCGCGGCGGGCCCGCCCGAGAGCAGGGGTCCGCAAATCGGGTGCGCGTCCGCATCGTATTCCGCGCAAATTTGCTTCAACGGTTTTTCAAAAACATTACCGATGACGAGCCCCTGGCAGATGTGCAGGTTGCCAAGCGGATCGAGATGGATGCGGCCCGGCTCGCGCAAGTCCTCGTGCGGACATTCGGCGAAACTATCCCACGGGTGATGCGCGGCGCGCGCGACCATCTGGCTGGCGCGGCCGCGATACATCAGCGAGGTCTCGTCCTTCGCTTCGGGCTGGGCAATCGAGATCATGCCCGTCGGGATGTCAAGCCACTTGGCCGCAACCAGCGCGTTCTGAGGCCGCTCGCCAAGGCATTCCTCGCAATGATACAAATCACTGCTCACGGTCAAATCCTCTACCAGCCCCTTGAACGGCTTGAGCCACTCGTAGGCGTCCGCGACCGAATTGGCCCAGTACGCGTTCGAGACCACCCCGACGCGAAAGCCCATGCCCGCCGCAAGTTGAACGCCTCTTACCAGAATCGGATAATACAAAAACGGCTCGCCGCCCTCGAAATAAATCCATTCCACACCCGCGTCTTTGGCTTGCGACAAAATCTGTTCGACCTGCTCGAGCGTGAGAGTGCCCGTCTGCCAGGGACTGCCCCACACGAAACAGTGATCGCACTCGTAGGTGCATTGATACGTCAGGAGAATATGCAGGCCCGAAAGTCTCATGTCGCTCTCCGCTTTGCTTCCAGTGTACAGAAAATGGCGGTGCGAGTCATGGGTCAAATATCACCTCGCGGCTATAATAAAGATACCCGTTTGGAGGAGATATGCCCAACGTTTTTGCGTCCGCCCACCCGCTCGTCGCCCACAAACTGTCCCGCCTGCGCGACAAGAACACCGAGCCCAAGAAATTCCGCGAACTCATGCGAGAGATCGCCGCCCTGCTGGCCTACGAGGCCACCGCGGACCTGCAAACGGTCCCGCGCGACCTCGAGACGCCGCTCGCCAAAACGACCGGCGCGGAACTCAAAGAGAAGATCGGCCTCGTCCCCATCCTGCGCGCAGGGCTGGGCATGGTGGAAGGCTTCTGGGAATTGATGCCCAGCGCCGAGGTCTGGCATATCGGGCTGTACCGCGACGAAAAGACCCTGCGCCCGGTGGAATACTACAACAAACTGCCCATCGAACCGCGCGTCTCGGTCTGCCTCATCCTGGACCCGATGCTGGCCACCGGCGGTTCGGCCACCGCCACCGCCGACGTGTTGAAGCGCTGGGGTGTGAAGAAGATCAAGTTCGTCGGCCTGATCGGCGCCCCCGAGGGGATTCGCGTCATGCAGGCCGCGCATCCCGACATCCCCATCCATCTCGCCGCGATTGACGATCACCTGAACGAGCGCGCGTACATTGTGCCTGGCCTCGGCGACGCGGGCGACCGTCAGTTTGGAACGGGATAACGAGGTCGAATTTATGAACTGAAGAACCCCAGCATGCTCTGCCGGAAATGAAGCAGGGTAAAATTCGAGGAACCAAAGTTCTAGAAGTCCTCTCAAAAAAATAAGCGGTTGTCATTGCGAGGAGGGCATAGCCCGACGAAGCAATCCCCAATTCTACGAGGTCACCTCGTTTTCAAGGAGATTGCTTCCCTTCGACAGGCTCAGGGCAAGCGCTTCGCTCGCAATGACGAGGCCGGTCAGTATTTTTGAGACAAGTTCTGACAAATAGGAGCATGAAATGGCCGAACTCAAAACCAGACAAAACGATGCAAGCGTGGACGATTTCCTCGCCGCCTATCCCGAAGAGACGCGCAAGGACTGCTATGAAATCCTGAAGATGATGAAGGCGGCCGTCAAAGCCGAACCGAAAATGTGGGGAACGAGCATCGTCGGCTTTGGGAGTTATCACTACAAAAGCGAGAGGAGCCGTCAGGAAGGCGATTGGCCGCTGGTTGGCTTCTCCCCACGCAAGCAAAACCTCACCCTTTACATCATGACGGGTTTCGACCGGTACGGCAATTTGCTCAAAAAACTTGGCAAGCACTCGCTCGGCAAGGGCTGTCTCTACATCAAGCGCTTGAGCGATGTGGATAAAAAAGTGTTGAAAGAACTCATCGTCGAATCCGTGAAGGCGATGAAGGCAAGTCACAAATAAAAAGAAGGCAGGCATGACCCAGAATTCCAGCGCAACCAAATCAACGGTCGCGGCTATCGTTCGTCTGGCTCTCGGTCTCATCGTCATCGGCGCCATGCTCTTCTGGCCTGCCGGCACATTCGACTACTGGCAGGCGTGGATGTGGATCGCCGTGCTCGGCCTCGCCCTGGCTTTCATTCTCATCTACCTCGCCCAACGCGACCCCGCCCTGCTCGACCGCCGCTCGCGTTACAGCGAAACGCGCCGCGAACAACGCCTCATCATCGCCCTCTCCGCGCTCTGCTACCTGGCGGCCTTCCTCCTGCCGGGCTTCGACAAACGCTTCGGCTGGTCGGACGTCCCCGCCTGGGTTTCCATCGCCGCGCAAATCGTCGTGGCGGCCTCCCTCGTCTTGATCTTTCTCGTTTACAAAATCAACACCTACGCCTCGCGCGTCATCGAAGTGCAGGAAGAACAACAAGTCATCACCAGCGGCCCCTACGCCATCGTCCGCCATCCAATGTACTTCGGCATGATGCTGATGATCATCTTCTCGCCGCTCGCGCTGGGTTCGTACTGGGCGGTCCTCCCGACCCTCATCCTTCCCTTCCTGCTCGCGGCCCGCGCCAAAGACGAAGAGGAACTCCTCGCGGACGAACTCAAGGGCTATCGCGAGTACATGCAAAAAACGCGCTTCCGACTCCTCCCAGGAATCTGGTAACGCAATTGGTCCGCCATGAGGCGGGATGCGGAGCGACAAGGCGGCTTTTGCGAAATCGAAGACCTCCGAGGTCCGGCAGACTTCGGAGGTCTTGGCTTTCGGGTCTACGAGGCTGGCGTAATGCTCTTCGCGGTATACGTCCCACCCTTGACCAACTCGCGCTTCCCTTCCTTCTCCCCTTCGTAAATCTCGTAACGCAACTCGATCGGAAACACCTTCATCAGCATCGCCTGGGCGGGACAATACTT
Source organism: Chloroflexota bacterium (assembly GCA_037445635.1). Lineage (GTDB taxonomy): Bacteria > Chloroflexota > Anaerolineae > Anaerolineales > Villigracilaceae > JBFMCC01. Next base: position 152,026 of record JBBIKC010000001.1, read on the forward strand.
CTCGACCGAGAGTTCGATGGCGCGCACCACCGCGGCTTCGTCCACGCCGCGACCAGTGACGAGATACTCCACCACAGCGCGGGTGAACACTTTGGGATGTTCGCTCGCGCGGTCTGCGCGCACCTTGACCTCGAAATCGGTTACCTCCACGCGCTTCTTCTGGAGGATCGAGATCACGTCCATGGCGGTACAGCCCGCCAGGCTGAGCGCCATCAGTTCCATCGGGCGCAGGCCATCGTTGTCGCCGCCGACGCCCGGGTCCGTGCCGAGATTGACCGAGAAGCCCGAGTCGGCCGTTCCAACAAAAGACAGGCGATTCTTCCAGTCTACTTTGACATCCATGATTGATTTATTCCTGTGCCAAGATGATCGGCGCAACGTACGTTTCCAGTGTCGCGTGATCGATCGCGCCCACCCATTGCAAACGGACGGCGCCCTCGCGGTCAATGACGAAAGAACTCGGCAGGTTCATTGTGCTGAAGGCGCGCTCGGAGGTGTACTGCGGGTCAAGCCAGACCGGGAAGGTGAGACCGTAATCCTCCACAAACGCGGCCACGTCGGGCGCGGGATCGCCGTCGTCAATGGCGATAATGACGAAGCCGCGCCCCGCGTATTGTTCGTAGAAACTTTGCAGGGTGGGCATCTCCTGACGGCAGGGCGGGCACCATGTGGCCCACATGTTGACCAGCGCCACCTGCCCGCGATAATCGGCCAGCGAATGCGACTGTCCGCCCAGGTCGGTCAGGGTCAGTTCGGGGGCGGGATAATTCACTTGCGCGGGGACAACCGAAGCGTCCGGCCCGGAACCGCTCGAAAAATCCGATTCGGGCGCGGCACGGTTCATCGTCACGAAAGCCATGGCCGCAATGCCCATCGCGATCAGTCCCATACCAATGACCAGGAGGGCAATCAGCCGGCTAAATGAGGTTGGGCGTAATTTTCGTCTTGTCATGTTCCTCGTTGCTCGCACGGAGCAGAATGAGTTTTATCAGGTACAACCGCCGCCCCCGCCGGCAGTGAAACCGCACAACGGACAGGCGAGGTCGAGTGTGCCGTTGTAATTCAACCGGCCTTCGCCGCATTGCGGGCAAACATCGCCGCAGCGAAGCGGAGGGGTCGTCAACTGGGCGGGCGGCTCGGCCTGAAGTAACAATCGCTCCAGCGCCGACAGGTTTCTTTCGGGCTCGGCAGTCACAGAAGTTGGACGCACTTCACGAAGAATTTATTACAAATCTGCGCGAAATTGTACCGTACAACCCAACGAAGGATGACACAATATCCGATGATGAATGTCTATACTTTCATGACAATCGCCACTACTAAACCGGGCCGTCTTTGAATACCATGAAAGCATGTTCGAGGTACTGCGTCGCATCCCGCTGTTGGAAAACCTGGAAGAGGGCAACCTGCGCGCGCTGGCGCCCCTCTTCGAACCGTTCCACGCCGCGGACGGCACGGTGATCTTCGAGCAGGGCGGCCACACCACGCATTTGCACATCCTCATCGCGGGCAACGTCGAATTGCGTTATAAACCCTACGACGGTCCGCCGATGACGCTCTCGCGGCTCGCGCCGGGCGCGGTCTTCGGCTGGTCGGCGGCCATCGGCAACCCAGCCTATACCTCCAGCGCTCTCGCAAGCGGAGACTGCGACACGGTTCGCATCCGCGCTTCTGACCTGCATCGGCTCTACGAACGCGAACCCCGCCTCGCTGTCGCGCTCCTGGATCGTCTGGCCGGCGGCGTGGCGCCGCGCTGGAAGAACGCCAGCCAGCAGGTGCGCGAACTGCTTGGACAAAAAATCGCCCGCTGAATTATCCCGTTTCAAGCGAGGGCAGGTATGCAAAGGCCTCTGCGGTGAGGGCGCAGGGGCCTTTCGCTTATGTACGATCGCGCCGAGCAGAGAGACGGCCACCCCCGATGCGCGGCGATATGCGCCGCTTCATTCGACGCGAGGACCTCACGAGCGGGTCTGGAAGAATCGGAAGATGAGATATCCACCCATCGCGATCAGGATCGCCGCCCAGAGATAATTGACAAATTCGAGATAAGGCGTGGTTGCCAATACACCCATCGCGCCCAGCGCGGCGGCCGGGTAATACGCCCAGCGGTGACCAGCCAGCAGCGCCACCAGCAGAAACGTCGCGGCCAGGCCGAGGAAGAAGACTCCGCCGGTGCCGAAACTGCCAAACGGCTCGGGCACGAGCGTCACGCCGGCGAGTGTGGTCATCACGCCGGCCGGGATGATGGCCCACCAGCGTTCGGCGCGGGCCGAGAGATATACCAGCCAGAACGCCAGGCCGATGGAACCCAGGAACAGCGCGCCGCCGATATCCGTGCCGGGCAACAGGCTGTCAGCCAGGATGGTTGCGCCCAGACCCAGCAGGATACAGCCGGGGATCGCGCCCCACCACGAACCGGTCGCGAAGACATACAGGAACGCCGCGCCGGCGATCAGGAAGATGCCCCCGAAGAACAGGTCGCTCACGTTTTCGAGCAGACCCATGGTCTGCAACAGCATCAGCACGCCGCCAACGATCAACAGCGCGCCGACGATGATACGCGGGTCAATTCTTCTCATTGCATTCTCCTTGATTTCGCCCACCTGAAAGACATCAGGACGATGTAAGCGGAGCGAAACATTATGATGGATGAAGGATGCCTACCGCACAGTGATCTGCGCGGCTCCGGCGTCAATATCTATATCCACCGCATTGGCGGCGGTCTCGTAATCCGGAGACTGGTACACGTTCCCCGCGCGCGGGAAGCGGGGATCCACGCGCACATCCGAGACGCCCGAGTCCACGCGGATGCGGGCCGCGACGCCCTCGGGCACGATCACGGTCAGGGAGGCCGCGCCCAGATCGAAGTCCGCGTGGAGGCGGCCGCGCGCCGGCAGGGTCACTTTGGTGTTGCTCGCGCCGGTCTCGAGTTTGAAGTCCGTCAATTGCAGACCGCTCAAGTCAACATCGGATTCGTCCGCGCCAGTCTCCATGGACAGTTTCGTCGGGACGTCCGTGTTGAACTGGACATCCCAATCGTAGCGGACGCCCGGCCCGAAGGGAATCCAAAATTCGGAGGCGGTCCGCATCTCGACCTCGAGGCGGTCGCCCGTTTTCCGCGCCGACTGCCGCAACCCGCCGCCAAACGTGCCGCGCGCCAGTTCGCCGCCCAGCGACGCGCCGCGTACCTGTAACCGTCCCGCGCCGTGACTAAGACGCACGCGCGCTTCCCTGGCGCCCTGCAGGTCAATCGCGGCCTGCCCGGTCTGTGCCGCGCCGCGCAGGAACACGCCGAGGATGATCCACGCGCCGGCCACCAGCAGAATGGCCGGCCAGAACAGTTCGGTGGCGCGCACGCCTCCGAACAGGCGGACGTTTGCGGCATCGAGGAACATCATGCCGCCCAGCAACAGGAGCACGACGCCCCAGAACAAATTGCCGTGTCGCATGTTATTGACTCTTTCGGAACGTAGCAAACAAGCCGCGCCCGATCACCCACAGACCGAGCAGGATGATGAGGATGGCCGGGCCGTAACTGTTATCCAGCAGTTTCCAGCCGCCGAAGAAGGCCGAGAAGAGCAGGAACAGCACCGCGCTGACCACCATTGTGTTCAGCCCGCGGCGGATGTTGTGACGGGTGTTGTCTCCCAGCAGTCCCGCAAAGATCGAACCGACGCCCACGAAGCCGGGCACGAGCAGCCAGAAATACCAGGCATCCCAGTTGCCGGTTGTATCGAAGTAGTAGAGCAGGCCGCCGATGCCCGCTACGATGGCGGCCGGCACAGCCATGCCCGGCGAGCCGAGGATCAGGCCGATGAGCAGGATCAATCCGCCCACGCCGATGATAGTGACAGGCCAGTAACTGAAGCGTTCCGCGAATTCCGCCAGGCCGGGCACCGTCTGGCGGGCGATGAACCACGCGCCGATCAGCACGAGCAGGATGCCGAGTCCAAGTTGGGAACGATTAGGTTGGGACATTGCACTCTCCTTGAAAACAAAATACGGGAGGCCGTGAATCGCCTCGCTAAACTATTTTACGACATTTATCGTGGAAAGTTTCATCCAGTATCATGCATTACAATTGAAGCATTCGACCTGACGGAAGGTGAATCCATGACCCAGCCCAACTTCGACGGATGGACCTGTCCCCTGCCCCTGCAAAACTACCCCACTATCGTGATGGGACATGGAAGCGGCGGAAAGATGATGAACGACCTCATTCGCCATCTGTTCGCGCTTGAATTCCAGAACGACCTGCTCGGTCAAATGGGCGATTCTACCGCGCTCGACCTGCCTGCCGGACGAATTGCCTTCACCACCGATTCCTTCGTGGTCAGTCCGCTGTTCTTCCCCGGCGGCGACATCGGCGAACTGGCCGTCAACGGCACAGTCAACGATCTTGCCATGCGCGGCGCGACACCGCTTTATCTTTCCGCGGGCTTCATCCTCGAGGAGGGACTGCCCATGGAAACCCTCGGCCGCGTGGCCGCTTCGATGGCAAAAGCCTGCAAGGCCGCCAACGTGGAAATCGCCGCGGGAGACACAAAGGTCGTTAATAAAGGCCACGGCGACGGGATCTACGTCAACACGACCGGGATCGGGTTGATCCCCGACGGTGTGGACATCGCGCCGCAGAACGCGCGCCCGGGCGACGCCATCCTCGTCAGCGGGACGCTGGGCGATCATGGGATTGCCATCATGTCGGTCCGCGAGGGACTTCAATTTGATTCCGCCATCGAGAGCGACACCGCCCCCCTGAACGGTCTCGTTGACGCCATGCTCACAGTGACGAAGGAAATCCATTGCCTGCGCGACGCCACGCGCGGCGGCCTCTCCGTTGTGTTGAACGAACTGGCAGACGCTTCCAAGGTCGGCATCGAATTTGAGGAGACGAGAGTACCTATCCGCCCGGAGGTGGCCTCTGCCTGCGAAATGCTCGGCCTCGATCCGTTTTACATTGCCAACGAGGGAAAACTAGTTGCCATTGTCCCGGAGAAATTGGCTGAAAACATATTACTGGCTATGCGCAGTCACAAGTTCGGCAGAGACGCCACAGTCATCGGCCGCGTGGTGGAGGAACATCCCGGCTTAGTCGTGGCAAGGACCTCCATCGGCGGCTCGCGTGTAGTGGATCTGCCCGCCGGCGAGTTGCTGCCGCGAATTTGCTGACGAACAATGGGTCAACCCCGCCCGCCATCGTAGTCCTCTATGAATACTACCTTCACCCCTCGCCCCTCTCAGCAACAAATCCTCCGCTACACCGGCGGGCGGCTCGGCATTGCCGCCGTCCCCGGCGCGGGCAAGACGCACATCCTCTCCGCGCTGGCGGCGAAAATCATCCGCGAGGGCTGGCTCGCCGACGATCAGGAAGTGCTCATCGTCACCCTCGTCAACTCGGCGGTGGACAATTTCGAAGCGCGCATCAAACGCTTCTTCGACAACCCTCTGCAAGCCCTCTACAAATACCGCGTCCGCACCCTGCACGGGCTGACGCACGACATCGTCCGCGAGAAGCCCGCGCGCGTCGGTCTCGAAGAACGCTTCAGCATCATAGACGAGCGCGAAGCGGGCTTCATCCGCCGCGAAGCGGTCAATGCCTGGCTGGCGAATCACAACCTCGACGAACACCTCGACCCCGCCCTCGACAATTCCAAACGGGATTGGGTCAAGCGCGAGCAACTTCCCGATTTACTGGACTCCCTCGCCCTGGCCTTTATCCGCTCCGCCAAAGACCGCCTCCTGACTCCCGAAAGCCTGCGTGCCAACCTAGACGCCTTTCCCTCCCCGCTGCCTCTCGCCGAACTCGGCTGCAGCATCTACGCCGATTACCAGCGCGCCCTCGCCTACCGCGGCGCCGTGGACTTTGACGATCTCATCCGCTTAGCGTTGACCCTCCTCGAAAGCGACGAAGAATTTTTGGAGCGCTTGCGTTATCGCTATCCGTTTATTTTGGAAGATGAAGCGCAGGATTCGAGTCTGACACAGGAGAGGATATTGAATTTGTTATCTGGTGGGACCCCACCCCCCTCGTCCCTTCGGGACACTCCCCCCATCACGCCCCAGCGTGATGGGGGGAGCAGGAGGGGGGTCGGTAACTGGATTCGCGTCGGCGACCCCAACCAGGCCATCTTCGAAACCTTCACCACTGCCTCACCTGAACTCTTACGCGCCTTCATTCAAAACAACCCAAGCATTGACATGCCCGAGTCGGGGCGGTCACAGCCGTCCATCATCGCGCTGGCAAACCACCTCATTGACTGGGTGATGACCTCCCATCCCATCCCCGAAGCGCGGATGGCGCTCTCGCTCCCGCACATCGTCCCCGTCCCCCCAGGCGACCCGCAGCAGAACCCGCCCGATAATCCCGCAGCGATTCGATTTATCTCCACCAAATTCACACCCGAGCAGGAACTGGAAGCGGTGGTCAAATCTGTGAAGAACTATCTCGATTCGGTTGCCGACCTGCCCGACGAAGAAAAACCCACCCTTGCCATCCTCGTCCCGCGCAACCAGCGCGGCGTGGAAGTGGTCAACGAATTGCGCAAGCGCGGCATCGAACCCATCGAGTTGATCTCGTCCACTTCCGAAACGCGCGCCGCGGCGGGAGCGTTGAGTCATTTGCTGTCATACCTCGCCGATCCTGCCTCGGCGCGGAAACTGGCAAAAGCGTATGAGGTGTGGAGAAGGGACTGGCGTGAAGATACGGAGAAGATGGCTCTTGTGAGCGATGCAGGGAGGATATTGAGGAAGATTAGCAAAGTGGAAGATTATGTCAGCCCTCACCCCGCCCTCGAGCGAGGAGAGATGGAAATTGCGGCAGCGAATCCCCCTCTCCCTGTGGGAGAAGCGCTAGGGGCGAGAGAAGAAGCGGCAGCGAATCCCCCTCTCGCTGTGGGAGAGGGGCCAGGGGTGAGGGAAGAATTGGAAGCGTTCCGAGTCAACCTCCAGCGCTGGCTGAACGCGGTGACGCTTCCCATTGATCAACTGATCCTGACTCTCGCGCAGGATGTCTTCACCGAAGCGCATGACCTGGCGCTGGCGCACAAATTGGCGTTGGTGCTGCGGCAGGCGGCAGACGATCATCCCGATTGGCGCCTGCCGGAGTTGACGGCGGAACTGGCGGTGATCGCGAAGAACGAACGGCGCTTCATCGGCTTCTCGGACGACGACTCGGGCTTCGACCCCGAACACCATCGCGGGCGCGTGGTGGTGACGACGATGCACAAAGCGAAGGGGCTGGAATGGGACCGTGTGTATCTGATGTCGGTCAATAATTATGACTTCCCCTCGAACATGCCTAACGACCGCTTTATTTCGGAGCGTTGGTTCGTGCGGGGCGGGTTGAATCTCGAAGCGGAGGCGCTGGCGCAGTTGACGGCGCTTGAATCGTCGAGCGAATATGACTGGTACGAGGAAGGCGCGGCGACGCTGCGCTCGCGGCTGGATTACGTCAAGGAACGCCTGCGCCTGTTCTACGTGGGCATCACGCGCGCCAAGCGTGAACTGATCGTCACCTGGAACACGGGCAGGCAGGGCGATGCGACGCCAAGTTTGCCGTTAAGTGAGTTGATGGGGTGGTGGGAGGGGAACAATGTCTAGAACCGAAGAACGAGAGAAACGTTCAGAACAACCAAGAGAATCCATGCACCGTTTAACTTTATTGGTTTTGACGATCTCCCTGTGTGCCTGTGGCCGGACGACGCCATCGCCCGCGCCGACCGCGACTCCTTCCCTGCCGCTTCCCGCGACCACCACGCCTGTCCCCGTTACCGAGACTGCCCTCCCCACCCCAACCTTCACCGCGACTCCTGTTCCGCATCCAATGTCCATCGAGGCTTTGCGGGCTGGTTCTTACCCCGGCAGTGACATCGTCATCGTGGAGGAACTCGAGCGCGGCGCGAACTATCGCCGTTATTACGCCTATTATCTTTCCGAAGGATTGAAAATCTACGCATTGCTAACCGTTCCCGACGGCGAGATACCTGTCGGCGGCTGGCCCGCCATCGTGTTCAATCACGGCTACATCCCGCCTGACGTATATCGCACCACGGAACGCTACATCGCCTACGTGGACGAACTCGCCCGTGCCGGCTACGTCGTCTTCCGCATTGACTATCGCGGGCACGACGCCTCCGAAGGCGAACCGACCGGCGCCTACAGCAACCCGGGCTACCTCATTGACGTGATGAACGCGGTCGCGTCCATTAAAAGATTCCCGCAGGTCAATCCCGAAAGAATCGGCATGTGGGGACATTCCATGGGCGGCTACCTCACCCTGCGCGCCATGGTCATTTCAAAGGACATCAAAGCGGGCGTGATCTGGGCAGGTGTGGTCGCGTCGTATCCAGACCTGCTCTACAACTGGCGGCGGCCCTCCGCGGTGACATCCTCCCCCAGTTCTACCGGCCGCGGCTGGCGCGGCTCATGGATCGAGTTATACGGTACGCCGGAGGATAATCCAGAATTTTGGGCCTCAGTCTCTGCCAACACGTACGTGGCCGATCTCTCAGGCCCCCTGCAACTGCACCACGGGACGAACGATGAGGACGTGCCGCTGGCCTTCTCCATCCATCTTGCGGAGGAGGTCCGCGCCGCGGGCTTGCGCGCCGACCTGTTCGAGTATGAGGGAGATAACCACAACATCTCGAAGTACTTCTCGCTTGCGATGGGGAGAACCATTGAGTTTTTCGATTCGGTTTTGAAGTAACAGCAAGCCGCGGTCTCGCCCGCCGAGAAGACCTTCGGTCAAACCTCGGCGGGGACAGAAATCCCGCGCCGAGCAAGGTGTTCATTTTTCTTAAGGCGTGGATAATGAGGCAGACTCCAAATTTGCAAGAAGTTTCCTGGCAATTGACTCGATAAATTCGGGCTTGACCTCGCTTTCGAGCCCATATCCGATTATGCGATGAACATAGTTTCTGTAAGAAAATACTAGCAAGTACCATACTCTTTCACCCTCCTTACGAACATAGACTCTTGTTACGTCGCCCACCAGGGGAGCATCTTGGGCTTTTTCGTAACCCGGGTCCTTTAAACTATCAGTATATTTAGTTACAAAAAGTTGTGCCCCTTCTGCGCTTTGGTACATAATTACATTGTCGTAAACCTCCTCTGGATACAGACCTTTCCCACTCCCTCTACGATAAGAAACGAACCAACCATCTACTCGCCCGGTTTCATTGATATATTTTTCACCAGCCTCAGCCCCCATAGCCTGGATTATTTCGTTGTTTCGATGAGGGCTTATCCAATTCGAGTTTGGCAGATAGTATTTCGCTTCGCTTGGTAAATCTGTTGTTGACATCAAAAATTCTTTCGGGTCAGTTGTAATTACTCGCAAGTCGGGGGTGGGCGAGGGAGACGGGGTGATTGTTGGAGTGGGAGTAGAGGTTGGAGAAAAAGTCGCCGTGCTTGTAGGCATGGCAATTTGAGTCTGTGCGATTGCTGTCTGAACGGCATCTTGAGATGGAGCGCAGGCCGATATAAAAATTATCACAAGGACAAATATCGCAACCCACTTTTTCATAGCTTCCTCCTTAGCGCGACCCAGTATGTGGATTATAGCATTGTTCTAATGTGACGAGGTCTTACCGATAGCATTAGGGCAGGAGTTGTAGCATGCCCTATGTCATTTATGGTAACTTACTCACTTAACCTTCGGCCCTGCTTCGAGCACTTCGCGAGGCGTGCCGTCGGCGAACTTGCCGAAGTTCTCGATGAACCTCTGCGCCAGGTCGCGGTATTTCTTGTCGTATTCCTCGCGGCTGGGCCAGGACGACCAGGGTTCCAAAACCGAGTCGGGCACATCGGGACAGGTCTTCGGCACCTCAAAGCCGAAGACGGGGTCTTTATAGTATTTCACCTTCGCCAGTTTCCCGGTCAACGCGGCAGTGAGCAGGGCGCGCGTGTGCCGGATGCTGATACGTTTGCCCACACCGTAACGTCCGCCGACCCAGCCCGTGTTCAATAACCAGCAGGTAACTCCGTACCGCTCGATCTTGCGCTTGAGCAATTCCGCGTATTTATACGGATGATGCACCATGAACGGACCGCCGAAACACGCGCTGAAGGTGATCTCAGGCTCTTTGCCCAACCCGACTTCCGTACCCGCGATCTTGGACGTGTAACCGGAAATGAATTGATACAACGCCTGGTTCGGCGTGAGGCGCGCGATGGGCGGCATGACGCCGCTGGCGTCGCAGGTCAACAGAACGATGTTCTTCGGATGCCCTGCCTTCTTCTCCGGGACGGCGTTCTCGATGAATTCCAGGGGATAGGAGGCGCGCGTGTTCTCGGTCACCGAGTCGTCGTCGAGGTCAATGAGGCGGGACACGGGATCGAAGGGAACGTTTTCGAGAATCGTCCCGAAGCGCCGCGTGGTGGCGTAAATCTCAGGTTCCGCGCTGGCCGAAAGCCCGATGACTTTGGCGTAGCATCCGCCCTCGAAGTTGAATACGCCGTCGTCGCTCCACCCATGCTCATCGTCCCCGATGAGGCGGCGCGTGGGATCCGCCGAGAGCGTAGTCTTACCCGTGCCGCTGAGTCCAAAGAACAGCGCCACGTCGTTGGCGTCGTCTGGATTCACGTTCGCCGAGCAGTGCATCGAGAGCACGCCCTCCAGCGGCAGAAGGTAATTCAGGATGGTGAAGACCGATTTCTTGATCTCGCCCGCGTAAGCCGTGTTGCCGACGATGGCGAGTTTTTTCTCGAACGAAAGCATGATGAAGGTTTCGGTGTTCGTCGCGTCCACACTGGGCGCGGACTTGAAACCCGGAAGAACCACAATAGTAAATTCTGGAACGAAGCGCTTGTATTCCTCCAGCGAACCCGGCAGGATGAACATGTTGCGCACGAACAGGCTGTGCCAGGCCAGTTCGGTGACGACCCGCACGGGCAGGCGGTATTTCTCATCCGCTCCCGCGTAGACATCCTGCACGAAGACATCGCGCCCCTGCAGGTAACCCAACATGCGTGCGTAGACCTGTTCGAACTTGTCTGCCGCGCACGGACGGTTATACACGCCCCACCAGATATTCCCCTCGGTGCTCGTTTCGCGGACGATGAATTTGTCGTTCGCGGACCTCGCGGTATGCTTGCCCGTAAACGCCACGAACGGCCCGCCGCGGACGGTGGTCCCTTCGCCGCGGAAGACAGCCTCCTCGTACAACGCCTCCGAGGCCAGGTTCCAATAAGCGAGCCGCAAATTGCTCATGCCCTGATTGGACAGGTTGTAATCCGCCTTCCGCGTCTGGGCCACGGATTCAGCAGGGGTTTTGATGTTTAGCAGATTATTCATAATTCGTCTCCGCCCCCCTTCCCTTTCAGGGAAGGGGTTGGGGGTTGGGTCACAACCAATCCCTCACCATCTTCTTATCGCCGATGTATATCTCATTCGGGCTGGTCGGGTCGAGCGCCCACTTGATGCGCGCGATGCCCTCGGTCACATCCTTCACCGTTCCAGAAAACGACAGGCGCAAGTGACCCTCCATGCCGAACTCTTTGCCGGGCACGGTAACAACCAACGCTTTCTTCAAGAGGAACTTGGACAACTCCACGGAGTTGTTACTGAACGCGCGTAAATCGGGCAGGGCATAGAACGTCCCCTGCGGCTCGATCAGGCGCGCACCGTTGAAGGTCTTCATCTCCTGCAACAGGACGTTGCGGTTGTTCTCGATTTGCAGACGAAGCGCCTCCACCACGGACTGTAAGCCGTTGATGGCGCCCTCGGCCGCGGCCTGCGAGACAGGTGACACGCCCGAAGTCGTCTGCGCCGTGACGTTGGTCATCACGCGGACGAGATCGCGCGGCGCGATCACCCAGCCGACGCGGAATCCCGTCATGCCATACAACTTCGCCACGCCGTTGACGACAATGACATTGGTCGTCTCGATGTCATTCTTCGTGTAATTCCAGGCCGGGACCGCCACATTGCGGTCGAAGGTCAGTTTGTGATAAATGTCGTCGCAGATCAGGAAAATCCCTTTGCGTTCGCAAAAGTCCACCAACTTCTCGATCAAGTCGGCGGGATAGATCACGCCCGACGGGTTGTTCGGGCTGTTGACGATGATCGCCCGCGTATATGAGGTTACCGCCCTCTCGATATCCTCGAAGCGCGGCGTGAAGGTCCCATCTTCGGGCGTCACGATGACGGGAATCCCGTAACACATCTTGATGATCTCTGGATACGAGACCCAGTACGGCGCGAGCACAATCACTTCGTCTTGCGGATTCAGGATGCTGAAGAAAATATTGAACAGCGACTGCTTCGCGCCGTTGGTGACGATCACGTTTTCGGGCGCGACCAGGCGGTTGTAGTTTTCTTCCGTGTAGCGGATGACGGCCTTCTTCATCGCGGGTGTGCCGTCGGCGGGCGTGTACTTCACCTCCCCGCTGGTCAACTTCGCGGCGGAAGCCAGGATGGCATTGATGGGGGTCTTGTTCTTCGGTTCGCCGATTCCAAGATGGATCACCGGCTCGCCGCGCTCGCGCAAAATCCGCGCCTCCTCGTTCAATGCCAGAGTCGGCGACTCGGCAATTTCGAGTGCAAGTTTGCTTAGTTTCATGCTCACTCCAGGAAAAAGTAAACCTGGTCAGCAAGGCCGACCAGGCAGGTTACACAAAGCCACGCCCTCGCATTTCAGGGACGCGAAATCGAATGCCGCATTGTCAGACATCCCGTTCACACGGCGGATTATACCAAAGGACACAAATGAGGAGCGAACTCCGTCTCACAGCGTCGCGAAATCGGATGGGTTGCCCAGCGGGATTCCCTGCGCCTCTGGCTGGATGCGGCGAATCAGGCCGATCAGCACGTTCCCGCTTCCCACCTCGACGAAGGAACGGATCCCGTTCCTAGACATCCACTGCACCGACTCGGTCCAGCGCACGCGCGACTGCATCTGCGCCATGATGTCGGCGCGCAGGTCGGCCGCGGAGGTCATCGGCTTCGCGTGGACATTTCCGACGACGGGTATCCGCGCATCATTCATCTCCGCGGCCTGCACAGCCGCGTTCCATTCCTCCTGAATGGACGCCATCAACGACGAATGCGCCGCGATGGACACCGCCAGCGGCATGGCGCGCTTCGCGCCCGCGGCCTTCGCCAGTTCGACGGCGCGCCCCACGGCAGCCTTCGCCCCCGAAATGACCACCTGCCCCGGGCAATTGTCGTTCGCTACCTGCACACTTTCACCCTCGCGGCTCGCCTCCGCGCAGACTTTCTCCAACGCGGAAATGTCCAGCCCAAGGATGGCCGCCATGCCGCCCGGCGCGGTTTCCCCGGCGCGTTTCATCAGTTCGCCGCGCGTTCTCACGAGGCGAAGCCCGTCCTCGAAGGTCAACGCGCCGGACGCGGCCAGAGCCGACAACTCGCCGAGGGAATGTCCCGCCAGCGCGGCAGGCTGAAGGTCTGGATGAAGATGCGAAAAAACGCGGAACGCGGCCAGTGAATGCACGAACAGCGCGGGCTGGGTGTTGACCGTGTCGTTCAGTTCTTCGGCAGGACCATCCCACATCAGTTTTGAGAGCGAGAAACCGAGCAGGGCGTCCGCCTCGTCGAAGGTTTGCTTTGCGATCGGAAACGCGACGGCCAGATCTTTTCCCATGCCGACGGTCTGCGATCCCTGGCCGGGGAAGACGAACGCGGTGGTTTTGAAATCAATGGTCATACAGTCACCTTTTTGTTTTACTGCGAAGAAACGAAGGCTGCGAAGGGGATAAAAATCGCGAAGGGATTCTTCGCGGATCGCGTCCTTCGCGCGCTTTTCCTCTTCGCGGTGAATCGTTCTCTTCGTTAAAACACAAACGAGCCGTGCTGGTCACGGCTCGCCGGGGTTACTCGGCCTTCTTCTTTTTCTCTTTCTTGACCTCGATCACTTCGCGGCCGTCATAGTGACCGCAGTTGGGGCAAACGGTGTGCGGCAGGCGCATGGATCCGCAATTCGAGCAGGCCACCAGGTTGCGGGCCTGCAATGCGTCGTGGGCGCGGCGGCGGTCGCGGCGGCCCTTCGAGTGTTTGCGTTTTGGATGTGGGGGCATGACTTTCTCCTTATGACAAGAACATGCCGGGCAAGCGCCCGGCGGATTTCGACAAGCTCAATCCATGGGATTTCCAGACAAGCGGGCTGATTATAGCGGGAGCACATGACTGCGTCAAGCCTGAAACGATGTTAGAATAAAAGTATGGAAGTCCAGATCGCGGTTGCCAAGATCAACAAATACGCCTCCTCCGAAAGCGGCGACACGCTGGAGGTCATCGAGCGCCCGAACGGCGGATTGTCCGTGGTGCTGGCCGACGGGCAGACCTCCGGGCGCGGCGCCAAGGCCGTCTCGCAGATGGTCGTCCGCAAAGTCATCGGCCTGCTGGCCGACGGCGTGCGCGACGGAGCCGCGGCACGCGCCGCCTCTGACGCGCTCTTCACGGAGAAAAAGGGCAAGGTCTCCTGCACGCTCAACATCGCCTCGGTGGACTTGCACACCGACACCATCGTGCTGACCCGCAACAACCCTGCGCCGATGATTGTCTGCCGCGGCGAGGAACTGGAGGAGATCGCCGCGGAAAGCGGCCCACTCGGCGTCTCACGGGACGTGCGGCCGGTAATCACGGAATTTGCCATCCAGCCCGGCCTGACCATCATCATCTACACGGACGGGATCACCCACGCGGGCGAGCGCCGCGGCGAACCGATGGACGCCTGCACCGTGGTCCAGGCCATGCTCGACGAACAGGATCCCAGCCCGCAGGCCATCGCCGATTCCCTGCTGGCGCACGCCGTCCGCCTCGACGAAGACCGTCCCGCCGATGACATCAGCGTAGTCGTCCTGAAAGTAACGCCGCGCGTCGGCGACGAGGCGCGCCGCATGACCGTCCGCCTGCCCATTGCATGAAAGCGAAGAATAAACATCGAATTCAACATTGGCGCGCCTCATTAATCGAGGCCGCCCTTCTGCTTCGGGAATTCCGCGGCCCACTGGTTATTTTCACCGTTGCCCTGCTGGGCGGCGGTTTCCTTTATGACCTGGTCGCTAAAATCGTGGGGGAACCGGTCATGAACCCGGCCGAGTCCGTCTACCGCGTGCTGACCATGACCTTCCTCCAGCCCATTGGGGACTTTCCGCATCATCCTTTGCTCCAGATTTTCTACTTCGTCATGCCGCTGGTCGGGCTGGGCGCGCTGGCACAGGGATTGACCGACTTCGGCATCCTGCTCTTCAACCGCCGAGCCCGCACGCGCGAATGGGAGACTGCCGTGGCATCCACACTCAACAAACATCACATCCTGGTCGGGCTTGGCCACCTGGGCTATCGCATCGTCCAGCAACTGCACGCCATGGGCGAGCGTGTGACCGTGATCGAACTCAATCCCGCCAAGGACCTCTCTGCCGCGGTGCGCCGCCTCCACCTCCCGGTCATAGACGGCGACGCCAGCCGCGAAATCGTACTGGAAGAAGCCAACGTCCGCAAGGCCAAGTCCATCATCCTGTGCGTACAGGATGATGCGTTGAATCTTAAGACCGCGCTCAAGGCGCGCAGTCTCAACCCGAACATACAAGTAGTCATCCGTATCTTCGACGACGACTTTGCCGACGAACTGCAGCAACAGTTCAGGTTTAACGCCCTCAGCGGCACGGCCATCGCCGCGCCCGCCTTTGCCGCGGCCGCCGCTGGCGCCGATGTTACCAACCCCATCCACATCGAGGGCGAATCGCTCAGTCTGGCGCGCCTCACCGTTCAACTCGATTCCGAACTGGAAGGCAAGACCGTCGGGGAGGTGGAGGACGACTATGCCGTGAGCATTATCCTGGTTCGGCAGGATCACGACACCAACTTCCATCCCACCGCCAGCACACCCCTGCGCGCGGGCAATATCCTGGCCGCGCTGGGACGCCCCGACCGATTGAACACGCTCGTGCATGCCAGCCACTAAGCCTGTCATCGGCGTCGTCGGTCCATGCGGATCGGGCAAATCCACCCTCATCGCACAACTCGAACCGCTCGGCTTTTCCTGCCGCCACATCGCGCAGGAGCACTCTTACGTGCCCTCTATGTGGCAGAGAATCGCCAATCCCGACGTGCTCATCTTCCTGCAAGCGTCATTCCCGGTCTGCACCCGGCGCCGAAAACTTAATTGGCTGGAGTCCGACTACGAGGAACAACAACGCCGACTCGCCCATGCCCGCCAACATGCAAGCATTACGATTGAAACCGACAACCTGACCCCCGGCGAAATCCTCGCCCGCGTGCTCGACTTCCTGAAAGAAACAATATGAAGAGACTCCTCGCCTCCCTCCTGACCACTTCGACTGCGCTCAGTGCAAGCTTCTGCCTGCTCGCCGCCTGCGGGCTGATTTCCACGCCGACGCCCGTTCCGCCAACCGCCACCCCAATCGTAATCCCGCCCGATGACTTCTCCCTCTTCGCGGCGGGACTTGTTGATTCGGCCAAGCCCATCCTCGACAACATGGACGGCGCGACATTCTACGAGATTGTGCTCTTCATTGACGACGACCTCGTTCACATCACAGGCTCGGAAAAGGTCCGCTTCACCAACCGAGAGCATGTTTTGCTGGAGGAAATTCAATTCCGCCTCTACCCGAACATCCTCGGCGGAGAAATGCACGTGGACGAGGTCCGCGTGGATGACCAAATTCTCGTCCCCGCGTATCGGCTGGATGACAGCCTGCTGGCAATCCCTCTCTCCAAATCGTTGGCCGTCGGAGAGAGCATCAATATCGAAATGGAGTTCGATCTTGCCGTCCCCACCGAACTTGAATCCAACTACGGCGTGCTGGCGTCCTACGACGGTGTGCTCACTCTTGCCCACGCGTACCCGATGATCGAGGTCTACGATGACGAAGGCTGGAATGCCGAAATCCCCTCTCCCAACGGCGACCTGACCTACGGAGACATGGCCTTCTTCGTGGTCACTGTGAACGCGCCGAAGGAATTAACGCTCGTCGGCGTTGGAGCGGAGTCACAGCCTGAAATTAACGGCGACCGGCAGCGGGTCACGTTTGCGGCGGGCCCTGCCCGCGATTTCTTCCTCGCCGCCAGCGCGGATTACGAGGTCGTCAGCCAGACCGTCGGCGAGGTGACGGTCAATTCGTACGCGCCTGCAGAACTGGAAGACGGCGCGCGCTTCGCGATGGAAACCGCCATACGCGCCATCGAAGTCTTCAGCGGACGGTATGCCCCGTATCCGTACACAGAATTCGATATTGTCGCCACGCCCACCTACGCGCTGGGCGTCGAATACCCGGGCGCCATCGCCATCACCCGCGACATCTACGATCTCGGAGGCACGCGCAACGACACGCCGATTTCGATTTATCTGGAATCGACCGTCGTCCACGAGGCCGGGCACCAATGGTTCTACAACCTGGTGGGCAACGATCAACTCGACGACCCCTGGCTGGACGAATCGCTGGTCCAGTACATCACCTGGCAGTATTATCTCGAAACGTACGGCGAAAGCGGCGCGGCGGGATTCGAAGCCTCTCTGAACGGACGCTGGAGCCGCGTGAACTTCGAACCGATCCCTATCGGCCTGCCGGTTGCGGAATACAGCGGGACAGAATACTCCGCCATCGTCTATGGCCGCGGCCCGTTCTTCTTCGAGGCCCTGCAGGATGAGATTGGAAGCGATGCCTTCGGCGCATTTATCAGGGATTACACCGCGACCTATTCCTGGGGCATTGCCACATCCGAAGGACTCCAATCGCTGGCCGAGGGGCACTGCGCCTGCGAATTGGATGAATTGTTCGCCGAAT
This sequence comes from Chloroflexota bacterium, assembly GCA_037445635.1. Lineage (GTDB taxonomy): Bacteria > Chloroflexota > Anaerolineae > Anaerolineales > Villigracilaceae > JBFMCC01. The sequence continues at coordinate 169,795 of JBBIKC010000001.1, forward strand.
GGGTGTATCCGTAGGAAAAGCGGGAACCGCGAAGAACCGAAGCACGCGAAGATCCATTGATACGCCTTAAGCGGAACGTCTCGAAACCTTCGGGAGATGCATAACAGCCGTTATTAAACTTCGCGGTCTTTGTATCTTCGCGGTGAATCTCTCACGAGACTTCCGAAGTCCGCCCAATGGGGGTATAATCCCCCGTCGCCCTGCAAAAGGGCATTTTCGTGAGTGGAGACATTGCATGAGAAATCTCAATACCAGACTGATCATCATTTCCATCGTCGTCGCGCTGGCGGCCTGGGTTGACTTCAGCCAGGAATTGATCATCTATAACCCCTTCGACGACACCGTGCTCTTCCGCCGCGACGTCAGCCCGAAACTCGGCCTCGACCTGCGCGGCGGCCTCCAGGTCCTGCTCGAAGCGGACCTGCCCGCGGAGACCGAAATCACCTCGGACCAAATGGAAACCGCCCGGCTGATCCTGGAGAACCGCACCAACGCCCTCGGCGTGAGCGAAAGCGTGATGCAGGTGGCGGGCGACCGCCGCATCGTGGGCGAATTCCCCGGCGTGACCAATCCCGACGACGTGATGGCCACCCTCGGCCAGACCGGCCTGCTCGAGTTCGTGGACTTCGGCTACGATCCCGTGGCCGAAGGCACACGCATCCAGACCGACTTTGGACTGGATCCCGTTTCCCAGCCGGCTTCCACCCCCGAAGCAACCGCAACTCCCGAGCCCGCCGTTACCGAGACGCCCACTGAGGCCGCTCCCGTCGTCTATCACACCGTCATGACCGGCACCGAACTGACCGACGTTGCCGTCGGCACAGATCAACTCAACCGGCCAGTTGTCAATTTTGTCCTCTCGGATGAAGGCAAGGATACTTTCGCTGAATACACCACCACCCATGTCGGCCAATACCTCGGCATCGTTTTGGATAAGATGGTTATCTCCGCCCCTTCTGTCAACGAACCCATCACCGAGGGCAGCGGCACAATCAGCGGCAACTTCACGCTCGAATCGGCCAACAGCCTCGTCATCCAGTTGCGCTACGGCTCCCTGCCGATTCCCTTCAAACTCGTCGAAAGCCGCGTAGTCGGCCCCACCCTCGGTCAGGACTCGCTCCAGAAATCGCTCATCGCGGGTCTGGTCGGCATCATCGTGGTCTTCCTGTTCATGGGCATCTTCTATCGCCTGCCCGGCGTGCTGGCCGATCTTGCCATCATCGTCTACGCGCTGGTGACTTTTGCCATCTTCAAGAACTTCCACTTCACGTTGACGCTGGCCGGCGTAGCGGGCTTCCTGCTTTCCACCGGCGCGGCCCTCGACGCGAACATCCTCATCTTCGAGCGCATGAAAGAGGAACTGCGCGCCGGGCGCAACCTGCGCACCGCCGTGGACCTGGGCTTCAACCGCGCCTGGTCCTCCATCCGCGACTCGAACCTGGCCACCATCATCACCTCCGGTATTCTGTTCTGGTTCGGGAGCACCTTCGGCGCGACCATCGTCAAAGGCTTTGCCCTGACCCTCGCCCTGGGCGTCATCATCTCGCTCTTCACCGCCCTGTTCGTCACCCGTTCCCTGCTCCAGGTGGTGATCAACACCATCAAGCCCGGAACCGAAAACCCGAAGTGGTTTGGAATCTAGGAAGACAACCATGAACATCCTCGGAAAACGCTACTGGTACTTTGCCCTCTCCCTCCTGGTCATCGTGCCCGGCATGATCCTCATCGCCCTCAACGGCCTGCCGCTTTCCATTGACTTCACCGGCGGCAGTCTGCTCGAAATCTCGTTCAGCGGCGAGGCGCCCGCCCCGGCCGACATCGTTGCCATCTATAACGACCTCGGCATCGAAGACGCCCAGGTGCAGACCACCGATCAGGGCACCATTCTGATCCGCTCCGCCTTCCTCGACGAGGCTGCCCGCGTCGCAGTGCAGGATGCCATCACCGCCGCCTTCGGCGAGATCACCGTCGAACGCTTCGACAGCGTCGGCCCGACCATCGGCGAACAGGTCACACAACGCGCCGCCCTGGCAGTCGGCATCGCCGCGCTGGCGGTCGTCGTCTACATCACATACACCTTCCGCGGACTGGAGCACGCCTTCCGCTACGGCATCATCGCCATCCTGGCCATGGTGCACGATGTGGCCGTGGTCATGTCCGTCACCGCCATCGGCGCGCAGTTCTGGGGCTGGCAGGTCGACTCGTTATTCCTCACCGCCCTGCTCACGGTCATCGGTTTCTCGGTGCAGGACAAGATCGTCGTCTTTGACCGCATCCGCGAAAACTCCAACGTCTATCGCCGTCTGCCCTTCGAAACGCTTGCCAACCATTCCATCGTGCAGACCCTCCAGCGTTCCATCAACACCCAGTTGATGACCGTGGAGTTCATGCTGCTGGCACTGGCGCTCTTCGGCGGCGTCACCCTGCGCGAATTCGCCGTCATCCTGCTCGTCGGTCTCTTCAGCGGAACCTACTCGTCCATCTTCATCGCCGCGCCCGTGCTGGTTGTTTGGGAAAACCGCGAGTGGCGGAGCTGGTTCAAGCGAAAGGAAGAAGCCGCCATCTGAGCGACATCGAGGCGCACTGCCGCGTGCGCCTCTTTTATATTGGATAAATCGAGACATGCGCCGCAACCCCGCTTCGACCCTGGCCATCCTGCTTCTTTCAGCCGCCCTGGCCGCCTGCGCCTCGACTCCGACTCCGCCCGCGCCTGCCCCCGCGACCGAAACGCCCGCCCCGCCCACGGCGCTTCCGCCGACATCCACGCCCGTTCCGCCAACGCCGACCGCGGCGATCTGGCAACCATCGCTGATTTCGTCATGGCAAATCCAATACACCGGCGAGATAGACACCTCCCTCGACGTTGACATCTACAACCTGGACTTGTTCGATACCTCCAGCGGGACCATCGCCGGCCTGCACACACGCGGCATCAAGGTCATGTGTTACTTCAGCGCGGGCACTTTCGAAGACTGGCGCCCGGACGTGGATCAATTCCCCGCATCTGTGCTTGGCAACAATCTCGAGGACTGGCCCGGCGAAAAGTGGCTCGACATTCGCAGCCTGCAAATTCTCGGGCCGATCATGCTTGCCCGCTTGGACCTCGCCCGCCAGAAAGGTTGTGACGGCGTGGATCCCGATAACGTTGATACCTACACCAACGACAGCGGTTTTCCGCTCACCGCGGCGGATCAACTGGCATATAACATCTTCCTTGCCGAAGCCGCTCATCAACGCGGCCTCGCGGTCGGTTTGAAGAACGACCTCGAACAAATCCCCGAACTCGTCGGCTACTTCGATTGGGCGGTCAACGAGGAATGTTTTACGTACGAAGAATGCGACCTGCTCTTGCCGTTCATCGAGGCGGGCAAACCGGTATTCATGATCGAATACGAGGTGCCGCCCGACGAATTCTGTCCGCATGCAAACGAGTTGAATTTCAACGCCATCCATAAAACCTACGAACTGGACGCATATCGAACCGCCTGCCGCTGACCGAGACCAACGACCGACGGCCAGTGACCGATCTGCATAGCTACGGAAGTCAACCCGGCAGAATTCCGTCATGAAAACGTCAAGGGCGTGATCAAGAATGCGGTTTTCCAATCCGAACAGGGTATGCACAAGAAATCGAGTCTATCCGCGTACTCCGCGTTTTTCCGCGCCCTTTTTGTGACTTTCATCAGTGCTTATCGGAGTCCTTCTGTGGTTTAATTCCCACATGGACTCCTCCCTCCTCCCCTTCTTCTCCCCGCGCGGCGTGGTCATCGTTGGCGCATCAACAGAACCTACCAAACTCGGTTACGGCGTGGCGCGCAACCTCGTCCAGAGTGGATACAAGGGCGCGGTGCATCTGGTCAATCCGAAGAATGGAACCTTGTTCGGGCAGACGATGGTCGCGTCTATCGCTAAGGCCCCCGACCCCGTTGACCTGGCGGTGCTGATCGTCCCTGCCGCGGCCATCCCCAAAGCCATCGCGGACTGCGGTGCGCGCGGCATCCACGCGGCCATCATCGCTTCGGGCGGATTCCGAGAGATCGGCCCCGAAGGCGCGGCGCTGGAGGCCGAATGCGTGCGCGTCGCGCGTGAATACAGAGTCCGGCTCCTCGGTCCGAACTGCATCGGCCTGCTCGACACGCATCTCCCCCTCGACACCACTTTCCTGCCTCCGCCTCCGCCCGCGCCCGGCGACATCGCCTTCCTGTCCCATTCGGGCGCGTTCTGCGCGGCCGTCATTGACTGGTCGCGTCAGCAGGGCTTCTCGTTCTCGCGCCTCGTCAGCCTTGGCAACCAGGCCGACATTACCGAGACCGACCTGCTCGAAATCACCGCCGCGGACGAGAACAGTCACGTACTCGCGCTGTACATCGAGAGCCTGCCCGACGGACGCCGATTCATTGACGAGGCCCGCCGCGTGACTCGACGCAAGCCGATCGTCGCGCTCAAGGTCGGGCGCTTCGCATCCGGACAAAAGGCGGCCGCGTCGCATACGGGCGCGTTGGCTGGCTCCGAGGCGGCCTACGACGCGGCCTTCGAGAAGGCGGGCGTCCTGCGCGCACAAAGCACCGAGGACCTGTTCGAATGGTCGCGCGCCCTTGCCTGGCTCCCGCTTCCCGCGGGACGAAAGATGGCTGTGCTGACCAACGCGGGCGGTCCCGGCGTGATGGCCGCCGACTCGCTCGAAGCGAACGGCCTGCCTCTCGCGGAGCTATCCTCTTCCACCCTCGCAACCCTGCGCGGACTTCTCCCGCCTGCCGCGTCGTTGAACAATCCCATTGACATGCTTTCCTCGGCCTCGCCGAGTCAATACGCCGCGTGCCTGAGCGCGCTGCTGGCCGACGAAGGCGTGGACGGCGTGCTGGTCATCCTGCCGCCGCCGCCTACCTATTCGGCCGAGTCCGTGGCCGACGCGCTGATCCCGCTCATCAAGGCTTCATCCAAACCAGTGACGGTCGCACTGATGGGATCGAATCTCGTGCAGGAAGCCTATCGCCGATTGAACGCGGCGCGCATCCCAACTTATGATTTTCCCGAACGCGCGGCCTCCGCGTTGAGTGCACTGGCGCGTCGTGCAGAGTTTCTTACCACAGAGCACACAGAGAGCACAGAGACCCCAAAAAAATTCTCCGTGGTAAATTCATCTACCGACGAACTCATCACAGCCTACGGCATCCCGACCGTCCCCATGAAACTGGCGCGCTCCGCGGACGAGGCCGCGTCGCTGGCGGAGGAACTTGGATTTCCGGTCGTGCTCAAGATCGCCAGCCCGGACATTTTGCACAAATCGGACGTTGGCGGCGTGTTGATCAATCAAAAAACAAAGAGCGAGGTCTTAACTGGCTACGCGCAAATGACAGAGCGAGTCAAAGCCGCGCGGCCAGAGGCAAGAATCGAAGGCGTTTATCTGCAAAAGCAGATTCCACAAGGACAGGAAGTCATCCTCGGCGCGACGCGCGATCCGCAATTCGGGCCGTTGATGATGTTCGGCTCGGGCGGCGTCGAAGTGGAGGGACTGAAAGACGTGGCTTTCGCCCTCGCCCCGCTCAATGAACGCGAGGCCGAGCAGATGATCGTCCGCACCTGGGCGGGACGCAAACTGGCTGGCTTCCGCAACATCCCTGCTGCAGACCGCGAGGCCGTGATAGACGCGCTGATTCGCTTATCATGGCTCGCTTACGAACACCAGGAAATCGAGGAAATCGAAATCAATCCGTTACGCGTGCTAAGTCAGGGCGCAGTGGCGGTGGACGTGAGGATGAAATTTACAAATCAAGGAGGAACGAAATGAACGCTTACGTCGTGGTGGACATTAACGTGACCGATCCCATCGGCTATGAAGAATACAAGAAACTTGCCCCTCAATCCATTGCAGTATATGGCGGGAAATACGTCGCTCGCGGCGGTCGGACCGAAACGCTCGAGGGCGACTGGTCGCCAAGCCGCCTGGTGATTTTGCAATTCGATAGCATCGAACAAGCCAGGGCATGGCACGATTCGCCGGAGTATCGCCAGGCGCGGGAACTGCGGCATAAGACCGCGACCAGCAATATGGTGGCCATCGAGGGAGTGTAGACCGAATCAGGCGGTACAATTGCGCCCATGATTCAAGTCTCCTCTCTCACTTACTATCCCATCAAGGCCTGCCGCGGCTTCGACGTGGATTCGTCCCGTGTGGAACTCATGGGGCTGGAAGGCGACCGCCGCATGATGGTGGTCACGCCTGAGGGCAGGTTTCTCACGCAACGCCAGCATCCGAGACTCGCGCTCGTTACGCCGGCATTATCAGATGGCACAGTAACCCTTTCCGCGCCAAATTACGATTCCATCCGAGTCGCAATTCAAACCGCGGGCACGCCGCGGCCGGTCGACATCTGGAAGAGCAAGGGCGTCCATGCGATTGACCAGGGCGAGGAAGCCGCAGCCTGGTTCTCGGACTGGCTGGGCGCGTCGGTGCGGCTGGTACACATCGCGGACGGATTCAAACGCAAATTGAATCCCAAATACTCCGTCAGCGAAAACGATCACACGGGCTTCGCGGACGGTTATCCAATCCTGATCATTTCAGAGGAATCGCTGGCCGACCTCAACGCCCGCCTCGAAACGCCCGTCCCAATGAATCGCTTCCGCCCGAACATCGTCGTCAAAGGCTGTGAGCCGTTCGCGGAGGATACATGGAAACGAATCCGCATCGGCGAAATCGAGATGGCGATCGTCAAACCTTGTCCGCGCTGTGTGGTTACGACCATTGACAAGCAGACCCTCGAACAAAGCAAAGAGCCGCTCAAGACGCTCGCCGCCTTCCGCAGACGGGATGGCGGGGCCATGTTCGGGCAGAACGCGATTCCGTTAAACGAGGGCAGGCTGAACGTCGGAATGACCGTGGAAGTCCTCGCATGAACGCCGCGTTGATTGACGTCCTCGGCTGGATCGGCACCGCGTTGTACCTCGTCGCCTACGCGCTGGTCTCGGCGAAAAAAGTGGAGGGCGACTCGCTGTTGTATCAGGGGATGAACATCCTGGCCGGGGGATTGTTGATCGTGAATACGCTGTATTGGAAGGCCTATCCGTCGCTTGGACTGAACGCGGCCTGGATCGCCATTGGTCTGTTCACATTGGGACGCAAATGGCTTTCGCGGTAAAATGCCCCCGATGATCACCAGACGGGATTTTCTGAAATTAAGCGGCGCGGCGCTTCTTGCCGCGACCTTCGGCCGGGCAGCCGAAGCCCTGGCCGCTCCCTCGCCCCCGATCATCTACCGCGGTTCCTCGCGCTACCCGCGCATCGCCCTCACCTACGACGACGGCTATCTCGTCACCCGCCTGCGCGATCTTTTGACCTTGCTCGATCAATTCCCCGAGTTTCGTATCACACTCTTTCCTGTTGGCGTTGCCCTGCTCAACAACGAGAGCAAGGACAAGGGCGTCTGGAAGCGATATTTCGAGCGCGGCCACGAGTTCGGCTATCATTCATGGGACCACACCAACCTGGCTGTGTTCGATCCTGAAGATGTCCTGACAGATTATGACAAATGGTATGACGCCCTGAGCAAGGTGCTGGGCGCTTCTCCCAAGGTGCGCTTTGCGCGGCCGCCGTTCGGCGTGCTGAGTCAGCCGTTCGAGTTCATGTGCAGGGAACGCGGCCTGGCCGCGGCCATGTGGTCCACGGGCTGGGGCGGCGGGTACGAAAAGGCCAGTTCCGACATTGACAAAGTGCAAAACGGAGAGATCGTCCTGATGCACTTTCGCACGGACGATATCGAGACCAGCAGAATGGCTTTTCCCGTTTTGAAGGCGCGCGGTATCCAGCTCGTGACGATGAGCGCGCTGTATGACGACTGGTTGCGCGAGAAGAATCAACCCCTCGGATGCGACGCCAGCGCGGCGCCGTCGCTGACGCGTACGTGCATTGATTGATCAAAAAACCTGGTTTCTCGAGAAACCAGGTTTTTCGTTACAGTAAAGAAGCCGCGTACTTGTCCGCGAACAGCGCGGGTTGTCCGCCCGTGTGCCAGAAGAGCACGGCCTCGTCTTTTTCGAAGAACCCCTTGCGAATCAAATCAATCATACCCGCCGCAGCGCGCCCGGTGTAGACCGGGTCCACGAGCAGACCTTCGGTGCGCGCGAACAATTTGACCGCTTCGCGCTCCGCCTCGGTCAGGACCCCGTAGCCGGCGCGGCAATATGCATCGTTCGCCAGCACATCCGCGGGAGTGAACTGAATCCGCCCGCCGAGTTTTTCGCTGGCGTCCGACGCCAGTTTCGAGACGCGCTCTTTCAACCATGCCTCGGATTCGTCAATGCTGATTCCCAGCACTTTGCCCTTGAAACCAAACAACCGCTGGCCCAGCACCAGCCCGGCGTGCGTCCCGCCAGAGGATGTGCCGAAGACGATCCAATCGGCATCCACATTTTGCTCGACGAGTTCCTGCATGGCAAAGGCATAACCCAGCGCGCCGGTAGGGCTGGAGCCGCCATACGGGACGAGGTATGGTTTTTTGCCTTCCGCCGCGGCTTTGTCGAAGGTCTCCTGCAACACGCGGTCGCGGTCTTTGCGGTCGGTCACGGTGACGATATCCACGCCCAGCAGTTGATCGAGCAGATAATTGGCGGAAGCTTCGTGCGGCGCGTCGCCGGTTAGGACGAGGGTGCAGGCCAAGCCATGCCGGGCCGCGGCCGCAGCCGTCTGGCGGCAGTGATTGGACTGGATCGCGCCGGCCGAGATCAACATGCGCGCGCCCTGTTCGAGCGCCTCGGCGACGAGGAATTCCAGTTTACGGGTCTTGTTGCCGCCAAAGGCCAATCCGGTCTGGTCGTCGCGCTTGACCAGTAGGCGCGGTCCGTTCAGCGTCGCGGAAAGACGCGGCAGTTCCTCGACAGGGGTGGGCAGATGGGCAAAGCGGAGGCGGGGAATGGATTTCATGTCGTCAGCGTATCAGACTTGTCGGAGTCGGCTTCAATGCGCAATTCGCGCAGGGCATCGTCCACATCCATGCCTTCGCGGCGCATGCCGGGCGCGGGCGTGCCGCAATACGGACAGATATTCCAGGGCAGTTCCATCAGCCGCCCGCAATGATGACAGGGCTTCTTGAGTTTGGTCTGGCAATTGGGGCAGACCTGCCAGTCATCCTTGACGCGGCGCTCACAGCCGGGACAAAGCGAGAGGTCTTCGAGCGATTGGAGCAGGGTCTCTTCTTCGAGCGTGCGCTGGTACTCTTCCTCAAGTGTGCGCGGCGGGCGCAGGATGAGATAGACCAGCACACCGGGGATGTTGAGTACGCCCACCAGCAATGCCGAGAGCACATGCACGAGCGGATCGCGGGCGCGGTTGCGGATATCGCGGTAGGTCCACACGACCAGGCTGATCCACAGCGCGGCCAGGAACGCGCCGCCGAAGCCGGTGAGAACGAGGAAGAAGTTGCTCAGAAAGGATGGATCAAGAGTCATAAGGAACTCCGCAAAGCCAACTATTTGAACTCACTGCGCTCCGCTCACATCGTGCCAACACTTGCATCTGCTGTGTCCTGCGGGAGGGCGAAGAGTTATTCTCTGTTTTATTTTACACCCTTGCAAGTCAATCTGCATTACGGCGTCGAAAACTCGAAATGCCAGCCGCTGTCGTCCTGATAATACGTCGAGGTCTTGCCGATCACTTGATAGAACGTCCGCCCGGGGCGCAGGAAAACCGGCGCGCCGCTCAACTGGGCGATGAAGATCGGCTGGTCCACAGCCTGGCGGTACCAGCGCGCCGGGACGACGAGGCCGTCGCGGAACACATAGGCGTTGCCCGAATTGACCAGGTCAATGTGATAGACCTCATCCTCGGCTTCGAAGGTGTTGGCAAACGTGTGCGGCACGAACAGGACGACGATGTTCTCCGCAGTAACAGGCAGTCCGGTCAACGCGTCGGTGAGCAGTTCGTACGTCTCGGATTTGCCGTCCGAGAGACTGACGGTTTCCTGATAACGGAAATATTGCCGCGTGGACGGGTCGTAGTCCCAGTAGTTGTAATCGTCCACGGAGTAACGCGTGTAGACGCGGACCGCCACCTGTGCGTTGTTCGGAGTCAGTTCGCTGAAGAAGCCGTGACGCAGGGGCTGGCGGGAGTTATCCCTGCCCTCTTTTTCGAGACAGTCTTTGAACCTGACGGTATCGAAAAAAATGTTGTTGTAGGTATCTCGTTCCTGCTCGCCCACGCGAAACGGCGGGCAGGAGCCGACGGTCGGCACGACGAGGAAATCGGAGATGTCGCTGTTTTTGAGGTAGTCGAACTCGCGCGGGTCGGCGAACTTGAACACCAGATAGGCGTGATACATGCGCGTCATGTGTTCGTCGAAGTAACGCCCCGAGCGCACCGGGCCGACCCATTCCGCGTCGTTGCCATAAAAGACAGCAATGAAACGCGTCAGGCGGTCTTCGATGTAGTATTCGTACACCTGATCGGCCAGGGACAGCCCCGATTGCGGGCGAACATAACGCGGGAAGTTGGTTACCTTGATAACCATCGGACGGCGCTCGAGCAGGGCGGGGTCGGAAGGCGGCAGGCCGGTCAATGGGTTGATGTCCGCGGAGAGATTGAGGATGGGAATGATTGGCGCGTCGGTGGTGGGCGTGACGAGGATGCCTTCTTCGAGCGGGACCCCATTCGCGTCGAGCGCCTGGGTCGGGACGGAGGCGAATGGCGAAAAGCCATCGTGCGGCTGGAACGGCGTGGGGCTGGGAGTCGGGTTCGGGTCCGCCGCGCCGACTCCCCCGTCCGGAGAGAACGAACACGCGGCGGTCAGCAGAATCAGCAGGACCAAACTTTCAAACAGGCGCGGCGAGGCAGTCCGTACAGCCATCATCCCGCCGATTGTACAGCAATCCGCGCCGCCGGGGCAAACCTGATAAAATAGCCACTACACTGCAATGTTCATTCTGATTACGGTGCTGTTCCTGTTCGTAACGGCGCTGACCCTGGCGGCCCTGCAGGTCTGGCGGCGGGGCCTTCGCTTTGCCTGGCTGGTCGCGGCGGGCGGGGCGTTTTTAACATGGCTGGTCGTGCTGCTTTGGCAGGCTGTCATGCCGGTGAGGCTGGAACTGCCGGCGTGGGAGCCGGCCGGGCTGTTTGCCGACGCGCCGCTGTTCCTGGCAGACCGCCTCGTCTGGCCATACGCGTTCAGCCTGACGACGCTGTCCTTGGCAATGATTCTGACCGAAGTCGTGAGCGAAGATTTTCCCAATCCGCTGAGCTGGGCCGGAGCGCTGACGTTGACCGGGCTGGGCCTGCTGGCTGTGCTGGCGGACAACCCCCTGACACTGGCCCTGACCTGGGCGGCGATTGACCTGACCGAACTCATCATCCAGCTGCGCGCGGTGAGACAACCTTCCGCAAGCGAACGCGTGGTGACCGCGTTCGCATCACGCGCGGCGGGCAACGGTCTGTTGTTGTGGGCCGGTATGGTCAGCCAGGCGGCCGGGTCATCGCTGGATTTTCAAAACACCCTGCCCCAGGCCGGACTGTATCTGCTGGCCGCGGCGGGACTACGCCTGGGTGTCCTGCCATTGCACCTGCCCTTCGCGTCGGAATCGGCGCTTCGGCGCGGCTTCGGGACGATTCTTCGTCTCGTCTCGGCCGCCTCGAGCCTGGTGCTGCTGGCGCGCATCCCCCCAGCCAGTGTGGCTTCAGAATTTACGCCGCCGCTTCTCGTCCTCGCGGCAATCGCTGGAATGTACGGCGGCTGGATGTGGATTCGTTCCCCAGACGAACTGGCCGGCCGCCCGTTCTGGATGATCGGCCTGGCCTCGCTGGCAGTGGCTTCGACCCTGCGCGGGAACCCGCCGGGCGCGGCTGCGTGGAGCATGGCGCTCATTCTGGCCGGCGGCGCTTTATTTCTTTCTTCGTTCAGCCAAAAATGGACGAACCGCGCCCTGCTGGCCGGAGCCTGGATCCTTTCTTCTCTGCCGTTCTCGCCTACCGCTGCGGGCTGGGAAACCAACGCCCCGGCCAACTGGGCGGTCTGGGTCACCTGGCCGTTTTTCCTCCTCGCGCAGGGATTCCTGATCTCCGGTTTCATCCGCCAGGCGCGGCAAAGACCCGCGGCGGCGCTCGAATCAAAGCCGATCTGGGCCGGGAATGTCTATCCGGCGGGGATCGGATTGCTTTTACTGGCGGCAGTCGCACTCGGCTGGTTCGGCTGGGACGGGGCCCTGCGCGTCGGCGCGTGGACCCCGAGCCTCGCCGCCGCCGCACTGGCCGCCGCGCTCGTCTGGCTGACCCCGCGCTTGCGCCTCCTCAACCCTGCCCGCGCCCACTGGATTCGCCCGGAGGCGGGCGGTTCGCGCCTGGATTTGTTCTATCGCGGCCTATGGGGGCTGTACCAAATGCTCGGCCGACTGAGCCAGGGTATCTCCGCTTTGTTGGAAGGCGAAGGCGGCGTCCTGTGGACGCTCCTGATGCTGGCATTATTCATTTCCCTCCTGTCGAGGACGCCGTAGCATGGCAGCCGCCGTCATTTCGTGGCTGGCAGTGGGCATCCTGCTGGCAACCTCCACCGGCCTATTATTAACCCGCGACTGGCGTTGGAGCCTGGGGCTGCTGGCCCTGCAGTATTTTGCCATGTTCTGGTTGGTGCTTCAATACTGGCCGTTCGGCATGGCCGCCGTCAAACTGGTGACCGGCTGGATGGTCAGCGCGGCGATCGGCATCACGCGTCTTGGCCTCCCGGAAAAAGAGGAGGCCGCCGAGGCCGCGTGGCCACAGGGACGTTTATTCCGCCTTTTTGCGGCGGGCATCGTAGTGCTGACCACCGCTTCCGCCACGCCGGGCCTGTCGAACCTCTTCGCCAGCGTATCTGCACCCGTCCTGGCGGGCAGTCTCCTTTTGATGGGCATGGGGTTGCTTCACCTCGGGATCACCGGCCAAGTCCTGCGCGTCGTGCTCGGATTACTGACCGTCCTTGCAGGCTTCGAGACCCTGTACGCGGCGCTGGAAAGTTCGATCCTGGTCGCGGCTTTGCTGGCGGTGGTCAACCTGGGACTGGCCCTGGCAGGGGCGTATCTGTTGACATCGGCCGCGCCCGCCGAGGAGGAGTCCGAGTGACCGCGCCCTTCCTGTGGATCGGAGTCCCGCTCCTCGCGGGCCCCTTTTCGCTGATCCTGCGCCGCGACCGCGCGGTGACAATCTTCGGCGGCCTGACCGCGGCCATTCTAGCGCTGATCGCCCTCTTTGTCCCGATTGATGTGGCCATGCTGATTGGCCCGCTTTCGTTGAAGATTTCGCCCTCGGCGCAGATCCTTGGCCGAAGCCTGTCGCTCGATCAAGCCGACGGCTCGCTGCTCGCCATTCTGTACGGGCTGGCGGCATTATGGTTCTTCGGCGCGCAGGCGGCAGGCGCGGCGCGGCGGCTGGTGCCCATCGGGCTGGGTATTCTGGGATTGCTGGTTGCCTCGATTGCAGTCCAACCGTTTCTGTTCGCCGCGCCGACGATCCAGATCGCCGCGCTTCTCACCGTCCCCCTGCTCGTCCGGCCAGACCAGACGCCCGGGCGCGGCATTGTCCGCTTCCTGATCTACCAGACACTGGCTATGCCATTCATCCTGTTCGCCGGCTGGCTTTTGGCCGGCGTGGAATCCAGCCCCGGCGATCTGGAACTGGCAGTCCAATCCGCGGCCATGCTCGGCCTGGGATTTGCTTTCCTTCTGGCGGTTTTCCCGCTCTACAACTGGATTCCCATGCTTCTCGAAGAGTCGCCGCCTTACGCGGTCGGCTTTCTCTTGTGGTGTTTTCCGTCCATTACCTCGTTCTTTCTGATAGGCTTTCTGGACCGGTACACGTTCCTGCGCACATCGCCGGCGTTCCTCGCCGCCCTGCAAACCGCAGGACTGCTCATGGTGGTGACAGGCGGAATCTGGGCCGCGTTCCAGCGCCACCTGGGGCGCATGATGGGATATGCCGCCATCGCCGAAACGGGATTCTTCCTGCTCGCCGCGAGTTTGAACAGCGGCGCGGGCATACAGACCATATTCCTGCAACTCGTGCCGCGCGGACTGGGCACGGCGGTCTGGGCGCTGGCGCTGACCGTCGTCCAGCCGCAGGTGGAGGGATTCGGCTTCAGCGAAGTCCGCGGCCTGGCGCGGCGGAATCCGCTTGCGGTCGCAGCCCTGATCCTGGCGCATCTCTCCGTGGTCGGGTTCCCCCTGCTCGCCGGTTTCCCGGTCCGCCTGGCGTTGTGGGAGGGGCTGGCGCGCCAGTCTCTTGGGCAGGCGGCATGGATGCTGGTCGGCCTGCTCGGCCTGCTGGCAGGCGCCGTCCGCACGCTGGCCGTCACGGTCATGGCGGACGAAGACACGGCATGGCAATGGAACGGGACGCAGGTGCAGTCGCTCATGCTCGGCGTCGGCATTCTGGGCATATTCGTATTGGGAATATTCCCCCAGGCTATGCAGCCCTTCCTCGTCAACCTGCCGGCCATGTTCGAGCACCTCGGCCGTTGAGCCGGGCAACAATGCTATAATTCGCTCGCAATCGGCCGCCTTTGACCAACTGCGAGATTCAAAATCATTCTCCGCCTCCCGGAGGTTCCCTCATGGAATTCGAACAACTTGTCAGGCGCATCGAATGGATCGACAGCCAGCAACGCAAGGACAAAGAGACCCTCGACGCGCTGGGGGAGCGCCTGACCGGCATCGAGGCCAGCCTGAACGCGGTGACGCAACAACTCAAGACCCTGAGCAAAAGCGTATCGGACCTTTCGGTCAGCAATGCCCGTCTCGACCAGTTCGACGCCATCTTCGCCAAACAGCGCAGCGACATGAACGCCGCGCTGGAGGACATCGAGAAGAAGTCTCAGCGCCGCGAGCGCGAAGCCTCCAAGCGTCATCAGGCCGAACTCGAAGAGATCAACCGCACGATCGCCGAAATGCGCGCCCTGTACGATCCCACCGAGATCAAGAAAAAACTCAAGGAAAAATCCGCCGAAGAGATTCGAATCAACCAGGCAATCACCGACCTCAAATCCCGCATTGACGAGATCGTCCAGACCAACGAAGAGATCCAGCGCGCCCAGAAAGCCGCGGACGAGACGCGCCGCACCGACCTGAAACGCATAGCCGACCTGCAGGGCGACATCACCTCCCTGCGCAAGCGCGTGGACGAGGTCCGCGAGAAATCGCAACTCAACTCCGACAGCCTGCGCAACGTAGAGAACCGCATCACCGAACTGCTGGCGGCCGAGAACGAGCGCAAACAGGCACAGACCCTGTTCCTCGAACAGCAGAGCCTGGCCCAGGTCGAACGCGACCGCGCCTGGAAGGAATGGCGCGAACGCTACGACTCGTTTAAAAAACAAGCCGAGGGACTCGACGCCCAGGTGCAGGCCCTCGACGAAGCCCTGCGCGCCGCCAAGCGCGCACAGGATACCTACGCCGAGCTGAACGCCAAACTCGAGCGGCGTATCAACGAGATCACCGAGATGCAGCGCCTCACCGATGAACGCATGCGCCAGGAAATGGTCGCCTTCAAGGCCGACGACCAGAAACGCTGGACCAGTTACACCCTGTCGCAGGATGAGACCATGCGCGAACTGCGCCGCGCCGTGGAAAAGGCCGAACAGCGCGTGGCGGAGATGAACGACGCCGTCCAGACCTTGCAGGACCAACTGCACCAGACCACCGACTCCACCGAGAAGCAATTGCAGGAACTAATGAACTGGGCGCACGACTGGCTGACCTCTACGGAACGCATCATGAACCCGGGCAAAAAGACCACAAAGAAGTCGAAGTAAGATTCATCGCGAAGGCTTGAAGACCGCGAAGAGAGATCGCACTTCGCGAAGTCGAAAACCTTCGCGCCCTTCCCATCTTCGCGGTTCGATTCTCCCGAATACGGATAAGTCTCCCATGCGCGTCATCGGCACCGCAGGCCACGTAGACCACGGCAAATCCACCCTCATCGCCGCCCTCACCGGCGTCCATCCCGACCGCCTCAAGGAGGAGCAGGCGCGCGAGATGACCATCGAACTCGGCTTCGGATGGCTCACGCTTCCCAACGGCGAAGAGGTGGGCATCGTGGATGTGCCCGGTCACCGCGACTTCATCGAGAACATGCTGGCTGGCGTGGGCGGCATTGACGCCGCCCTGCTCGTCATCGCCGCAGACGAGGGCGTCATGCCCCAGACGCGCGAACACCTCGCCATCCTCGACCTGCTCCAGATTCCCGCGGGGTTGATCGTTCTGACAAAGACAGACCTCGCATCAGACTCAGGGTGGCTCGATCTCGTTGAAACGGACATCCGCGCGGCTGTGGCCGATACCGTTATGCAGGAGGCGCCGATCATCCGCGTCTCCGCCAAAGACAAAACAGGACTCGATGAACTCGTCCGCGCGCTCGCCACACTGCTCGAATCCAAACCCGCCCGCCCCGACCTCGGACGCCCGCGCCTGCCCATTGACCGCGTCTTCACCATGAGCGGATTCGGCACCGTCGTCACAGGCACGCTTAGCGACGGTGCGCTTTCCCTCGGCGACGAAGTGGAGATTTTGCCAGGCGGTTCGAGAGGACGCGTGCGCGGCCTCCAAACGCACAAGAAAAAAGAGGAAAGAGCCACGCCTGGCTCTCGAACAGCGGTTAACGTTTCTGGAATCGCCGCCGAACAAATCCAGCGCGGCGACGTGCTCGTCCATCCGAATCAATATCAGGCCGTCCGCCGCCTCGACGCGCGCTTTCGCCTGTTGAAAGACGCCTCCGCTCCGCTGAAACATTCCAGCGAAGTCAAATTCTTCGTCGGCGCGAGCGAGACCATTGCAACGGTCAGGTTGCTGGGAACAGAAGAGATCGCGCCCGGCGCGGAAGGTTGGATTCAACTCGAACTGCGCGAGCCCGTCGTAACCGTGCGCGGCGACCGATACATCCTGCGGCGCCCCTCACCCGCAGAAACCCTCGGCGGCGGCGTCATCGTGGATCACCAGCCCAAGGGCCGTCACAAACGCTTCGACGAAACTGTGCTCAAGTCGCTGGGGTCGCTGGCGCAAGGCTCGCCCGCGGACGTCCTGCTCGAAGCCGCGCTGGCGCTCGGTCCCGCGACGATCAAGGATGTGATCGCCCGCTCGCGGTTGGAGGCCGAATCCGCCAAGTCCGCGTTGGACGAACTACTGGGAAACGGGCAATTAACGAACCTGGACGGCGGCCCGTTGACCGCGGACAGTCTGGTAATGACCGCGGCGCAATGGCAATCGCTTCAAGGCAGAGCCCTGCAAATCGTGAGCGAGTATCACAAGTCATATCCGCTTCGCAAGGGAATCCCGCGCGAGGAACTGAAGAGCAAATTGAAACTGCAACCGCGAGTGTTCAACACAGTCGTGTCTCGTGTTATCAATCAGAACCGGTTAATGGAAAACGGATCATTCATCGCGTTGCCGTCCCACGAGGTGACTTTCGATGGGACGAGTCAGGCCAAAGTCGAGGCGCTGATGCGAAAATTCGCCGCGAGTCCGTACGGCCCACCCTCGGTCAAGGAATGTCAGGCGGAGGTCGGCGAGGAGGTCTTCAACGCGTTGATCGAATTGGGACAGTTGATCACCGTCGCGCAGGATGTCGTTTTTCGCAGGAGCGATTATGATGCGATGGTGACGAAAGTCAAGGCGGCCATCATCCAAAACGGACAGATCACCCTGGCCGAAGCGCGCGACCTGTTCAACACCAGCCGCAAGTACGTGCAGGCATTGCTGGAGCATTTGGATGCAATCGGTATCACGATGCGCGACGGCGATTTTAGAAAGCTGAGAAAGTAAGGGCACAGCAGAACGACAAACCGCCGAGGTTTTCCCCTACCCGCTGCGCCCCAACAGGAGACAAACATGTGCGGACGCTTTACCTTAACCGTTGACCCTGCCGAACTCAAACAGGCTTTTGCCGATTACACCTTCCCGGCACAGTTCGCGCCGCGCTTCAATATCGCGCCCGCGCAGCCCATCCTCGCCATACCCAATGACGGAAAGAACGCGGCCGATTTCTTCGTGTGGGGACTCATCCCAAAATGGGCCAAGGACCCGTCCATCGGCAGCCGCCTCATCAATGCCCGCGCCGAGACGTTAGCCGAGAAGCCGTCCTTCCGCGGCGGCTTCAAATATAAACGCTGTCTCATCCCCGCCGACGGCTTCTACGAATGGAAGTCCCAGCCCGGAGCGAAAACCAAGACGCCTTATTTCATCCACATGAAAGACCGCCAGCCCTTCGCCTTCGCGGGTTTGTGGGATGAATGGAACGCGCCCGACGGCGGCACAATTCGTTCGGCCACCATTATCACGACCGAACCTAACAAACTGATGGCGACCCTGCACAACCGCATGCCCGTCATCCTGAACCCCGCGGACTATGCTCAATGGCTCGACCCTGCGCCCCGGACTCCCGAAAGCCTGATTCCGTTGCTCAAACCCTTCCCCGCCGAGGCGATGTCCGCCTACCCCGTTTCGACGCTGGTCAACAAACCCGAAAACGACCGCGCCGAACTGGTCGTACCTGTTTGATTTTGGACGCGGACGAGCGCGGATGAACGCGGAAATTGTCCGCGTCCTCTGCGTTCATCCGCGTCCGATTCCCAAATGAATCTCAAAGCATCCCTCATCAACCGCTTTCCCGCGCTGGGATCGCGCGACTTTGTTCTCTTCCTCGCCGGGCAATTCGTCTCGGTCATCGGCACGTGGATGCACAACACCGCCCAGCCGTATCTGGCGTATCGCCTCTCGGGCCGTCCGCTCGACCTGGGACTCATCGGCTTTGCCACGACCCTGCCGACCTTGATTCTCGCCCTGCCCGCCGGGGTGCTCATCGAACACTGGGACAAGCGCAAGACCGTCATCATCCTGCAATCCGTCATGTCGTTGCAGGCCTTCGGCCTCGCCGCGCTGACCTTTTCGGGGCAAATCGAAATCTGGCATATCACAGTGCTGGCTTTCATTTTCGGCACGGCCAGCGCGGTGGAGATTACCGCGCGTCAGGCAATGCTGATCGAACTAGCGGGACGCGAGTCCCTTCCTTCCGCGATCGCGTTACAGACAACAGCCTTCAACCTCGGCCGCGTCCTCGGCCCGACTCTGGCTGCGCCGCTCATGGCCGCAGGCAGCGAGGGGAGCGTCTTCCTCGTCAACGGGCTGAGTTTCCTGTTCGTGATCGGCGGGCTTCTTTTAGCGCGCGCCCGCTATCAGGTCCCGCGCGAAGCGATGGGTGAAAAGAGTCTGGGGAGTGAGTTTCGCGAGGGTATGTCCTACATCCGCCGCAACAACATCGTCGCGTCCATCATCCTGATGTCCGCGCTGATCGGCTTCTTCGGCTTCCCCCTGCTCCAGCAAATCCCCGCCATCGCCCGCGACGTTTTGCAAACCGCAAGAGATACAGAGACCGTCATCGCAGAACGCACGGGACAGTTGTATGCCGCGCAGGGGGTGGGCGCACTGCTGGCCGCGTTCCTGGCCGCGTATTTCAACGCGGCGCGGAACAAAGGCCTCGTGCTCACGCTGGGCCAGGTGGCCTTTATCCTGCCGCTGCTCGCGCTGGGCTTTACCAGCAGCCTGACGCTTTCGCTCTTTCTGCTCGTGCTGATCGGCTGGGGCACGGTGACGCAACTGGTCACGATGAACACCTTGATCCAAACCCAGGTGCCCAACGGCCTGCGCGGGCGCGTGTTCAGCGCGTACCTGTGGGCGGTGCAGGGCGTGGCGCCGTTCGGCAGCCTACTCATCGGCTGGATGGCGCAGGTCTGGGGCGTGCCGCTGGCCGCCCTGGTCGGCGGGCTGGTCTCGCTGGTCACCATCGGCAGCCTGCATCTCGCCAGCCCGGGCGTACGCCGCGCGCAGGTTTAGCGCAGGATGAGCGTCTGGCAGGTCGGCTTGACGCACGATTCTACGCCTGTTATCATGCCAGCGGAGATTTGATGAATCCTGATTTCAAAGGAAATCCGCAAGCCGAAGAGGGGGATTCCGGCAGACTCGATCAACCTCGCCGAAACCCGCTGGCCGCCGGGCTGGAATTCCTGCTCAACCTCGGGCTGGGCGAGACGCTCCTGCGCTTCGGCACCAACACGCTCTCTCTCCTTTTAATCGTTGCGGTCGTGTGGATGATCCGGCAGGTGGACATGCGCGAACTGTTGGCCCTGCGGCCCGGATCCGCCCTGGCCGCCGGTCCGACCCCCGCTTCGGCCGTGGACCCGGGCCTGATCCCGATGGCGGCGGAGGAATCCGCCCCGGGCATCCCGCGCTACGCGCAGGAGCGTACCACCATTCCCACACGCCCGCGCAACGAGGTCGTGAAGTACACCGTCCAGGAAGGCGACACCGTCTTCGGCATTGCCGAAAAATTCGGGCTGAGACCGCAGACTATTCTGTGGGGCAATTACAATATCCTGCTCG
This sequence comes from Chloroflexota bacterium, assembly GCA_037445635.1. GTDB lineage: Bacteria > Chloroflexota > Anaerolineae > Anaerolineales > Villigracilaceae > JBFMCC01. The sequence continues at coordinate 190,174 of JBBIKC010000001.1, forward strand.
ACGACCCGCACTCGCTGACGGCCGGGCAGGTGCTGAACATCCTGCCTGTGGATGGGACATACTACGAGTGGCAGGCGGGCGACGGCTTGAACGGCGTGGCTGAATTCTTCGGCGTGACGCCGGAGGTCATCATCAACTATCCGCCCAACGGACTCGATCCCGCTACCATCGGCGATTACGCCCGTCCCAACATCGAGCCCGGCACGTGGTTGATCGTCCCCGGCGGGGAGCGCCTGTTCATCTCATGGAGCGCGCCGCTGGGCGTGACGCGCGAGAATCCCGCCTCGGCGCGCGTGCTCGGCAAGGGCGCGTGCGACCCGGTTAGCGGCGGCGCGGTGGGGTTCGGCACCTTCGTCTGGCCGACCGCAAAGCATTACCTTTCGGGCTTCGATTACTCGCCCGAGTCGAATCATTGGGGCATTGACCTGGCGGGCAACGGCGGCGAAGGCGTCTATGCCACCGACGCGGGCGTGGTCGTGTATGCAGGTTGGAACGACTACGGCTACGGCAACATGATCATGATTGACCACGGCAACGGTTTCCAGTCGCTGTATGCACACTTGAGCGAGATTTATGTCAGCTGCGCACAGAGCGTGGGCCAGGGTGATGCGATTGGCGCCATCGGGAGTACGGGACGCTCGTCCGGCGCGCATCTGCATTTCGAGTTGAGGACTACGACCTATTTCGTCAATCCCTGGGATTACATGCCGCCGCCATAAGCACTTGCCAAAGCCCAATGCCTAGACTATAATCTCCATCGCCCCGGGCGCGTAGCTCAGTTGGTCAGAGCGCATGTATCACACACATGAGGTCGGGGGTTCGAGCCCCTCCGCGCCCACAATACCGCCAGCAATGGCGGTCTTTCATTGCTCACATACATGCCCCCATTCAGGGGATGATAAGGTCGGGGGTTCGAGCCCCTCCGCGCCCACAATACCGCCAGCAATGGCGGTCTTTCATTGCTCACATACATGCCCCCATTCAGGGGATGATAAGGTCGGGGGTTCGAGCCCACAAGTCCAGACCTCCGAAGTCTTAAAGACCTCGGAGGTCTGCGGTTATAATTCCATCCATGCCCACACGCACCAACGAACAATGGCTTTCTGACCTGCGCACCGAGGGGACACGCCGTGAGGCCGCGCTGGAAGACCTGCGTGCCGTGATCCTCTCCGGCCTGCCCTACGCCCTCTCGCGCTGGATTTCCCCTTCCGATCCGCAATTCGAGGCCTTGACCGAAGAAGTGGCTCAGGAAACCCTCCTGCGCGCCCTCGACCGCCTCGACACCTTCGAGGGCCGCAGTCAATTCACCACCTGGGTGCACAAGATCGCCATCCGCATCGCCCTCTCCGAACTGCGGCGCAAACGCTGGCGCGACTCGTCCCTCGACGAAATGGTGGACAACGAGGATGCCCCCGCCCCGCCGCGCCTGATGGAAGACCTCCGCGCCGGACCGGAGACCGCCGCCGAGCGCGCCGACATGCTGGCGCGCGTCCGCCGCATCATCAACGAGGAGCTGACCGAACGCCAGCGCCGCGCCCTCATCGCCCTCGGCGTGGACGGCGTTCCCATGGAAGAGGCTGCCCGCCGCTTCAAGACCAATCGCAATGCACTCTACAAACTCCTGCACGACGCCCGCATGCGGCTCAAACGCCGTCTCGCGCTGGAGGGTCTTAACGCCCAGGATGTGCTGACCGCATTCGAAGAAGGGTAAGATATTTTTCTGCGAATTCGTCAAGGCAGAAGGTTAATATGAAATTAAAAGACTGGCTTGCGCAAATCAACCTCCGCCTGCGTGGAGAAAAGCCACTCTCGGATCGGTCAATCGAGAGTCTGATCCGCTATCTGGAAACAGCCGAACTCGATTGCGAGCAGGTCTACCACGCGCTGGACCATTACGCCGAACTGGAAGTGAGGCACGAGGACGCGGCGCGGCTAATGCCGCTGGTGCGCGAGCACCTCGACATGTGCGATGAGTGCTGCGACGAGTACGAGGCCCTGTTACGCGTGCTGGAAAAGGAATCACCCTATACATAAAACAATTGCGGACCTCGGTCCGCAATTGTTTTACTCAATGGAACAACATCTCACCTGCCCTGATCGGCACCTTGAGTCGATTCTCGAACGGCGTCAACGGACAGGACCAGGCGTCGTTGTAGGCGCAATAGGGGTTGTAGGCCAGGTTGAAGTCCACGAGGAAGCGGCCGCCCGGCAGAGGTTCGGGTTCCAGATAGCGCCCGGCGGGATAAGTCTCTTTGCCCGCGAGCGAATCCACAAACGGCAGAAAATAGCCGTGCTCACTTTGATAGATGGTGAGTTCGGCCTCCTGCCCGTCAACGGGAAATTTGATGCGCCCAATGCGGTAATAGACCTGCATGTCGCCGGTCGTGGTCTGCATCTCGATGCGGTCGGGCTCGGGAAACGGCTCCAGTTTCACTTCCAGGCGGAGCGCTGGGTTTTCGGGAAAATAATTCAGGCCGCGGAAATCCCGCTTCTGGTCGGGCGTGAGCGGGCTCTGCGGATGGTGGGCAAAGAAATCGTCCTTGCCGGCGCGGAATTCTTCGAGTTCGGTCATATCGTCTCCTGCCTGCACAGACTGTTCCTCCGTAAATTTTCTTACCGAACATTGTGGGGCGAAGAAAATCCATCACCGCTGAGAGCACAGAGCGCACGGAGGTTTTCGCTTTTCTCTCTGTGTACTCAGTGGTGAAAATTTCAGGCAAATTTACAAGGTCGGTTTTCTGGCGTGCAAAGCCTCTTGCCATTTCGTTCATAGTATGCTATTTTTGACCCGATGTCACCTGTCCAGAAGACCGTGCTGGTCGTGGAAGACGAAGCCGACGCCGCCGAACTGTTCGCGGAGATGATGCGCGTCAGCGGTTTTCGTGTGATCAAGACCTTTTCCAGCACGCCCGCCATCAATATGGTCAGGGAGGAAAAGCCCGACCTGGTCATCCTCGACGTGATGATGCCCGACGTCTCCGGCCTGGAAGTCCTGCGCTACATGCGCCGCGAGCCCGACCTGCAAAGCATTCCCGTCATCGTCGTCTCGGCAAAGAGCATGCCTGCCGACGTCAAGACCGGACTCGAGGCTGGCGCATCCATCTACCTGACCAAGCCCGTCGGCTTCAACGACTTGAAAGGCGCGGTCGAGCAAGCCATGCAGATGGCGAACCCTCCCGCCTGAATTATGAGCCTTCTGCGCGCCTTCATCGCCATCGAAATCCCCCATTCGATTCTGGACGCGATTCAAAAAGAGACCGCCGGCCTGCAGCGCGCCATCGGCGCGGCCGTGCGCTGGGTACCGTGCTCCAATCTGCACCTGACCCTGAAATTCCTCGGCGACATTTCACCCGCCAACCTCGACCTGCTGACCCAGATGCTGGCCGCAGAAGCCGCCGCCCACAAACCCTTCGAACTGCAAGTCGGCGGGCTCGGTTCCTTCCCAACCCCGCGGCGGCCGCGCATTATCTGGATCGGACTCTCCGCCCCGGCCGCGCTCGAGTCTCTGCAACGCGGTATCGAAGCCGCCAGCGCGCGCCTCGGTTATACCGAAGAGGACAGGCCCTTCTCCCCGCACCTGACCATCGGACGCGTCAAACAGCAGGCCTCCTCAACCGAACTACAGGCTCTCCGCACTGCGCTGGAGCAATCCCGGGTCGGCGACCTCGGCACGGCGCGCGTGGAAGCCGTCCATCTCTTCAAAAGCGACCTGCGCCCCGCGGGCGCGGTGTATACGCGCTTATTCTCCGCGCCGCTCGGCGCAACTCAATGAGGTGATTTCTGAACCCACTCGACCTCGCCCACACCATCGTCGCTTCGCTGGAGGACAAGAAAGGCGAAGACATCCTCCTGCTCGACATCAGAGAGATTGCATCCTTTACTTCCTATTTTGTGATCTGCACCGGCACCAGCAGCCGCATGTTGGACGCGCTGGCCGACGGCGTGATGGAGGCCGCGCGCGAAAAGCACCGGCGCAAGGGCCGCCGCGAAGGCGAATCCCAGACGGGCTGGATGGTAGTGGACTACGGCGATGTGGTGGTACACCTGTTCTCGCCCGACCAGCGAGATTTCTACCGGCTGGAGGAGTTGTGGGTGGAAGGGAAGGTGTTGCTGAGGGTGCAGTGAATTGCACCCAAGATTCTGAAAAGTAAAATCTGAACGCCTTGTTGCAATCATCCATTTATGTCGTCAGTGCGAGTTGTCGAAGGCATCGAAGCAATCTCCCCGCAGGGGGAGAGACTGCTCACCCGCACTTTCCGTGAAGGCGTTCAGGTTCGACGACCTGACCGAGATTTTGCTGACTCGCCGAAACGCGACCAATTTAGAACCTACCCGAATAACTCCGGAGTCAGCCGGCTTGCTGGCGTATTTCGGGAGCAGGCTCCCTGATTCCGTAATGACGGTAAATTCCAAAAACAAAAAAACGCGGCCCGTCCCGGCCGCGTCTCTTGGCTAGCCCTTCAGCACGGATATATCCTGTTCTTCATCGGACGGCAATTCAAGCGGGGGCAATTCCATCAACGAATTAATCCCGAAGTGTTGCAAAAACTCGGGCGTGGTACTGTAGAGAATCGGCCGCCCCGGGCCCTCGGCGCGGCCCGCCTCCTGGATGAGACCCTTGCTCAACAGCGACTTCATCACCCCGTCCGAGTTGACGCCGCGCACCGCGTCCACCTGCGGGCGCGTGACGGGCTGCTGGTAGGCGATGATCGCCAAAGCCTCCAGCGCGGCGCGGCTCAGGCGGCTGGTGGCCTCCAGCCCGAGGAACTTCTCGATGGCCGCGGCGTGCTCGGGCGCGGTGGTCAATTGGACGCGGCCGCGGTCGCGCTGCAGGCGCAGGCCGCGGGTCCGCAGGGATTCGTCGAGGGCTTTGAGTCCCTGCTCGACCTCGGTGGTGGTCACCTCCAGCGCCGCGGCCAGCTGCGCCGGCGCGACGGGTTCGGCCGCCACAAACAGCAGGGCCTCCAGCCGCACGGGCAGGGACGCTTCCGAAGAGTTTTGCGATTCGCTCATGCTATAATTGTTCCCGTCCGATCCTTCGAGTGAGAAATCCAATGTACCGCAAACAAGTCTTAATCGTTCTGGTCACACTGCTGGCAAGCCTGGCGTGCACGATCTTCGTCGGCGGCCCGGACTATCCCGAACAGACCATTCCGATCACCGCCGAAGACGCCGAAGCGCTTCGCGAACAAATCCGCGTCGCGCTGGAAGCCGGTGCAACCAGCGGCATTTTATCCCTACAAATCACCGAGGCGCAACTGACATCCCTGCTGGCCGAGAAACTTGCCGCACAAAGCAATCCGCTGTTCACCGAACCGCAGGTTCACCTGCGCGAAGGGCAAATGAAAGTCTACGGCAAGGGACAGCGCGGCGCCTTTCTCTACAACATCAGCCTGACAATGGCTGTCAGCGTGGACGAACTCGGCCAGCCAAAAGTGGAACTGGTGGAGGCCAATTTCGGCCCGGTGCCTGTGCCCGAGGGCGTCAACGAGGCCATTTCCGCGCTCGTCGCCGAGGCCTACACCGGCTCGCTCGGCCCGGTGCTCACCGGCTTCCGCCTCGAGAGCATCGTCATCGCCGACGGCCTGATGACCGTCAGCGGGCGGATCAAATAGCGGTGCGATTATACCAAACGTGCGCAAAACAACTTTACTCCTTCTGATCGTCGCCCTGCTTCTGGGCGGCTGTAAATCGCCGGGCTTCGGCGGCGCGGTCACCGTCAGCGTGCAGGCGGACGGGACGGTGCGGCAGGTCGAAGTCGAGGCGGGAAGCACGGCGGCGCAGGCATTGACGGAGGCCGGCGTGGCTCTCGGTGCGCTCGACCGGACCGAGCCGCCGCTCTACACCGTCTTGAGCGACGGCGACGAGATTCGCGTCACGCGCGTCGTCGAATCGTTCCAGACCGAGGAAGTGATCCTGCCCTTCGAGAGGCAGACCGTCCGAAGCGAATCCGTGCCCAGCGGCGAGACGCGCCTCCTGCAACCCGGCGTGAACGGCCTGCAGGAGTTGACGTATCGCATCCTGACCGAGGACGGCGTGGAGGTCAGCCGTTCGGTGGTCAAGACCGTGATCCTGCAAGAACCGCTGGCCGAGATCGTCATGGTCGGCGCGCAGTCGGCGTTCGCGCCCCTGCCCATCCCCGGGCGGCTGGTCTATCTCGCGGGCGGGAACGCCTGGCTCATGGAAGATTCGACCGCCAACCGCCGTCCGCTGGTCACCACCGCCGATTTGGATGGCCGCATCTTCGCCCTCTCGCCCGACGGCAACTGGCTTTTATACACGCGCAAAACTTCGAAGCCGCCGGCGGAACAGATCAACGCCCTGTGGGTTGTACGCATCAACGACAACCCGCGCCCGTTCAGCCTGAACGCGGCCAACGTGGTCCACTTTGCGGGCTGGGCGCCCACCACCACGCCGACCGTCTTTTATTCCACCGTGGAGCCGCGCGCCACCGCGCCCGGCTGGCAGGCCAACAACGACCTGTACCGCGTCACGATGACCACCGCCGGGCCGAACCAGCCGCGTAAAATTCTGGAGCCGAACAGCGGCGGCGTGTACGGCTGGTGGGGCATGGCCTTTGCCTTCTCGCCGGACAACCGCCTGGCCTACGCCCGCCCGGACGAAATCGGGCTGGTGGATCAGGACAGCGGCTACTTGAAACCGCTGTTGGAAATCACACCCCTGCAAACCCACAGCGACTGGGCCTGGATTCCCGGCCTGGCCTGGGGCGCGGACAGCGACACGCTCTACATCGTGACTCACGCGCCCGCGCCGGCCCCGGTTACCGCCGAGGAGTCGCCCTTCTTCGATTTGACCGCGGCCTCCATGGTCAACAACGCGACCGTGAGGCTGGTCCAGCAGACCGGGATGTTTGCCTACCCCTCGGCCTCGCCGATCCGCTCGAACGGCGGGGAAGATGCTTACCAAATCGTCTATCTTCAAGCCATCTTTCCCTCCCAGAGCGAGACCAGCCGCTACCGCGTCGTAGTCATGGACCGCGACGGGTCGAACCGCCGCGCGATCTTCCCTTCCGCCGACGCGCCCGGCCTCGAGCCGCAGACGCCGGTCTGGGCGCCCGAACCGGTAACGGGTCAGACGGGGGATTTCCTGGCGGTGGTCTATCAGGGTAACCTATGGCTGGTTGACAGCGGCAGCGGACAGGCATACCAAATCACAGGCGACGGGCTGATCAGCCGCGTGGACTGGAAATAACTTACGCTGGTCGGACCGGATTTCCGAACCGTTTCCAAATTCGACCAGCACGAAAGAGGAAAAATGAGAATTTTGATCACGGGAGCCGCGGGCTTCCTCGGCTCTCACTTGTGCGACCGCCTGCTGGCCGAGGGCCACGAGGTCGTTGGGCTGGATAACTTCGTGACCGGAAGCCCCGAGAACATCGCCCACCTGATGGGCAATGAAAAATTTGCATTTTATAAGCACGATGTCTCGAACTATATTTTCGTGCCGGGCAGGATAGATGCCGTACTGCATTTCGCCTCCCCGGCCAGCCCGAACCCGAAATCTCCGGCGGGATATTTCAACCTGCCCATTCAGACCATGAAGGCCGGCGCACTCGGCACGCACCACACGCTGGGCGTCGCAAAGGCCAACGGGGCCAGGTTCCTGCTGGCTTCCACCAGCGAGATCTACGGCGACCCGCTCGTCCATCCGCAAACGGAAGACTACCCCGGCAATGTGGACCCGGTCGGCGCGCGCGCGGTCTATGATGAAGCGAAGCGCTTTGCCGAGGCCCTGACCATGGCCTACCACCGCCAGCACAGCGTGGACACGCGCATCGCGCGCATCTTCAACACCTACGGCCCGCGCATGGATCTGGAGGACGGCCGCGCCCTGCCCAACTTCCTCAAGCAGGCCCTGCTCGGCCAGCCGTTGACCGTGTTCGGCGACGGCGGGCAAACGCGTTCTTTCTGTTATGTGGACGACTTGATTGACGGCATCGTCAAACTGCTGTACTCCGACGAGCATCTGCCGGTCAATCTCGGCAATCCGGTTGAGATGACCATATTGCAGTTCGCAGAGACGATCAACCGCATCACGGGCAACCGCGCCGGGGTGACTTTCCTGCCCGGCGAGCGCAGCGAGCGCGACCCCCAGCGCCGCCAGCCGGACATCACGCGGGCGCGCACCCTGCTGGGCTGGGAACCGAAGATCGGCGTGGAGGAAGGCCTGCTTCTGACCATGCAGTACTTCAAACAAAAACTCGCGCTGGCATGACCCGCATCCTCACCAACCCGGCGGAACGGGTCCGCTTTTTGAAATTCGCGCTGGTGGGCGCGCTGGGCACGCTGGTGGATTTCGGGGTTTTCAATCTCCTGAACCTCGGCCTCCGCGTCCACCCGGTCGTTGCGAGCATTCTCTCGTTCAGCACCGCCGTTGTCAGCAACTTCCTGGGAAACCGCTACTGGACCTACCCCGACTCGCGTTCGAAGGCGATCCATCACCAGATGGCTCAGTTCTCGCTGGTCAACCTGGTGGGGTTGTTGATTCGCACGCCCATCTTCGCCGGGCTGGAGCATCCGCTTGGGCTGTTGTTCACCGGCTTCGGGGTCCAGGCAAAGACCGCCGACACACTCGGACACAACGGCGCGCTGGCGGTCGCTATCGGAATTGTCATGTTGTGGAACTTCTTCGCGAACCGCCATTGGACGTATAATGATATAGACGAACCCAACGACATGGATTGATCTCGAGGGAGTTGTCTATGGAAAGTCCCGTTCGCACACCTGTGATACCCATCTACAACACAAAAGGCGACGCGGAGGCCTTTCTCCAATTTCCTTATCTTTACAACCGCATGGGCGAGTGGATCGGCTGGGTGACCAGCAAGAAGGAGGTCTACTCTGTGCTCGGTTATTACGTTGGTTATCTGACCGACGAGCCGCGCATCCTGCGCAAGCGGGCCACCAGCACGCTCAAGCCCCGCATGAATCCGCCTGCGATTCGTCCGCCGCGCATCTATCCCCCGGCCACTGTTCCGCTGGCGCCGATGATGAGAGAGTTAACCCATAGCGTGGTGGATGTCCTGCTGGACGAGCCCGAACGGCTCCATCCCATTGACCAGGGCGAATTGCGCGAAGATTTGGATTGAGCGCGGCTGTTACAGAATCTCTGAAGCAGCAGTACAAGCAAAAAACGGGCGAGTCTCCTCGCCCGTTCACAAATCCCAATGGTTTGGCAAAAGCATCTCTCGATCACATCTCGAAGTAAATCAACACGCTCCAATTGAAGGACTTGCCCGTATTCGGATCATTGGCATCCCCGCCGAAGGCGAAGATGCGGTTGTTGACGTAGGCCGCGACGTTTTCGATCTTCACACCTTTCTGTCCCAGCCAGGCGAGAAAGGCCTCGACGTATCCTTCGGGTGACGGGGCCGCGCCCGAGCCCAGGACGTGCGGACTGTTCTCGGTTTGCACCTGTTCATAGAGAACCTTGAAGGCGGGATTCGACTGGGCGAGATTCTGCACCGCGTAGGGATGAATCTGCTGGATGGCCGCCTTGCCGAACGGCGTGCCGAGATCCAGGAAGGTGGTGGCCGCGACGAACGAATAGACGGTCTTGATGGGGATGGTGGGCATGAGGACTCCTCTGCAAAGAATGGATGGTGTTGCAACGCGCGGACGCAGGGCGTAAAGTTGATTCGGTTGAGGTTGGGATTTGGAATGCGACGATTAATACCCGCAGGTGGATTATAGCATCGGTTCAGAAGTATTTCCTCAAGGGCATCAAGGGGAGTGTCTAACATCGAAATCAAAGGCTGCTGTCATTGCGAGGAGCGTTCTTTGCGACGAAGCAATCCCCAATTCGATAAGGAGATTGCTTCGGGGCTGACACCCTCGCAATGACATCAAGAATTTAACACTCCGAATATCCGCACGCATAACACTTCCTGCATCCCTCCTCATTCACCACGGCGGCCTCGCCGCACTCGGGACATAGGTCACCGATCTTGACGGACTGTCCCGCGGCTTCGAGCGCGTGGCCCGCGTTGCCGCCATTGGATTTATCTTCCGATACGGGCAGAAGTCCGTCCTTCTCGCGCAGGTACAGGTCGAGCACCTGGCCGATGCCGTCGGGCAGGGAACGCACGCGGTTGGGACCGAATCCCAGCGAACGCCCGCCGCCGATGCCGGTCAACTGGCGCACGACCTCGCGCAATCGGTCCGTGGGCATGACGGGCGAAGCGATCCGCAAAATGTAGGATATCAAACGCCCGATGGCCTCCGAGACGGCTGCGGTCTCTGAGCCGGCTTTGGCCGTGTTGATGAAGGCTTCAAAGGGCTGGTTGCCGCCGTTTTCGTTGATGGTGATGAAGGCCTTGCCCACAGGCGTGTCAACGTTGAACGTACGCCCCGTCAGCGTGCGCGGGCGCGGCTTCTTGCTCTCGTGCCAAATGACAGCATCGGGAACGGACTCAGCCTCGGGCGTGGAAGGAACCGCAGTCTTCTTGTCCGCGGTGGCTTTCGTCTCCAGCACCACCTTCTCGCGCGAACCCGTCACGTAAACGGTAATTCCCTTGCATCCCAGTTCCCAGGCCAGCATGTACGCGTCGGCCACGTCGTTCACCGTGGCGCTCTCGGGGAAGTTAACCGTCTTGGACAGCGAGTTATCCACGAAGGCCTGCAGGGCGGCCTGCATGCGCACGTGTTCCTCGGCGGTGATGTCGGCCGAGACGACGAAGATGTTGCGTACGGATTCGGGAATCTCGGCGATGTGCTGGCAGGTGCCCTCGCGCATCACCTGCTCGACGATCTCCTGCCGCTTCTCTTCACCGAGGCCGAGTCCCTTGAGCGCCTCATCGAAGCGCGGGCTGGCATAGGTGAGTTGCAAATCTTTTCCATTGTCGTTGACGTGGCGGATGTAAGCCAGCGCGAAGACGGGTTCACAGCCATAGCCCTCACAGCCTGCGACGGTGGCGATGGTGCCCGTCGGCGCGACCGTGGTCTGCGCCGCGTTGCGGATGCCGTGCTTTTTGATTCCCTCGACAATCGCGTCCCACTCGACCTCGGGCCTGCCCCAGCGATTCTGAATCTTGACAACCGACCGAGGCGGAGTCCAGGTCATGGTGTCCATATCGTAGATCGAGCCTTCGATGGCGGGGAAGGGTCCGCGCGCTTCGGCCAGTTCGATGCTGGTCTTCATGGCGTGATAGCGGACGAATTCCATCACCAGCGCGCCGAACTCCTGTCCCTCGCGCGAGCCGTAGCGCACACCTACATGATACATCAGGTCGGCCAGACCCATGATGCCCAGCCCGATGCGGCGGGCGCGGAACGCGGCTTCCTTCAATTGCGGGACGGCTGGCACGTATGCATTGGCCTCCACCACGTCGTCGAGGAAGCGCGTCGAAAGCGCCACACTCTGACGCAGGGATTCCCAATCCACCGTGCCGTCGGGTCCGCAGTGCTCGTTGAGATTCACCGAACCGAGACAGCAGTTCTCGTAAGGCCCAAGCCACTGCTCGCCGCATGGATTGGTCGCCTCCAATGGATACAAATGCGGGACGGGATTCGCGCGGTTGGCCGCGTCGAGGAACAACACACCAGGCTCGCCGTTGTGATGCGCCTGCTGGACAATCTTCTGAAACAATTCGCGCGCCCGCACCTTGCCGTACGTGCGAATCGGAATCCCTGCGGCCTCGGCCTGTTCGAGCGTGCCGCGGAAAGTACGATACTCAGGCGAGGCAATATCGGGGAAACGCAGTTCCCAATCGGCATCCTCTTTGACAGCACGCATGAACGCGTCGGTTATGCCGACAGAGATATTGAAATTGGTGATGTGGTTTTCGTTGGTCTTGCACGAGACGAACTCTTCGATGTCGGGATGATCCACGCGCAGGACGCCCATATTGGCGCCACGTCTTGTTCCACCTTGGGCGATCTCGCCGAAGGCATGGTCGTACACGCGCAAAAAACCGACGGGGCCCGTCGCCTGTCCCGCCGAGGACTTGACCAGTCCGCCCTGAGGCCTGAGCCGCGAAAAGGAAAATCCGTTGCCGCCGCCCGTCTGCTGGATCAGCGCGGCGTCTCGGAGCGTTTGAAAGATACCCGCGCTGTCGCGGCCCATGTCATCGGCGATGGGCAGGACGAAACACGCGGCCAGTTGTCCAAGCGGCGTACCCGCGCCGGTGAATGTTGGAGAGTTTGGAAAGAATTTTTTACCTGTCAATAAATGATAATACTCGACCGCACGCGCCATGACATCCTCGCCCCAGGCCTCCTCCACTTTGGCAACGTGATATGCCACGCGCCAGAACATTCCCTCGACCGTCTCTGCCGGCTTGCCGTCGTCTCCGCGGCGGACGTAGCGGCGAATCAGAACCTGCCGCGCGTTCTCGGTCAGGTTTGGGGCGGGCAGTCCCTTCGGCATGGGCGGGGTGGGTAACAATCCAGATTTGCTGGCTTGGGCAGATTTAGCGGCCATGAAGCACTCTCCTCAGAATTAAGTTTTTCGAACACAGACAAAACGACAGCGACACTCCGCCGCAGACGGAATGAGTCGCTGTCGTTGAATTAGCCTTCGAGCAAATGATCTATTTCTTTGCGGAGCGCGCCCAGGTCGTCTAGGCGCAGGTAGACAATTGCATAGCGGATGTACGCGATCTGATCCAGTTCCTTCAAACCGTTGATGACCAAATCCCCCACCACGCGCGAAGAGACTTCGGCCTTGCCCAGTTTCTGCAATTCAGACTCGACTTGCCCCACCAGGCGATCAATGTCCGCAGCGGAGACCGGTCGCTTGGCGCACGAGATGCGCACGCCGCGCAGTAATTTCTCGCGATCGAATTCTTCGCGCGTGCCATCCTGTTTGATAATCAAGGGCGTTGCCAGGATCGGGCGCTCGTAACTGCTGAACCGCTGATGGCACTTCAGGCACTCGCGCCGGCGCCGGATGCCTCCATGACTGTCGTGGGAGGTATCCAAAACTTTCGAGTCGTCGTGCTGGCAATATGGACAACGCATGTCAGTGCTCCATGCCTAGAACATATGTTGCCGCCACATCTGGCGGTGACCTCTTGAAATACCCGTATATCTAGGGCAAGTGAAAGGCATTTTAACATGGTTATGCGGGATGGGCAAGAGGAAAGACGGGTGATTTATCTTAAAAAATCGGTTATATCGTTTTCAACGGGAAATTGCTTTTCAAACTCAAATGTCGCAAAGGAAGGCCGTCTGTAAAATTACCGCCTTTTTCCTTTTGTGTCCTTCGTGATTAGACCTTTTCCCGCTAATTACGGAAAAGCCGATAAATCCCAATAGAGGCATTCATCGCAACGATGCCAGGAAATTCATCACCAACGAGTTGAATTCATCGGGGTTGGATTGATGCGGGACGTGTCCCCCGTTGAGAATGTGCGCGCGGGCGTTCGGCAGAGCATCTGCCAGAGGCTGGAAGAAATGCGGGGCAAGGGTTCGGTCGCGGTCGCCCCAGACGACGAGGGAAGGCTGGGTAATGCGCGGCAGGTCCGAGGTCAGATCGCGAACCGTGTTGGGCAGGTTGAACGCGCCGGGCGCGGTGCGCTTATAGTCCAGCGCAGTCTGAATCCGCACATGCTCCGGCAGGGAATACGTCGAGCCGCCGGTGCGTCCGAGGGCCTGGTTGGTGACGTTGATGATGAAATGGAACAACCAGCCCGGCGTGTGCTGGACAACCAGCGAATTGAGCGTAGGGCGGCGGTAGGTGCGGCGCAGAAGGGCGGGCAGTTGGTCCAGCCGATAGAAGGGACTGGACAGCACGAGGGCGCGCACGCGCTGCGGGTTGCGGAGCGCGTAACGCAGGGAAAGGTAGCCGCCCAGCGAATGGCCGATGAGAATAAGAGGCTGACTCAGTTGCAGGGAGTCGATCCAATCGGCAAGATGCTTGTAAACCCATTTGGTCTTGTAGGAACGCGAATCGGGCTTGGGGCTGTCGCCGTGACCGAGCAGGTCGAGTGCGAATCCCTCGTAGCCATTGGCGGCCAGTTCGGGGAGCAGGAAGTCCCAATCGTGCAACGATGCGGCCATTCCATGTATCAGAATGACCGGCGCGCCCTTCCCCTGCCGGACATAATTCACTTGTGTTGGAATTTCAATCAGAACGCCCCTCGGCTGTCTGGTATTTTTCATAACGTTTGGCTAACTCTCTTCTGAGCACTTTCCCGATGAAGGTACGCGGGAAATCATCCATGAAAATGACGAAGCGCGGCACGAGGTACGGGGGCAGCCGGCGCCTGCAATAGGCAATGACCGCTTCAGGCGTCGGCCGCTCGCGCTGGGCGATCACGAACGCGAACGGGTGGCCCGCAATCGCCACCACGGCCGTCTCTTTGACCTGCGGGATTTCGTAGATGACCTCTTCCACGTCGCGCGGGAAGGCGGGCAGTTTTCCCGGCTTGTCAGGGTACCACATGTCCGCCTTGCGTGCAACGATGCGGAAGTAACCGTCTTCGTCCATTTGAGCCACGTCACCGGTCAACAGCCAGCCGTCATCCGTCAGCACCTGACGCGTGATCTCTTCGTTTTTCCAGTAACCCATCATTACCTGCGGACCGCGGACCGCTAATTCGCCGATCTGCCCGGGCTTGACCTCCTTGCGGCCGCGCACCAGGTCCACGACTGCGGCCTCGGTGGATGGAAGCGGCACGCCGATGGAGCCGATCTTGCGACTCCCCTCAAGCGGATTGGCGTGCGTCACCGGCGAGGCCTCGGTCAGGCCGTACCCTTCGACGAGGCGGCCGCGCGTCAATTTCTCGAACGCTTCCTGGACCTCGACCGGGAGCGGCGCCGACCCGCTGATGCAGGCTTTGATGGACGAAATGCGAAACTTGCGCGCCCCGCGGAAGTTGTTGATCGCCACGTACATGTTGGGCACGCCGGGGAAGATGGTCGGGCGATATTTTCGGATGGTCTTCAAAACATCGTTAATCTCGAAGCGCGCCTTGAGCACCATGGCCGCGCCGAGCGCGACGGGCACATTCAACGCGGTGGTCAGGCCGTAACTGTGCGAGAAAGGCAGGACGCACAAGAATCGTTCTTTTCCCTCTTTGGCGTCCGGCATCCAGTGGCGCGTCTGCAAGGCATTCGCCACCAGGTTGCGGTGCGAGAGCATCACGCCCTTGGCCTGGGCAGTAGTCCCGCCCGTGTATTGGATGACCGCCAGGTCGTCCGGCACGGACTCAAGAGTCGGGGAGCGGCGATCCTGTCCGCGCATGAGATGACGCCAGCGGATCGCGCCCGGGACCGTCAGCCCGCGGTTGCGCCAGCGCGAGATCATCCGCTTCGGCAGAGGCAGATAATCCCCCGCGTCGGTGAGGATGATGTGAGGGAGTCCCGTGCTGGATTGAATCTGCTGCGCCAATCCCGCGTTCAGATTGAGCGTCACCAGCACGCTTGCCTCGGATTCCTTGACCTGGGCAACCAGGCTTTCGGGATCGGTCATGGGCGGAATGAAGACCGCCGCCGCGCCCGCTTTGAGTGTGCCATAAAAAGCGACGACCATCTGCGGAACGTTGGGCAGTAACAGGACGACACGCGCACCCTTGCCGACACCGAGTCCAAGCAGGGCGTTGGCGAAACGATTGGCCTCGTGATTCAGGTATCGGTACGAAAGCCGCGCCCCCTCGAAATACACCGCGGAACGAAGCGGATAACGCCGCACGGCGGAGCGAAGCAAATGCTGCAAGGGAATGCGCGGGATGCCCACCGTGTAAGGCACGCCCTTCTCGTAATGCGCCAGCCATGGACGCTCGGCGCGCAGATCGTCGCGCGCAAACTTTTCGCGGCCGGTGACCTTCTTGGTCGCGCGCCAGGAGCGCTGGGTCTCGCCTTCGAGGAAGCGCTCGAGGGCGCGGTTGACTGCGGCGCGGCGCTCGAGCATGACCATGTGGCCCGAGACGCCGATATCGTCCTCCTCCGCCCCGGGAATGGACTTTGCCACGCGCTCGAAGGCGGGCTTCTCGAAGACCGCGTCACGGTGGCCGCGAATCACAAGCGTCGGCACGGTGAGCGCGGCGAACTTGTCCCAGCCGACCCATTTGGACAGACTCTGATGATAGAAGGGTTTCAACGCGTGCGGCGGCGCGGATAACCAGTTGCGCGTGAACGGACCGATTATCCGTAATAACCAGTTCGGCAGATTCAGGCCGAGGCGAAAGAGAGGGCTTAACCGAAATACTCCCGCGGTCGCGATCAGAATCAGACGCTCGATTCGTTCAGGGTGTGTGAGTGCAAACTCGGCCGCGATCGCGCCGCCGAAGGAATGTCCCACCAGCACGACAGGCTGGCTGACCTTGAGAGTGTCCAGCGCGGACTCGAGGTCTGCCAGGATGCGCGGCATATCGTATCCGCTGGGAGGCTTGTCCGAGAGGCCGTGCCCGCGCAGGTCGAGGGCAATGACGCGGTTCTCCAGCGAGAACCTTTGCAGCTGATGCGTCCATTGCATGGCCTGGCCGCCGAATCCGTGCAGGAAAACGAACGTCCGCTGAGGCCTGTCGGGCGACACGTCGATTGCCGAGAGGCGCACCAGCGGATTGGAAGAGACTCGAATTTCGTGACGGTAAAGGTCGAGGTCTATGTCCATGAAAGAAGTTTACATGAGACGGAGGGAGATGTCAATTTGCGGAACACTGTCCGTTGGGATTATAATCACTGCAGAGAAAGCGAGGTGCGTATGCCGAAGACAACCCGCCGCAGGCCGTTCGAAGGCAAGATACCCGACGAAGTCCGCGAGCACGTCCGCGCCGCCCGTGAAGAGATGCGCGAGGGCCTCAAGGCCTTCCTGCCGCCCGAATTCCTGGAACACCGCCGCAACGCGCGCAGGGAGATGTTACTGGCCTGGCGCAGTATGATTGACGCCGCGCTGGAGCGGATGGAAGAAAAGAATGCATAGAAAACAAGATGCCACGTGAAAACGGGGCGTCTTGTTTGGACGGTAATCAAGTTGAAGTAGAACTTGTCTCAAAATACTGACCGGCCCCGTCATTGCGAGCGAAGCGCTTGCCCTGAGCCTGTCGAAGGGAAGCAATCTCCTTGAAAACGAGGTGACCTCGTAGAATTGGGGATTGCTTCGTCGGGCTATGCCCTCCTCGCAATGACTACCGCTTATTTTTGAGATGACTTCTAATGATTCTTAACGCGAATTGCGCGAATGGGGCGAATAGCGCGAAAGGCTCGAAAAATTTCGCGGCATTCGCGTTCAATAGGAGATGAGGGAAATCACCATCGTTTATTAACTTGACGGCTCCGCCGTTTGCTCATCGCCACGGACGATGGCCGCGCGAGAGGAAGATTATCCATAACAGGGACACCGCCGAAAGCCCCCAGAAGACATAGCCGAGAGTCGCATCCCCGCCGCGATAAAGGAGCACGCCTCCAAACAAAAACGCGGCGAATACCACGCTTCCCACCAGACGATTGATCGCGCTCTCCAAGTGATAGATTTGACGGTTCACTTGCGGCATGTTGACGTTCAAGTCGCCGCGCTCCAGACGCGTCAACACGCGGCCGGTCTGTGCTGGCAGGGCGATCAGTTCTTTGACCAAATCCCCGATTTCGTCCAGCCACACATCCCAATTCGAACCCCCCTCTTCCGTGACCATCTTCTGGGCATACGGCGCGAGTTGAGTCCACAGGTTGAAATTGGGATTCAAGCCAGTGCACATGCCAGAAAGAATGGCGACCGTTCGTCCAAGCAATAAAAGATTATGCGGGACTTGAAAAGGCATCGAGTACATCAACTCGCGGAATTGCATGGCGAACTGGTGCATCTCGGCATGGCTGATCTTGCGCAGTTCGCTCATGGACATGCCCCAGAAGCGGTCGAACATTTGCGCTTCGGCTTCTTCGATCAATTTCAAGTCCGCGCTCGGAAGCAGGACACCGAGCGTTTTGTAGGATTCGACCAAACGCGCCGCGTCGCGCGTGCCGACGCCGATGAGCATTTCGCGCAGTCCGTCGCGCAGGGTTTCAGGGACCGTGCCCACCATGCCGAAATCCACAAAGGTCAATTGCCAATTGATCTTCTTTCCTTTCGTGCCGGGAAATGGCGTGACAAATAGATTCCCAGGATGGGGGTCGGCGTGAAAGAATCCATCTTCGAAGATTTGCTTGAGATAAATATCGAACAGGACCTCGGCCACCTCAGCGCGGTCAATTCCCGCGGCAGTGATGGCATCGTAGTCCGTTACCTTGATGGCATACACATTTTCGAGCGTGAGCACGCGTTTCGTGGTACGGCTCCACGCCACGCGCGGCAGGTGGATGCGTTTGCGCCGCGCAAAATTGACCCCGAACGTCTCGGCATTTTTACCTTCGGCAAGATAGTCAATCTCGCGGCGGACGGTCGCCGCCAGTTCCTCGATCAGAGCAGACACGTCCACACGCTTGCGGATGGGTTCATAGCGCTGCAGCCAGCCGCCGAAGCGGCGCAAGGCGGAGAAATCCACCTCGATCAACTGGTCAATGGACGGGCGCTGGATTTTGACGACGACCTCCTGATATTGCTCCGCTTCGGGCGCGTCGCTCCGCAGGCGGGCGCGGTGGACCTGTCCGAGGGAGGCGGCCGCCAGGGGATCAGGCTCGAAGCGCTCGAAGGCCTCTTCCAGCGACACGCCCAATTCTGCTTCCGCTAATTTACGAATAGAATCGAAATCCTCCGCGGGGACTTCATCCTGCAAGCCCGAAAGTTCCTCGGTGATTTCAGGAGGCAGAATGTCGAGCCGCGCCGAAAGGAACTGTCCCACCTTGATCATCACGCCGCCCATGCGGATGGCCAGGGCGCGGAACTGCGCCGCGATATTCTTGTAACGCGCCGGGCGAGTCCGCCGTGTGACCGTCCGCAAACCCAGCCGCGGCAGGACGAGTTCCCAGAAGATGAAACTGGCCGTGGCGCGGGCAAAGAACCCCATGATGTGACGATAACGAGCGCGCAAGCGTGGCGACTGCATGATATGGCCTCCCGCGGAGTATTCAAAGGGATTGTATCACCAAGGAATTGTGGTTTCTGTGTAAAATCAGGCAATGTCGTTCGATAAAGTGATCGAAGCCATCA
Organism: Chloroflexota bacterium; assembly: GCA_037445635.1. Taxonomy (GTDB): domain Bacteria; phylum Chloroflexota; class Anaerolineae; order Anaerolineales; family Villigracilaceae; genus JBFMCC01. Next base: position 209,218 of record JBBIKC010000001.1, read on the forward strand.
TTAAGGAAGCGCAATCGCGCGGCGAGTTCGACAACCTGCCGGGCACGGGCAAGCCGATTGACCTGGACGCCTACTTCAACACGCCCGAAGACGTACGCGCCGCCTATGCGATTCTGAAAAACGCGGGCATCCTGCCGCAGGAAATCGAGTTGTTGCAGGATATCGCCGCGCTGAAAGAAAAACTGGCCGCGGAAACATCCGAGGCAGAACAGTCCCGCCTGCGAAAAGAGATCGAGAAAAAGCGATTGGAATTCAACCTGTTGATGGAACGCCAGCAAAAAGAACGACGCGGGCGTTAAAATAGGCACCGTTAAAGTCTTGTAAATACTTCCAAACCTGGCTGGACAAATCCCCTCCCCCCTGCTATACTCACGCCCGTAACGTTGACTTTACCTGCCAATCGGCAGTTTTGTGAGCACAATCCATGTGGCACTGAACCCCCGGCAGTACGTCTCAGCCGGGGCGTATTTTATGTCAGCGACTTTTACCGCCACTGGCGGATCAACAATCTTTTTTTGAAACAGAGGTGAAATAAACAATATATGAGTAAGAAAGCAAAACTGAAGATCATTCCCCTGGGCGGGCTCGGGGAAGTCGGCAAGAACATGACCGCCTACGAATTCGGCGGCGATATTCTCATTGTGGATGCGGGCATCATGTTTCCCCAGAACGACATGCTGGGGGTGGACTACATCATTCCCGACTTCGAATATCTCTTCGACAAATCCGAGCGCGTGCGCGGCATCGTCATCACGCACGGGCACGAGGACCACATCGGCGCGGTGCATCATGTACTGGAGCGAATCCCCGCGCCCGTCTTCGCCACGCCCCTGACCCGCGGCCTGATCGAGGGCAAACTGGCGCGCAACGGCATGTCCAGCAAAGCCGACCTGCGCACCGTGCAGGCCGGCGAAACCGTGCAGATCGGCCAGTTCAAAGTGGAGTTCTTCCACATCTGTCATTCCATCCCCGACGCGGTCGGGCTGGGAATCACCACCGGCGCGGGCCTGGTCGTGCACATGAGCGACTTCAAGTTCGATCACACCCCGGTGGACGGCTGGCCTACTGACTACGCGAAACTTGCGGAATTCTCCCAGCGCGGCGTGGACTTACTCCTCTCGGACTCGACCAACGCCGAACGTCCGGGCTGGACCCCCTCCGAGCAGGTCATCGGCCCCGCCTTCGACCAGGTGTTTGACACCGCGCCCGGGCGGATCATCGTCGCGAGTTTCGCCTCGTTAATCTCGCGCATCCAGCAGGTCAGCGACGCGGCCGTCAAGCACGGACGGAAACTGGCCTTCGCCGGGACGAGCATGGTCGAGAACGCCAAGATCGCCCGCCGTCTCGGCTACCTGAAGGTCCCAGATGCAACGCTGGTCTCCATCGAACAGGCGCTTAACATGCCCGACGAAAAGGTCGTCATCATGTGCACCGGCTCGCAGGGCGAACCCTCATCCATCATTGGGCGGCTGTCCACCGGCTCGAACCGCCAGTTCGACATCAAGCCCGGCGATACAGTGGTGCTGTCCTCGCACCCCATCCCCGGCAACGAAGAGACCATCAGCCGCGCCATCAACCGCCTGCTGCGGCTGGGCGCGAATATGGTCTACGATGCGGTTGCCCCAATCCATGTCTCCGGGCACGCCAGCCAGGAAGAGCTAAAACTGCTTCTCAACCTGGTGCGGCCAAAGCACTTCTTCCCCATTCACGGCGAACTGCGTATGTTGAAGAGACACGCACAACTGGCTGTTGAAGTTGGCATCCCGGAGGAAAATGTGGTCGTAGCCGAGAATGGACAGGTGGTCGAGCTGGCAAACGGTAAACTGCGCCTCGGCGAACGCATCCCCGGAGGCTACATCTTCGTCGAGGGCGAAAGCATCGGCGACGTGGATCACGACATCATGCGCGAGCGCGAACAACTCGCCCGCTCAGGTATCGTCATCATTGACCTGAGCGTGGATAAACTTTCAGGCAAACTTCTGCATGCTCCCGAAGTCATCACGCGCGGCTTCGTCTCTCCTGAGGACGCCGAACGGCTGATTCCCGAAATCCGCAAGCGTGTGATGGCCGTCGTCAACGGCGGCGGCCGCGACAGCGAGAAGGACATCGTCAACACGGTCAAGTCCTACCTGCGGGATGAGACCAAACGCAGGCCGATGGTCTTCGTCACATTGAGCAAGGCATAATGCAGAGACCAGGTTTCCCGAAAGAAACCTGGTCTCTTGTCACATATCTCAACAATTCCTAATTTGGACTGATAACAAGGTCCTTTATCAAAACCTCTATATTTGCCCATCCTTGCTTCGGCATCAGTTTTGCGCGATAACCGATAAATAGCCATCGTTGCGGAGAAGAAAAGGGAAAAGTTTCGCGTTGCGTGTTTTCAACGATGGCGCTTACAGAGCCCTTTGTCAGGTCAAATCCAACAGTATAAACTCCTTGGTTGCTTTTATAGATAGGAGTAAGATCCACCTGCTCTTGCTCTGGCATGGCTCTAACAGCAAATGCGTGCTCATTCAATACAGGCCCCGGCGGAACAACAATTAACAGCCCATCAGAAACAACGTCGCGTTCAGAGAAAATGCCAACCCAGACCTCGCCATTATCTATCTCATCTAAATCCATCTCTAATTGCACAACCGCACTCTGAGGCAACTGAACGAACAAACCGTATTCCTCTGCAGAAATCAAATCTTTGTGCCTGGCAAGAATGTATAGTCCGCCATTTTTTGTAGAAATGAAGTCCCAGATGGGTTGCTGATAACAGCCGTATTCATCTATTGAAGTTTCGCGAAATGGGTAAACCGACCATTGCTGGCTTATGCAACCATGTACCCAATCCTCGCCAGGGAGCCATTCCACAATCTCGGTAGGAGTTTCGGTGACAGGCATTGTCTCTGTCGCAATTTCTGCAACGGTTGAAGTAATCATAATGGTTGGTGTACTTGTGGATGTAAAAAATTCCAACCACCACTCTGCGACTGGGTCCGCGGCTATGATCATTCCAATACAACCAATCAGTGCGGCAACAATAGTTAGCGGAATCCTCAATCGTAATTTTGGCTTGTTCGCGTTTGCGGGTGTGCTGCTGGCAGTCATCTAAGGATACCTCCCATATATGGTTAGGACTTAAGTACCAGTATATCCGACTTCATGTTTTTTGCAAGGGAGTTTCGTTCTCGATTTCAAATCACTTCTTCCAGCCATGCTTCCCGCGCAGAGGCACGAACGCCACAGGCGTCACCTCGCGGCAATCGGAATGGGCGCCGTGCTTCGTCCAAACCTGCATCATCTGATATCCCGAACCGCCGACGGGTATGACCAGGCGGGCGTTTTCTTTCAACTGATCCAGCAAAGGCTGGGGGACGTCCGGCGCGGCGGCCGCGACCAGAATCCCGTCATACGGCGCGGCTTCGGGCCAGCCCAGCGAGCCGTCACCAATGTGGCAGCGCACGTTGTCCAAGCCTAAATCCTTCAACAATTTTTCAGCGCCCTCACCAAGTTCGGGCACCCACTCCACCGTGTGCACTTCGGCCGCGAGTTGACTCAGAATGGCGGCCTGATACCCGGACCCCGTCCCCACTTCCAGCACGCGCTCCCCGCCGCGCAGTTCGAGCAGGCTGGTCATCAGCGCGACGATGTAAGGCTGGGAAATCGTCTGTCCCCAGCCGATCGGGAGCGGCCCATCTGCATAGGCCAGATGGCGATACTCGTCGGGCACAAACAAATGGCGCGGCACCGATTCGAAGGCCGCCAGCAGGCGCGCCTCCCGCAGGCCGCGGCGGGCGATCTGGTCGCGCACCATATCCCTGCGTTCAGCCGCGTAATCGTTCATCGCCCTAATTTTCGCGCAATTTGCCTGTCAATTCTACCCATCGGATAATTTTCTAATTCGTCCACACTCACCCACTTCAAGTTTTTCTCTTTGGACATTGAAACTAGTTCGGCCTGAAAGACATGCACCGTGACTCGAAAATGGGTGTAGGCATGTCGAATGACGCCCAGCGCCTCCCCCGCGCGGACCCCCAGCCCGTAGCCCGTTTTCAGGGCCTTGGCCAGCCCCTTGCGCGGATCGCCGTCCACGCGGCCGTTGGGGAATTCCCACATCCCGCCGAGCAGTCCCTTCGAGGGGCGCTTTGCCAGCAGAACACGCTTGCCTTTCATTATCACCACCGCGGCATGGACAACTCGCGGCACTTCCGCCTTGGGCTTCATCACAGGCCGCCCTTCCTGCACACCCAGCGCCCGCGCCCGACAGAACTCGCGCACAGGACAAAGCAGGCAACGCGGATTCTTCGGCAGGCAGACCGTCGCGCCCAAATCCATCAGCGCCTGGTTGTAATCGCCGGCCTGTCCCCTCGGCAGATGCGCCGCGGCCAGCGACCAGAGCCATTGCCCGCCCTCGCGCGAATCGGCAGGGACTTCCACGTTGAACAATCGTGAAAACACGCGGCGCAGGTTGCCGTCGAGCGTTGGTTCATCGAGGCCGAAGGCGATGGACGCAATCGCGCCCGCGGTGTAACGGCCAATGCCCGGCAGTGTTCGCAATTCATTCACGGAGCGCGGCAACTCGCCGCCGAATTCGTCTACTATTTTCTGCGCGGCTTTGTGCAAATTGCGGGCGCGGCTGTAATAGCCGAGTCCCTCCCATGCATTCAGCACATCCTGCTCGGAGGCCACGGCCAGCACGCGGACCGTCGGAAAGCGCACCATCCATTTTTCGAAATAGGGAATGACCGCCTCGACGCGCGTCTGCTGGAGCATGATCTCGGAGACCCACACCGCGTACGGATCGGCCGAGCCGCGCCAGGGGAGAGTCCGCGCGTGGAGGCGGTACCAGGCCAATAGTCGAGAAGCGAGGCGGGGTTCGTGGTCGGGCATGAGGAGTTGCTGTTGAAATCCAACAACACATTCGCGTCTCGCCTGCGCTACGCTCCGCTCGACGCGAAACAAACGACGGCTATTTGCACAGCCGTCGAGTCGGGTCAAGTCAAAAGTGGATGACGGTCAAAACTGAAATCCGCTGCGGGCAGGGACGATCTTGCACGAATAGTTGCGGACAAACGTAAAGAGTTGCTCGGAGAGGCGGCCCCACTCCTCGGAGTTGAGCGCCTTGCGCGCGCCGCCGGCGTTATCGGCCAGCAGGCCCACCTGAATCTGCGGATAATCGCCGTACACCGTAGCCCAGGCTTCGATGGGCTGGAGACCCATGCGCTGGACACCCGGCACGAACTCGCCGATGACGAATTCGAAATACTCCTGTTCGCGGTCGGGGGCAATATCCCAGGTCATCACGACTTTAACGGGCATCGGTTTCCTATTCCCGTTGATAATCCAGCACGACGACATGGGTCTCGTCGGGCAGGCCGGAGCGCGTGACCTTGAGCGAGGGCTGGGGAGCGATCTTGCCGAGACCCATCTCTTTGAGGAACTTGTTGAGCGAATCGAGGCTCACTTTGACGTCGGGCGTGGCGTAGTGCATCGGGACGACGATGTTCGGCTCGAGCAGGCTGATGACCTCGGCTGCCTTGGCCGCGTTGAGTCCGCCCCCGCCTCCCACCGGGACGAGCGCCACGTTGACCGTTCCCAGGGCCTCCACCTCCGCCTGCGAGGGGACCTGTTTCAAGTCGCCGAGGTGCGCGACCGTGATGCCATCGTAATCGAATACGTACAGGGTGTTGCGCGTGGGTTCGGCGGACTTCTTCTTGGCCGCGCCGTCGGTCTGCACGCCAGTGATAAAAACGCCGCCAATTTCGAACTCGCCCGGGCCGTCAATCACATGCGACGTGCCCTTGACCGCGTCCGTGTTGTTATGTCCCGCCGCGTCGTGACTGACGGTGACGATGTCCGCTTTGAGTTTCAAGGGTTCGTAGCCAATCGTCTTACTGTCGAATGGATCGGTTACCACCGTGGCGAAGTTGCGCTCGGTGAGCCGAAAGCAGGAATGTCCATACCAGGTAATTTCCATGAAAGAGCCTCCGAGTCAATTATACTCGGTGTTGCCCGAGACGCCACACCCGCAAGTCTATGGATGATGGCAAGTATAACCCCATCAATAAATGAGATACCCCGCACTGGGGGTATCTCGCAGGCTGGGGGCAAAGGATTCGAACCTCTACTAACTGATCCAGAGTCAGTCGTCCTGCCATTAGACGAGCCCCCACTGTTCCAGCGGGCAGTATTTTAGCACAGCGCAACTATTCGGACAAGGCCGTATGGGACAGATCGGCAATCCCGCCCTATCTGCGCGCCGCGCGGCGCGTGTTATCCTCCATGTCCATCAATATCAACAGAGCCTTGCCGATGGCTTGCAGGGCAATGAAATAGACTATCCCGCGGAAGGGGCGCTCGACGATATAGAGCACATTCATAAATAGATCCGAAAAACCCATACCCGCCCAGAAGCCGCGCAGATACTGCAAAGCGAAGACCCCCAGCGCCGCGATCAAGTCAACGGCATAGACGACTACCACCACCCACGCAAGAATATCCGCCCAGCGCGAGAGGGTCATCACCGCATCGCGGTTGAAATACGTGCCCATGAATTTTTCATCTTTGGCTTCGCTCATATGTGCCTCCAGTGCAAATTATAAAACAATCCGCCGCGCTTTGTTATAATCAGGCATATCCACTCCAAGGAACCAGAATGACCGAAGAAATCACCAGCCGAATTCCCGCATTTATCCGCGAAGCCGTGGCCGAAGATCTGCGCACGGGCCGCTTCAACTACGTCCGCACGCGCCTGCCGCCCGAACCGAACGGCTATCTCCACATCGGGCATGTCAAGGCATTTTTGATTGACTACTTTACCGCGCAGGAATTCGGCGGCGAGTTGTATCTGCGCTTCGACGACACCAACCCCTCCAAAGAGGAGACCGAGTTCGTGGACGCCATCAAAGAGGACGCGGCCTGGCTCGGAATCAAATGGGTCAAGGAGACTTACGCCTCCGACTACTTCGATCTGCTCTACGAGTGGGCGGTGAAACTCGTCAAAATGGGCCTGGCCTATGTGGACGACCAGACTCAGGAAGAGATGAGCGCGTCGAGGGGCACCCTCCCCAAAGGTACGAAATGGAGCGAAACCGAAGTGGCGCTCAAGCCCGGCGTGGAGTCCCCATATCGCAACCGCTCTGTGGAGGAGAATCTCGATTTGCTGGAGCGGATGAAGAACGGTGAGTTCCCGGAAGGGAGCCGCGTCCTGCGCGCCAAAATTGACATGGCGCATCCCAACATCCTTTTGCGCGATCCCGTCATGTACCGCATCATGAACGTGCCGCATCATCGTACCGGTACGAAGTGGCACATCTACCCGATGTACGACTGGTCGCACGGACAGAACGACTCGATGGAAGGCATCACGCATTCGTTGTGTTCCAACGAGTACATCATCCATCGTCCGCTATACGAGTGGTTCCTGCAAAAACTGGAAGCCTTCCCCTCGCGCCAGATCGAATTCTCGCGCCTCAACCTGACTTACGCGATGATGTCCAAGCGCAAGATGCGGAAACTCGTCGAAGAGGGAATCGTGCGCGGCTGGGACGACCCGCGCCTCACCACACTGCGCGGACTGCGCCGGCGCGGGGTCACGCCCGAGGCGATCATCAACTTCGTCACCAGCACGGGCGAGACGAAAAACGACAGTTACGTGGAGATGGCGCAATTCGAGGCTGTAATCCGCGACGACCTGAACAAGCGCGCCCTGCGCCGCATGGCCGTCCTGCATCCGCTCAAACTGGTGATTGACAATTATCCCGAAGGCCAGACCGAGGAGATGGAAGCAGTCAACAACCCCGAAGACCCGTCGGCGGGGACGCGCAAGATCCCGTTCTCGAAGACGCTCTACATCGAACAGGACGATTTCCGCGAGACGCCTCCGCCCAAATATTTCCGCCTCTTCCCCGGCAACGAGGTGCGCTTGCGCTACGCCTATCTGGTCAAGTGCACGCACGTCGTCAAGAACGACGCGGGCGAGGTGACCGAAGTTCACTGCACGTACGATCCCGCCACGCGCGGCGGCGACGCACCCGACGGGAGAAAGGTCAAGGGTACGATTCACTGGGTCTCTACGGCACATGCTGTGAAAGCCGAGGCGAGACTCTACGAGCAGTTGTTCACCGTCGAGCGCCCGGACGAAGGCTACCTGGAAAACATCGTCAACCCCCATTCGCTGGAAGTGCTGGAATGTTTCGTGGAACCCGCGCTGGGCAAAGTCGAATCGGGCGAGAAGTTCCAGTTCGAACGCACGGGTTACTTCTGCGCCGACCCAGACACACGCCCCGGCAAGCCGGTCTTCAATCGAACAGTAACGCTGAAAGATAGTTGGGCGAAGATCGAAAAGAAACCAGGTTAAGGAGAGCGGCGGCCATGAGGCCGCCGCTTCTTTTACATCTTCTCCAAAATCTCGATGGCGCGCTTCAGCCGCTCCAGTGCTTTCTCTTTCCCGATGATCTCCATGCTCTCGAACAGCGGCGGGCTGACCTTTTGCCCGGTCACCGCGACGCGCAGAATGCCGAATACCTGATTGGCCGTCAGGCCCGACTCCTCGACGTAGGCGCGCATCGGCGGTTCCGCTCGCGCGTGACCCAGGTCTGGCTGCGCGGAAAGAATTTGATACGCCCTTCGAGCGACCTCGGCGGATTGTCTTGCGTCCAGTCCTTTCGCGATCAAGTCTTCTGGATTCGGCGAAACTGTCTCGCGGAAGAAGAAGCCCGCGAAGGGAAGGCAATCGTCCAGCGTGACGAGTCGCTCGCGGATCAGCGGCACGATTTTCAGGAGCATTTCGTCGTTGACGGCGAATCCCTCACGCGTGAAATACGGTTTGAGACGCGCCGCCAGGTCCTCGGTCTGCAAGAGGCGGATGTGCGTCCCGTTGAAATGATCCAGTTTTTGGAAATTGATGGCCGCGGGCGAGGGGGTCAGGCGGTCGACACTGAAGCGTTTAATCATTTGTTCGAGGGTCATTACATCGTCTTCGGGGACGCCCCAGCCCATCAACGCGGCCCAGTTCAGAACGCCTTCGGGAATGAAACCGAGGTCGTGCATGTCCTTGACGAAAATGGAGTAGCCGTCCTTCAACGCCTCGGCGGCTGCGCGCTTGGACATCTTGCCCTTGCCGCTCGGCTTGAGGAACAGCGAGAAATGCACCCAGACCGGTTCGTCCCACCCGAAGGCGCGGAGGATGTTGACGTGCAGCGGAAAAGTGGACAACCACTCCGCGCCGCGCAGGACATGGGTGATCTTCATCTCGTAATCGTCCACCATCGCGCCGAAGTGATAGGTGGGCAGGCCGTCCGATTTGAGGAGAATGGCGTCGTCGAAATTCTTGTTTTCCACCACAATATCGCCGCGCAGAAGATCGTGCGCCACTGTCGTGCCGTCCTGAGGCATCTTCAAGCGGATGACGTGTTTCTCGCCCGCGGCGACGCGGCGCGCGGCCTCGCCGGGATCGAGGTTGCGGCACGCGCCATCATAACGCGGCGTCTCTTTGCGCGCGCGTTGTTCCTGCCGAATTTGCTCCAAGCGTTCCGCCGAACAAAAACAGGGATAGGCCGCGCCCTTTTCAATGAGAGTCTTCGCGTGATGTTGATATATCTCGCGGCGCTCGGTCTGGCGGTACGGGCCGTACGGGCCGCCTATGTCGGGGCCTTCGTCGTAATCGAGGCCGAGCCAGCGCAAACCGTCCATGATCTCCTGCTCGGCGCCGGGGAGGGTGCGTTTGATGTCCGTATCCTCGAGACGCAGGATGAACTGTCCGCCGGTTTGGCGGGCGAGTAAAAAGTTGTAGAGGGCGTTGCGCGCCGTCGCCAGGTGCATGTGACCCGTCGGAGAGGGCGCCAGGCGCACGCGCGCGGGAGTGATTGTCAAGGAAGCCTCCGGAGAATTAAAAGTCCAGCTGCCGATGCCGCAGGATGACGCTTTCCACCAGCCCGATTCCCAGCATAAGCGAGACAAGGCCGCTTCCGCCATAACTGATGAACGGCAGGGGCAGCCCCGACACGGGAATGATATTCAAGTTCACGCCAATGTTGACTATGCCCTGAAAGAAAATGAGCACGGCTACACCATAAGAGATCATCGCGCCGGTGACATCCTTGGCGAGCCTGGCGGCGCGCAGACAGCGCCAAATAATAAAGACCAGAATGGCGATGACCAGCAGCCCGCCAATGAGGCCAAATTCCTCGGAAATCGCCGAGAAAATAAAGTCTGTGTGGCGGACTTTCAGGAAGCGCAGCTGGGTCTGCGTGCCGTGACCGTAGCCTTTGCCCAGCAGTCCGCCCGAGCCGATGGCGATCAGTGCCTGCTGGACGTTATAGGTCGCACCGTAACTGGCGTTCGGATCGGGAAACAGGAAGGTGATGACGCGCGCCTGCTGGTAGGGCTCAAGGAATGGAAATCCGATGATGACAATCGCGATCCCTGCCAGACTAAGCCAGAGCAGGTATTTCAAAGGAAGGCCGTTGATCCAGACCATGGCGGCCCACAAGACCATCATCACAATCACATTGCTCAGGTTCGGCTGGAGAAAAATCCAGATCGCCAGCCCCCACACCCATGCCAGACTTCCCGCTACCCAGCGGAAGTTACGCGGGTCGTTCTGGGTCTTTTCGAAGTAACGCGCCAGGATCAGGATGAGGACGACCTTTGCCAGTTCGGTCGGCTGGATGAAGAGGCCCGCCACCTGGAACCAGCGCGCCGCGCCGAACTGCGGCTGTGCGCTCAGGAACAGGAAGAACAGCAACACCATCATGACCGCGTACATCGGGCGATAGAGCGCCGTCCAATAGCGATAATCAATTCCTGCGGCCAGGATAATCACAGCCAGGCCGATCCCCGCAAACGTGATCTGGCGGCTGACCGAAGCGGCGATTTCCTCGTTTCCCGCGATCGCCGAGCGAATCATGGCAACGCCGAAGGCAATCGCCAGAAGGATCACGCCCAACAGCAGAAAATCGAAATGTCTCCAGGAAAGACCGCGAAACATTCTTTCTCGAACTAACCGGCGCGGCGGCGGGCAACACTCCGCAATGGAATATCGGCTACCAGTCTCTGCTCGCGGCCGTCGCGGGCAATGTCAATGCTGACGGCTTTCGGGTCAATGTCCACATGCCGTGAGATGGTGGAGATCAGATCGTCTTTCAAAGACTCCAACTCCGCCGGAGTCAGGTCGGTGCGATCGTGGATGAGCACCAGTTGGAGACGTTCCTTGGCGCTCTGGGCGCTGGACTTTCGGCCAAACCAGTTCATCGTCTTATTTCCTCCCCAGGCGTGAAATGCGGTCCCAGAGACTGCCCTGACCGCCCAGGTCCATGAAAGGAACGTCCTCTCCCTTCAAACGACGGGCAATGTTACGGAACGCCTGTCCCGCGCGGCTCTTCGAGTCCATGGCGACGGGATTGCCGCGGTTGGTGCCGATGATGACGTTCTCGTCCTCGGGCACGATGCCGATCAGTTTGATCGCCAGCAGATCGAGCACGTCTTCGGCCGACAACATGTCGTGATGTTTGACGAGGGATGGGTTCAAGCGATTGATGATGAGCGTGGGCGTGCCCTTTTCCTCGGCTTCGAGGATGCCCACCACGCGGTCGGCGTCGCGCACGGCCGAGACTTCCGGGTTGGTGACCACGACCACTTTATCCGCGGAGGCAATGGCGTTGCGAAAGCCGCGCTCGATGCCCGCAGGCGAATCGATGATGACCCAGTCCACTTCGGGGCGCAACTCGTCGCACAGGCGCACCATATCGGACGGCGACACGGCCGATTTGTCCCGCGTTTGAGCCGCAGGGATGAGATGCAGTTCAGGCAGGCGCTTGTCGCGGATCATGGCCTGCCGCAAACGGCAGCGTCCTTCGATCACATCTACGAGATCGTAAACGATTCGATTCTCGAGCCCCATCACCACATCCAGGTTCCGCAGACCGATATCGCCGTCAATACAAACCACCTTCTGCCCGTCGGCGGCCAGCGCCACGGCAATGTTGGCAACGGCGGTGGTCTTGCCGACGCCGCCTTTCCCGGAAGTTACAGTTAGCACTTGTGCTGTCATGCAATCACCTTGTCGCCGGACTGCCAGCGTTCGGCTTGCAGCCTGCCATCCTTTAAAGATACGATCTCGGCCCCAGGCTTTTCCTTTCGCCGGCCGGGCGCGGCGATCTCGTTACAGATCCGCAACTGGGTCGGCGAAAGATCGAGGGCGCAGACGACCGCCGACTCGTCGCCTTTCGCCCCGGCGTGGATCACGCCTCGCGCGCGACCCCAGACGATCACACTGCCGTCGGCCACGATCTCGGCCCCGGGATTCACATCGCCCAACACGACGACGTTGCCCGGATATTCGATGCGCGTCCCGGACCGAAGCGTGCGGTCCAGCCAGAGCGCGGAGGCGGGCGCGGGTTCACGGGGGAGCGCGGATTCCTGCGGACGCGGCTTGGCAATGCGCGTGGCCAGCCCGAGCAGCTGCGAGGTCTTCTCTGTGCGCGGCGACTGGCTGATCACAGCCCAGAGGAGCACGCCGCGCTCTGAAAGCGCGTCGCGCAGGTCGGATAACTGATTGACGTCGAAAATGTGGTTGCCGACATCCAGGGCGACGCGCGCGCCCTGAAAAAACGACTGCTGTGATTCGATCTGCTCCATGAGGGCGGGACGCAGCTCATCCCATGGCGCATCGGCAAGCGAAACAAGCAGGCCGTCGCGCAATCCTTTGATTTGAATGAGGGGATTGGAATCGCTCATAGCCCGGCCGCAGAGACGGTTGCCGAATTATAGCATGAACTCCGCGGGGGTTTCTCAGGGAACAACCCCGCCGCTCGATTGAGCCAGGTCAATGGATTTGATCTCGAAGTAGGCCTGCATCAGGCGGCCGACCACCGGGCCGGCCACGCTGGCGCCCTCGCCGCCGTTGTACATGAATGCAATGATAACGACTTCGGGATCGTCGTAAGGCGCGTAGGCCACGGTCCACGAGTGGGTCGGCCAGAGGCCGAAGGCACAGCGATTGTCCTTCAACGCAACGTCGTCGCAATACTCGGCCGTCCCCGTTTTGCCCGCCACTGCAATCGGGAAATCGCCGAACACCTTGTTCAGGGTGCCGCGCGAGTCGGTCACCGCCAGGCGCATACCCTCCTGTATCTTCTGAACGACGACCGGGTCAACGACCTTTTTCTGGCCGGTATCGTTGCAATAACCGGCTTCGCAATCGAAAACGGTGATCATCGGTGTAGCGGTTATGTCCCATTTCAGGTTTGCCGTGAAAGGCGAGATCTGGTAACTGGCGGGGCCGGCCGGGACATCGGTCACGGTTCCCTCGTCCGGGTTGTACCATTTTTCGACGACGTTCCCATCGCTGTCCTGGATTTCGCGTACGACTGTAGGCTGCATTAATGCCCCGTCGTTTGCAATCGTCGCGCCGGACATCAAGACCTGGAGAGGCGTGGCAAGCACGTAACCCTGACCGACGCTGGCAATGTACGTGTCGCCGGTGGACCAGTTCTCGCCCTTGTTGATACGCTTCCACTGCGGCGAGGGGATCAGACCGCCGGCCTCGCCGGGCAGTTCGATGCCGGAAGGCTGGTCGTAACCCAGAGCGCGGGCATATTCGCGCAGGCGCTCGATGCCCAGTCCCTCCACGATTTCGTCCCGGTAGCCGCCGCCCAGTTTATAAAAACAGACATTGCTCGAATAGGCGATGCAATGCAGAAAATCCAACCGTCCGAAGCCTTCCTCGTTGATCACGCCGTTGAGGTTGTAGATCCAGTCCACGAACGGACGCTCACGCCCGGGGTCGTTTGGAGAAAATTTCTCGGTCAGAACCAATTGGCCGGGGGTTTCGATGATCTGGCTGAGCGATACCACGCCTTCGTTCAAGGCGCCGGTTGCCGTGGATAGTTTAAATGCAGAGCCCGGCGGATACTCGCTGGAAATGGCATTGTTCAACAGAGGTCGGCGGGGATCCTCGCTGAGCTGTTCGTAGTAGTAAGCCGGAATGATACGCGCAAAGCGGTTATTCTCGTAAGTGGGATACGTGACCATTGCCAGGATTTCGCCCGTTTTCGGGTTCATGGCGATGACTACGCCGCTCGAAATGCGGATGCGTCCAAAGTATGCATTCCAGGACCTGATTTCGTCCAGCAGAATGGCCTCAGCGGCGGCCTGCAGGCGGGTGTCAATTGTCAGGGTCACGTTATGACCCGGCACCGGATCAATGGGAGGCTCGAGATTGCGAAGTTCCTTGCCCGCGACATCCACCTGAACGACGCGCGTCCCGTTCGTTCCCGAGAGCACATCATCCAACGAAAGTTCGACGCCCGCATAACCAACTTTGTCTCTTCCCGCAACGTAGCCGCGCGCCGCATAGTCCTCCGCAAGGTTGGCGGGGATTGGCCCGAGAAAGCCGATCAGGTTGGCGGTCAGCGCGCCGGTCGGATAGTCGCGTGTAGGCTCGACCTCGACGGTCACGCCGGGCCAGTCCACGGCGCGTTCGCGCACGATGCGGGCCGTCACTTCGTCCACATTGCACTTAACCTTGACCGGGCTGTAAGGCGCAAGCGAATCGCCCAACTCCACCAACTGGGCAATGCCCGGACCCTCCACGCAGGCAGCAAACAGCTTGGCCTCCTCCACGGTGCCGGAATTTACCGGCACGCCGACCAGTTTCGACAGTTCGCGATAAATGTTCTGGATATCGGCCTCGTCGTCCGGCAGGTCCGCAGGCGTGATCACCACGTTATACGAGGCGATATTGCGCGCCAGGATATACCCGTTGCGATCGTAGATGATGCCGCGCGGCGCGGGGTCGCTCACGTTGCGGGTGTAATTTTCCACGGCCTGCTCGTCCCAAGTCTGTCCTCCGAAGACCTGCAACGAGATCAACCGGTACAGAACCACTAGGATAACCGCGGAGACGGCAAGATACACTGCGGTCATACGCCAGGACTCGAATTTTACGTGCGGCGCAGAAGTGGAGCTCATTCGACAGCCTCGACCGGATAGACCCAGCGCGCCAGGTCGCGCATCATCCAGTAAAGCGGGAGCGCAAGCAGCAAATTCAACAGCAGGCTGGGAAGCGTGACCGCGCCCATCGCTTCTCCAAACGGGAGGGGCAGGCCGGAGATTCGCAACACGGCAAACGATAACAGATGATAGAACAATGTCCCCAGAAAAGTGACCAGGAACATCGCCAGCATCGGCGCCTGCCAGATTCTCCTCTGAAGCAACTGGGCCATGAACACCGATGTAAAATAACTGATGAGCGTTACGAACCACGGCAGACCGGAGGCGAACGCCATCAACAGTGCGGCCAGCCCGGCCCAGTGCCATCCCGTGACAACGCCTTCCTGCAATGCCCAGGCGATCAACATCACGAGCACCAAATCGCCGAAGCCAGCCAGCAACGAAATACGGCTGACGACAGCCGACTGCAGGACGACAGTCAGAATCAGGATGGGAAAAGCGACCAGGTTACGCATTTCAGGGAGCAGGCGTGGGGATGAGAGGCTCGATCTCGACCGGGCGGAAGTTGGTAATGATCAACACAATCTCCAGCCGCGTGAAATCCACGACCGGCTGGACGGACGCCTGTTGGAACAGGTCTGCTTCCCGCTTTTGGATGTTGACCACCTGTCCAATGATCAGGTCCGCCGGGTAGCCGCCGCCCAGCCCGGAGGTGAGGACGATATCCGCCTCCTCGACGGCGACATCCTGCGGGATCAGGTCGAGCGACAGGTCGCCCGTCACCGAACCGCTGAGCACGGCCTCCGTCTCCGAGCTTTGGAGGCGGACATTGATTGCGGAGCCGGGATCGGTGATCAACTGAACGCGCGCCGCATCCGCGATGACCGCGTCCACGCGGCCGACCAGCCCTTGACTGGTAACCACAGGCATCCCGCGGCGCACACCGTCATCCGAGCCGCGGTCAATGATCACGTAATGCAGGAACGGACTAGGATCCCGCCCGATGACCGAGGCGGCCATGTAACTGCTCTCGGGGTTGGCGCGCGAAAAATCTACGAGCGCGGCGAGGATCTCCACATCCGTCACCTTTTGCTGTAATTCAATCACCTGTGCCTGCAAGCGCGCCACCTCCGCCTCGAGTTCCGCATTGCGTTGACGCAAGGTGGCGATATCGCGCGGCGCGTTCAGGAAATCCTGGATGGCGAGATACCGCGTCGAAAACCAGGATTGAATCGAAATCAACCAATCGGAGGCTGTACTAAAGTATCCGCCGAGTGCAAGCGCCAGGATGCCCCCCACCACCAGAAAAACGATGGTCGTTTGCAGCAGGCGGGACAACGAATCTTTCATTTCAGGGTACAACCAGCAGGGGCGCGGCGGAACGCGCTACGCAGTGTGGCGCGTACTGCCGCGTTCCAATCCAACCAGATAACGGCTCAAATTATCGAAGTCTTCGAAGATCAGTCCGGCCCCGCGCGCCACACAAGTCAGCGGATCCTCCGCCACCCACACGCGCAGACGCAGGTCGTCGGAGAGGCGCTCGGCCAGGCCCTGTAGCAGCGCGCCGCCGCCCGCCAGGCAGATGCCGATGTCCATCAGGTCTGAGACGATCTCCGGCGGGATTTCGTCCAGCGCATCACGGACAGTATCCACGATCACCTGCACCGATCCGGACAGCGCCTCGCGGATCTCCACCGACGAAACCTGGATCGTCTCCGGCAGGCCGGTGACCAGGTTGCGGCCGCGCACATCCACCGTCTTTTCGGTCGGGAGCGAATAAGCCGAGCCGATGTTCCATTTGACCTGTTCGGCGACGCCCTCGCCAATCAACAGGTTGTACTTGTTGCGTAAATACTGGACGATGTCCTGATCCATCTCGTCCCCCGCCACCCTCAGGGACCTCGAGGCAACCACGCCTCCGATGGACATGACCGCCACCTCGGTCGTCCCGCCGCCGATGTCCACCACCATGCTGCCGCGCACCTCTCCAATGGGAAGTCCCGCGCCGAGCGCCGCGGCAATCGGCTCTTCGATCATAAAGGCCTGACGCGCACCCGCGGCCATGACCGCATCGTACACGGCGCGCTTCTCGACCTCCGTCACGCCGGTGGGAATCCCAACCACCACGCGCGGACGCGGCAAAGGCACCACGCTCTGCTCATGCACCTTGCCGATGAAATACTCCAGCATGATCTGGGTGATATCGAACTCCGAAATCACGCCATCGCGCAGAGGACGGACCACCATCACATTCCCCGGCGTGCGTCCAACCATCTCCTTGGCTTCCAGGCCGATAGCCAGCGGCTGGCGCAGTTTCTTGTCTATGGTGACCCATGACGGCTCATTAATGACGATGCCCTTCCCGCGCACATTCACCAGCGTGTTGGCGGTCCCCAGGTCGATCGCAATATCCAATGAAAACAGGCCTAACAGCCAGTTCAAGGGGTTGAAGGCCAAGTTGGGCTCCTCGATGCAAGTCTACACGCAAATTTCGTTACGATTATACCATGAGGCTTTTGTGCGGGTTTACGCAACCTGTCCACCCACAAGGGGGTTTATATAATGCGATTCCATTTTTCAACCGGAGGAATTATGTCGAAAATTGCCATTGTCACAGACAGCACTTCTTACATACCCAAAGACCTGACGGAGAAATACAACATCACCGTTGCGCCGCAGGTGCTCATCTGGGGCGAGCAGACTTTTCAGGACGGGGTGGACATCCAGCCGGACGAATTCTACAGCCGCCTGAAAACCGCCAAGGTCATGCCGACCACCTCGCAGGTGTCGGTGGTCACCATGCAGAAAATCTTTGCAGACTTGCTGGAGAAAGACCTCGAAATTGTAGGTATCTTTATCTCCGCCAAGTTATCGGGCACAATGCAATCCGCCTTCCAGGGGCGCGACGCTCTCGAAAGAGGCCGGGACAAGGTGCACCTCGTGGACAGCAACTCCACAGCCATGGCAATGGGATTCATCGCCCTGGCCGCCGCCCGCGCCGCGGCCGAGGGCGCCAAACCGGACGAGGTCGTCGCCCTGGCCGAAAAGGCGCGCGATCACACCGGCGTTTTCTTCGCGGTGGATACGCTCGAATTCCTGCACCGCGGCGGACGCATCGGCGGCGCACAACGCTTCATCGGGACAGCCCTCAACATGAAGCCGGTGCTTGCCCTCAGGGATGGCCGCGTGGAAGCCGTGGAGCGCATCCGCACAAAGAGCAAAGCCCTCGACCGCGTCCTGGAATTGGTCATCGAGCAAGTCAAAGGCAAAGCAAACATTCGTCTGGCCACACTGCATGCCAACGCCGAACAGGATGCCCGCCAGCTCCTGGAACGCGCCAACCGCGAACTCGAGGCAGTCGAAAGTATTCTCACCTCGGTCAGCCCGGTGGTGGGCACACACGCCGGGCCGGGCACGGTCGGTCTGGCATATATGGCCGGGATGTAAATGCCGCATTACAGAAATCGGGTTTCTGCGGGAAACCCGATTTCTATTTTTCGGCGAGTATAATCGAGGCATGACCTCGCCCCTCGTCATTGGAATTGCCGGCGGATCGGGCTCCGGCAAGACCACCGTCGCGCAGGAGATCCTGCAACGGGTCGGCCCGGATCGTATCGCCTTTCTGCAACACGACGCGTATTACAAAGACCTGAGCGGCCTGCCCCCCATCCAGCGCGCCGAGGTCAACTTCGACCATCCCAACTCGCTCGAAACCGAACTCCTCATCCAGCACATCGAACAACTGAAGAGAGGCCGGCCGGTAGAAGTGCCAATCTACGACTTCGCCACTCACAGCCGCACCGCGCAGACCTTTACAGTCCAGCCGCGCGGCGTGATTCTCGTTGAGGGGATATTGATCTTTGCTGAGGCCTCATTGCGCAGTTTGTTCGATGTGAAGCTCTTCGTGGACACCGACTCGGATATCCGCTTCATCCGCCGCCTGCAACGCGACCTGAGCGAGCGCGGCCGCACCACCGAATCCGTCGTCAGGCAATACATGGCCACTGTCCGACCGATGCACCTGGAATTCGTCGAGCCGTCCAAACGCTACGCCGACGTCATCATCCCCGAAGGCGGATTTAACACCGCCGCGCTGGATATGGTGGTTGCACGCATCGAGTCCCTTTTGCATTAATCCCTCAAATCCATTTTTTTAGAAGGAGAGACAAATGACCCTCAGGCAATGGAACAAACCACCCGAAATGGAAATTGACCCAAAGAAGAAATACACCGCCACGATCAAGACCGACAACGGCGACATCGTCATCGCCCTGCACGCCGACAAAGCCCCAAAGACGGTCAACAACTTCGTCTTCCTTGCCCGCCAGGGATTCTACGAAGGCGTGATCTTCCACCGCGTCATCGCCGACTTCATGGCGCAGGGCGGCGACCCGACCGGCAGCGGCAGCGGCGGCCCGGGTTACAAATTCGCCGATGAATTTCATCCTGCGCTCAGGCACGATAAGCCCGGCGTGCTCTCGATGGCGAATGCCGGGCCGAACACCAACGGCTCGCAGTTCTTCATCACACATGTCCCTACGCCGCATTTGGACAATAAACATAGCGTCTTTGGCCAGGTGACCGGCGGCATGGACGTACTCATGTCCATCAAGCCGCGCAACCCGATGAATCCGGAATATCCCGGCGTGAAGATTCACAGCATCGTGATCGAAGAGGTCTGAAAGCGCAACTGTGCAGGCTGTGAAAAAGGGCAACACCCGCACCAATCTACTGCGCCTGCTGGCGCTGCTGGCCGTCATTGGTATCAGCGTGCTTGTGTTCAGCATCCGCGAGCGGGCGCAGGAATTTGCCGCGTATGGCTACCCCGGCATTTTCCTGATCGCCCTGCTGGCAAACGCCACAGTCCTGTTGCCCGCGCCGGGGCTGGCCGTGGTCGCCGCGATGGGCGGTGTGTTCCATCCGCTGGGAGTCGGCCTGGCTGCAGGCACCGGCGGCGCGCTGGGCGAATTGAGCGGTTACCTGGCAGGCTTTAGCGGACAGGGCGCGGTGGAACGAGTCGACATGTATAACCGCATCCAGCCCTGGGTCCAGAAATGGGGCGGCTGGGCCGTCCTGGTTCTGGCTTCCATCCCCAATCCGGTCTTCGATCTGGCCGGGGTTGCGGCGGGGGCGT
The DNA here is from genome assembly GCA_037445635.1 of Chloroflexota bacterium. Taxonomy (GTDB): domain Bacteria; phylum Chloroflexota; class Anaerolineae; order Anaerolineales; family Villigracilaceae; genus JBFMCC01. Next base: position 229,298 of record JBBIKC010000001.1, read on the forward strand.
TGAAAATTCCGCCCTGGAAATTCCTCATCTTCTGCTGGATCGGACAACTCATCAAGATGACCCTCTTCGCCTACGCCGGATCCGCAACCATCAACTGGCTACTTGGATAGAGGACAACATGACGGACTACAAGAAAATCGACGCGTATCTCGAATCGAACCTGGACCGAAGCCTGGACGAACTCAAGAGGCTGGTCGCCCAGCCGAGCATTTCCGCCCAAAACCTCGGGCTGACGGAATGCGCCGCGCTGGTGGCGGACATGCTTCGTGCGCGCGGTTTTACCGCGCAGATTCACGCGACCGAAGGCTCACCGGTCGTCACGGCAGAACGCAAGGGCAAGAGCAACAAGACTTTGCTCTTCTACAATCACTACGATGTGCAGCCTCCCGAGCCGCTCGAACTGTGGGAAACGCCGCCCTTCGAGCCGACCCTGCGCGGTGGAAAACTCTACGGGCGCGGCGTGAGCGACGACAAGAGTCACATCACCGCCCGCCTGTTCGCACTGGATGCTTTGCTGGCCGAATACGGCGAACTTCCATGCAATGTCAAATTCATCATCGAGGGCGAAGAGGAAACCGCAAGTGTCCATCTCAAACAATTCATTCTCGAGCACAAGGACATGCTCAAGGCGGACGCGTGTGTGTGGGAATTCGGCGGAGTAGATCATCGCGATATTCCAATTCAATATCTCGGTCTGCGCGGTATCTGTTATGTGGAACTTTCCGTGGATTTACTCGGCACCGATGTCCACTCAGGGCTGGGCGGGAGCATCTTCCCCAACGCGGCCTGGCGATTGGTCTGGGCGCTCAACACGCTCAAAGGCCCGGACGAGCGCATCCGCATTCCCGGCTTCTATGACGGAGTCAGGCCTCCGTCCGCGCGTGACCGCGAACTGATGGCCGCGTTGCCCGATGTGACCGAGGAATACAAGTCGCGTTACGGCGTTCCGTATTTCATCAAAGGATTGACCGGCGGCGTGGACCTCAAAGTCGAGGAAGTCTTCTCACCCACATGCACCATCTGCGGTTTGACGGCTGGCTATCAAGGACCCGGCCCCAAGACCGTCCTGCCGGCCCGCGCTTCGGCCAAAGTGGACTTTCGCCTCATCCCCGACCAGGATCCAAAAGACATCCTGAAGAAACTGCGCGCTCATCTGGACGCGGAAGGCTTTAGCGATGTACAAATCACCGACCTCGGCGGCGACGCGCCCGCGCGCACCGATCCCGACGATCCATTCATTCAAATGGTTGTCGAGGCGGCGCGCGAAGTGTATGGCGTGCCTCAACAGATCGTACCGCTTAGCGGTGGATCGGGACCCAGCCACCCGTTCGTGCATGACCTTGGCCTGCCGGTGGCGACCGCCGGCCTGGGCTACCCTGACAACCGCATCCACGCGCCGAATGAAAATATCCGCGTAGACCTGTATCTCAAACACGCGCGTCATATGGCGAGAGTGATAAGGGAGTTCGGAAAGTAAGTCAATGCGCCGCTGGTTCCGCTTCCGCCGCGACCTCGGCCTGCAGTTGCTGGCCCTCTATCTCCTGCTGATCATCCCGTTCCTGCTGACCCTTTGGATCTTCGACGGGCTGGTGGGGCAGCGCATCCGCGCGGACGTGCAAACCAGCGACCTGGCACTGGCACAGGCCATCGCGCAGGAAACCGACCTCTCGATCGGCAACGCCCTCGATGTGGTGGCGGGGCTGGCGCGCTATCCGGGCGTGATCGAATCCGATGAACAGGAAATGGCGGAACTATTCGACGCCATCCTGGCCACGCACCCCAACGTCAACCTGGTCTATCGCCTCGGCGCGGACGGGATTATGCTGTATCACTATCCCGAGGGTCCCACTTCTACGGTGGGCACCGACTTTTCCTTCCGCGATTATTTCCAGCGCGCGCTGGTAACCCGCGCGCCTCTCGTCTCACAGGGACGCATCTCGCCCACAACGAATCAGGCGGTCGCGACCGCCGTCCAGCCGCTCTGGTCGCCTGCGGGAGAATTCCTCGGCCTGGTCGGCGCCAATATCAAGCTGGAAAGCCTGAGCGAAACGCTTTCGACCATCGTCTCCGAGCACCGCTCGGAAGCGGGATTCCAGGTGGTCATCCTCGACTCTGCGGGAAAGATCATCGCTTTCCCCAATTCCGCGCTGTTGCTCCACCCCGCCGAAGACCTGCTCCCAAAAGATTACCTTTCCGGCTTCACCGGGGAGGTCCATTCGCAAGTCCTTCACTCGCCAAGCGGCGAAGAAAGACTCTACACGCACACCCACATCGAGAGCATCAATTGGGAAGTGATCGTCAGCCGCCCGACGGCGCAGGCTTTCTCCACGCAGATCATCCTCCAGCGGATCGTGCTGGTGGCCGCGGCGACGTTTCTCCTGATCGGTCTGTTCTTCTGGGCGGCGCTCACCAACCGCGTCATCCGGCCCATCGAAAACCTCGCGCCCATCAGCGAGGCGATCGGGCTGAATCAGCCCATTCATGCAAAAGAACGCCAGCGGTTGTTGAAGTTGTCCGCGCGCAGCGACCAGATCGGCCACTTGATTCGGAGCATCATGAAGATGGAGGATTCGATTGCGGAGCGTATGCGTGAACAGGCTACGCTTCTCGAGACCAGTGCGGCCGTCGTCTCCACGCTCGACGTCGAGACAGTGCTCGACAGCATCCTCGAGCAAATGGGGCGCCTGCTGGCAATCCAAATGTACGCCATCATCCAGCTGGACGAAAAGGAAGGTTCATTCCGCATCCGCGCCAGCCGCGGGCTTTCGCGGCAATTCACCGAACAACTGGCGATCCAGCCCACCGAGCCGGATTCGGTCACCATGCGCGCCCTGCACAGCGGCGAACCCGTGCAGGTGAGCGATACAGAGACCGATCCATCCTATGTCATTCGCAGGGCACGCGCCCGCGCCGAGGGTTACCGCGCCCTCCTGGCCGTGCCGCTCAAGACCCAGCATGCGCCTCCCACCGCCCTGCTTGTCTTCCATCCTACGCCGCACGTTTTTACGCAGAACGAAATCCAGTTGCTGGCAAACTTCGCCAACCATGCCGCCATGGCCATCGAGAACGCCATCCTGTTCGAGCGCAGCGATATGCAATTGCAGGAACAAACCCGCCGCCTGGAGTCTCTCATCCAGTCACTGCACGACGGCTTGATTCTCAGCAATCTTGCGGGAAAGGCCGTCTATGCCAACCGCCGCGTGGGCGCGATGGCCAACCTTCAGGCGCATGAACTCGCGGGAATGGAGGTCGGTCAAATTCTGGCGCGTATCCTGTCGCGCTCCAATGCAAGCGAGAAGGCGCGCAAAGCGGCCCAAAGAATTTATCAAGGCGGCGGAGAGCAGACGGCGGAGATATCGATTGTGGAAAGCGGTAAAACGATCTACCTGCGTCTCGAAGCATTCGACGTATCCGACTCGCGCGGCGACCTGATCGGGCGCGGCCTGTTCCTGCACGATATTACCGCCGACAAAGAACTCGACCGCATGCGCGCCAGCCTGGTCTCCACGGTTTCGCATGAATTGCGGACACCGCTGGCTTCGATCAAAGGCTATGCCACCACCCTGCTTGCAGACGATGTGCAATGGGATCGCGAATCGCAGAATGAGTTCCTGAAGGTCATCTCGGACGAATCGGACCGCCTGAGCGAACTGGTCAACAACATCCTGGACCTTTCGCGGCTCGACGCGGGCGCGCTCCAACTGGAACGCGTGGAATGCGACATCGCAGAGACGATCCAAAAAGCGGCGAAACGAGTCCGTTTGAACGGGAGCCGCTTCGAGGTCCGCGTGGAGATGAACCTGCCCGCGTTATACGCCGATCCGCTTCGGCTGGAGACTATCCTGCGGAACCTGTTCGAGAACGCAGTCAAGTATGGAGGCGAGAATGTGGCGATTCGCGTCGAGGTCGGGATGCGGGACGGAAATGTTTTGTTCCGCGTCGCCGACGATGGGCCGGGCATCCCGCCCGAAGAGAGCGCCCGCATTTTCGAAATGTTCTACCGCGCCGGCGACAGGCTGTCGCCGGCGGCCGGCGGCGCCGGCCTGGGACTGGCAATTTGCCAGGGTTTGGTCCACGCGCACGGCGGCAGGATCTGGGTGGAACCACAGGAAAAAGGCGCGTGCATTGCGTTTTCCCTTCCGTTGAAGATCGAGAAGGAAAGTTCGTGAACAACACAATGGTCCTGGTGGTTGACGACGAAAAGCCGCTGCGCGACTTCGTGCGGCGGAACCTCGAAGCGCGCGGATACAAAGTGGTATGTGCCGCGAACGGGTTGGAAGCGCTGGCGATTTTCGAGAATGAGCAGGTGGACCTGGTGATTCTCGACATCATGATGCCGCACATGGATGGCCTCGAGGCGACGCGGCGCATTCGGCGGAGTTCCACCGTGCCGATCGTCATCCTGACGGCAATGGGCGAAGAAGCCGACAAGGTGCGCGCCTTCGACCTCGGCGCGGACGATTACCTGACCAAGCCGTTCGGCGTGGGCGAACTCATGGGGCGGATCAAAGCGGTCATGCGGCGCGCCCAGTGGTCGGAGCCGGCGACCAGCGAGGAACGCCTGGCGCGCGGGGGGATCGCCGTAGACCTGTCTCGCCACGAAGTATCCGTGCGCGGCAAGTCGGTTAACCTGACGCCCATCGAATTCAATCTGCTCGTCTATCTGATGCGGCACGCGGGCAAGGTATTGTCGCATCACGACATTCTCAAGAATGTCTGGGGGCCCGAATACGGCAACGAAGTTGAATATCTGCGCGTCTACATGGGGCATCTGCGGCAAAAAATAGAGGCCGATCCGCTCAAACCAAAATATATTTTGACCGAACGCGGAATCGGATATCGGTTCGGAGAGTAGGCGAAATTCAGCAACTCGCCTTACGCAGAATGTCCCGAAGGTTCCCTCGAAAATAAGCCTCTCTGCAGGCTAAACCTTCGGGACGTAGCGTAACATCAGTCAGTAAATTACAGTTTCACTTTGAGTCGGACGGCTTGCCGTCAGGATACCAGGAGCAGACTCCTGCAAAGGCGGGGGGGATTTTACGGATTCTTTATTTAGCGAGCGCCTCTTTTTAGTCGTTTTTTGCATTCGCCTTGTAAAATGGAATTGATGCAGTGTCTCGCGAACTGCCCTATCGATCCCATTCCTTTCCAAGGAGGAGCAAGTCATGAAACGCAAACTGTTCGTTCTCTTGTCTATGTTGGCGCTTGCCAGCCTGTTACTGGCGGCCTGCGGACCTACGCCCACTCCGCAGCCGGTCCAGACGGAGGCGCCGCAGGCGACCGAACCGCCCGCCGCGACCGAGCCGCCAATGGTGGAAAAAACGGTGGTGATCGGCTTTACGTCATCTTTGACAGGCGCGCAGGAAGTCTCGTCCAAACGGCAGGTGGCGGGTCTCAATCTGTGGATGCAACAGGTGAACGACGCCGGCGGCATCCAACTGAGCGACGGCACCGTCGTTAAATTCACCGCAGTGACCTATGATGATGAATCCAACAAGGAGCGCGTGCAGGAACTGTACACCCGCCTCGTTACCGAAGATAACGCCGATTTCCTGATCAGTCCCTACTCGTCCGGCCTGGCCGCGGCCGCGTCCATCATCGCCGAACAGAACGGCAAGATCATGATCACCGTTGGCGCCGCCGAGGATGACGCCTACAAGACCGGCAACACCAGTCTGTTCCAGCTCTACACACCCGGCAGCCAGTACCTGCTCAGCACCGTGGACATGCTCAAGACCCTCGACCCGGAGGCCAAGGTAGCCATTGTCCACGAGAACGACAAGTTCTCGACCGCGGTGGTGGATGGACTCAAACCGTATCTCGAATCCCAGGGTTTCGAGATCGTTCTGGAGGAAGGCTACGCCTCCGAAACGACCGACTTCGGTCCCGTCATCAACAAGATTGTCGAGTCCGGAGCCACCGTTCTGCTCGGCGGCGGGCACTATCCCGACGGCAGTACCTTTGCCCGCCAGCTTTACGAGCGCAAAGTAGGGCTGAAATTCATCTCCCTGCTGGTCGCGCCCGCCGATTCTAAATTCCCCGAACTGGGCGACGCCGCGCTGGGCGTGGCTACCTCCAGCCAGTGGGAACTCAGCGCCACGCATACGCCCGAAGAGGCCGCGGCGCTCGGCAAGGAATTTTACGGCCCGACCGGCGAGGAGTTTGCCGCCGCCTACAATGCCGCGACCGGCGAAAAACCCACCTACCATGTCGCGGGCGGATATGCGGCCGGGCTCATCCTGCAGAAAGCCATCGAAGATGCCGACTCGATTGACCCGGAGAAGGTGAGAGCGGCCCTGGAAGCCATGGACATCTTCACCTTCTGGGGCGGCGTCAAGTTCGACACCTCTGCCGAAGCGCACGGATTACAGATCGGCCACACGATGGTCGTGGCCCAATGGCAGAGAAACGATGCAGGCGAACTGGTCCGCCAGGTGATCTGGCCCGCCGATGTGGCGGTCGCCGATCCGCTCTACCCCATTCCAGCGCCTTAAGCCAGTCCGTCCGTTGCAGGGGCAGGATCGTCCGGAGCGAAGCCGAAGGAGCCTGCCCCTGTTTTGCACATATCGGGAGCAAGCATGGAACAACTCAATTTGTTACTGTCATCCCTGCCAGACGGAATTTTGCTGGGCTTCGTCTATGGACTGGCGGCGATGGGATTGACGTTGATCTGGGGCGTGATGAACGTGATCAACCTGGCCCATGGGCCGATCATCGCGCTGGGCATGTTCAGCACCTTCTTCGTTTACACCCGGCTGGGATTGAATCCCTACGCGGGCGTGATCCCGATTGCAATTTTGGGATTGCTGGTCGGCATCCTGATCTACGCGGTGGCGGTCCATCGTGTGATCAACGCTCCGCATCTTTCCTCGCTCCTGGCCACCTTCTCGGTAAACATGATCATCATCGGCCTGGGCACCGCCGCGCTGACCACCTCCCCTTACAACGTGGATTTCTCGGCAGGCAGCATCAAACTGGGCTCGACCACATTGCTGGGCACGCGCCTGATCGCGGCGCTGGTCACGATGCTGTTCACGGGAGGCCTGTACCTGTTCCTGTACAGGACCTCGCCGGGGAAATTCATCCGCGCGGTGGCCAACAACCGCGCCGCGGCGGAACTGATGGGCATCCCGTCCACGCGCATCCTGGCCCTCAGTTTCGGTCTGGGGACGATGCTGGCGGCCGTCTCCGGCGCACTGATCGCGACCTTCTTCCCATTTAGCATCCTGGCCGGGAGCGGATACGAACTGAAGAGTTTCGTCATCGGCGTGCTGGGCGGCCTCGGCAATCCCATCGGCGCCCTGTTCGGCGGCTTAATTCTGGGAATCCTGGAAGGCATCGTCCCCGCCTTTATGGAAACCTCCTGGGTGCCGGTGATCGAGTTCAGCCTGTTCGTCCTGATTCTTTTGGTGCGCCCAAGCGGCCTGTTTGGAGCGAAAAAATGAAACTATGGCATAGATACAACGGCGTGATCATCCCGGTGCTGGCCGTTCTTTTGCTGGCCGTCTGGCCTGCCATAACAGGCAAACCCGCCAACCGCGAGAGCGCGTTCACCATCCTGAAGGCCGTCGCTCTCGCCTCCAGCCTGAATATCCTGCTCGGATATACCGGTTACGTCAGCTTCGGGCACATCGTTTTTTATGGATTTGGCGGCTACATAGGCATCTATTTCCTGACCGAACACGGCTGGTCCTTGTGGGGCTCGCTGCTCGCAGGCGGAATCGCCTCCGGCCTGCTGGCGTTTCTGCTCGGTTCGGCCATCCTGCGATTGCGCGGCGCGTATTTTGCGCTGGCGACCATCGGGATCAACGAGGCCATGAAGGCATTCGTCAACAATTTCGACACGCTGGCGGAAGGCATCAGCAAGGCGCTGACGAATCTGATGGAGGGCATCAGCCGCATCCTAACAGACATTGGGGCCGGTGAGGCCGCAGTCGCTGCCTTCCGCGAGGTCTCCGTCAAAATCATTGACGTCATCATTCCGCGGTTTGGCGGGCCGACCGGAATCACATTGAATTTCAGCGCATATAAAGCCTATGGCGGCGCGGCGGAGGCGCTGCAAATGTCCTTTTACATCGGGGCAGGACTCGCCCTGCTGGCCGTCATCATGAGTTATTTCGTACGCAGTTCCAAGTTCGGCCTCAGCCTGCTCGCCATCCGCGAGAACGAGGACGCCGCGGAGGTGATGGGCATCGTCGCACCGCGGGCCAAGACCTGGGCCTATGTGCTTTCCGCCATCATCCCCGGTATGATCGGGGTGTTGTTCTTCTTCAAGAACGGAAACGTCGAGCCGCACGACGCCTTTCCGCTGCACGCCTCCATCGAACTGCTGGTAATGGTCATGCTCGGCGGACAGGGCACGGTGCTCGGCCCGATACTGGGCGCGTTTGCCTATCAGGGCATGCGCGGCTACCTGGTGACCAGTCCCATATTCAAAGATATCCAACTCTCCGTATCCGGCGCGCTGCTGCTGATGATCGTGCTCTTCATTCCTGCGGGCGCGGTCGGCTGGCTCCGCCACCGCATCCCGTCGCTGAGGAGGGTACTCGCATGACCATCCTGCTTTCTCTGCAAGGCGTATCGAAACGGTTTGGCGGACTGCAAGCCCTCACGCGGGTCACCTTCGACCTGCCGGAGGGTCAAATTCTCGGGCTGATCGGCCCCAACGGCGCGGGGAAAACGACCCTCTTCAATGCGATCAACGGCGTCTATCCGCCGGAGGAGGGGCGCGTCATTTTCCGCGACAAGGACGTGACGCACGCCAGGCCCTACGACCATGCCCGCATGGGAATGGCGCGCACACATCAGATCGTCCAGCCCTTGAACGAACTCACGGTTCGCGAGAACGTTATGGCTGGCGCGTGCTTCGGACACGAGAATCACACCCTCGGCCGCGCCTCGGAGATCGCCGCGGAGGTGCTGGAATTCGTCGGGTTGGCGCCGCGCGCCGATCAATTGGCGGGCAGTCTCAACGTCGCGCAGAAGAAGCGCCTGGAAATGGCGCGGGCGCTGGCGGCGCGTCCGTACCTGCTCCTGCTGGACGAGGTCCTGGCCGGTCTCAATCCCGCCGAAATTGACGGCATGGTGCAGACCGTGTTGAAGATTCGCGAACAGGGCGTAACCATCCTGATGATCGAACATGTGATGAAGGCGGTGATGAACGTCTCTGACCGAATCATCGTGCTCGATTACGGCGAGCAGATCGCGGAGGGGACTCCGCAGGAGGTGGTTAACGACCCGCGCGTGATCGAAGCCTATCTGGGCGACCCGAGACTCGCCGAAAGTCTGATGGAGGAGGCGTAACATGGCCGTGCTTGAAATCCGCGATCTCGCTTCAGGTTATGGCGAAGTCCAGATTCTGTGGGGCGCCACGCTCTCGCTCGAGGAAAAGAAACTAACCTGCCTCGTCGGCGGCAACGGCGTGGGCAAAACAAGTATGCTGCGGACCGTGATGGGACTCCTCCGCCCGTGGAGCGGATCGGTCTGGTTCGAGGGCAAAGACGTCAGCCGCCTGCCCGCTTACACTAAAGCCGAGATGGGACTTACGCTCGTCCCCGAAGGCAGGCAATTATTCACGGATATGACAGTGGAAGAGAATCTCGAGATGGGCGCCACCAATCGCCGCGCCCGCCCGAAGATGAAACAGAACCTCGAGAAGGTCTACGGCATGTTCCCGCGGCTGAAGGAACGCCGCACCCAGAAGGCCGGCACATTGAGCGGCGGCGAACAGCAAATGCTGGCGGTGGGACGCGGCATCATGTCTGACCCGGTCGTATTGATGGTGGACGAGCTTTCTCTCGGCCTCGCCCCGGTGCTGACGCTGTCCCTGTTTCAAAGCATGCGGCAGTTGCGCGATGCAGGCATCACCGTCCTGCTGGTCGAACAGAATGTGCAAATGGCACTGGCCATCAGCGATTACGGCTACGTGCTTGCGGAAGGCAAAGTGGAAATGGAAGGCCCAGCCAGGCAATTGAGCAAGAACGAGCACATCCGCGCCGCGTATCTGGGATTGTAAAGAGTGGAGAGTGACAAATGCCATGTGCACGATTGTGGAATGGTGACATAATACCTCTGGAATGAACCTCTCCACTGGCATATAATCCAGTCAGAAACCCGTCACTTTATACAAGGAGGCACCCATGTTAGTCGGTGAACGAATGTCGCACCCGCCCATCACCATCCCGCCCGAAATGAGCATCCACGATGCGCTGGCCCTGTTCAAAAAGGAACGCATCCGCCGCGCCCCGGTCATCAAAGGCGGGAAACTGGTCGGGATCGTTTCTGAAAAAGATCTGCTGAATGCTTCGCCCTCTCCCGCCACCACCCTGAGCGTGTGGGAGATGAACTACCTGCTCAGCAAACTGACTGTCGCCGAAGTGATGACGAAAGAAGTCATCACAGTGACCGAGGATACGCCCATCGAGGAAGCCGCGCGCGTCATGGCCGACAGCAAGATCGGCGGCCTGCCGGTTATGAAAGGAGCGCGCGTCGTCGGCATCATTACCGAGACCAACCTGTTCAAGATGTTCCTCGAGTTGATGGGCGCCCGCGAACGAGGCGTGCGCGTCACCGCGCTGATCGAAGACAAGCCCGGTACGCTGGCGAAAATCACCAAAGCCGTTGCGGACGCAGGCGGCGACTTCATCGCCTTCGGCCAGTTTACCGGCAATGTCGCCGGCACGAAACTGCTGACTTTCAAAGTGGCTGGTCTGAAGAAGGACGCGGTCAAGAAAGCCATCTGGGATATCGTCAAGGAAGTCTGGGATATCCGCGAGTAGAAAAACAATGCACAGACAAAACCGACCCTCAACGGGTCGGTTTTGTTTTTAATTTGGGAGAAAGACGCCGCGAGGCCGGCGGCGGCGATTGTCCGCCCAGAGAGGCAACCTCCTGCGGCGTGAGATGACGCCACGCGCGCGGTTTGAGATTCCCCAGCCGCAATGTCCCGATGCGGACGCGCAGGATGCGCACGACGGGCAATCCGAGCTTGGCGCAAATCTCGCGGATCTGGCGCTTGCGCCCCTCGCCCATGACCACCCGCAGCCACGCGCCTTTTCCGAAGGTTTCGTCCAGGCGCACGTCGGCGGGCGCGGTGCGATAACCGTCGTCCAGTACGACGCCGCGCCGCCAGGCTCCCAGTTGTTCATTGTCGGGACGGCGGGCAACGAGGACGCGATATTCTTTCTGATGCCCGTAACGCGGATGCGTGAGTCGATTCGCCAGTTCGCCGTCGTTGGTCAATAAGACGAGACCTTCGCTCTCAAAATCGAGGCGCCCGACCGGATAGAGATGACCGGGCAGGTCCACCAGGTCGCGCACGGTTTCACGCTCGTCGCCCGCTTCGCGCTCCACCGTGGACAACACAAAGCGCGGCTTGTGAAGGGCGATATACACCAGCGGTTCGGGGGCAAGGAGGGGCTTGCCGTCCAATGTGATCTTGTCCACGGACGGGTCGGCTTTCTGGCCAAGGATCGCCAGCTGCCCGTTGACGCGCACCCGCCCCGCAATGATGAATTCCTCACAGGCGCGGCGCGAGCCGTAGCCCGCGTGAGAAAGGATTTTTTGGAGACGTTCCTGCATGGCAGGGATTATAACCAACAAAGGCGGCAAGACGCGGACGCAGACAATGTTCCAAACCCTCACCACGCTGGGATTGCTATTTTCCCTCAAGAGTAATAGGATTAGGCAACCCGTCGTTCGTTTAGAAGTGATGAAGAGAGGTGCATCCCATGGACATCAAACGCCTGATCCTTGTCGGCCTGGTCGCGTTATCGTTAGCCTGCAATGCGCTTTCGCGGCGCGCCGAGACTCCGGCCACGCCGACCGCGCCCCCTACTCCTGTCCTGCTTGAACCTGCATACATTCCTCCGCAATGCGCGAACGCGCCGCTGGCGACCGTCCCGGCCGCAACCGCGCTTGCGGAGCCAACGCCCGTCCTGCAGGCCAACCCAACCATCGCGGCCGATCTTCAACTGCGTGTCTTCGAGCAGGTAACAGGCATCGTCGAGGACTCATATGTCGATCCCAACTTCAACGGCGTGGATTGGCCCGCCCTCGTAACCGAATATCGCGGAAAGATCGAAGCCGGTCTCGACACCGAGGCCTTTTACACAGAAATGCAGGCGCTGATCACGGCACTGGGAGACGATCACTCCCATCTCGAATCGCCCGTCGAGGCGGCGCTCTCGGAAGCGGAACTCAGCGGCGCAACGGACTTCGTCGGTATCGGCGTACTCGCACTGCCACTCACTGACAAGGGATATGTCACCGTCCTGTCCGTGTTTCCCGATTCCCCGGCCGAGCACAGCGGACTCAAACCGCACGACAGCATCCTGAGCGTGGACGGCCTGCCGCTGGTGGAGGGCGAGGAAACATTTATGCAAAGGGTGCGCGGACCGGAGTGTTCGGCGGCGGTGATCGAAGTGCAATCGCCCGGCCAAGCGCCGCGCGAGATCATGGTTGTGCGTGAGCAGATCACCAGCCCGTTGAGCGTGGACCCGCAACTCATCCCCACTTCGGACGGCGCGCGCATCGGCTACATCTTCCTGCCCACATTCTTCGACCGGACAATCCCCGATTCGGTTGCGTCCGCGTTGACGGATTTCGGTCCCCTCGACGGCCTCATCCTGGACAACCGCATGAACGGCGGAGGTTCCAGTGCGGTGGTTGTGCCCATCCTGTCCTTCTTCACCAGCGGGACGCTCGGCCATTACGTCAGCCGCGAGGGCTCGCGCCCGCTGACTGTCGAATCAACGCCGATTCACAATTCAGATACGGTGCCGCTGGTGATTCTGGTCGGCGAGGACACCGTGAGTTATGGCGAGATCTTCTCCGGCGCGCTCCAGGACTCCGGGCGGGCGATGATCGTCGGGCAGACAACCTTGGGGAACGTGGAAACCCTGCACGGCTACGACCTCGAGGACGGCTCGCGGCTGTGGCTCGCGAAGGAGACCTTCATTCCCGCCGCGTCGCAGACCGGCTGGGAGGAAACGGGCATTATCCCGGATGTGGCCGCCTACGCGGACTGGGACACGTTCACGTTCGAGAACGATCCATCCATTGCCGCGGCGCTGGCATTGCTGGGGCATTAATGGGGTAGGCCGAGATAATCTCGCGACCTACAGCACGCGTTCGCGAAGGAACGGCGTTTCATCGGGATTGACGATCTCGTCGAACTCGCGCGCTGCGAGATGACCCGCGTACACAGCCTGCGCGATGATGTTGGGCGCGTCGGCATCGCCGATGACGCGTAACGATCCCAGCCTGCCGTCATTCAACGCGGGGAGCAGTTCGCGGTACAGGCTGTCATTCGGGACGCGGTCAGTCACGAGCACGACCGCGTCGGCGGGGAGAGTCGATTCAGTTGAGGTTAGCGCGTGGGTAACGGTGACAGCTTCGGTTGAGAACGAAGCGATGAGATGATGCGGGAGGAGAGTCACGCCGAGGCGGAGCAGACGCGCGTAGATGCGTTCCTGCTCGAGGGTGAATTGAGTCCAATAAGAGACCGTCGGCGCGGGCGTGACCAGAGTCACCGCGCAGCCGTTTTCGGCCAGCAGTTCGGCCAGCACGCCGCCCATGTAGTAGTGATCGTCGTCGTAGATGACAACTTCTTGGAGTCCGACGGCTTGCCGTTGGAGATTCAGCGGCGAGCCGCCTGACTCCATAATATCATCGGGCGTGAGAATGGATGGATGCTCACCGGGAATGGGGTTGGCGCGGGCGCGCCCAATTCCATCGCGGCGATAGGTCGCGCCCGTCGCGATGATCACATTCCGAATCCCAGAGTCGAGCACGTCTTGCGCAGTCATCGGACTGGAAGGAAAGACCGCAACATTTTTCAATTTGCGAATCTGCGTCAAACGCCAGTCCATCACGCGGCGCCACTCGCCCAGTCCGGGCAGTTGCGATTCGAGATGGACGCGCCCGCCGAGTTCGCGGCGCGCTTCGGTGAGCGTGACGCGGTAGCCGCGCTGGCCGAGGGCGCGGGCGGCCTCCAGTCCCGCGGGTCCGCCGCCGACCACCAAAATCTCTTTCTCACTTTTCCTCGGCGCGATGATCTCGGGATGCCAGCCGCGCCGCCACTCCTCGCCCATGGTCGGGTTTTGCGTGCAGCGCAGCGGCGCGAAGCGCGTGTCGCCCGTGACGCAGATGTTACAGCCGATGCATTCGCGGATGTCCTCGATGCGGCCCTCTTTAATCTTGTTCGGCAGGAAGGGATCGGCAATCGAGGGGCGCGCCGCGCCGATCAAATCCATCACGCCGCGTTGGACCGCCGAGAGCATGGCGTCGGGCGAGGTGTATCGCCCCACGCCCACGACGGGTTTGGTGGTGAGCCGCTTGACGAACGAAACGTACTTTTCCTGAAAGCCTTCTTTTTCAAAACGGGACGTGGCCGAATCGTTGCTCCAGTCGCTGACGTTGACGTCCCACAGGTCGGGCAGTTCGGCCAGCATCGAGACGATGTCCTGCGCTTCCCCACTTGACTCGAGGCCCGCGTCGCCGATTAACTCGTCCACCGCCAATCTGACAACGACCGCGCACGTATCGCCGACCGCGTCTTTCGTGTCCTCGATCAACTCGCGCAAAAATCGGACGCGGTTCCCCAAAGTCCCGCCGTATTCGTCGGCGCGGTCGTTGTGCTTCGAGAGTAGATGCATGGCCAGCGACATGCCATGCGCGGCGTAGACGTAGATGAGGTCGAAGCCCGCGCGTTGGGCGCGTAGTGCCGCGGCGCGATGCCACTGGCGCACCTGCCGCAGGTCGTCTTTCGAGGCAGCGCGCGTCTGGCCGGGCTCGTAACCGCTTCCGCCGGTGATGCCCATCGAGCGCGGACCGAACGCGGCGGCGCGCGAGTACAGGTTAGAGGCATCGTGACTGCTATAGGTCAATTCGATGCCCGCCAGCGACCCGTGCGCGTGGACCGCGTCCGCGAGCAGGGCCAGCGCGGGGAGGTCGTCGTCGCTCCACAGGCGGCCTTCGATGTAAGGCGTGAGGTCGGTGGTGTGGTGAATGTCCACTTCCTCGGTGCACACCACGCCCCATCCGCCCTCGGCCTTGACGCCGCGCATGGCCGCGTGCGAGCGCGGCATCCGCCAGCCGAAGCCGTTGCAATGCGGCACCTGATAGAAGCGGTTCGGCGCAGTCACGGGTCCGATTTGGATGGGTTGGAAGAGGAGGGAGAAGGGGTTTGAGTTCATGTTGTTGCCTCGTAGGGAGCAGAAGCGTATAATCTCACACAGGGAGTTGTGTGGCCAGTGGTTGTATAATATCCCAAAATGGGCGCTTAGAAAGCCAATGGCTGTATAAGACCTAATTGGGCTTCCTCTTTCCAGGCAAAAACGAAATCAGGAAACAAGGGAAAAGAACAAATGGATAATCAGCCTAAAAAACAAACCAGTAAACCAAAATCATCTCTTTGGAAAAGAATAGTCATTAGTGGATGCAGTGTAATTGCTATGTGCTTATTGTGCGGCTTTGGTATCTTTGCATTTACATTGTGGGGCGGCGGTGGAGAACCAGCAACACTTGCCGTTGCCGAAAGAGTAGACCAAGAATTCCTCCAAGCCATTCACGATGGACAGATTGCCAAAGCACATTCAATGCTTTCTGAGAAATTTGTTCCTCAAATATCTGAAGAGCAATTTGCCGAATTAATTCAGAAAGATGAGAAGATCTTCTCAACATACAAAGGTTTTAATGTCTGTGATTGGGGATTCTTTATCAGTGATGGACGCGTGATAACGTCAAGCGGGTTACTCTATTACGAAGGCGGAGTAATTGTCGTTGAAATATCCTTACACAAGGATTCTGATTCGGTTTGGCGAATTCAAGGTCTTAGGTTTAGGTCTGATGTTGACCCAAAACCATTTGGCATGTGTAAATGAGAATGACAACCCAACACAGCACGCTAGCACGAACTATTAGCTACAAAGGAGTCTCTTAATGGCTGAAAACGTCCTTGCAAAGTTATTCGAGCACAACAACCGGGCGAACCACCAGATCATCCAAGCTTGCTCCACGCTGAGCGATGAGCAACTGGATGCCGAACCCCAGTCCGTCACAAAAGGGAGCATTCGCGCTACCTTGACTCATCTGGTAAGTTCGCAACACAATTACCTGTCACTGCTGACCCTGCCCGTTGAGGCACGAGTCCGCGTCACGCCCACGGCCGCCGAATGGGAGGGGTCCGCGAGGGCCAGCGGCGAAGGGTTGCTGTCCCTGGCGAGAGGCGAGAAACCACTGGATACTCGGCTCCAAACCACGGACGGATTCCATGTCGAGCCGTGGGTGGTCATGGTGCAGGCGATCAATCACGCCACTGAGCACCGCGAGCAGATCAAGAGCATGCTCACGTCACTGGGCGTCACGCCTCCAGATATCGACGGTTGGGATTTTGGAGACGCGACCAAAGCACTCGTGCCGATGCCAGTTACGAAAACACCTGGGAGGCGTTATTCACGATGTGCGATCTCTTCCGAAGAGTGGCACTTTCCGTTGCGGAGCATTTTAGCTTTGACTATCCTCACGGCGACGACCAGAGGGTCAGCGCGCATCTCGAACACGTGAGGTCCTTGCCCAAAGACGCCAGGGAGATGTACTAGAAGTAGCGTTATCTCAGGGGTTTTATATAGAACATATTTTCTGGTATAATGCCCCACAGATTGGCGCGTGCCAATCCACATCGCCAAAGGAGGCTCGAATGGACTTTAGCAGTATCAATTGGTTGGCCGTTATCGCTTGCGTCATCGTCAGCATGATCAGCGGCTCGCTCTGGTACAACCCGAAGACGTTCTTCCCCGCCTGGTGGAAGGGCATCGGCAAGGGAGAGAACGAACAGCCCGGCACGAGCAACATGGGCATGACCTGGGCGCTTACCGTGCTCTCCTCATTCGTTCAGGCAGTAGCCATGTCCCTGATGGTCACCGCCATGGGGAGTCTGTCCGGCGGCGCGACGCTCGCCTCCGGCGCGCTGGCCGGCTTCATGCTCTGGCTCGGCTTCGTCGCACCTACAAACCTGGTCAACAAACTGTTCGCGGGGCATGGATTGAAAGTCTGGGCCATCGAAGCGGGCAATCACCTCGTCAACTTCGTGCTCTTCGGCGCCATTCTGGGCGCGTGGCGTTAAGCGCAAACGCACTCTAAAAACAAGCGGACGGCAGATGCCGTCCGCTTGTTGTATCACCGCGACTGATTCGGCACAGGATCGGGTAATATGATGAATATCACTTGAATCCACAGGTTCCGTGTTGTATAGTGAATACGATAACATGATTGAGGGGCAAGCCCGATGCAAGGCTTGCCTCCTGCGTTCTCTGCAAACAGCGAAAGGAGAAAGGCATGGGATTCCTGAAGAAACTGTTCGGGGGCGGCAATGGCGTCAAGTTCGTGCGTCGTTATACGCAGACCAAAAGTACACCCTACGGAATGGCAACCTTCAAGTATGAGATCTACCGCGCCGGGACTGCACAGGAGGCGCGTGAATTCCTTGAGGGCAAGGCGGTCACCGAGAGGTTGTCCTACATCGTCGTCGAGACGCCGGAGGGCAACTGGGGCAAGGACATCGAGGGGATGTACAAGGAGAAGGGATAAGATCATGCCGCCCTTTTCCCTCTTCGGGCGCCGAAAAAAGCCTGCGAAAGTGAACGCGGGCAAGACCTTCGATGCGGCAGGCATCATTGGCATCCCACCGGCCTTCGACCTGAAGAACATTGCCATGGGCCAGCAGGAGACCGTGGTCATGCCCATCGAATGCGGCGGATGTGGCAAACAATGGAAGGACGCGCTGGTCCCCAACAAGGAAAACCTGGTGACCTGTCCCTTCTGCGGAGGGATCAACAGGACCACGCTCAACGCACAGGTGTTTTTTGTAAAGTAGCCAGCGCTCAACCCGAAAAGGCTTCAGGTGGTCACAATAAATCGGCACATCAAAGGGGAAATGACGTGTTAACGACCAGTTGCAATACTTACGTTTTCCAAAAGGAGAAAGTATGAAAAAGACTCTTTGCCTACTTACGGCGCTTGTGCTCGCGGCCTGCGCACAGACGACGCCAACCGCGTTGCCCTCAGAAGCGCCCATTCCCGCCGCAGACACCGCCGCGCCCGCCCAGCCCCACATCGGCGATCCGCTCCCGGCGGGAGATGGCCTCACTGTCACTGCCATTGAGTATGAGACCGCGGCAGAGATCATGTACCTGACCCAGTCAGGAGGCGCGGCAACCCAGCCCTCGGCGGGAAAGAAGTTTCACCTTGTCGCCGTCGAATTGGAGCTTGCCAGCGGTTCCCGCACGATGACGTTGAGCCTGGACGACATCGTTCTCATCACTGAAAGCGGCGAAGAAACGACCGCGTCCACCCTCACGCTCGGCCCGGACCCAGGCACTGCTCCCTCCGACCTGGCTTTTTTCAAAGGTGTCGGCGAAGACGGCAGGAACCTCGACTTCGGGCTTGGCTTCACCGGCATGGACATGACGGCAACGTACTCATATGGCCCAGAGGGAGTTAGCCTGGGCAAATATCACGGCGACAATCCCGTCAGGCTGACATTTCTGTTCGAGGTGACTGCGTCCGCTTCCGTGAAGGCGTTCAGATTTGGCGATCTGCCTGAGGTCTTATTGGCACAGTAAGGAACGCCGGGATGGACAACAAAAGAAAATTGCCGTCTAAAACAACGGGATATGTCCTGTTGGGAGCAGGCCTCCTGTTGCTCTTGACTTTCTGCTGTGATATGACAACCGCCTTTTCCAGCGGCGTCGAAGGGACGATTATCGGGTCAATCGTCAAGAGCATCTGGGGCGAAAACATTATGGCCTATCGGATTGCGACAACCGTTGTGGTCTTCATTTCCATACCGATTACCATCATCGGGGCCGGCATCGCGTTCAGGAAGCAAAAGTAGGCGGGGAAAAGAACGGAGAGATTCAATAGAAAACAAGAACGCGGCCTGGCTCGGCCGCGTTCTTAAACATCCCTTCAACAAGGAAACGTCTTTTTTCCCCTTCTGCTGGCAATACCAACGGAGGCAATTCCGTCAACGAATCGATGCCGAAATGCTGCAGGGATTCGGGCGTGGTGCTGTATAGAATTGGCCGTCCGAGACCCTCGGCGCGGCCCGCATCCTGAATGAGTCCCTTGCTCAACAGCGACTTCAGCACTCCATCCGAGTTGACGCCGCGCACGGCGGCATGCGAGCGCGGCATGTGCCAAAAGAGGCGCTGTCCGTTGGATGCGCCTCTTTTTCATCGTCAATTTACGCCACCGTGATACTCGTATCCAGATATACATCCTGAATCGTATTCAACAACTTCACACCCTCCGCCATCGGACGCTGGAAGGCCTTGCGCCCAGAGATGAGACCCGTCCCGCCGGCGCGCTTGTTGACCACGGCGGTCATGGCCGCTTCGGCGAAATCGTTCTCGCCCGAGGCGCCGCCGCTGTTGATGAGCCCCACGCGCCCCATGTAACAGTTCGCCACCTGATAGCGGCACAAGTCAATCGGATGATCGCTGGTCAATTCGCTGTAGATGCGCTTGTCCAGCTTGCCATACGAGACGCTTTCCGTGTTCAGGGCAATGAAACCACCGTTATTCTCCGCCAGTTTCTGCTTGACGATGTCCGCCTCGAGCGTAACCCCGAGATGATTCGCCTGCCCGGTCAAGTCCGCAGACACGTGGTAATCCTTGTCCTGTTTGAAGGCCTTGTTGCGCAGATAGCACCACAGGACGGTTGCCATGCCAAGTTCGTGCGCCAGTGCAAACGCCTGGGCAATCTCGATCAATTCGCGGTGCGAATCGTCCGAACCGAAATAGATGGTCGCGCCGACCGCGGCCGCGCCCATATCGTACGCCTGCCTGACCGTGCCGAACAGAATCTGCTCGAAGTTGTTCGGGTACGTCAGCAACTCGTTGTGGTTGATCTTTACGATGAACGGAATCTTGTGCGCGTACTTGCGCGAGACGATACCCAGCACGCCGAACGTGGACGCGACCGCGTTACAGCCTCCCTCGATGGCGAGTTTGACAATATTTTCGGGATCGAAATAGTCGGGATTCTTCGCAAAACTCGCGCCGCCCGAATGCTCGATGCCCTGGTCCACAGGCAGGATGGATAGATAGCCCGTCCCGGCCAGCCGCCCGTGACCGTACATCCATGCCAGGCTGCCGAGCACGCGGTTGTTGCGGTCGGACTGCGCAAAAATGCGGTCCACGAAATCGGGACCGGGTAAATGCAGGCGCTCTTTGGGAATCTTGGGCGAATCGAAGCCAAGCAGGGATTCAGCCTTGTCGCCCAACAGGGATTGAATATCAGCAGTCATCGTACGTCTCCTTGCCCGCCGTGATCCGCCGGGCGTCTTGAAATTTTTGCTCCCTGAACGGGAGTTTTTTACCTGATATGCCTGTGCGTCGGGCAGGAACTTTTGTTTCTTGATTATAACCAGAAACTACGACTATAATGGGGATATGCGACTCAAGTGAACAGGCTTCGTATATCGTCGCAGGAGGCACCCATGAGCGATTTCTTCGAGAAAGTCACCAGCGACCAGGATCCCTTCAAAAAACTGGTCAGCAACATTCCCGGCTTCGGCGGCTACGTGGAACGCCAGAACCGCCGCGCCGCGGACAAACTGCTGCGTGAGACCGTCGCCCGCCGCTTCGAGGAGCACGTCAAGCGCGCCTCGAACCTGCAGGCCGACATGGTCAGCGCGGGCACGATCGGGCTGGTGGACGATATGGAAAAAGCCGCCCGCCAGTTACAAACCTTTGTGGACAAAATCAGCACAGCCTCGTACGGCGCGAGCGGCCTGTTCGACGCAATCAAAATCAACGAAGAGGAACTGGCGCAGTTATACCAATTCGACGCGGCCTTCTTCGATCTGGGCGACCAGATTGGCCGCGGCCTGGACACGGTCGAAGCCTCGCTTCAGGACGAGACAGCCCTGCCCGCCGCCATCCGCAACGTGATCACACTGGCGCGCCAGGCCGTGGACACCTTCGACCGCCGCCGTGAAGTCGTCACCGGCAGCAAGTAAGTCACCATAAACCCTAAAGGTCTTCGAGACCTTTAGGGTTTATTTAACAGGAACCCGCATGTGGCATGAATACCATACCGTAGCAACCACAGAAGAGGCCTTGAAGATTCTGGCCGACAAGGGGGAAACGGCGCGCATCGTGGCTGGCGCCACCGATTTGATCCTCGAACTCGAACGCGGCGTGCGGCGTGGAATCGACACGTTAATTGACGTGACGCGCCTGCCCGGATTGGACCGCGTCTCCCTGGACGAGGACGGGATCATCCATCTCGGGCCGCTCGCCACCCACAACGACTGCGCCGCCTCCAGACTCATCCGCGAGCGCGCCTACCCGCTGGCGCGCGCCGCCTGGGAAGTTGGCGCGCCGCAGATTCGCAACCGCGCCACCGTGGCCGGCAACCTCATCACCGCCTCGCCCGCCAACGACACCATCACACCCCTCATGGCGCTGGGCGCGTCCGTCACCCTTGCATCCGTGCGCGGCGAACGCGTCATCCCCCTGCAGGGATTCTATACCGGCGTCCGTAAGACGGTGATGGAACCGGACGAGATGCTGGTGGACATCTCCTTCCCCGCCCTGACCCAATACCAGCGCGGCACGTTCATCAAACTGGCATTGCGCCGCGCCCAGGCGATTTCCGTCGTCAACACGGCGATCGTTCTGGACCTGGACGGGACGCGCGTCAATTCGGCCGCCATCACGCTGGGAGCCGTCGCGCCGACCATCATCCACGCCGCACAGGCAGAGTCGTACCTGGCGGGCAAAAAGCTGACGGACGAAGTCATCGCCGAGGCGGCGCGCCTCGCCATGGAAGCCAGCCGCCCGATTGACGACATCCGCGGTTCGGCGGCATACCGCCGCGAGATGGTGCGCGTCATCACCGCGCGCGGGCTGAGGTCCCTCCGCGATGGACAGGAACAGGCCGGGTTCCCGCGCGACCCGGTATTGTTGCGGAGCAAAGAGACCGTCGAGAGCAAGCCACAGACAGTCCGCCATCCCGATCAAGCCATCGAGACGACCATCAACGGAAAAAGATATACATTCAAGAACGGCTGCGAAAAGACCCTGCTCCGCCTGTTGCGCGAGGAGGGTATGTTGACCGGCACGAAGGAGGGCTGCGCCGAGGGCGAATGCGGCGCATGCACCGTCTTCCTGGACGGCATGGCCGTGATGGCCTGTCTCGTCCCTGCGCCGCGCGCGCATGGCGCGGAGATTGTGACCGTGGAAGGGTTGTCCAACGGCGAAGAGTTACACCCGGTGCAGGAGGCTTTCATACAGGATGGCGCGGTGCAATGCGGATATTGCACGCCGGGCTTTTTGATGTCGGCGGCAAAATTGCTGGAAGAAAAGCCCAGGCCGAATCGCTCGGAGATCGAGCAGGCCATCGCCGGGAATCTGTGCCGCTGCACCGGTTACTACAAAATCGTCAAGGCTATCGAGGACGCCAGCAAAATCAAAGCGTGAGGTGATGCATGGGAAAATATTCGTCCTACGAACGCAAAATGCCGCCGCCTGTCCGCGAACCGCATCCCATCTGGCGCGGCTTCGGCTGCCTGATGTTCCTGATCGTGCCGGCCTTCTCGTTCGCGGTCTCGGTGATGATTGTGCGAATTGGCCGGGAGAACGATTGGCCCCTTCCGGTTGAATTGCTGGGCAGGCCGCAGGTGCCGGATATCTTGTTCCGCATCCCGGGCCTGGTGCCGCTCTGGCAATTCATCGAAAACCAGAGAGATCTGTACGCCCACCTGGCGCTGACACTGGTCATCAGCCTCGTGTTGATGGGCATCCTGTCGGTGGTGTACGCGTTCGTGTACCGCTATGTCGGTCCGCCGCGGTACGGACCGCTGGACGCGCCGCCGACCGGCGTCAGAGCAAAGCGCTACAAAAGATAGAACAAAGATGACAACCAGGATCGTTGGAAAACCCCTCCCAAGGACGGACGCCCGCGAAAAAGTGACCGGGCAGGCCGAATATCCCGGCGACCTTTCGATGAAGGGTCTCCTGCACATGAAGATGCTCTTCGCCGGGCGGCCGCACGCGCGCATCAAGCGCATCAAGACCGGTGCGGCGGAGGCCGCGCCGCGCGTGGCAGCCGTGTACACCTCGAAGGACGTGCCGGTCAACGAATATGGCTTGCAGAAACCCGACCAGCCCGTTCTGTGCGGACCCACCCCCCCGTCGCGCGAGGGCGGCGTGGACCCGGCCATCGTCCGTTTCGAGGGCGATCAGGTGGCGGTCGTCGTCGCCGAGACCGAGGCGGCCGCGGCCGCGGCGGTCAAACTGATCGAGGTCGAATACGAGGACCTGCCCGCACTGACCGACCCGCGCAGAGGTATGGAAGCGGACGCGCCCATCGTGCATCCCGAACTGGGCAGCTCGAACGTGTGCGTTCATTACAAGATCCGCAAAGGGGATGTGGAGTCTGGATTCGCGAAAGCAGATGTCATTGTCGAATCCGAATATCAAACTCCATACCAGGAACATGCCTTCCTCCAGCCGGAAGCCGGGCTGGCGTATATAGATGAGAACGGCCTGATCACCGTGGCCTCCGCCGGCCAATGGACTCACGCCGACCGCGCTTCGATTGCGCACGCGCTCGGTCTGCCGGACGAGATGGTGCGGATCGTGTACCCGGCCATCGGCGGCGCGTTCGGCGGCCGCGAGGATCTGTCGGTGCAGATCGTGCTGGCGCTGGCGGCGTGGAAACTGCAGCGCCCGGTGCGCATCATCTGGTCGCGGCACGAATCGATCATCGGCCACGGCAAACGGCACCCGGTCTACATCAAGTCGAAATGGGGCGCCAGTAAAGACGGCAAGCTGGTCGCGGCCGAGAACACCCTCATCGGCGACGCCGGCGCGTACATGTATACATCCAACAAGGTGCTCGGCAACTCGACGATTACCTCGAGCGGGCCGTATTTCATCCCCAATATCAAGACCGATGTGTACGGCGTGTACACCAACAATGTCCCGGCCGCGGCCTTCCGCGGCTTCGGCGCGCCGCAGGCCCTGTTCATGGCCGAATCGCAGATGAACAAACTGGCTGACAAACTCGGCATGGACCCGGTCGAATTTCGGTTGAAGAATGCGCTCAAACAGGGCGACACGATGGCGGTGGGCACGCCCGCGCCCAACCCGGTCAGCATCACGGATGTGATTGAGGCGGCGCGGGATAAATCGGGCTGGACGAAGACGAAAAAGCAGAAGCCCGACAAGAAGAATCCGCATCTGGCGCGCGGACGCGGCTTTGCCGCGGGATTCAAGAATGTGGGATTCTCCTTCGGCTACGCCGAGAACTGCTGGGCGAAAGTGGAACTGCATGGAAACGGCCAGATCGAAAAGGCCATTGTCCATCACGCCGGCGCGGAGGTGGGACAGGGCACACACCAGGCCATGATGCAAATGGCGGCCGAGGCGATTGGCATTCCCATCGAAAAGGTGCAGCTGCTCACATCCGATTCGGCCACGATGGGCAACCCCGGCTCGGCCTCCGCCTCGCGCCTGACCTTCATGGCGGGCAACGCCATCCAGGGCGCGGCGGAGGCGGCGCTGGAAAAATGGAAGGCCGAGGAACGACCTGCGATTGCCGAATTCAAGTACCTGGCGCCCAGGACCACGCCGATGGACAAAGAGACCGGCGCATCCATGCCCAACTTCGCCTACGCCTACGCCGCCCAGGCCGTGGACGTGGAGGTGGATACCGAGACCGGACACGTGCGTCTGCTCCGCGTCGTCTCGGCGGACGATGTGGGCAAGGCCGTCAACCCCGCGCTGGTGGAGGGACAGATCGAGGGCGCGGTGGTGCAGGCGCAGGGATATGCCCTGCTCGAGGATTTGCAGGTCAGGGACGGTTTCATCCAGGCCAACGAGTTGAGCACGTATCTGATTCCCACCATCTGGGACATTCCCGAAAAAGTCGAATCGGTGATTCTCGAAGTGCCCGATCCGAACGGACCCTGGGGCGCGCGCGGCGTGGGCGAACTGCCTTTCCTGCCGCTGGCCCCGGCCATCGCGGCCGCCATCCACGACGCGACCGGCGTGTGGATCAACGAATTCCCGTTCACGCCGGAGCGTGTGCTTCGCACCATGGGCAAGATTTAACCACAAAGCCCGCAGAGAACACAGAGAAAGACTCGGCGATCTTTGTGTTCTCTGCGGTAATTCTCTATGTCTTTCCCCTATCTCGGTGAAACCAAAGAACTGAATGAGGTCACCCGCAAGGAGGCGGGGGCGGGAAATTTTGCGTCCCTGCCCGACGGCATGACACATTATGAGCTGGGCGGTCCTTTCACAGCGGCGAGGTCTGTTGTGCTCGTGCACGGATTCTCAGTCCCATATTTCATCTGGGACCCCACCTTCGACTTCCTGTTAAAATCAGGCTTCCGCGTCCTGCGCTACGACCTGTTCGGGCGCGGCTTTTCGGACCGGCCGCGCGCCCGCTACAATCTTGACCTGTTTTGCAAGCAACTGATAGACCTGCTGGATACACTTGGCCTCACACGACCCGTTACGTTGTTCGGCCTCTCGATGGGCGGCCCCATCGCCGCCGCATTCACAGAGCGGCATCCCGAACGCGTGGAGCGCCTCGTCCTGATAGACCCCGCAGGCGTGCATCCCATCGGGCTCTCGCCCCTCCTGAAACTGGCGCTGGTGCCCGGGCTGGGCGAACTGGCCCTCGGTCTGTTCGGCGGCGGGAGCATGGTCAAAGGCATTGCGTCCGATTTTTTTGGTCCCGATCTCGTGGCGCAGTTCCAGGCAAAATACAGGATGCAGATGCAATATAACGGGTTCATACGGGCCATCCTTTCCACCATGCGGAACGGGATGCTCGGCTCGTTCCTCGACGTGTACCGGCGTCTCGGCAAACTGGGCAAGCCGACCCTGCTCCTGTGGGGCCGCGAAGACAAGACTGTTCCCTTCGCGCACAGCGCCGACCTGCTGTCCGCCATTCCGCACGCGCGGCTGCACGTCTTCGAGAACTGCGGCCACATCCCGCATTACGAGAAGCCCGAGGAAGTGAACCCGATTCTGTTGAAATTTCTAGCCTGAGTAGAACGATCCTGCAACCTCATTGCTCAGGCCGCCGGGGACGGCGCTGGAAGCAGGCGGCCGAATGGGTCGGCCAGATCCACGCAAATTCCAACGCGATAGCGCAGAGTTGCAAACGAAAAACATAGATCTAGCGTCTTGGCGACTTTGCGTTAGAAGATCCAGTGTGCACAGATTACACATGTCAAACCTTAACCAATTTATGATTCAATCCAAACTCACCTTCTTCACACGCAACCGTTACAAGATCGCCATATTCGCCCTGATGGCCGCGGCCTCCGCGGTCTGCGTACTCCTCGTCGTGGCGCGGCGGGAATACAGCAACACGGGACGATACACATCGCTCGTGTGGAATCTTTTCCTCGCATGGATTCCCTTCCTGCTGGCCTATTTTGCCTACGCGCTCTCGTGGCGGAAACTACTGTTGTATCTCGTCCTGCCGGTCACGGCCTTCCTGTGGCTGATCTTCTTTCCCAACGCGCCGTACATCCTCACCGATTTGCAGCACCTGGCGCGCGAAGAGACCGCTGCGCCGCTGTGGTACGACGTGATCCTCATGGTTTGGTTCGCGTGGACAGGCCTGCTGCTCGGACTGGTCTCGCTGTATTTAATGCACGAGATCGTCCAGCGAAATTTCGGACGCGTGATCGGCTGGGGCTTCGTCTTCCTCGTCTCGGGACTGAGCAGTTTCGGGGTCTATCTGGGGCGCTTCGTCCGCCTCAACTCATGGGACATCCTGCAGGACCCGGGCGAGATCGCCATCAGCATCCTCGGCCTGGTCATTGACCCGTCCCTGCGGCTGGTGGCGTTCACGTCGCTGTTCACGGTCTTTTATCTGTTTGTTTACCTCACCTTGTATTCCTTCGCACATATGCTACAGGAGCAGAAGGAGACGCAAAGTGTACAGTAGGCTGCTGGCGCGTTTTGCGCACAACAAGTACCGCCTGACCATCTTCGGCCTGCTGGCGGGCGCATCGGTTTTATCGGTCGCGATTTTGCGCGTGCGCTTCGCGTTCGCGGGTACGATCTCCTACGCCTTTCTGATCTGGAACCTGTTCCTCGCATGGATTCCATTTCTCATCGCCTACTTCACCTACACACTGACGATCAAACGCCCGTGGCTGTACGTCGTGATTCCAACAGCGGCCTTCCTCTGGCTCATCTTCTTTCCCAACACGCTCTACATCCTGACCGACTTCCAGCATCTCAACTCCATGCCCAACGATGTGCCCGTGTGGTACGACGTACTTCTGCTCATCTGGTTCGCGTGGACGGGATTGCTGCTGGGCGTCGTCTCGCTGTTCCTCATGCAGGAGATCGTGCGCCGCGAGTTTGGGCGCTGGTTCGGCTGGGGCTTCGTGACGCTGGTGGCCGCGTTGACGAGCGCGGGCATCTACATGGGACGCTTCCTGCGCTGGAACTCGTGGGACATCCTCCAGCGCCCCGCGGACATCGCCCTCTTCACGTGGAGGCGCGTCCAGGATCCCAGCACAACCTCGATTGCCTTCATCAGCCTGTTCACGCTGTTCTTTCTTTTTCTCTATATCACCTTGTACGCCTTCGCGCACTTATTGCTGGAGCGCGGGGCGAATCAGAAGCCAGAGGGGTCGTGAACGAAGAGCGCGACTTCAACATGATCCTCCTGCGCGGCGGCGGCGACCTGGCCTCCGGTGTGGCCCTGCGCCTGCACCGCGTCGGGCTGCCGGTGGTCATCATCGAATTGCCCCAGCCGCTGGCGGTGCGCCGCACGGTGTCGTTCGCGGAGGCGGTCTACGCGGGCGCGTGCACGGTGGAGGGCGTGACCGCCCGCCTCGTTTCACCGGACCAGTTACAGGTCGCGCTCGAAGCGGGGAACATCCCCGTCCTCGTTGACCCGTCCGCGAGTGTGCTCGCCAACGCGTTCGTCACCAGTCCGCGCAAAACGGTCGTGGTGGACGCGCGCCTGACGAAACAGCCGCCCGAGCCATTGCCCGTCCGTCCGCTTCTGCACATCGGACTTGGACCTGGGTTCGCGGCGGGGGAGAATTGCGACGCCGTGATTGAGACGCGCCGCAGCCACACGCTTGGACGCGTCTTCTGGAGCGGCGCGCCCCAGTCCGACAGCGGACAGCCCGAAGGCGACCCGCGCCGAGTCCTGCGCGCGCCGGAGGAGGGAATCGTGACCGGCAGGGCGCAGATTGGGGATGTGGTGGAGGAGGGTGAGACAGTGGCAGTGATCAGTGATCAGTATTCGGTAATCAGTCCGTTCCGCGGCGTCGTGCGCGGATTGATCCACGACGGCCTGCATGTGCCGAAGGGAATGAAGATCGGCGACGTGGATCCGCGCGGCGACCCGAGCGCGTGTTATCTCGTGTCCGATAAGGCGCTGGCGGTGGGAGGCGGCGTGCTGGAAGCGATTTTGAGTTTTGGAACTATGGTTAATGGATGATGGTTAATGGATGATGGTTAATGGCGGGTCGTCAGGGTTGTTTTCGCCCCAGCCAGGCCGCGACCAACAGGATGCAACCTGAAAAGAAGAGCGGAGCGACGAAGAGCAGATAGGGTGCTTCCCAGGTATCAGGCCGCCGCAATGTGGGCGAGAAGATCAGCGCCGCGAGCAATGACCCTGTCAGCAAGATCAGCCCGCCCCACAGCGGACGCTTCCAGCCCAGCCAGGTGAGCAGGCCGATGAGCGCCACCGGGATGAGGTGGCCGAAGCCGCTCCAGTCGCCGGCCGAGGCCTCGCCCGCCGCAAAGACCAGCAGGATCGCCGCCGCCAGTCCCAGCGGGATGAGCGCGGCGATTTTCAGTCCCTTGATGAGGTTCATGGTAGGGCTATTATAGCCCCTCCCCAAATACGACAGGCAAGTTTAGGCGCCAATCAAAATGTAAATGTCGTATTTGGGGAGGGTGTCCGAAGGACGGGTGGGGCGGGGTCTGCAACGAAAAGGTATTGCACGGAGAGGGGGTTTTCGGGTATGCTTGGAAAATCAGTTGGAAGGTTGAAGGTTCAAGGTTGGAAAGTTGGGAACAAGGAACATGCCTCCAAAGAAAACGGCAAAAGCCAAAACAAAGAACGGAAACAACGGCGCGGCGCTTGGCATCGAAGCGGAGTTGTGGCAGGCGGCGGATAAACTGCGCGGGCATCTCGACGCGGCGGATTACAAGTCCGTGGTGTTGGGGTTGATTTTCCTGAAGTATGTCTCCGATATGTTCGAGCAGGTGCGGGCGCGGGTGGAGGCGGAAGGGCTGGACGATCCGGAGGATAGAGATGTCTATTTGGCGGAACGCGTCTTCTGGGTCCCGAAAGAGGCGAGATGGAAAATCCTGCAGGATAACGCCAAGCAGGAGTCCATCGGCAATTTGATTGACCAGGCGATGGAAGCCATCGAGCGGGATAATCCCTCGCTGCGGGGGATGCTGCCGAATAATTACGGGCGCGCCGCGCTGGATAAGCGTCGGCTCGGGGATTTGGTGGACCTCGTCAGCAACAAGATCAACTTCGCAGACGAGGAGAGCCGCAAGCAGGATACGCTCGGACGGGTGTACGAATATTTCCTGTCGCAGTTTGCCAGCCAGGAGGGACGCAAGGGCGGGGAGTTCTATACGCCGCGCTCGGTCGTGCGCGTGCTGGTGGAGATGCTCGCGCCGTATAAGGGACGCGTCTTCGATCCGTGCTGTGGAAGCGGCGGGATGTTCGTGCAGAGCGAGAAGTTCGTGGAGGCGCACGGCGGGAAGATCGGCGATATTTCGATTTACGGACAGGAATCCAATCCCAACACGTTCAAACTGGCGAAGATGAATCTTGCCATCCGCGGCATCGAAGGGGACCTGGGCAAACAGCCCGCGGACTCGTTCCACAACGACCAGCATCCCGACCTGAAGGCGGATTACATCCTTGCCAACCCGCCGTTCAACATGAGCGATTGGGGCGGCGAGAGTTTGCGCGAGGACAAACGCTGGAAATACGGCGTTCCGCCTGTGAGCAACGCCAACTTTGCGTGGGTGCAGCATTTCATCCATCATCTTTCGCCGAACGGCACGGCGGGATTCGTGCTGGCGAACGGGAGCATGTCGAGCAATACGTCGGGCGAGGGCGAGATTCGCAAAGCCATCATCGAAGACGATTTGGTGGATTGCATGGTCGCCCTGCCGGGGCAGTTGTTTTACAGCACGCAGATTCCGGTGTGTTTGTGGTTCCTTTCGCGGAAGAAAACCCTCACCCCTAACCCCTCTCCCACAGGGAGAGGGGGACGTGACCGACGCGGGCAGACGTTGTTCATTGACGCGCGCAAATTGGGAACGTTGACCGACCGCGTCCATCGGGATTTGACGGATGAAGACATCGCCAAGATCGCGGGGACGTATCATGCGTGGAAAGGCGACCTCACCCCCAACCCCTCTCCTAAAAGGAGAGGGGAGTACGCAGACATTCCTGGCTTTTGCAAATCCGTCACCATCGAGGAAATCCGCGCGCAGGGATATGTGCTGACCCCAGGACGCTACGTGGGCGCGGCGGAAGTGGAAGAGGACGACGAGCCTTTCGCCGAAAAGATGGCGCGCCTGACGAAGGAGTTGGAAGCGCAGTTTGAAGAGAGTAAAAAGCTTGAAAATCTCATCAGGAAAAATCTTGGTCGGATTGAAACAAAATGAAAGATTCAGTTTATGGGTTAGTGAATGACAATTTAGACGTTGATACTCTGGAAAACCTTTGTGTTCCTGGAGGAATTCAAACGGGTCCTTTTGGAAGCCAATTACACCAAAAGGATTATTTACCTGTGGGTACACCCATAATCACGGTCGAGCATCTTGGTGAAAATCGTATCTTGCACCAAGATTTACCACGTGTTTCAAACACAGACAAAGAAAGACTCTCACGATATATAATGCAAAAAGGGGATATTATTTTCAGCCGTGTAGGTTCTGTTGATCGGCGGGCTTTGGTTCGACATGAAGAAGATGGATGGCTATTCTCTGGTCGTTGTCTAAGAGTGAGACCCGACCAAACAAAAATAGATTCTGATTACTTATCTTGGTTTTTTGGGCTTGAAATATTCAGGGATTACATTCGTCGTATTGCAGTCGGTGCGACAATGCCATCTCTCAATACAGAATTACTGAGCAATGTGCCTGTGTTTTTTCCGCCCCTCCCCGAACAACGCGCCATTGCAGGGATACTCGGCGCGCTGGACGACAAGATCGAACTCAACCGCCGCATGAACCGCACGCTCGAGTCCATGGCGCGGGCGGTGTTTCGTCAGTGGTTTGTGGAGAATGAGGAGGTTGGGGAGTGGGAGGTTGGTAAATTGGGAGATGTTGCAGAAAACATGAGGCGAAGCGCTAATGCGGATGAAATTGAACCCGAAACACATTACATCGGTTTGGAACACATGCCACGCGGAAGTATTGCGCTTTCTGAATGGGGAAATGCGAGTGAATTGGCAAGTAATAAATTCATTTTCAAAGAGGGCGAATTTCTCTTTGGAAAGTTGAGACCTTACTTTCACAAAGTCGGGATTGCACCAGTTGATGGCGTGTGTTCAACTGACATTTTGGTGATTGTGCCAAAGAAGCCAGAATGGTATGGCTATGTTCTTGGTCACATTTCAAGTGTGGAATTAATCAACTATACCAATGCCGCTTCTACTGGAACGAAAATGCCAAGAACGAACTGGTCAGATATTGCAAATTATGATGTGGCAATTCCACCTGTGGAGAAGGCTAAAGATTACAACGAGATATTTCTACCAATGGCACAACTTATTCGAGCAAACATTCTAGAATCGCACACGCTGGCGAGTCTGCGGGATAGTCTGCTGCCGAAGTTGATGCGCGGCGAGGTGAGGGTGAATGGGTTGTAGTAGTAGGGACACGACAGTGTCGTGTCCCTACGCAATGTCGTGCCCCTACGCGCCGTGCACACACCCAAACGAGGAATGATGAAATTCGACCCGCAAAAACACCACCGCCGTTCCATCCGATTGAAGGGATACGATTACACCCAGGCAGGCGCGTATTTCATCACGATTGTCACCTATCAACGTGAGCCCCTGTTTGGTGAAATCGTGAACGGCGGGATGCAATTATCACCGATGGGTCAGATCGCCGAGGAACATTGGCGCGCCATACCCGAACATTTCCCAAATGTGGAATTGGGCGCGTATGTGGTCATGCCGAATCATGTGCATGGGATAATCATAATCAATGATGGTAGGGGCACGATATATCGTGCCCCTACGGAACAATTTCAAAAACCTGTAACAGGGTCAATACCAACCATCATTCGCACGTACAAGGCATCCGTCACCCGCCGCATCCAAAAAGAATTGAACGAAACCGCCGTCTGGCAGCGCAACTATTACGAACACATCATCCGTAACGACGAAGAACACAACCGCATCCATTTGTACATCGAATCAAACATTGACAATTGGGTCAACGACGAAGAAAATCCTGTAAGTGTGAAATGATAAAATTCACCGAATCCACCATCGAGCAAGCCGCCATAAACTGGCTCAAAGAACTGGGCTACGACTACGCCTTCGGTCCTGAGATCGCGTTCGATGGTGAACGCCCCGAACGCGCAGATTATCAGGAACCGCTCCTGCCTGGTCGTCTGCGGGACGCGCTCACACGCCTCAACCCCGACCTTCCTCCTACCGCGCGCGAAGAAGCCTTTCGCCAACTGACGCGTCTCGGCAAGCCCTCGCTCTTGCTCAACAACCACGCCTTTCATCATCTGCTGGTCAACGGTATTGAAGTGGAATATAAGAAGGACGGACGCATGGTCAGCGGGCGGGCGGTTGTGGTGGATTTCGATAACCCCGATAACAACGACTGGCTGGTCGTCAATCAATATACTGTCACTGAAACCCTAAAGGTCTCCGAGACCTTTAGGGTTTCCAACAGGCGCCCCGACGTGGTGGTCTTCCTCAACGGTCTGCCGCTGGCGGTCATCGAACTCAAGAACGCCGCCGATGAAAAAGCGACCATCTGGTCGGCGTTCAATCAACTGCAAACCTACAAGCGCGACATCCCCGCCCTGTTCCACTACAACGAACTGCTCATTATCTCCGACGGCGTGAACGCCCGCATCGGCTCGCTCACCGCCAGCAAGGAATGGTTCCTGCCGTGGAAGACGATTGAAGGCGAGACTCAAGCCCCCGCGTCGCTGAGTCAACTCGAAGTCCTGCTGCGAGGCGTGTTCGAGAAACGCCGCTTCCTCGACCTCATCCGCTACTTCATCGTCTTCGAGCAGGAACGCGGCGCGCCCACCGTCAAAAAAATTGCGGGCTATCACCAATTCCACGCGGTCAATTACGCGGTGGCTGAAACCATCCGTGCATCGCATGTAGGACAAATTTCCAATTTGTCCATTGCCGAACTCAAAGGCGTGTACCGCGCCCAACCCATGAAAGGCGGCGAAACGGGCGACCGCCGCATCGGCGTGATATGGCACACGCAGGGTTCGGGCAAAAGCCTGACGATGGCGTTTTATGCGGGGCGGCTGGTCCTTCATCCCGCCATGCAAAACCCCACCATCATCGTCATCACCGACCGCAACGACCTCGACGACCAACTCTTCGGCACGTTCTCGCGCTGTTCCGAAATCCTGCGTCAAACGCCCGAACAGGCGACGAGCCGCGAAGACCTGCGGGAAAAACTTAAGGGGCGCATCGCGGGCGGCGTGTTCTTTACCACCATTCAAAAATTCCTTCCCCCCTCTCCCTTTGGGAGAGGGGCTGAGGGTGAGGGTCTCCCCTCTCCTTCCAGGAGAGGGGATGGAGGTGAGGTCCTCTCCGATCGCCACAACATCATCGTCATTGCGGATGAAGCGCACCGCAGTCAATACGACTTCATAGACGGCTACGCCCGAGCCATGCGCGATGCCCTTCCCAACGCCTCTTTCATCGGGTTTACTGGCACGCCCATCGAACAGGCGGACGCCAACACCCGAGCCGTGTTCGGCGATTACATCAGCGTCTATGACATTCAGCAGGCGGTCGAAGACGGCGCGACGGTCAAAATCTATTACGAAGGTCGGCTCGCCAAACTGGAACTGGACGAAAAAGAGAAGCCGAAGATTGATCCTGAATTCGACGAGGTCACCGAAGGCGAAGAACTCGAAAAGAAGGAAAAACTCAAGAGCAAGTGGGCGGCGCTCGAAGCCGTGGTGGGGACCGAAAAGCGCGTGGGCTTGATTGCCAAAGACATCGTTGAGCATTTCGAGAAGCGCCTCGAAGCCCTGGACGGCAAGGCGATGGTCGTGTGCATGTCCCGCCGCATCTGCGTTGACCTATACAACGCCATCGTCAAACTCCGTCCCGATTGGCATTCAGAGGATGACAAGCAGGGTGTCATCAAAATCGTGATGACGGGCAGCGCCTCTGACCCAACAGACTGGCAGGGACACATCCGCACCAAGAAAGCCCGTGAGGATTTAGCCCTGCGATTCAAAGACCCCGCTGACCCGTTCAAGATCGTCATCGTCCGCGACATGTGGCTGACGGGGTTCGATGTCCCGCCGCTGCACACCATGTACATTGACAAGCCCATGCAGGGACACGGTCTCATGCAGGCGATTGCAAGAGTCAATCGGGTGTACCCCAACAAAGAGGGCGGTTTGATTGTGGACTATCTGGGT
Organism: Chloroflexota bacterium; assembly: GCA_037445635.1. Classification (GTDB taxonomy): domain Bacteria; phylum Chloroflexota; class Anaerolineae; order Anaerolineales; family Villigracilaceae; genus JBFMCC01. The sequence continues at coordinate 263,996 of JBBIKC010000001.1, forward strand.
CTCGCGTATCACTTGCAGAAAGCCCTTGCGACCTACACCGAAGCGGGGCATCCCGCCGAAATCCCCGACCAGGAGCAGGCGGTTAATGAGTTGCTCAAACGTTATGAGATTTGCAAAGGCTTATTACACGGTTTCGACTGGTCGAAATATTTCACAGGGACAGCGCAGGAAAGACTCAACGCGATTCCGCAGGCGATGGAACACATCCTCCAATTGCCAGACGGCAGAAAACGCTTTCTGGACGCCGTCCGCAGCATGTCGCTTGCCTTTGCGCTGGCGGTCCCTGATGAACGCGCCATCGCCATCCGCGACGACGTGGGATTCTTTCAGGCAGTGCGCGCCGCTTTCATCAAGCATACGGTGGAGGGCGGAAAATCGGAAGAGGATTACGAACAGGCGATTCGGCAAATCCTATCTCGTGCGGTCTCAGCAGGAGATCAAGTCATTGATATATTCGCCGCCGCGGGCTTGAAGAAACCCGAAATCTCCATTCTTTCGGATGAATTTCTGACGGAGATGCGCGGGATGCCGCAAAAGAACCTTGCGATAGAACTGCTCCGCAAACTGCTCAACGACGAACTCAAATCGCGGATGAAGAAGAATGTGGTGCAGTCGCGCTCCTTCACCGAAATGCTCGAACGCACCATCCGCGCCTACCAAAACCGCACGCTTGAATCGGCGGAAGTCATTGCCGAACTCATCAAACTCGCCGAAGAAATGCGAGAGGCACAGAAGCGCGGCGAAAAACTCAACCTGACGGAAGATGAGATTGCCTTCTACGACGCGCTCGAAGTCAACGACAGCGCGGTGAAGGTATTGGGCGATGACACGCTCAAAGCCATCGCCCGCGAACTCGTGGAAACCGTTCGCAACAACGTTACGATTGACTGGACAGTACGCACATCTGTCCGCGCAAACTTGCGGCGCATGGTCAAGCGCATCCTGCGCAGGCATGGCTATCCGCCCGATAAACAGGAGAAAGCCACTCAAACTGTGCTGGAGCAGGCTGAGGTCATTGCGCGGGATTGGGCGGGATGATTTTCAAGAGACAGCCTCGCGGCTGTCTCTTGTCTTATAATGTCTCGCAATGAACCTCGCCCGCGCGCTACGCGTCCTTCCCCAATTGCTCCCTTCGCGTACTTCGCCCCTTCGCGGTGAAGCAATCGCCCTCGTCGGCGCGGGCGGCAAGACCACTGCCCTCTTCCAACTCGCATGGCAATTCCAATCGCAAATCGAAAATCATCAATCGTCAATCGTTACCACCACCACCCACCTCGGCGCATGGCAGGTTGCACAGGCCGACCATCACCTCATCGTCACCGAAGACACTCCCCTGCCCGAACTCGACACACTTGAAGGCGTTATCCTCGTCACGGGCGCATTGGACGGCGACCGCTTCCCCTCCCCGCCGCGCCAGACCCTCGACCATCTGCGTGACCACTGCGCGGCGCGCGGCCTGTCCCTGCTCATCGAAGCCGACGGCGCGCGCGGACGTCCCCTCAAAGCGCCCGCCGCGCACGAGCCTGCCATCCCAGATTTTGTGGATACGGTCATCGTGGTCGCTGGCTTGAGTGGACTGGGAAAACCGCTGACCGACGACTTCGTCCATCGCCCGCATCGCTTCTCGACCTTGAGCGGGCTGCCGCTTAACCAGCCGGTCACACCCGAGGCATTGACCCGCGTCCTGACTCACCCCGATGGCGGACTCAAAAACATCCCGCCCGGCGCGCGCCGCGTGACCCTGCTCAACCAGGCCGACACACCCGAATTACAATCCATCGGCGGCAGGATGGCGAAGTCCCTGCTAAATGAATTCGATTCTGTCATTGTCTGCGCCCTTCAACCCTTCGACACAGCTCAGGGCAAGCCTTCCAACTTTCAAACTTTCGAACTGACAGCAGGCATCATCCTCGCCGCGGGCGCGTCCGAACGTTTTGGCCAGCCCAAGCAACTGCTCGACTGGCGCGGCCAGCCCTTCGTACGCGCTGTTGCACAGACTGCGCTGAACGCGGGACTCTCGCCCGTGATCGTCGTCACCGGCGCGTATGCAGACCAGGTCGAGGCCGCGCTCCGCGATCTGCCCGTGACCATCGTCCGCAACGAGGGCTGGCAGGAAGGCCAGGCCTCTTCGATCCGCGCGGGGATAAGATCCCTCACCCTGCCCCTCCCCGTCCCTCCCATCCCCTCTCCCAGTGGGAGAGGGGATGGGAGGGTGCCCGAAGGGCGGGTGGGGAGGGGTGAGGTCGGTTCCGCCCTCTTCCTCCTCGCCGACCAGCCGCACATCCCCGTCAATGTGATTCAAGCGCTGACGGCACATCACAGCCGCGAGTTGTATCCCATCCTCGCGCCGCTGGTGATGATGGAACAGCGCGCCAACCCCGTGCTCTTCGACCGAGTCACATTCCCCGATCTGCTCGCGCTGAGAGGCGATGTCGGCGGCCGCGCCCTCTTCTCGAAATATCCCGTCGAATACCTGCCCTGGCACGATGATCGTCTCCTGCTCGACGTGGACAAACCCGAAGATTATCAACGGCTGGTGGAAGATGAGACACTCTAACCTCGCGCCGAGCACGGAGGGTCAAGTAGGCGGTGTGGCCTTGATACACAAAGAACGCTACTCGACCATCACCGCCGTATCAAGACCCGTAGATGAAGCGCGATAACAAGAATTCCGTTTGAGTCCTTCGTGGCTAATAGAGACTCCATGATTACCGCCGTCGTACTCGCCGCAGGCGAATCCAAACGCATGGGTCAGCCCAAGATGCTCCTGCCCTGGGGCGGAAGCACCGTGCTTGGTCACGTCCTCACGGTGCTTCAAGCCGCCGAAGTGGACGACATCCTGGTCGTCACCGGCGGCGCGCGGGAGCAGGTGGAGGCCGTCGCCCGCGAACACAACGCGCGGACCGTCTTCAATGCAGATTACGCGCGGGGCGAGATGCTATCTTCCATTCAAATGGGTCTTCGCCTACTAATATCTCCCCTCTCCCCTTCAGGGAGAGGGGTCGGGGGTGAGGGTCAGGGTGAGGTCGACGCGGCCCTCCTCGTCCTCGGCGACCAGCCCCAGGTCCAGGAAGGAAGCGTGCGCGCTGTCCTCGCTGCGTATCGCAGGAGTCAATCCAATCTCATCGTCCCATCCTACCAAATGCGGCGCGGACATCCATGGCTGGCAGCGCGCCCGTTGTGGGATGAAATCCTGCAAATGCAATTCCCTCAGACGCCGCGCGATTTTTTGAACAGGCACGCGGCCGAGATCGAATATGTCAACCTGGATACATCTACCATCCTCGCCGACCTCGACACTCCCGAAGACTACTTGAAATCGCGGCTATAGCGTGCTATTGTAGAATTGAGCCGTGAAAGGAGCCCGCCATGTCGGACTGGGAACAGATTGCCGAGTACATCCACAACGCCATGCAGGCCGTGGAGCAGACGCACGAGGCGGGGCGTGAACTGCGGGAAAAGCCGAACCACACGAACTTCGATGCGTTTCGGACGCGGATGGACGAACTGCACCAGCGGCTGACCACGCTGAAGGCCATGCTCGAACACGAGAACGTCGTCTTCCTCGACGAATTGGCCGACGCGTTGAGCAAAGCCTTCGGCGGCAAGCCCGCCGAATACCATCACATCGAACAATACGGCGAAAAGATCGAGCCGTGAGGCAACCCGCCGCACTCCGATGATTTACAAAAGCCTTCGGGACGTTCTGGGTAACATCAGTCGGTAAATCACAGGTTTCGCTTTGGAGTCGGACGGCTTGCCGTCCAAAATTGCAGGAGCAAACTCCTGCATTCCAAAATCGTCATTTGACGAAGTTGGAAAATTTCAACAGCCGCCGGGCAAAGCCGGGAGGCTTCGCGCTCTGCATCTATTCTTGCGGGGATTTATGATAGACTCTGTCCAATCCTTCGGGAGGATTCTTGCGGGCAGGAGTCATTCGTGAAATATCTGATCATCGTCAACCCCATTTCGGGACGCGGTTACGCGGGGAAATCCATTCCGCTGATCGAGGACCTGATGCGCCGCCACAACCTGGACTTCGACCTGGTTCAGACCGAACGGCCGTGGCACGCGGCTGACATTGCCGAGCGCGCTGTGCGGGACGGCTACGCGGTCATCGTCACCGCCAGCGGAGATGGCACCGCCAACGAGGCCCTGAACGGGATTATGCGCGCAAAGAACGCGGGACACTATGACACGGCCATGTCCATCCTGCCCGTCGGCACGGGCAACGACATGGCCTATGGCATGGGTCTGCGCGGCGGCCTCGAAGAGACTGTGCAGGCATTGGCAAAAAATCATCGTAAGCGGATTGACATCGGCCTGGTCAAGGGCGGCGATTATCCCGAAGGCCGTTACTTCGCCAACGGCATCGGCATCGGGTTCGATGCGATGGTCGGGTTCGAGGCCATCAAAGTCCGCTGGACGCGCGGACTGCCGGCTTATCTCATCGGCGTCATCCGCACGGTGTTCTGGTATTTCAAAGCGCCGACGGTCGAGATGAAATTCAACGGCAAGACCATCGTCCAGCCGTCGCTGATGATTTCCGTGATGAACGGTCAGCGCATGGGCGGCGGGTTTTACATGGCTCCGGACGGCGACCCGGGCGACGGTCGCTTCGACTTGTGCATTGCCTCCGAGGCCAGCCGATTGCGCATCTTCGGGCTTATCCCTTACTTCCTGAAAGGCACCCAGCATACTCAGCCCGAAGTGACGACGGGACAGACCGACGCGATCCGCATCAAGGCCGTCAAGGGCAGCCTGCCTGCGCACGCGGACGGTGAAATGCTCTGCGTGGAAGGACAGGAATTGCACGTAGAGTTGATTCCCTCCGCGCTGGAGTTCGTGACCATGGAGCAGTAGCGCGGGACAGCCGCTCCGCTCTACGCTCCCAGACCATATGAGTTTACTGCACTGGTTCGTCTACATCGTCATTAAGATCGGCCTGTCCATTCTCTGCCGCGTGGACGCGCTGGGGCTGGACAGAGTTCCCGCGCGCGGGCCGTTGATCGTCATCTCGAATCACACAGGGCAATTGGAAGTACCGCTGCTGTTCGCCTGGCTTCAGCCGCGTCCGCTTACAGGCTGGGCCAAGATCGAGACCTGGGACAACGCGTTCCTGCGCTGGCTGTTCGACCTGTGGAGCGTGATCCCCGTCCGCCGCGGCGAAGCGGATACGACCGCCCTGCGCGCCGCGCTGGAAAAGCTGGAGCAGGGATACATCTTTGGCGTCGCGCCCGAAGGCACGCGCAACAAGACGGGCATTCTCCGCCGCGCACACCCGGGCGCGGTCATGCTGGCCCTGCGGAGCGGCGCGCCCATCCTGCCCGTCGCGCACTGGGGCGGCGAGCATTTCGGCGCCAACCTGAGGCGCCTGCGCCGCACCGACTTCCACATCCGCGTGGGCAGGCAGTTTACGATCTCCACGAACGGGGAACGAATTACGCGCGAGGCACGTCAACAGATCGTGGACGAGATGATGTATCAACTAGCCGCGCTGCTGCCCGAACAGTATCGCGGCGCGTACAGCGACGCATCGAAGGTCACGACACAATTCCTGAAATTCAGCGTTCCTGTCATTGCGAGCGAAGCGAAGCAATCTCCTCGCGGTGGCATCCCGCAAAAAGGAGAGGATCATGAATCCCCCCAATGATACCTATCATAAACTCGACCGCGCCGCGCTCTGGCTCCTGGTCGGAGAATTCAGCGGCGTGGCGCTCTTGTTAACCTTGATGCTGTTGATGATCATCGGCAATCTCATTTCGCCCTACGGGTTCGATTTCGGGTACAGAACAGGAGAGGCGATTGCCCTGCTCATCGCGTTTTCTTATGGGCTGGCATATCTCGCCAACCTGATCATTGGTGTCATCGGCGCAGTGCTCTACGTGCGCGAGAACCGCGAAGGCTACCCCGGCACGGGTCATTTGGTGAACTGGATTCTGGCGGCCACCACACTTTGGGTCGCCCTGTTCCTGCTTGCCATCTTCACGGCCAATGGGTTTTAACGGAACGCAACGCCTCGCCTACTCGAACTTGTAATAGTACGCGTTCGTCTCCCGCCGCTTGAAGCCCATCTTATGATACAGCTTATTAGCCGCTTCGCGCCTCGGATTGGAGGTCAGCGAGACTCCCGCCGCGCCTCGTTGACGCGCGGCCTCCAGCGCGGCGCGCACCAGCGCTTCACCGATTCCCCGTCCGCGCGCCGACTCGTCCACGATCACGTCTTCGATGATGGCGCGGACCCCCGTGGGCACACGGTACACGGTCACAGCCGCCGCGCCGAGGATAGATCCGCCGTCCGCGCGGGCGACCACCAGCATCGTCGCCTCTGATTTAACGAGGGCAGACAAATCATCCCGCGAGGGAGGCGGGTTGTTGTTCGTCAACTGGGGAACGAGGCGCTGGAAGGCTTCGAACAGATCTTCCGTAAATTCATTTACCCTGTCAATGCGCATTGGCGGTCAGGCTCCTCGAGATATTTTCCGTAAGGTATTTTAATTGCTCTGTTGCAAACACCTTCAGAGGCCGTCACTGCGAGCGAAGCGAAGCAGTCTCCCCGCCTGCGAGGAGATTGCTTCGATGCCTTCGGCATCTCGCAATGACGGGAAAAACGAATGATTGCAACAGAGCATATTTTAATCCCAAACCTGTCCGAATGCCGTCGAGCGGCGGGCGCACGGTTACAGCCGCTCCCGCAAAGGTATAATAGGCACGCCACAGGAATCCCCTCCCACAGGAGTCAAAGTGAAATTTCGGAAAATCTGCGTCCTCGGCCTGGGATACATCGGCCTGCCCACCGCCAGCACCTTCGCCGCGAACGGCCTGCAAGTCCTCGGCGTGGATGTCAATCATCGCATCCTCGAAACCCTGCGCAACGGCGGACTGCACATCCACGAGCCGGGCCTGCGCGAGGTGGTGGACACGGCGCTTCAATCGGGACGATTGACCGTTTCCGCCCAGCCCGCTGAGGCCGACGCCTTTTTGATCGCCGTCCCCACGCCTTTCCATGAAGGCGAGACCGGCGAATACGACGGGATCGCCTACAAAAAAGCCGACATGCGCGCGGTCGTTTCGGCCACCGAGGCGATCCTCCCATTTTTGCGAAAAGGCAACCTGGTGGTGCTCGAATCCACCTCGCCGCCGCGCACCACGGTTGACCTGGTCAGGCCGATCCTCGAAAGGTCCGGCCTGAAAGCCGGCGCGGATTTCCACCTCGCGTATTCGCCCGAACGCGTCCTGCCCGGGCAGATCATGAAGGAACTGATCGAGAACGACCGCGTCATCGGGGGCGTCACGTCCGAGTCCGCCCGCGCCGGGCGCGACCTGTACGCGCTCTTCGTCAAAGGCGACATCATCGAAACCGACGCGACCACCGCAGAGATGGTCAAATTGATGGAGAATACTTATCGCGACATCAACATTGCCATCGCCAACGAATTTTCGCGCCTCGCCGAACGCTTCGGCGTGGACGTGTGGGAGGCCATCCGCCTCGCCAACCGCCACCCGCGCGTGAAGATTCTCTCGCCGGGCACGGGCGTCGGCGGGCACTGTATCAGTGTGGATCCGTGGTTCTTCGTCGAAAGCGCGCCCGACCTGAGCAGCCTCATCTACGCCGCGCGCCGCCTCAACGACGACCAGCCGCGCTACGCGCTGGAACTCGTCCGAAAAACACTCGGCTCTTTGAAAGGCAAAAGGATCGCCGCGCTCGGCCTAGCCTTCAAGCCCGACGTGGACGACCTGCGCGAGAGTCCCGCCGCGGAAGTGGCCCGCCTGCTTCAGGAAGAAGGCGCGGCCGTCGCCTGCTACGAGCCATTCAAGCCCGACGCCGACATGCCCGGCCTCACCCTGGCTCCCAGCCTCGAAGCCGCGCTGGAGGCGGCGGACGCCGTCGTGCTGTTGGTCGGCCATTCGCAATTCCGCCAGTTGAAACCTGCCCAAGTCGCAGGACTCACGCCCGCGCGCCTCGTCGTAGACATGGTCAACGGCTGGGACGCATCGGCCTGGCAAAATGCGGGCTTCCGCGTGGCGCGGCTTGGCGCTGGAAAATGACCGTACCATGAAAGTCCTTTCCGTATTTGGAACCCGGCCGGAGGCCGTCAAAATGGCTCCGGTGGTGCAGGCGCTCCGCCTCGCGCCCGGCGTGGAATCGCGCGTATGCGTCACCGCCCAGCACCGTCAGATGCTTGACCAGGTGCTCGACCTGTTCCAGATCAAGCCCGATTACGACCTCGACCTGATGCGCGAGGACCAGTCGCTGGCCGAGTTGAGCGCAGCCATCTTCACCGGCCTCGATCCGGTGCTTGCCGATTTCCAGCCCGACTGGGTGCTGGTGCAGGGTGATACGACCACCGTCGCCATCACCGCCCTGCTGGCCTACTACCGCCGCGTCCGCGTCGGGCATGTGGAGGCGGGACTGCGCACACACGACAAGTGGCAGCCCTTTCCCGAGGAGATCAACCGCCGCGTGGCCGGCGTCGCTGCAGACCTGCATTTTGCGCCCACCGAATGGGCGCGGCAAAACCTGCTCCGCGAGGGCGTGGACGACAAGTCCATCGCGGTGACCGGCAACCCGGTCATTGACGCCCTGCGCGTGGTGGCCGCGCAGCCCAAGCCGCGGGAAGTCGGCCAGCTGCTCGAAAAGACGGCGGGGAAACGGCTCGTACTCGTCACCGCGCATCGCCGCGAAAATTTCGGGCGCCCCCTCGAAGACGTCTGCGCCGCTCTCCTGACCCTGGCCGGCCGCGGCGACGTGGAAATCGTCTACCCCGTACATCTCAACCCGAACGTGCAGGAACCTGTCTATCGGCTTCTGGGCAACATTCCCAACATCACCCTGCTCCCTCCGCTGGACTATCTGCCCCTCGTCCACCTGATGAAACACTCCGCGCTGATCCTGACCGATTCGGGCGGAATCCAGGAGGAGGCGCCCGCCTTTGGCGTGCCGGTGCTCGTCCTGCGCGAGGTGACCGAGCGCCCGGAGGGCGTCAACGCGGGGGTGCTCAAACTGGTCGGAACCGCGACCGGGCGCATCGTCCGCGAAGCGAACCGCCTGCTGGACGACCCATCCGCCCACGCGGCCATGGCCAAAGCCGTCAATCCCTACGGCGACGGGCAGGCGGCCGACCGAATCGTCCAAGCGCTGTTGTCTCATACCGTTAGCGCTTTGTAATGTCGTAGGGTCAAATTTATGAGTATAATGAGAGCATGAATTCGTGTCGGTTTTTGGGGTTATTTCTGTCGCTGTTACTTCTGCTGGGCAGCTGGACACCTGCAGATGCACAGTCCGCGGACACTCAGTTCTTCGCCGAGACCGGCCACAACGTCAAAGGGGATTTTCTCCAGTTCTACCGAAGCGTTTCGGATCCCACCCTGTTATTCGGCTACCCTATCACAGAACAGTATGTGAACAAGGACGGCCTCACGGTCCAATACTTCCAGCGGGCGCGCTTCGAACTAAACCCCGCCCTGCCAGCCGGTCAGCGCGTGATTCTTTCAAACGTCGGCAAGGAAACCTACGTCCCGGCCGGGCAATTGAATATCAACGACCCCCTGGCCTGCGACCTGTACACACAAACAGGATTCGCGGTCTGTTATGCTTTTCGAGATTTCTACAATAAATACGGCGGGGCGGCCCAGTTCGGTTACCCGATCTCGCCGTTCGAATTCCACGATGGGCTGATCGTGCAATACTTCGAGAAGGCGCGTTTCGAATGGCAGCCCTGGCAGGCCGAGGGCCAGCGCGTCGGCTTGACCGATTTGGGGCGGCTGTATTTCGACAGTCTCGGGGAAAACCCGGACCTGCTCAAACCCGTTCCGCCCGGCGGCGACGTGGTTGGCCCGACCGTCATTTCGCTCCAGGCGCGCGCGTTCGTGTGGAAGGCCGTAACGTTGGCGAACGGCCAGCAGTTGATCTTTGTGGTCGTACAGGATCAGACCCTTCAGCCTGTCTCCGGCGCGCAGGGAAACGCGCGCGTGAAATGGCCCTCCGGACAAGTCAGCGACATCCCCTTCACCACCAACAGCAACGGCGTCGGCATCGTCCCGCTTTCGTTCACAGACCAGCCCTACGGCGTGCTGGTTACCATTGAGGTCAATGTGGCGAAAGACGGCCTGAACGGGAAAACGACGACCTCGTTCCGAATCTGGTATTAACCTGCACCCGACGTGCGTCCCTTCCAGCCGCTGGAAGGGATTTTTTTTATTTCGCAGGTTTGGCCTGCAGAGGGGCTTGTTTTCAAGGGAACCTTCGGGACGCTCTGCGTAAGGTGAGTTATTTCAATTCATCGAGATCGAACACGGGACCATCCCGGCAAGCCATTTTCCAGCCGCGTGACAAGTGGACCGCGCAGACCCCGCATTCGGCGATCCCGCCGCACGGCATCGGCGCGTGGACGAGGACTTGGGCCGCGCCTGGACGCGTTGAATTCCGCCTAAGCGGTTCCAGCCAACTCCCCAGCGACTCGCGCGCGGCGTCTGCGGCGAGATAATCGGCCCAGGCAAGGATTTCGGCGAAAGCCTTCCGCGGCTGGACTTCAACAGACAACGGCAGACTTTCGGGCGGGGAATCGCTGACGAGTACGATCGCCGCATCCTGTGCCAATGCAAGGGGAATCAATCCGAGCAGGCGCGAGGGAGTGGCATCCAGCGCGGTGAGGGCCACGCGGCGGGCGGAGATGGGCAGGCTGAAGCCGCGTCCGAGAGGGCCGTGCAGGAGCAGGGATCCGCCCGGGGTCCACGCGGCGGGCAGGGGCGGCGCGGCGAGGAATCCGTCGGCGGTGATGCCGGCGGAGAAAACGGGGACAGGCAAGGGCGAGTCCGAATCGAGGGCATGGGCGAGGAGATATTGCCCGGGCGCGGGGATGAGGCGTGGGCCGCAGGCGATCCGCCCGGCGGCGCGAGAATCGTTCAAATATCGTTCTACCAAACGACCCATATCCATTGCCCCAAGTGTAGCCCAAGTGGAGCCGCTGCGCCACTCGGTTATAATTACCCGCAACTCAAGGAGGCAGACATGAATATCGCGAGTGTGATTCAGGTATTTTCGACGTTTGGCTGGCTGGTGTTCGGCGGCGTGTTGATTGCAATCATTATGCGTTCCAGCCGCCGCCAACCGGTGGGCGGGCTGACCAGCGCGTTGATCGTCACGCTGGTCGTTGCAATCGTGCTCACGGCGGTGGGTGCGGGGTTGGTCTTCATCCAGCCGGAGGAGCGCGGCGTGGTGTTCTCGGCATTCGCCGAGGGCGGCGTGCGCAAGGAGGCGCTCGGACCTGGTCTGCATTGGATCATCCCGTTTGCCGAGCAGGTGCGCCGATATCCCATTTCGCGGCAAACTTATACGATGTCAAATGCGGCAACGGAGGGAAACATAGCCGGTGACGACTCCATCCGCGCGCGGACGAAGGACGGTCAGGAGGTGTTCATCGACGCCTCGGTCATCTATTCCATTGACCCGACCAAGATCATCGAACTGCACATCCGCTGGCAGGACCGCTACACGGACCTGTTGGTGCGGCCAGTCTCGCGCGGCATCGTACGCGACGTGGCATCGCAATACGGTGTGGAGGAGATCGTCTCGAGCAAGCGCGCCGAACTGGAAGAAACAATCACAACCTTGATGGAGGAAAAGTTCAAGGAGAATGATTTGATTCTGGTGGATTTCGTCCTGCGCGACATTCACTTCAGCGATGAATACGCCGCGGCGGTGGAGCAGAAACAGATCGCCGAACAGCAGGCACAGCAGGCCAGGTTCGTTGTGGAGCAGAAAAAACAGGAAGCAGAGCAAGCCCGCCAGGTGGCACAGGGCCAGGCCGACGCGGCTGTGATCGCGGCGCAGGGCGCGGCGCAGGCGCGGTTGATCGAGGCGGAGGCCGAGGCCAAGGCCCTGCAACTCATTGCCCAGGCGCTTGCGGACAATCCAAATCTGCTTTCGTACTTGTACATCAACAAACTGGCGCCCAACGTTCAGACCATTTTCATCCCAACCGGCAATCAGTTCATCCTGCCATTGCCAACGACAACGCCCTAGCCAGTTCAAGTCAAGGAGTTCGATGCCCATTCCAAAATCGGGACGGGAGATCCGCCTCACCACTCTCTCGAAGTGCGCCGGTTGAGCGTCCAAACTCAACGCGGAAACGCTGACGCAGGTCCTGCGTCCACTTCAGAATTTATTCAATCCGGCGGACTATCCCGACCTGCTGGTGGGGCTCGACGGACCCGACGACGCGGCGGTCTGGCGGCTGGACGAATCGCGGGCCATCGTCATCACGACGGATTTCTTCACCCCGGTCGTTGACGAGGCCTATGACTACGGCGCGATTGCGGCGGCCAACAGCCTCTCGGATGTGTATGCGATGGGTGGAAGACCGTTCCTGGCGTTGAACGTCGCCGCCCTGCCCCCCGACCTGCCGGCCGAAATTTCCGCCGACATCCTGCGCGGCGGTGCGGAAACCGCGCGCCGCGCTGGTGTGGTCATTGCGGGCGGGCATACCGTCCAAGACCAGGAACCGAAATACGGACTGGTCGTGATCGGCTTCCTCGACCCGCGCCGGATGCTGACCAAAGGCGGCCTGCGTCCCGGCGACGCGCTCGTGCTGACCAAGCCGCTTGGCTTCGGCGTGACAACTACCGCACTCAAACGCGAGCAAGCCGACGAAGCGGATGTGCGCGAGGTCGTCGCGTGGATGACGCGCCTGAACAAAACCGCCGGGGAACTGGCGGTAGAGTTTGGCCTGCGCGGCGGGACGGATGTGACCGGCTTCAGCCTCATCGGCCATGCGTCCGAGATGGCCGCGGCGTCGGGAGTCGCGCTTCGCCTCGAGTATGCACAAATCCCCTTTGTCCCGTTCGCCCGCAAATACGCCGATCTAGGCGCATTCCCCGGCGGCGCGTTCGACAATCTCAACTACTTCAAGTCCGCTGTGAAATTCACAAGAGCGCTGAGCGAGCCAGAGGAAATGCTGCTCTTCGATCCGCAGACCAGCGGCGGTCTGTTGCTGGGCGTTCCGCAAGACAAATTGGCGGAACTTCAAACACGCAGCCGGGAGTTGGAACAGTCAATGTGGATTATCGGGGAAGTCCGCGAAGGCAAAGGTATTGTCATCGCGTGAAACTTACGGCAGATAGACAATTATCGCGTACAATTAGGCTGACGGGTAAACATACTCGTCAGGAAGGCAATCCATGAGTTCCTGGAACGAAATATTGGTGATCGCGCTGCTGATTCTGGTCAACGGCCTGTTGGCCATGTCAGAAGCGGCATTAGTGGCGTCCCGTAAGGCGCGGCTGGAACAGCAAGTCAACGAAGGGGATCAGGCATCGCGCTCGGCTCTCGATTTGTTGAAAAATCCAAACACGTTTCTTTCGACGGTCCAAATCGGCATCACACTGATCTCGGTGCTGGCAGGCGCGTTCGGAGGCGCAACGCTGGCGGAATTGCTGGCGATTGAGCTTGCGAAAATCCCCGCGCTGGTACCTTACAGCGAGTCGCTTGCATTGGGGATCGTCGTTGTAAGTATCACCATTTTGACCATCTGGCTGGGGGAACTGGTTCCCAAGCGGCTAGGGTTGCACAGTCCGGAGCGGATTGCGCGTGTTGTCGCCGGGCCGATGTTATTCCTATCAAAGGTTTTTTCGCCGCTGGTGCGGCTTATGAGCGGCGCGACCGATTTGATCCTGCGCATACTGGGCGTCAAACCATCGGATGAACCACCCATCACCGAAGAAGAACTCCAAGTATTGCTCGATCAAGGCACGCGTGCAGGTGTTTTTGAAGAAGCGGAGCAGGACATGGTCGAGGGCGTGTTCAGCCTGAGCGATTCGCGCGTATACTCTCTGATGACCCCGCGCACCGAAATCGTCTGGCTGGATATCAACGATTCTCCCGATGAGATCCGCACCAAAGTGGCCGAACATGGCTTTTCGCGCTATCCGGTCTGTGACGGGGACCTGGACCACATCCTGGGCATCGTCAAGGCCAGCGACCTGCTCGTCCCGTCAATGGAAGGCAAGGACTTCAACCTGAAGGACATGCTTCGGCCGGCGCTTTACATTCCCGAATCCATGTTCGCCTCGCAGGCATTGCAGATGTTCAAGGAGCAGAATCGCAAACTGCTTTTCGTGATTGACGAGTTTGGCACCCTCCAGGGTTTGATCACGTTGAATGATGTCATCGAGGAGATCGTGGGGGACTTCGAGCCCGAACCGCAGGCGACGCAAAGACAGGACGGCTCCTGGCTGCTGGACGGGATGCTCCCTGTGGATGATTTCAAGGAAATCTTCAATTTCAAGTCCCTGCCTCACGAATCAGAATACGAAACATTGAGCGGTTTCATCATGCTGTCGCTGAGCCGGCTGCCGAAGGCGGGCGATTATTTCGAATGGAGCAATCTGCGCTTCGAAGTTATGGACATGGACGACCGCCGCGTGGACAAGGTGCTGGTCACCACTCTTCCGCCCAAGCCGCCTGCCGAAACGGAAAAAGAGTAAGCACCGGCGCGTTCCCCGGCTCTCATCGCCCTCGAGTCGCCTGAAATCCGACGCTTCTGTTCGATGGTATAATCTCCGCCCGTATGAGTCCCGAAACTGAAAGCAAAAAGACGAAAATCTGTCCAACCTGCGGAACGCGCCTGAGCGAGAATGCCACGCGCTGTCTCGTGTGCGGCACCGAATTGACCGTCAAAACGTCCGGACCCGCCAAAAAGGCGCGCACAGAAAGGACCGCCGGCGCTACCATCGAGGCAAGTCGCATGCCTCAAATCACCCTCAGCCTGCCGGCTGCGCTGGGGTTTCTAGCGCTTTTCCTGGTAATCGGCGCCGTGGTCGTATATCTTGGCCTGTCTGCGGGCGGACGCGTGGTGGAGCCAACTCCGGAGGCCACTTCGACCGCGACGCCAACCATTACGCCCACGGCGACAGAAATCCCCACCTCCACACCCATTCCGACGCCGACACCCATCCCGCCTTTCGACTACACGGTCGCGTCCGGCGACACCTGCGGCGGGATCGCGTTCACATTTGGCGTGTCCGTGCAAAGCATCATCATCCTGAACAATCTGTCTTCGACCTGCCCGCTCACGCCGGGGCAGGTACTTAAGATTCCATACCCCACTCCCACCCCCGCGCCCCTGCCCACCGGTACCCTGCCGCCCGAAGCCGCAACTCAGCAGGCCTGCGAGACGGTCGCGTACACCGTGCAGGCCAACGACACCCTCTCCAGCATCTCGCAAAATTATGCCGTGCCGATGTCGGCCATCAAGACCTTCAACAATCTTTCGACCGACAACGTTTTCCTCGGGCAGAACCTGCTGATTCCGCTGTGCCTGCGCGCCACGCCGGAGGGTCAGCCGACCGCCACAGCCACCGTCCCGCCTCCTTATCCGGCGCCCAACCTGCTCCTGCCTGCCGACGGTGCGGCCTTCACTCTCGCAAACGACGTGGTCACACTGCAGTGGGCCTCGCTCGGCACACTGCGTGATAACGAAGCTTATCAGGTTATCGTCGAGGATGTGACTGAAGGCCAAGGACGCCGTATCACCGATTACGTCACCGACACCAAATACATCATCCCCACATCCTTCCGCCCGAACGACAACATCGCGCATGTCCTGCGCTGGTGGATCACTCCGGTCCGCCAGACAGGGACCGACGAACAGGGCCAGCCAGTCTGGTCGCCGGCTGGCGCGATGAGCGAGAAACGCGTCTTCACCTGGGTGGGAATTGCCATCGAAAGCACGCCATCCCCATAGTCACGAAAGAATCGCCCTTCCACTCCCTGCGCTGGCAGGGAGTTTTCTTTCCCTTGACAAATCGAGGATTTTGTTTAAAATATGTGCATTATTCAATATTTTGAATAAAAGAATACAGGAGTACGTTTTATGTCCCCACTCGCCATCAGCCTCGAAAAGCCCAGAGTTGAGACCTTGCGGTTCGCTCTGGACCCGGCGCGAAACGCCCTAGCAAGCATGATCCTGCTCGTCAAGGATTACGACATGCCGGGTCTCTCTGATTGGGTGTCACAAACCCGATCCCGCCTGTCGCCGGATGAATTGTTCCGACACGAACTGGTGCTGATCGGATTTTATTACGTGATCGCGCCGCAAGGTGAATGGACATCCTTCGAGGAATATCTGGACGATCTCTCCCGGTCGGAGCCCGCTACGCTGAAAGAGAAATTGCTGAAAGCGTACGCGCGTGTAAACGCTCCGGCCGGCGGCACGGTGGACTGGCGGGCGGCACTGGCATCTTCCGACGCGTACGTAGACTTCCTCGTAAACCGCTTCGGCGAAGGCCACGTGAACAGGGAATTGGAAGCCGAGGCCTACCGATATGTCATGGACCCGCCCGCCATGAAGAAATTAATCGTGGACCATCTGCACTGGTTCTGGGAGACCCACCTTGCCGTCGAGTGGAAGCGGGCCAGGCCCATGGTATCCGAATCTGTGCGCGCTTTCCAGGAAGCGGACATCTCAGGCATGGGCCGAATGGAGGCCATCCGCTTCGTAACCGGCCAGGATCTGGAGGAAGCGCATTGGAAAGATATGCTCGAGAAGGCAGAGCAAATCACCTTCATTCCCAGCGCGCACCTCGGACCATACGTCACAAAGATGCCGACCGGTGAGAACAGCATTGCCGTGTTATTCGGCGCGCGCCAGCCCGAGAACGCGGCTGTCCGTATCCCCGATCTCGACCGTGCGGACATCGTTGCCCGCCTCGCCGCCCTAGCCGACGACACCCGCCTGCGCATTCTGCAGATCATCCTCGAAAACGGCGAATCTCGCGCGCAGGACATTATCGAAATCACCGGCTTGAGTCAGCCCAGCATCTCACGCTATCTGACTCAACTTACCGCAACTGGATACTTGCAGGAAAGGAGGATTGGCGGAGCAAAGGTATACGCACTCAACCGTGACCGCATCGAAAAAACTTTAAAGGCTGTTTCCGCCTTTTTACTGGGCCGCTCGTGAGTTGACCAACGGAGGACGACATGAACAATTGGCATACAGAATTTATGGCCGAATACCAACGACAGAAAATCCTGCGCGAAATGAAGCAAATTCGCCTCGAGGAAGGGGCGCACAGAGCACTGGTTTATCGTCCCGGCTGGGTCGCGTACAGAATGAACGATCTCGCCAACTGGATGATCGCAACCGGCAAGAAGCTCCGCCGCCGATACGAGATCCCCGCCGTCCAGTGCCCGCCAGCATCCAACAGAAGTTTCGCTCGATAAGCGAACTGTGAGCATACATGAAAAATCAATTTGAAAAGCTAAAGGCAATCTCTCACGAGTTCCCCCGAACTTTCAAGATCATCGTTATCACGACGTTCATTGACCGCCTCGGCGGTTCGATGCTCTTCCCGTTCTTCGCGCTGTACATCACCAAACGCTTTAACGTCGGGATGAGCGAGGTCGGCTGGCTGTTCCTCATCTTCTCGATCACCAGTTTCATCGGGAGTTTCATGGGCGGCGCGTTGACCGATCGCTTTGGCCGCCGCAAGATGATCATCTTCAGCCTGGTCGCCTCCTCGTTGAGCACCGCCGCGATGGGTCTGGTGGACACGCTCGAGGGCTTCTACATCATCGGCGTCATCTCGGGTCTCTTCACCGACGTGGGCGGTCCCGCCCAGCAGGCCATCATGGCTGACATCCTGCCCGAGGAGAAGCGCGCCCAGGGTTTCGGCATCCTCCGCGTGACCTTCAACCTGGCCGTCGTCTTCGGGCCGATCATCGGCGGATTGGTGGCGGCGCGCTCGTACACCGCCCTGTTCCTGATGGACGCGGTCATCAGTATCATCTCGGCGACCATCGTCTACTTCAACATCCCTGAGACCAAGCCCGCGCCCCATCCACACGAGGTGCCCGAAACCTTTGGGCAGACATTCACCGGTTACGGGCGCGTGATGCGCGACGCTGTTTTCATGCTCTTCATCCTGGCCTGCATGCTCTCGGGCCTGGTGTACATGAATATGAACACCACGCTGGGCGTCTTCCTGCGCGACAATTACGGTGTCCCTGAAGACGGATACGCTTACATCCTCAGCATCAACGCCGCCATGGTCGTGCTATTCCAGTTCTGGATCACGCGGCGAATCGAGAAGTTGCCGCCCATGCTGGTAATGGCTGCAGGGACAGCTCTCTATGCTATCGGGTTTGCCATGTACGGCTTCGTCGGCAACTACGGCATGTTCGTCCTGGCCATGGTGATCATCACTATCGGCGAGATGCTGGTGGCTCCCGTCGGGCAGGCACTGGTGGTCAGTTTCGCACCAGAGCAAATGCGCGGACGGTACAGCGCGGTCTTCGGCATCCTTGCCTGGGGCATGCCTTTCGCGGTCGGCCCCCTGCTCGCGGGCCAGATCATCGACAACCTCGATTCGAACTGGTTGTGGTACGCGTGCGGCATTGTTGGGACGCTCTCCGTAGTAGGCTACCTCATCCTGCACCGCGTCCACCCCGCGAAGGAATTGATGGAAGCGCCGTCAGGCGTCCCCTCCGCCGCCTAATTTCGATTCTTCCCCTCACTTTGTTGGGCCGACCTTTACGCTGTCGGCCCAACATCGTTTAAGGCACAAAATGCTGGTAAACTTTCCCCATGAAAAGCCGCACAGATATTCAAGCCTACAATCGCGAAGCCTGGGACCGCGAAGTAGCGGGTGGCCAGAACCGCTGGACTCAACCCGTAACTTCGGAGATTACCGCGGCCGCTCGCCGCGGGGATTGGTCAGTGGTCCTGACCGAGAACAAGCCTGTACCGCGCGACTGGTTCCCGCCGTTGAAAGGATTGGAAATCCTATGCCTCGCCTCGGGCGGCGGTCAGCAGGGACCTGTTCTTGCCGCGGCGGGTGCGAGGGTGACCGTTTTTGACAACTCACCCCGCCAGCTGGCACAGGACAGGCTGGTAGCCGAACGCGATGGGCTGGAGATGCGCCTGGTCGAGGGCGACGCAGCGGACTTGAGCATGTTCGCGGATGAGTCCTTCGACCTAGTCTTCAACCCCTGTTCCACGGTCTTCATGGCCGATGTGCGCGCCGTGTGGCGCGAATGTGCGCGCGTGCTCCGCGAGGGCGGCGTATTGATGACCGGCTCGATGAATCCGGTGCACTACATCTTCGACCTCTTCAAAGCGGACGAGGGCACTTTGGAAGTCGCTCATTCGATTCCATACTCCGACATCGAAGATTTAAGTCGGGATGAACTCAATGAATACATCGAAAAAGGTCTCCCGTTGGAATTCGGCCACTCGCTCACCGACCTGCTCGGAGGTCAATTGGACACGGGACTGGTCATCACGGACATGTACGAGGACGTCATGAACGATTCGCCGCTGGCGAAATATCACCCCAGTTACCTCGCCACGCGGGCCGTCAAAACGAAGGGATCACGCGGAGGAATCTGATGAAACTCGAACTGATTCACAAAACACCTACCGGCGCGGCGCGTCCCACTCCTCTGCTCTTCGTCCACGGCAAGTGGCACGGGGCCTGGTGCTGGGAGGAGCATTTCATGCCGTATTTCGCCGGGCGCGGATACAATGTCCATGCCCTCAGCCTGCGCGGACACGGCGCCAGCGAGGGGCAGATCTGGGGCGCATCCATCGCCGATTACGTCTCGGACGTGGAACGGGCCGCGGGTCAATTGGACGCGCCGCCCGTTGTCATCGGCCACTCGATGGGCGGGTTCATCACCCAGAAATATCTCGAGTCGCACGCCGCGCCTGCCGCGGTATTGCTGACTTCCGTTCCGTATTACGGTCTCTGGCCCGCAACATTCTCATTGCTCATGCAAAAACCGCTGGCCGTATTGAAAGTGTTGGCCACGCTTCGACTGTATCCGGTTGTGGAAACGCCCGCGCTGGCGCAATTTGCCTTGTTTTCGAGCGACATGCCCACAGAAAAAGTCACGGCATATCAAACACGCCTGTGTGACGAATCCTTCCGCGCCTATCTCGATGAATTAGGGCTCAACCTCGTGCGGCCCAAACGCGTTAAAACGCCGATGCTGGTGATTGGCGCGTCGAGGGATGCCGTCATCTCGCGCAAAGCGGTGAACGACACGGCGCGGGCGTACGGAACGACAGCCGAGTTCTTCGACATGGCGCACGATGTAATGCTGGAACCAAACTGGAAACTAGCGGCCGATAGAATCCTGGAATGGCTGAGAGAAAAAGGTCTATGAAAACTGCGCTGAAAACCCTCGGCGTCCTGCTTGTTCTGGCGGGCGCGGTCTGGTTCCTGCAGGGAATTAACATTTTGCCCGGCAGCTTCATGACGGGCGACCCACAATGGGCAATCAACGGAGGCATTGCCATGATTATCGGAGCGGGCATGTTTTACTGGGGTAATCGCAAATAAAATGACGGAAGGCGGCCGCGCACACGCCCTCGAGACCCTCGCGCCCCTGCTCGAAAAAGCCCTCGCCTCGCGCGCGACCCTGTTCGATTCCCGCCACGAGACGGCCTTTCGACTCTTCAATGGATTCACCGAGGGCTTCCCCGACCTCGCGCTGGACATCTACGGGCGCACGCTCGTCGTCCACGACCATGCAGAAAAACCAAATCGAGAACTGGTCTCTGAAATCACGGAAAGTATAAGGCGCGCCCTGGACTGGCTGCGCGCAGTTATTGTAAAGACGCGCAACGCCTCGACTCACCGGGAAAGACTCGGCATCGTTCACTTCGGCGACAAACCAGATACGAAAATCAAAGAGCACGGAGTCTGGTATGCCCTCGACCTGACGCTGAATCGCGACGCGAGTTTCTATCTTGACACGCGCAATCTGCGGCAATGGATCATCGAAAACGCGCGCGGCAAGACCGTGCTCAACACCTTCGCCTACACAGGCAGCCTGGGCGTCGCGGCGATGGCGGGCGGCGCGGCCCGCGTGATTCAACAGGATCTTAGCCGCAAGTTCCTGAATCTCGCGAAGACCTCCTGCGCGCTAAACGGCTTCCCAATTCGTAAAGAAGATTTCATAGCGGGCGATTTCTTCCCCGTCATTGGCAAGTTCAGGCGCACCAAACAGACCTTCGATTGCGTCATCCTTGATCCACCGTTATTTTCCACAACGACCAGAGGCAGAGTGGATCAGGTGCACGCGAGCGCGCGGCTCATCAATAAGGTCCGCCCATTGATCAACGACGGGGGGCGGCTGGTTTCGATTAACAACGCGCTGTTCGTCAGCGGAAGGGAATACATTCGGGCGCTCGAAGAGCTGTGTCGGGACGGGTATTTGAAAATCGAAGAGTTGATTCCCGTGCCCGAAGATTTCACGGGACGCGACAGAGTCGACACGCCGATCACCGACCCTGCGCCGTTCAGCCATTCGACCAAAATCGCAATCCTGGCAATAAAGCGCAAAGGCAATTAGAACAGGCTCGGCTGTTCGGGGACATCGGGTACTTGAATTCGGGGTCATTTCGTGCTACTGTAAAGTTGGGCACATTCAAAGGAGATGAACTATGTACAAGAAGATTCTCGTTCCATTGGATGGCTCACCATTTGCCGAAGCGGTACTACCCCACGCGATGGCGCTGGCCAAATCGGAAAACGCAGAGGTCGTCATCCTCCGCGTGCCGATCGTTCCCGCCGATGAATTTTACGGTCACGATGTCGCCATGAGATCCGCAATCAACAAGAAAATTGACGAGGAATCCGACCAGTACGTGCGCGAGAAGGTCCGCAGACTGAAGATGGGGGGCGTAAAAGTTACGGGTGTTGTGCGAGAAGGCCCGGTGTCCGAAACGATCGCCGAAGTTGCCGAGGAGATTCACGCGGACATGATCGCCATGTCCACGCACGGGCGCGCGGGAATCCAGCGCTGGCTGAAAGGCAGTGTGGCAGAAGAGGTCGTCCACCTGACCCATATCCCCGTCATATTGATCCATCCAAACTGACCCGGCAGCCGAATATCCTCGCACTCAATCCGCGCGCGAGGCCCACGCGTCGATCTCAACCCTGTAAATCGGGCTGGCCAGCGCCGCGACATAAACCAGCGTGCTGCATGGTTTATGTCCTCGCAATTTGGATGCCGTCAACTCGCGTCGTTTGGTTGTATCCATCTCGCCCACGAGATAATATGTGAGTTTGACAATGTCCTTCACATCCATGTTCGCGGCGCGCAGGTTGCGGAAGACGTTTTCAAGGGCAACGTCAATCTGTTCGATGGGGTCCTCTGGCACACTGCCATCTTCTCTTATGCCAACCTGGCCCGAGAGGATCAACACGCGCTCATTGCCTGCGATTTCTATCTGGTGAGTGTAAGAGCCAATGGGTTGATGGACATCCTCGGGGTTGCGAAATTCCTTCATCTCTCTCCTGATCAGCGAATCGGTTCCAGGAAGTAATAGGGGCGGATGAGCGGCGCTTCGGCGGACCAGCCTTCGAGTCCGTTCGGCAGGCGCACCTTCCACCACAGGTAAGCC
Source organism: Chloroflexota bacterium (assembly GCA_037445635.1). Taxonomy (GTDB): domain Bacteria; phylum Chloroflexota; class Anaerolineae; order Anaerolineales; family Villigracilaceae; genus JBFMCC01. The sequence goes on from JBBIKC010000001.1 coordinate 286,411, forward strand.
CTGTCGCCGCCCGGTGTACTCCGGCGCGTACAGACCGGCCCGCCGATCACGTCCATGCGCGTGCCAGGATTGTTGGTCAGGATGATGGGCCATGTCAGCCCGGGCCCGGTGCGGAAGTTCAGCCGATAGAGCACGCGGACGCTGTCGCCGACGCGGATGCGGGTGACGGCCGAGGGGCAGGCATTCGGGTCAGAGGTGGGGACAGGTTCGGTCGGTGCGGGAAGCGGGGTCGGGGTCGAGGTGGGAGGCGCGGTGGGAGTGTCTGTGGGGGGAGGCTGGGCCGTGAATGTCGCGGTCGGCGTGTCGGTGATCGGAGGTTCGGGCGTGAAGGTCGCGCTCGCGGGGACAGGCGTTTCTGTGGCTGTCGGCGGGAGAGACGTATTCGTCGCGGTCGCGGTGGACGGCGCGGGCGTTACGGTAGACGGTACGGGCGGTTGCGGCTGACACGCGCGCAATAACAAAAGGAACAGGATGATCGTCAAAATGATCGCGACGATCAATTTGAACAAGTCGTAGCCTGGGACAAATCGCGACCCGCTGGTCTGCGCCATGGCTACCCCGCTTTCTTTTTGTCGGCCAGTTCACGCGCCTGCCGTAAAATCGAGCGTTCGTTGATAAAGCGTTGAAGCAGGTCGCCCAGCGCCTCCTCAAACTCATCGAGAGTAAGGTTTGCCAATTGCTCGTACATGTAAATCCCCGATTGATTCAACCGTTTCGCGATGACGGGGCCAATGCCCTTGATGGCGACGAGGTCGTCGGGATTGGGCGGGGGCGACGCGTAGCGCGTCTTTTGCGTGGGGGCAAGGGACGCAGCCGATTCGCCGCGCGGTTCGGGCCTGGCGCGCCGCCAGTAGAACCAGTCTATCACCCATTCGATCAACCATCCGATCAACAAGCCAAGCACGAGCGCGGCGGCAATGTTCATGGTTGCTCCTCTTTCGAAAATGCCCACAGGCGATGAGAGAATTGACTACGATAATTATATCGTTATCGTGTTCGAAATGCTTTGTTGCAATTATCCGTTTACACTGTCATTGCGAGATGTCGAAGGCATCGAAGCAATCCCCTCGCAATGGGAGAGACTGCTTCCCTTCGACATGGCTCAGGGCAAGCGCTCTGCTCGCAGCCACGGATTCTAAGGCGGTTGCAACAGTGCATGTTCGAAATAAATAATGCCGCCGTCCACCAATTCTCCTCTGCTCGGCGAGCCGCGGCTGAGGTCTCATTCATCTACGAAAGCGGCCAGGTGGGCTGGACATCCTCTTCAAGGCTGCTGGTGTGGCCGAGCGCGTAACGGAAGTAGCCCGCCGCGCCGATCATGGCGGCGTTGTCGGTGCACAGCGAGAGGCGCGGGATGTGTACGGGAAACTCGGTCTGCGATTTGAAGGCCTGCCGCAGGGCGCGGTTGGCCGAGACGCCGCCCGCCACGAGAATCTCCTTCGCGCCGAATTCGCGCGCCGCGGCCATCGTTTTTTCAAACAACACATCAATCACCGCGGCCTGGAAACTCGCGGCCAGATCGGCGACAGGCAATGGCTTGCCGCCTTTTTGAAGGCGCTGCGTTTCGTGCAGGACCGCGGTCTTGAGTCCGCTGAACGAGAAGTTCCACGTCCCTTCGAGGCGGGCGCGCGGAAATGCAAATCGACGCGGGTCGCCATCCTCCGCGGCCTGCTGAATGGCGGGACCGCCCGGGTAGCCGAGCCCCAGCAGGCGTGCCACCTTGTCGAAGGCCTCGCCCGCCGCGTCGTCCAGGGTGGAGCCGAGTCGCTGGTAGGCCAAATGCTCGGACATCAGATTCAGTTCCGTGTGTCCGCCCGAGACGAGCAAAGCCAGCAGCGGAAATTGTGGCGCGGGCGGAGGCGTCTCGCCCGCGTCGTAGACCCAGGCCGAGTAGATATGCCCCTCCAAATGGTTGATGCCCACGAACGGAATCCCCGCGCCGAGCGCGAGGCCCTTGGCTGCGTTCATGCCGACGACGAGCGAACCCGCCAGCCCGGGCCCGCGCGTGACGGCCACCGCGTCCACGTCCGCGAGGGTGATGTGCGCCTGCGCCAGCGCCTGCTCCACGACAGGTACGATCGAAAGAACGTGCTGGCGCGAGGCCACTTCAGGATACACGCCGCCGAAGCGCGCGTGCACATCCATCTGCGAGGCGACGACGGAGGCCAGCAGGGCGCGCCCGTTTTCGAGCACGGCGCAGGCGGTCTCGTCGCAGGAGGTCTCGATGGCGAGGATGCGGGCGGGTTTGAGGTCAGTCATTTATAATCAGAATTAGAACGCAGTTGTGATTATACCGACAATTGCCATCAAAACTCCAAATCTCTGTATGCGGGTGATTTTTTCTTTCAGGAAAACGATTGCCAGTCCGATTGTCACGATGGACAAGGCGGAGGCGATGGGAGTGATCAGGATCGCGTCGCCAATAGTCAAACCATAATTGACTGCCGCAACCGCGCCTGCCTCAACAATCCCCATTACGACAAGCATGATTTTTGTTTTCGCGGAGGCCGTCGCAAGGCTAATCTCCCGCCTTACAAAGACCGAGAAAACCAACAAGAACAGAATGATTCCCAACTTGACCAACAAGGTGGTGAAGAGCCATCCGATTTCTTCTGAAACGATTTCGCTCACATTCCAATAAACGCCAAAAAAGAAGGCGCCTGCCACTGTTTCTTTTACGCCCATTGATGGTTGAAACCTTTGATTTTTTATGTCGCTCCAGGTCAAGGACGCGACCGCCACACCACCGAGAATCAGCAGGACACCCAGGGTCTGTATTCCAGAAAGCCGCTGTCCCATGAGTAGAAAAGCAAACAGCATTGTGAATACAGCCCACAGATTCATAGTCGCGGCAACAATGGAGACATTGCCGATCTCAAGCCCTTTGAAAAAGAACAAATAACCAGCAGAGTACAAAACTGCCGCGACGACAAGTAACAGGATCGAAAGACCAGAAATATCGAGACTTGACTCGAACACAAAGGCGAGCAGACCCACCGCCCCCAGACCAGCCAGTTGTGACCAAAACAAGGATTTGAAAGGGCCGATCTGCTTCGCAAACACGCCGCCGAGAAAATCGTATATACCCCATCCAAACATGCCACCGATGCCCAATAATATACTCAGGATGGTCGTGTTCATCGAATTGTGGTCAACCATCCACGGTCATTTCTTTTTCCACTTCTTCATCGGCAGGACAAAATCATACGGATATTCGGCCAGGATTTCCATCTTCCCATCGGGGCGCACCCAGATCGTATCTTCGATGCGTACGCCCATACCTTTATCGGGATAATACAAGCCAGGCTCGGAGGTGATGACGACGCCCGGCGCGAGGCGATGACTCTCGTCGGCCTGCAGGCCGCTGAACGGGCGCTCGTGGATGTTCAACCCCACGCCGTGGCCGAGGCTGTGAACGTAGCCATCCAGCGGGCTTTGTGTATTGAGTTGCGACTTGTGCCCTTTGGACTCGAAATATTCACAGGTCATCTTCTGGTAATCCTTGAACGAGGCGTTCAAGTCGAAGTTCTCCAGCACGCGGTCGAAGATCTCCTTCACCTGATCGTACAATTCCTGCGCCTCAGGCGGGGCGTAACCCAGACACCAGGTACGCGTGAAATCGTAGAAGTATCCGCCGCCCTCTTCGGCAGGAAAAATGTCGAAGATGATGGTCTGGCCCAGGCGAATCATATCTTCGGGATTACCCGTGGAATGCGGCACGCCCGCGTCGCGGCCAATGGAGAAGATAAAGCCATCGGGCAATTCCGCGCCGCGTTCGGCCACCCACAGATTGACCTTTCGTTTGACATCGCCGATGGTGAGCGGCGAGCCGTCTTCCTTGAGCAGGACCTCGTCCGCGCGCACCGCACGGCTGGTGAGATAGTCCGCTACGAGGCCGACGACCTCGGTGGTGATCCTGCCCATGGCGCGGATGCGTTCCACTTCGGATTCCTCCTTCGTCTCCATGGCGCGGCTGAAGATGGACTCCATACCGTTTTCGCCGATCAGTTCCACGTCCGGGGCGACGCGCGGGAAATGTGCAAGCAGCGCAAGCACGCCGCTGATCTCCATGTGCCCATACACGCCGACCCGCCCCTTGACTCCCAGGTCGGCGAGGATGCGCTGGAGGCGCAATGCGCCTGTCAGGCTCATGTCGCCGTCTGCCTGCTTGAAATATTCCTCCCAGGGATAATTGCTGAACGAACGCGTTTGTAGACCTGTCTTCGCGGCTTCATCGCGCTCCATGTCATTGTAAAAGAGGATGGGCGCTTCGCCGCGCTTCTTGATGAGCGCCGCGCCGCTGACGTGCCCGCCGCCTGTGAAGTAATACATCGGCGGGTTATGCTCAGCGTTTCCGAGGACGAGCAGGGCGTCGAGATTTTTGGATTGCATGAGGATATCGAGGTCTGATTTCATCGGGACTCCGTGAGTAGAGATTGGAGAATAGAGATTAGTAAATGATCCTGTTCAGGTAGAACCGTGCGCGGATCGAGCAGGACTCTGTCGTTCTCTGTGCGCGCGATCACGGGCGGATTCTGCGCGCGCAGTCTCGCAAGGAAGTTATCGGGGCTTCTGACTTTCAACGATAAGACAAACGTCGGCAGGGATTCTTCGGGGAGACTCCCGCCGCCCACCGTGGATTCGGACTCGACCACTTCGCCCCGACCCAACTCTTTGGCCCACGCCTCCGCGCGGACCCTGACCTGCTCCCGCGTCATCGAGATCATTTGCCAGACGGGGATCTCGCGCACGGCTTCGTCCTTGAGGTAATGCAACAACGTGGCCGTGATTCCCGCGAGACAGGTCTTGTCGGCGCGCAGGGCACGCGCCAGCGGATGCTTTTTCAGCTTTGCGATCAAGTCCGCGCGGCCGACGAGGATGCCCGCCTGCGGTCCGCCCAGCAGTTTGTCGCCCGAAAAACACACCAGGTCCGCGCCCGCGGCCAGGGACTCCTGCACGGTCGGTTCACGGGCGAGACCATAATCAGCGGTATCGAGCAACGCGCCCGAACCGAGATCGTCCACGACGGGCACGCCTGATTTGTGTGCAAGTTTAATAATATCTCTGAAATCAGGCTCTTCCGTAAAGCCGATGATCTTGAAATTCGAGCGATGGGCGCGCAAGACCAGCGCGGTCGGTTCGCGCAAGGCTTCTTCGAAATCGGACAGGTGAACGCGATTCGTCGTTCCCACTTCGACCAGTTTCGCGCCCGATTGTTTCATCACATCGGGCACGCGGAATCCGCCGCCGATCTCCACCAGTTGCGAACGCGGGATGACGACGCGTTTTCCCTTTGCCAATACTGATAAAACCAGCAGCACCGCCGAGGCGTTGTTATTGACCACCAGCGCGGACTCGGCGCCCGTCAGTTTCTGCAAAACGGCTTCGGCGTGAATCAAGCGCGAGCCGCGCTGACCTTTTTCGAGATCATATTCCAAATTGGAGTAGCCGCGCGAGACCGCCTCCATGGCGGCAAGTGCCGCTTTGGAGAGCGGGGCGCGGCCGAGGTTCGTGTGGAGGATCACGCCCGTGGCGTTGATGACGGGATGCAGGCTGGGACGCGTCCATTCGGCCAGCAGGGCTTCGGCACGGACGATCAACGCGTCGCGGCCGGGGAGGGAGTCCGCGCCCGATTTGACGGCAGCCCGCGTCTCGTCGAGAGAGACGCGCACGGCTTGCAGGGTCAACGGGCGTCCGTAGGAAGAGGTCAGGTCCGCGGCGCGCGGCGTCTGCATCAATTGTTCGACCGAGGGGAGCGAACGAAGGTCAGTCATCGTCAATGGTGGGCGCGTGCCACTGGGCACGCTCGCGCAGTCCGATCAAATACTCGATGGCGTAGAAGCCGCCGAGCAGCCCGAGCACGGTGTAGATGGAGTTGAGGCGCGCGAGTTGAAGCCAGGCCAGGGTCGCGCCGTAGATGCCCGCCCACAACGCCTGTCGGACGAGGGTTTGCGGTTGTAGCGGCGCTCCCGATGGGAAACGAATGCTGAGAAAATAATGGATGGGCAGGGCAAGGGCGGTGAGGCCGATGGACCAGAGGGCAAAGAAGCCCCAGCGCGGTAGGATGGTGGGCTCGGTGTACCAGACGATGAGGAACAATCCGCCCCAGCCGAGGAGAAACAGAAGGATGGTTTGGAGAAGGTAGGGACGAAAGGAAGGACGTGAGGGCATCGGATGAATTATACTCGGATAGGTATTTCACCACGGAGAACACGGAGTCCACAGGGAGATTTTAGAGAATCTTCGCGCTCTCTGCATTCTTTGTGGTAAGTTGACGAGGAGCATTTATGAACGTATCCGATGCCATCCGCACCAAGCGGGCGGTGCGAAAGTTTCAGGATAAACCTTTGCCTGACGACGTGACCCGCGCCGTCCTTAACGCGGGGCGGCGTGCGCAGTCATCGAAAAACGAGCAGACCTGGCAATTCATCGCGATTCGTGACAAGTCGATTCTGAAGGCGCTGTCCGAGTGCGGCACGTGGGCGGGACACCTGGCGGGCGCGGCGCTGGGAGTCGCCATCCTCACCCCCGACCCCGCCGCCAAATTCCAGACCATGTTCGACGCGGGCCAGGCCGCGGCCTTCATGCAACTGGCCGCGTGGGAATTGGGCATTGGCTCCTGCCCTGCTTCGATTTACGAGGACGAAAAGGCGCGCTCGATTCTGGGCTTCCCGTCAGAGTGGCACCTGCGCATCGAGCTCTCGTTCGGCTACCCCGCGGACGAGGCGAAACTGTCCACGCCGCCGAGGAAGGGAGGCAGGAGATCGCTGGAGGAGGTGGTGCATTGGGAGAGGTGGTGAGTACTGCATTTCATCCCATCAATTGATCCGTCTTCGCCGCCATGATGAAATCGTTTTTGTGCAAGCCCTTGATTTTGTGCGTCCACCATTGCACGGTGACGCGTCCCCACTCGGTGACGATCAGCGGGTGATGGTCTTCCTTCTCGGCGATCATGGCGATCTTATTCGTGAAGGCCACAGCTTCGATGAAGTTCTTGAGTTTATATACACGCTGTAGGCGCAAGATACCATCTTGCGTTACTACTTGCCAATCAGGGACTTGCGGATGCAATTCGGCGATCTCGGCCTCAGTGAGGGTCGGTTCGCCGCCGCGGCAGGCCACACATTTGAATTGAGCCAGTTCGGTCATATCACAGCCTCCACTAGTAAACTAATCCAGCAATCTGATAGTTTCAAAATAGGACGCGGACGAGCACTGATTAACGCGGATAAAAACGTGAGGTTGTCCAAAGCAAAGAATCCGCGTTCTCCGCGTTAATCCGCGTCCCATTTATCCATCCAAAATTCGAGATAAATCAGAGATGTCTTTCAGATGCAGGCGCAGGACGCGTCGTCCGCGCGCGGCCAGGGCTTCGTAATCGCCGAGCGCCTGGGCGCGTTCGAGCGTGCCGAAGGTCATGCCCTGGGTTGGGATGTCCACGTCAAACGAGGCGTCGGTCACAATCTGGATGAAAAGACCATTGTCTGCGCCGCCTTTGTGCAATTGACCCGTCGAATGCTGGAAGCGCGGCCCGAATCCGACCGTCGTGGCACAGCCCGTTTTCTCGCGCAGGGCGAGGCGGAACAGGGTCAACGCGGCGAATGTCTCTGCGTCACGCGGCACATAGGCATTGACCGCGATGTAACGCCGCCCTGAGCCCGTCGAAGGGTCACTCGCCCGCGCATGCGCCAGCAAGTCGTTTAACGCGTTACGCGCGTCCTCCGCTTCAATCAAATTGTTTTCGGGCAGTTGGTCGTTTTTCTGATACTCGGCAATCTTGGCCTTCGTGCGATCCTTGGCATCCTGCACATCGGGCTGGTCGAAGGCATTGACGCCGAGAATGTGACAAGCCGTCGCGGTCGCCACCTCCCAGCGATAGAATTCGGCGGCCAGCGAATACGCATCGGGCATCGCGAACTCGAGCACGGAGAAGCCCGCCTGGCGCAATTTCGCGGCCGCAGCATCATGCTCGCCCGTTTGACGAAGATATACAAACAGACGATCCGCGCCATAGACGGACGGCTCGCCGACGGGTTCGCCGTCCACGGGGACGATGCCCCTGCCGAGTTTCCCGCTCGACTCGGCGATAATCTGCTCGATCCACGAACCAAATGAGGAAACAGGCGGGTCAGCCAGGATCGTGAGTTTGTCGCGGCCTGCGAGAGCGGATTCGCCCATCACCGCGCCCAGCACGAGACCAGGGTTGCGACATGCAGGGCAGACTCGGCCCTTCGACGGGCTCAACGCGGCGCTTCGGCTATGCTCCCCGCTCAGCGCGAGACATTGTTTTCGCATCCACGCGGCGCGCGACAGAAATTGATCCAAGTCCACGCCAAGCAACGCGGCAGGGACGAGGCCGAAGTGGGTCAACGCGGAGTAGCGGCCGCCGACGGTCGAATCGGCATTGAATATCTTTCGGAAGCCGCGCTCGCGCGCCAGCGTCTCCAGCGAGGTGCCCGCGTCGGTGATGGCGATAAAGTGCGAACCGTCGCCTTTCGCCAATTCCCAGAAGTAATTAAACATGGCGGTCACTTCGGCAGTGCCGCCCGATTTGCTGGCGACGATGTAAAGCGATTCGGAGGGCGGGAAGTCCCGCGCGGCCGCGAGGACCTGGGCGGGGTCGGTGGAATCGAGAATTGATAATCGGGATTCGGAATTCGGAAAGAATATGCTCAAGACCTCTGGAGTGAGCGACGAGCCGCCCATGCCAAGGACGAGGAATTTCCTGATGCCTGCTGCACGGATTTCTTCAGCGAAAGATTGGATTTCAGGCAGCGCGGCGCGAGATGTATCAGGCGAATCGAGCCAGCCGAGTCGAATCTTGACTTCGGCCTGGCCTGCGGGATCGGTCGTCCATAACGCGGGGTCGCGGTTCCACAGGCGCGCGGGAACGGAATCCGCTTCGAGTTGAGTCACGCGCCGCGAAACGGAATCAGCCAGCGGTCCGAGTTGCGACGCGGCGCTCTTTCGTCTTTCGTCTATTGTCTTCAACAACTGCGTGAACGCATCCGCAAAAGCCTTGACGCCCTCGTCTTCCAGTTCCTGCGTGACGACATCCATCGAGATGCCCGCGGCTTCGAGGTCGGCCAGCGCGGCGCGCGCCGCTTCGAGTCCCTCGGTGAGAGTCTGCTGAGCCTGACCATGATCGCGGAACGCGTCGAGAGTCTGCGGCGGGACGGTGTTGACCGTGGCGGGGCCGATGAGGTTGTCCACGTAGATCGTGTCGGGGTAGTTGGGATTCTTAGTGCTGGTGCTGGCCCACAACGGACGCTGGAGGCGCGCTTTGGCCATCTGCAATTTGGCGAAGCGCGGACCGCTGAAGACCTTGCGGAATTCTTCGTAGGCCAGTTTGGCATTGGCGATTGCGGCCCTGCCAGCCAGAGGCGAATCGGCGGGCAGGCGCGCATCAATTTTCGTGTCCACGCGCGAGACGAAGAACGAGGCGACCGAGGCGATGTGGTCAATTGGATGGCCCGCGGCGAGGCGGTCTTCGAGGCCGCTGAGGTAGGCGTCCATCACTTCGGCGTAGCGCGCAAGAGAGAAGATGAGCGTGACGTTGACGTTGACGCCCGCGGCGATTGCTTTGCGAACCGCTGGGATGCCCGCCTTCGTGGCAGGGATCTTGACCATCAAATTCGGACGGGCAACGCGCGCCCACAGTTGCTGTGCCTGCGCGGCGGTGGCTTCCGTATCGTTTGCAAGGAACGGACTCACTTCGAGACTCACGTAGCCGTCGCCGCCCTCGGTCTCTTCGTACAGCGGCAGGAACAAGTCGGCCGCGGCCTGGATGTCTTCGATGGCGAGCTGCCAGAAGATCTTCTCCGCGTCCCAGCCCGACCACGCCAGCGGAATCAACGCCGAGTCGTAATCGTCCGATTTGGCGATAGCATTGTTGAAGATGGTCGGGTTGGAGGTCATGCCGCGGATGTCGCCGCGTTGAATCATGGCGGCGAATTCGCCGTTCTCCAGCAATTTACGCTGGATGTTGTCGTACCAGAGGGATTGGCCGAGAGAAGTGAGTTTTTCGATAGTTTGCATGTTGGCAGGTTTCCAAGTTAAGGAGTCGGAAAGTTGACAGGTTTACAGGTTGGCAGGTCTTCGAGTTGACGGGTTGCCTAGTTTGAGGGTTCGGCTAAACGTCGTATTCAGCGGAATCCTCGCGAATTTTGTGGGACTGCGGATGACTTTCGAGGTAAGCGATAAAGCGGGCAATCTGACGGGAGGCCTTTTCAGCCATTGCAAATGTTTTCGCAAATTGTTCTTCCGTTATGTATTCGAGATCGCGCGAGACGTATAACTGAGAGCGGACTTCGCCTGCTGACGCCTTCGCAAGCCCTAGATAACGAACGAACTGAGACTGGGTCTGACTCTCGAATCCCTCCGAGACATTGCTCATTACTGAAACACGCGCGGCGAATCTGATCCTTCAAGCCAAAATCGCGCGAGAATCTGCCTTCATCCGTTAATGAGTAAATCAATTTTGTCAATTCCCGCGCGGTCTGCCAGGCCTCGATTTCCTCAAAGCGTTTAATAGTGGGCATTCCCCACCTCCCAACTTGTCAACGCTACAACATTCCAACTTGCTAACATGTTAACCTTCCAACTTTCTAATCTTCGCAACCCGCCGCGCCAACCGCTCTCCGCCAGGCTTGTCACCTTGATATTCAGCAGAAAGAAAGGCATTAACCAGCGCCTTCGCCAATTCAGGGCCGATCACGCGGCCGCCGAGGCAAAGCACGTTCATGTCATCGTGCAGGACGCCTTGCGCGGCGGAATAAGTATCGTGACAGATCGAGGCATACACGCCTTTCATCTTGTTGGCGGCGATGCACGCGCCGATGCCCGATCCGCACACCAGAATCCCGCGCTCCGCATCTCCCGCCTGTACGGCGCGCCCGACCTTTTCGGCAAAGTCGGGATAATCCACGCTCTCGGCGGAATGCGTGCCCAGGTCAATCGGTTCGTGGCCGGCGGCGCGCACGGCCGCGAGCACGGTCTCTTTCAGCGGGAAGCCCGCGTGGTCACAGGCGACGGCAACCTTCATTTGCGCCTCGCTTTTTCGACTTTTTTCACGGGCTTCTTTTTCGGCAAGATGGATTTCGCCTGCGCGACGACATTTTCGACGGTTAAGCCGAATTTCTCGAAGATGACTTTGTACGGAGCCGACGCGCCGAACCGTTCGATAGAGATGACTTTGCCCGACGCGCCGACGTATCGCTCCCAGCCGAGGCTGACGCCTGCTTCGACGGCGAGCCGCGCCTGAATCTTCTTCGGCAACACGGACTCACGATAGGCTTCGTCCTGTTTCTCGAACAATTCCCACGAGGGGAAGGAGACCGCACGCACGCTGCGGCCCTCCTCCGCCAGTTTCTGCGCGGCGGCATAGATCAAACTAACTTCCGAGCCGGAGGCCATCAGAATCAACTCGGGTTTCTTTTTTCCAAAATCTTTCAGCACGTACGCGCCCTTTCCGACCATTGGAGGGTTGGAAGGCTCGAACATTGGAACGGCTTGACGCGTCAAGGCGAGCAAGGTCGGGCCGCGGCGATTCTCGATGGCGGCCTTCCAAGCCTGGGTGGTCTCGTTTGCATCCGCGGGACGGATGACGGTCAGGTTGGGGATGGCGCGCAGCGCGGCCAGGTGCTCCACGGGCTGGTGAGTCGGTCCGTCCTCGCCGAGGCCGACACTGTCGTGTGTAAAGACAAAGATGGATGGAATATGTGACAGCGCGGCAATGCGAATGGCAGGCCGCGCATAATCCGAAAAAATGAGGAAAGTGCCGCCATACGGAATCAACCCGCCGAACAGCGCCATGCCGTTCAAGGCCGCGGCCATGCCGTGCTCGCGCACGCCGAAATGGAAGTTGCGCCCCTGCGGCGAGTCTTTTTGGAAGGCGGGACTGCCTTCGATTTTCGTGTTGTTGGAAGGAGCCAGGTCCGCGGAACCGCCGAGCAGTTCGGGCAAAATTGGAGCAAGCGCATTGATGACCTTGCCCGAGGCGGCGCGCGTAGCCATGCCCTTCGCGTCCGCAGGGAAGACGGGCAATGCAGACTCCCAGCCAGCGGGCAATTTCCCCTCGAGGCGGCGCTGGAGTTCCGCGCCTTTTTCGGGATTGGCGCGTTTGAACTCATCGAATCGCGCCTGCCAATCGGCTTCGAGTTTTCGGCCGCGTTCCACGGCTTCGCAGAAGAATTCGGCCACATCGCCGGGGATGAAGAAGCGCGGTTCTTTCGGCCAGCCGAGGTTGTCCTTGGCGGCGTTCAATTCCTCATCGCCAAGCGGTTCGCCATGGACCTTAGCCGTCCCCTGCTTCTTCGGCGCGCCGTAACCGATGGTCGTGCGGACCGCGATCAGCGAGGGGCGCGGATCCAGTTTTGCGGCCTGAATGGCGCGGTCAATTGCCTCCACGTCGTTGCCGTCGTCCACTTTTTGGACGTGCCAGCCATAGGCTTCGAAGCGCGCCGCGCGGTCTTCGGTGAAGGCCAGGTCGGTGGGACCGTCAATCGAAATGTGATTGTCGTCGTAGAGATAAATCAATCTCCCCAATTGCAAATGCCCCGCCAGCGAAGCGGCCTCCGAAGCCACGCCTTCCATCAGGTCGCCGTCGGTGACGATGGCGTAGATGAAGTTGTCGAACAGGCCGGGCGAATAGGCCGCGGCCAGATGCGCCGCGGCGATGGCCATGCCCACGCCGGTGGCGAATCCCTGGCCCAGCGGACCGGTGGTCATTTCCACTCCGGGGGTGAGGCCGTATTCGGGATGTCCGGGCGTGAGACTGCCCCACTGGCGGAAGTTCTTCAATTCGCCGAGGGAAAGATCGTAGCCGGTCAGGTGGAGCAGGGAATACAACAGCATCGAGCCGTGTCCGCCGGAGAGGATGAAACGGTCGCGGCCGGGCCAGCGCGGGTTGCGCGGGTTGTGGCGCAGGTGACGCGTCCACAGAGTAAAGGCCATTGCGGCGGCGCCCATCGGAAGTCCGGGATGACCCGAATTGGCCTGCTGGACGGCATCCGCCGAAAGAAAGCGAAGGGTGTTGATGGCGCGGGATTGAAGGTCGGTTGTCATGTGAGTCTCGCTGGGATGATTTCCTCGATTGTACCAAAAGGAGCAGTCGGCGACTGCTCCTAATAGCGCGATTTCAATTCGGGCACGGGGAGGACAATCCGCCCCTCCTGTTTATCGCCCATCGCCATGGTTTCGTTCGGTCTCTTTGCAGCCATCCACGCTGTATAGGCCGCGGCCAGCGCGTCCAGCTGTTCGGGCAAATAGATGAATTCCATCGGCATGATGCCCAGTTTCAGGCGATGGCGCGTGATCTCGACGAAGAAGTCCATCGGGTCTTTGATGCGCAGGCCCGCGTCGTGCAGGATGATCTGGCGCTGGAGGCGGCCTTCGAGGGTTGGCTTGGGAAGGGGCGCCTGGCCCAACAGGACACTGAAGCAGGCGTGCGGATGCGTTTCCAGGACCTGATGCGGCGCATCGCCTTCGGGGAAGCGTTTGAAACCCATCTTCTTCAGTTTTCGATACAGGTCGAATCCGAGTTGCATCCACGCGGGACAGGATTCCTCGCGCCCCGGCGTCCCGCCGATGTTTATGCCGCGCTCGCGCAGGTCGTGCTCGACGACGCGCAACTCCGCGCCGCGAATCGGGTGCGGAGCGAGCATCTCTTTCTTGAGCCTGTCGCGCACAAGTCCGCGGTTCACGCCCGACGGGGCATTGACCGCCACCATCGCGGATTCCTGCCCCGCGAGAAAAGCGGTCACATCCTCCATCTCGCCGTCGGCCAGCGCGAGGAGATGCAGGCCGTCATCCAGCGCGGCGTACGTGAAGGACCTGCGCCCGGAGGTCGGGTCTATGCCTACGAAGACCGAGTCGGTGAAAAGCATAGTAAGATATACCCTGCGAAAACGAACAATACCAGTGTAGCCGAAAAAGAAAACTTATGCAACCGATACAGCGCCGTATTTTTTTCATCCTGATCCTCGTCGCGGGCCTGGCATGGATCGGCATCAGCGCCGACCCCGCCGGGAACGCCGGCGCGGGAGGTGTTCCCGCGCCGCAGGCTGGTTTCCTCGCCCCGGATTTTACGCTCAAAACGCCCGAGGGCGAAACTTTCACACTCTCGAAATTGCAGGGCAAGGCCGTATTGATCAACCTGTGGGCCACCTGGTGCCCGCCCTGCCGCGCCGAAATGCCCGCCATTCAAAAGCTGTATGATGAATACAAAGACCGGGGGCTGGTCGTGCTGGCCGTCAATTCGACCGTCCAGGACGATCCCTTCGCCATCGCGCCGTTCATAGAAGAATATCGCTTGACCTTCCCAATCCTGCTGGACGAAACGGGCGAGGTCTCGCAGGCTTATCAACTGCGTTCCCTGCCCTCCAGTTACTTCATCCGCCGCGACGGGATCATCAACGAGGTCGTCATCGGCGGGCCGATGTCCGAAGCCCTGCTCCGCACCCGCATCGAGGATATTCTCGAATAATGATCGAACTCTTCCGCAGCCTCTTTGCCCCGCCGCGTCATCTCATCCTGCTCGTGCTGGCCGCGTGGCTCGGCATGACCCTCGCCGAAAAACGCACAGCGCGGCACGGGGTCACGAATGAGGCGTTCAACAACCTCGTTTTTTATGGGCTTTTGGCTTACATTCTCGGCGGGCGCATTCTCTATGCCGTCAATCACCTCCCGGCGTTCAGCCAGAGTCCGCTCAGTTTGTTCGCGCTCAATCCCGATCTCTTCGATTCGTTCGGCGGAAGCGTCGCCGCTGTTCTGGTCGCCCTCATCTACGGGCAGCGCCAAAAGATTCCCCTCTGGAACGCATTGGACGCCCTGACCCCGTTCCTCGCCGTGCTGGCCGTTGGAATTAGCCTCAGTCATCTCGCCGCGGGTACGGCTTTCGGGAAACCAACGGACATCCCCTGGGCAATTGTCTTGTGGAATGCGAAGCGGCATCCGAGTCAAATCTACGAACTGCTCGCCTCTCTTCTGACCCTCGGCCTGCTCTGGTTTCAGAGACCGAATCCCCGCCCCGGCCTGTTCTTCCTCACCTTCGCGGCGCTCACGTCCGCGGCGCGGCTCTTCCTCGAGGCTTTCCGCGGGGACAGCCCGATCCTCTTCAACGGCATTCGCTCGACGCAGGTCCTTGCCTGGGCCCTGCTGGCGGCATCGTTTGCAGTGTATGAATGGCGGAAACAATCCACCTCTGGAAATGCATCCTGATTCTGACCAACCCAAACTGGCTACACGCAGTCCAGGCAAAATAAACAGCCGCCTCTTTCGAGTCGGCTGTCATGCTCGAGTCGTATCAGTTCCTCGCCGCAATCGGCGCCAGATATGAATCCAGCAACGCGTCCATCTGCTCGAGCGATTCACACACGAACAGCATCGGGTTGAAGGCATAGACCGTCTTCGGAATGCGCGCGATCGTCTCCACATCGAACGGAATGATGATCACCTCCCCGCCAAACAGTCCCACCTGCTCGATGCCCAAATCCCGATACAGCGAGAGAACCACGTTCCAGCCCTGGTCGGCGGAGGACATCTGACCCTTTTGGTGCAACGCGTTCACCCCGTCAATAATTCGGTAAATGTCGGGTTTCTTAGCAGTGAAGTGCGCCTGCAGTTGCGGGAAGATCGGACGGGTGTAGTCAATCACATTATCGCGGCCGAGGCGGTAGAATTCCATGATGGTGCGGGTCAACTCCTTGCGTCCTGAAATAATCCCCGCTCCAAAGACTTTGAAGCGATTCTCCTGCACTACCAAGCCAAACTCGGTACTGTACCATGCCAGCCGCTTGATGGCTTCTTTCTCCTCCTGGGTCGCCTTCATGTAGGCGGGCGCGAACTTATCTTCGATGTCGGCATAGAACTTCTGCGTCAGGAACGGGAGATGACCGAAGATGTCGTGGAACATGTCGGGTTCGGGTGTGAACTCCATCTGGTCGCGCGTGCGCAGATAGTCGGTGATGAGAAAGATACGCTTCGCAAACTTTGCATACCAGTCGTCCGCCAGGGTGTAACGGACGACCGTCCGTTCGATGTGCCAGCCGGTGCGAGGCGTGATGTGCCCGTTGAGATGCGCCACCGTGGGGATGCGAAGCGGGTCGAGCTGGAGCAGGGTCAAGCCATGTTTGAACTCATGGCAAAGATGCTCCAGCAGGTAAGGCTGGTGGATTCCCGCGAACAGGTCGGCCCAGATGGCGTGCTGCTCTTCGGTAAAGACAAGTTCCTGGTTTTCAGTGGTATATTCGCGGCTCGGATCAATCATCTGCTCGGCAATATCCCCCGTGTAAATCGGATTTTGATCTCTGTCCATATTCGTCCTTTCCTGAAAAAGAAGGCTGATTTGGCTGTAGAGAACTCAAAACGCGTGATGAAGATATTATCACTGACAAAAAAGAGAGTCAAGATATTGGATAAATATCATGAGAATTGACGGAAAGCCGGCGTACGGATTAATAGATTAGAATTCCTGCAATGCACGCTCAGTCCTTGAACGGTCGAACCATTTTGATCACCGGCGCGGCGCGGCGGATCGGGCGCGCCCTCGCCCTCGCCTGCGCCCGCGCAGGTGCGGACATCATCATCCATCACGGACATTCGGAGGACGAAGCGCGGCGGGTTCAGGATGAGATCGTCCACATCGGGCCTCGGGCATGGATCCTCCAGGCAGACTTTGCCCGAGCCGACGATGCCTCCCGCCTCATCGAAGAGGCTGTAGCCATACAGCCTCTGTTCGCTCTCGTCAATAACGCTGCCATTTTCGAGAGACTGACCGTGGAAAATACCACCCTCCCTGATTGGGAGCGCCACCTCGCCATCAACCTGACTGCGCCTCTCCTGCTCAGCCAGGCATTTGCAAGACAAGTTCCCGAAGGCGGACGCAGCCACATTGTAAACATCCTCGATTTCCGCGCCCTCAAGCCCGGCGCGGATCACTTTCCCTACACCATCAGCAAAGCCGCCCTCGCCGCAATGACGCGTTCTCTCGCGCAGGCCTTCGCGCCGCGCATCACGGTCAACGGGCTGGCGCTGGGCGCGATTTTGCCTCCCGCCGACGGGACCGCGAATCCAAGGATCGAGCAGGCCATCCCCGCGCGAAAATGGGGAACGCTGGAAGATGTCGAAAACGCGTTATTGTTTTTGCTGACCGCCGCGCCCTATATTACAGGCGAAATCATCCACGTGGACGGCGGACGCCACCTGGTTTAGGAGCAAACATGGACAAAGTCATCATCAAAGACCTGGTTACCCGGGGCGTGATCGGCGTCAATGACTGGGAACGGGAAATCACACAGGACATCCTGATCAACATCGTCGCCTACACCGACACGCGCCGCGCCGCAGAGACCGACGACATCGAGGATTGCGTTAACTACAAAACGTTGGCGAAAAAAGTACAATCCCATGCCGAAAGCGCGGCGCGCTTCACGGTCGAGGCGCTGGCCAACGACCTGGCGAAATTGTGTCTCGATGAGAAGAACGTCCAGAAGGTACTGGTGCGCGTGGAAAAGCCGGGCGCGGTTCGTTTTGCAAAATCGGTCGGCGTGGAGCTCGAACGAAGCCGCGATGAGTAGGCCGCACCATTTCTACATCTGCATCGGATCTAACCTCCTGCCCGAAACCCACCTGCCGAGAGCAGTCGATCTTTTACGGAACTACGGCCAGGTGCTGGCCGTCTCGACCGCCTGGGAATCGCACGCCGTTGGCGTCGAAGGACCGAATTTTCTGAACGCCTGTGTTTCGATGACTGCGCGCTGTGCTCCCGCGGATGCCAGGAGACGAATCGTCCGTCCCATCGAAGCCGCGTTGGGGCGCAGGCGCATTGCCGACAAAAACGCGCCGCGCACAATAGACCTGGACATTGTGCTGTACGACCAAAAACCATCGCGGCTGGAATACTGGGCACACGCCTTCATGATCGTCCCGCTGGCGGAATTGCTCCCGGAGTACGTTCACCCTGCCCTTCATAAAAAACTTGCGCAGGCCGCAGAGGACATGCGCAAGGATACGTGGATCAGGCCGAGGCCGGAGGTATTTGCCCGTGCCGCGGAAACAGGCCGAGTGTCCGGCTAGAGGCGAAGCGGGTCCGCGCCGCGGCTGATATTATCCAGGAATTCCTGCCTCGTCGCCAGGTTGGCGCGGAATGCGCCGTGCATGGCGGAGGTGGTCATGCGGGCGTTGTGTTTCTTGACGCCGCGCATCATCGAGCACAGGTGCATGGCCTCGACGACCACAGCCACACCCTGCGGTTTGAGCAGGTCGCGTAGGAAGTCGGCGACCTGACGCGTCATGCGTTCCTGCACCTGCAGGCGGCGGGCGTACATTTCCACGACGCGCGGGATCTTCGAGAGACCGAGTACCTTGCCGTCCGGGATATAGGCCACGTGGGCGCGGCCGATGAAGGGAAGCAGGTGATGCTCGCACAGACTGTAGAATTCGATATCGCGCACGATGACCATCTCATCGTAGCGAATCTCGAATAGCGCGCCGTTGACCAGCGCCTGCGGATCCACGCTGTAACCGCTCAACAATTCACGATACATGCGCGCCACGCGGCGAGGGGTGTATTGCAGGCCCTTGCGGCTGGTGTTCTCGCCCAGCGCCTGCAATAACTGAAAAACGGCCTGCTGTGCGGAGGTCTCGTCAATGTTTCCGGGCGAGGTGTCTTGCTCATTCAATTCGTCATCGAAATCCAATAGTTCCATCTTACACTCCAAAAAAAGCGGCCCAGCCTGCGCTGGGCCAGAGAATTAGCCGGGACGCGGCCTACTAGCCGATTTCAGGCTCGATCAGGCCGTAACTGCCGTCGCGGCGGCGGTACAGCACACAGACCTTATTTGCATCCGCATTATAAAAGATGAAGAAGTTTTCGTGTCCCAGTAATTTCATCTGCTCGATGGCCTCGGCTTCGTCCATTGGAACCAGGACGAATTTCTTCCGGCGAACCACGAGCGGCGCGGGTTCGGTATCGGGTTCTTCGGCGGCAGACGGGGCGGTCACCTCCGAAGCGGAACGTCCGTCGCCGCGGCCATGGTAATGCTTTCCCTTGTATCGTTCGATCTGGCGGTCCATCTTCTCGAGCGCAGCGTCGAAGGCGGCACGCACGTCGTCCGACCGCTCCTCCGTGCGCAGGATCGTCTTCTTGACGCGCACCGTGATCTGCGCGGTGTAACGATCCAGTGAACTGCGCAGCGATTTGACGTGGGTTAATTCGACCCGCGTCTCGTCAATTTGCGGCAGGTGACGGTCGAGGCGTTGAGCCTTTTTTTCCACGTACTCCCGAACGCGGTCGCCCAACTCCATATTACGCGCCTGGATTTCCAGTTTGTTTGCCATAGGGCCTCCTTGGGATTGTGGATTAAACCTGATCCAGACCGTGACGGGCCAGCGCCCGCGCCACGGTCAACGCAAACACATCTTGTGCCCCGGCGGATAAAAGCGCCTCCGCGCAGGACGATAAAGTGGATCCCGTTGTGGCGACATCGTCCAACACCAGAATGTTTTTTCCCCGTACCAATTTCGGTTCCGCCGAAAAGGCATCGCGGACATTTTCGCGTCGCTCCAGCGCCGAAAGCCCGACCTGTGACCTGGTCTCGCGCGTCCGCCGCAGGGCAGCGGGTTGATAATCCAAGCCAAGGGCAAGCGCCAGCGGGCGGGCGATCAAGGCAGTTTGATTATACCCGCGTTCCCGCAGGCGCCTCGCGCCCAGCGGCACCGGCACGACCGCGTCCAGCGGCCACCCCAGCGAAGCCACATAGCCCGCCAGGTGCGCGGCGAGCGCGTCCCCGAGACCGACGTCGCGGCGGTATTTGAGTTTGTGAAGAGCCTGTCGAATCGGGGAATCAAAAACGAGCCATGACCGCAGGAGACGATAAGGCGGAGGCTCGGTCGAACAGCGGGGACAGGTTCCGTCTGCGGCGAGGGGCGTGCTGCATTTCCGACAAAACGGTTCGGCAACCTGAACGACCGCCTGCTGGCAGGATGAACACCAGCGGGTGCCTGGTTTACCGCATCCGCCACATTGCGGCGGAAACAACCAGTCGAGCCCGCTCCAGGCCAGCCGATAGAGCGGATACGACCAGTGCGGCGAGGTCAATCAGCCCCCGGTGATGTTTCCGAATACGTCTGTGATCTGCAGCAAGGCAGGCGTCATCAGAATAATGAGGATCGAGGGAAAGATCAACAGGCCCATCGGGAGGATCATCTTGATGGGCGCCTTGTGCGCTTCCTCCTCGGCGCGCTGGCGGCGGCGAATGCGCATCTGCTCGGACTGGATGCGCAACACCTTGGCTAGGCTGACGCCAAGTTGCTCGCTCTGGATCACCGCGGCGACAAAACTGGTCATTTCCGATATTCCGATGCGGTCAGCCATGTCTTTAAGGGCTTCCCGGCGCAGCTTGCCCAGTTGAACCTCGCGGATGGCGCGCGCAAAAGCCAGCGAAAGTTCGTTCTCCCATTTTTCACTGACCTTGGACATGGCGGCATCGAAACCCAGGCCGGCCTCCACGCAGATCGTCAGCAGGTCCATGGCGTCTGGCATCGCCTTTCGGACTTCCTTCTGGCGGCTGTTTATGCGGCTCTGAAGCCACAATTGCGGGAAGAAGAAACCCAGAACGCCAAAAACGACGACCAGGATGAGCACACGAGACAAGGGCCATGGATCGGGCGCCACTGTGCTAATCAAAAAGAGAAAGCCGGAGAACAGGGCGGCAACTACAAAGCGCGAAGACAGGAATGTGGCAGCATCAATGCGGCCGGGATTGCCCGCCAGTTCGAGTTTTCGGGATGTGTCCTGGAGGACCTTCTGGGGCGTAAAACGCGCGGAAAACTCGCCCACCCGCCGCATGAAGGGGACGATGACCCGCTCGCTAAACGGCTGAGACAGTTCGATGTCCTCGAGCGAAGCCACGTCTCCGCGCTGGCTGAATTCCGCCAGGCGGGCCTGCAAGGGATCTTCCTCCTGCGAGGCGGCCGCCCGGTTGCCGACGATCACCAGACCGATCGCGCCGCCCACGATCAAAAGTCCAATAAGTATCCAGACGATGGTCAGCAGCATACTACACCTCGATATCCGCAATGCGCATCATGGTGAAATAGCCAGAAACAATAAGGAGTGCGGCTAATCCCAACGCCGCCGCGCCGCATATAACGCTGTACTTGAAAAAGGTCATCATGTACTCGCGATTCAGGAACCAAAGGATCACCACGAGGAACACGGGGATCAGAGCCATGAACGTGCCGGAGGTACGAACCTGGGCCGTTAGGACACGAATCTCACCTTTGATCCGAATACGCTCGCGAATGGTAAACGAAATGACGTCCAGAATCTCGGAGAGGTTGCCGCCGACCTCGCGCTGAACGTTGATGGCTGTGATGACAAAGTCCAGGTCGTCGCTGGGAATGCGGCGCAGGAGATTGTCCAAAGCCGTTTCCATAGTGATGCCCAACTGCATTTCCTGCACGACGCGGCGGAATTCGTCTGAGATCGGGGGCGGCAATTCCTTGCTGACGGCCTCCATGGCCTGCATGGTGGAGTAACCGGCGCGCAGGCCGTTCACCATCAGATTCAGCATGTCGGGCAACTGATCGTTAAAGCGGGTGAGGCGCTGCCGCTGTTGGCGGCGGACATAGAAGCCAGGCAGGAAGAAACCCACTACACCGCCGAAGATCAGGGACACGGCGCTCTGGATGTCGAAACCATGCCCGCCGAGAAGCCAAGAAAGAAAGGCGACTCCTACTGTGGATATGAATAACAGTGCGAAATACTCGGCAACCTTGAATTTCAAATCGGCGCGCGCCAGGTCGCGCGCGATGCGGTCGCCCAAAGACGACCTGGATACATGCCGATTCACCCAATCGGTGATAAAGGCTCGATCAGCGGCGGCCTTGTCTTTTTCGACAGGGCGATTCTCCTCCAGATAACGATCCAGGCGCCGTTCGACGGCGGCTCTCTCGCTGTTCGCGGAGACGATGATCCCCACGATCAGAAAGAGGATGACGATGATGCCGCCGATGATAATGATCCAGGTGAGGATGTCCATAATCAGCCAGACGAATTAATATCTGCGGCGTTCTCCTATGCCAAAGATCGAAGGAGGCAGATGTATGCCGGCTGCGTCGATCTTGTCCATGAACTTCGGGCGCAGCCCGGTCGGGCGCAGGCGGCCTACGATTTTTCCATTCTCGATCCCCGTCTGTTCGAACACGAACAGATCGGTCATGGTAATCACGTCGCCTTCCATGCCCGTGACTTCGGTAATGTGCGTCACTTTGCGGGTGCCGTCGCGCATGCGCTCCTGATGCACCACCAGGTCTATGGCCGAGGCGACCTGTTCGCGAATGGCGCGCGAGGGCAAGTCCATGCCGGCCATCAGGGTCATCGTCTCGAGACGGGACAGCGTATCGCGCGGGCTGTTCGAGTGCAGAGTGGTCATGGAGCCGTCGTGGCCTGTGTTCATGGCCTGCAACATGTCCAAGGCGGCCTCGTCGCGGATCTCGCCGACAATGATACGGTCGGGGCGCATACGCAAACTGTTGATCACCAACTGGCGGATGGTGATTTCGCCGCGGCCCTCGATGTTGGGCGGGCGGGATTCCAATGTGACGACATGCTCCTGGCGCAACTGCAGCTCGGCCGCGTTCTCCAGCGTTACGATGCGTTCGTCGGAGGGGATGAAGCCGGAGAGGATGTTCAGGAGAGTCGTCTTGCCCGAGCCTGTGCCGCCGGAGATCACGATGTTCAAGCGGGCTTCCACGCACGCCTTCAGGAATTGAAGCGCCTCAGGCGAAATGGTACCAAACTGAACGATTTGCTCCAGGGTAATGGGATTCTTGGAAAACTTTCGGATTGTCAATACCGGGCCGACCAGTGAGATGGGCGGGATGACGGCGTTCACACGCGAACCGTCCTGCAGACGGGCATCCACGTATGGGCTGGCCTCGTCAATGCGGCGGCCGAGTGGCGCAACGATGCGGTCAATGATCCGCATGATGTGCTCATTGTTCTCGAACGTAACGGGGACGCGGTGGATCTTGCCCTTGCGCTCAATGTAAATGTTCTTCGCTCCGTTCACCATGACCTCGGTGATGGTCTCGTCTTCCAGGAGCGGCTGAAGCGGACCCAGACCCAGGATTTCCGCCGCGATCTGCTCGAACAGGCGCGCCCGTTCAGGCCGCGAGAGAACGATGTTCTCCTCGGATAAGATCTGCTCGAAGAGATCCTGGATCGTGCGCCGCACTTCGTCGGTGCGGGTGATATCCATGGACGGATCGAGTTCCGCCAGCAGGCGGTTTTGGACGCGCGTCTTCAAGTCGAAGTAGGTGCCGGCCTGCGGGGCGGTGATCGGGGCGTTGACGCGACGGGCTTGAAGGGACGAGAGACGGGAAGTATCCCCGCCCTCGGAACCACTGGCGGGCTGGGAAGGCGTACCCGAGGCACCTCCCTGGCCCTGCTCAATTCGCTTCAATAAAGACATCGTACACTCCTTCGGCAATTACAGGCCGTCACCGCTTGGCGGCCCGCTCCATATCTTCAGACTCGAGGGCGGTCAGCCGGGCGCGGACGCTGGCTGCCAGCCCGTACACGGCGCGCGCGATGGGCTGCGATTTCTGGTCGAGCATGAAAGGCACGCCGCGATTGACCGCCGGGATAACGATACGGTCATCCAGCGGAAGTACCGCGGCCACCTCTTGCTTCAGGTTCTCGCTCACGCGCTCCGGGGTGATGGCGATCCGTTTGTCGAAACGATTCATGCAAAAGACGATCCGTTCCCGGTCCGTACCAAGCGTCTGCAAAAGATCGAGGTAAAGGCGCGTATTCTTGATGGCGGGTATATCCTGCGTGCAGATCAACACGATCACATCGCTGGCGTCAATGGCCGATATGACGACCTCACTCAAAAACGAAGACGTGTCAATCACCACGTAAGCATACATCTGACGCAGGAATTCGATGATCTTCAGGAATTGGGAGCTGGCAATCTTCTCGGCGTGTTCCGGGCGGCTGGGGGCGGCGAGGATATGCACGCCCGAGGCCTGGTGCTTGATCAGGACATCTTCGACGATCTCGTGATCCAGTTCCTCGACGCGGGGCGCAAGGTCGGCAATTGTGTTCTTTCCCTGCTCGTTAAAGAACACCGCCACATCGCCGTATTGGAGATTGGCGTCCACGATCACGGCGCGGGTGTCGTCGTTGTGTAAAGCCAGAGCGAGGTTCACGGCAATAGTGGTCGTGCCCGTCCCCCCTTTTGGACTGTAGACAACGATCACCTTCCCGCGCGTGATCCCGAGGCTCATGGCTCCCATCGGGGTCAACCCGCCGACCATGCCCGCCGGCATGGCGCGCCCCTGAGAGGACTTCAACCGTTCGAAGCGGGCCATTTCCCCGGCGCGCCGGATGGCGGAGATTAATTCGTCGCCGATGGGGGGTTTGGTCAGGAAATCCCGCGCGCCGGCCAGCATGGCGCGCCGCATGTAGTTCTGGTCGCCCTGCACGGAAAGGATGACGACCTGGATATGCGGCATTTTCTGGCGGATCATCTCCGTGGCCGTAATTCCGTCAATATCCGGCATATTGATGTCCATGAGCACGACATCCGGGTCCAATTCCTGCGAGAGCTGGACCCCTTCCTTGCCGGAGCGGGCCGCGCTGACGACCTCCACGTCGCCTTCGAACTGCAACAGTTTACGGACGTTCTCGCGCGTCTCCGCGACATCGTCTACGATTAATACTCTGATCTTTACGTCCGAGGCCATTTGTGGATGGACAGCCCTTTCTTGGAATTTCTTCTACTCGGCCGGCGGCGCGTCGTTCGGAAGGACAATGGGAGCGAGTTGATCGACACGAGGCGTCAAGTCGTACGGTAGTTTGACCGGAACCGGGATATTGTACTGGCTGAGCAGGAACTGCAACGTGGTCGCCTCCGTAGCAAGACGGGATTGATCGTTCGCGTTCCGAAGACTGAGCGTTAATCTTGCGTTCGTATAGATCAGATAGGTCAACGTGATCTGGTCCTGCGGGGAAAGGATCAGCGTAATGATGTCAGGAGGGCGGGTATCCACCGTCTGTGCCGCCTGATCCTGAACCTGGCCGGCGGCCTCAGCAGGGTTGAACGTGCCGAGCTTAAGAACGGTCACATTCTGAAATAACATTTGACATACGGGGCGCGGGCGCTGAGCCTCGGAGGGAATCACATAGATGCCCTGCTGGAATGCCTGCTCGACCTCAGCGCGCCCCTGATAGGCTGGATCGGCGCCATATGTTTTCAACCCCAGGCTGACACCGGGCATCGCATCGGGCGGGACATTGGCCGGCGCCTGGACGACGGCGACATGGTTGGGAGTGACCGTTTGAAAAGTAGGGTCCACATCCACCATCAACATGCACGCGGTGACATTGATATGCGCGCCATCGGTGATTCCATAACCCATGGATTCCAGGCGCGTCGTTGGAATGGACATGGCGGTCATGCCGGCCGGGATGAGCGACGCCCACTGGGGCCCGCTCGTCGCTACTGCGGCGCCAGCCGGGATCACCATCGGATCGGTAATAATGACGCCGGGGTCAATCGGGTATCTGGCAACCTTTCCGACCAGCGCATCCTTCTCTTCCAACGTAAACATCACCCCGGCAACCGCCTCCTGAGGAAGCGAAAAAAAGCCGAGATGCTCTTCTTTGATCGCCTCGCCCTGGGGGATGGGTTGAACGGCATAATAGACCTGATAGGTTGACGGGGCGGGGGTGGCCGTCAGGCTGGGCAAAATGAACTGGCGCAATGCGACTCCCACGACCACGAGCCCGACAATTACGATCAGGATCAAGAATATGATTATCCGTCCGCGACGCATAGATGCTTCTCCTCTCTGATTGGACCACGGAAAAGCGCTAGTCCAGTAACATCGCCTAAATTATACAGTAAAAATCGTAAAACCTTCTGGTAAAAAAGTGGGACTCTGCCCTTCGACAGAGTCCCACAGACTTTGCCTGTAAGCGGCGGACTTACACGCCGGAGAGGCTGCTGTTGACGGTAGAAAACACGTTGCCAATGATCGGGCCGAGCAGCATGAGGACCGCGATAACAACGATGGCAACCAAAACGAGAATCAACGCGTACTCAACCAGACCTTGGCCTTTTTCCTTCGGGGCAAACAACATGGCTTATTCTCCTTTCTTTAAAAATTTCCAAGAGAGCGGCTTGGAGTTAGCAGTATTATAGCCAGCCCACAGGAAAATGCAAGCTTTGACGCGAGCGGGAGGTTTGCAATTATGTTAGCCGAATCGCCTTAACTTCGGGCCGGGACCGAAAAACCGATCCTCGCCCCTTTGCCGGCGGCGCTGTCTATCTCAAAGGTGCCGCCCAGCATTTCGGCGCGCTCCTTGATGAGTTTTAATCCAAGGCTGGTGCCGCGGCTGACAGCCTCGGGGTCGAAGCCCTTGCCGTTGTCGTCCACACTCACGCGGACGATCTCGTCCGCGATGTCCAGGTGTACTTTAACCATGGTCGCCTGGCTGTGACGGGCAGCATTACCGATCAATTCCTGAATGGCGCGGAAAATCATCACCTCGATGTAGGGCTCCAGGCGGCGCTCGCTACCGGTGACCGTCACGCTGGTATCCAGCCCCGTCTGCTCCTTGAACGCATCCGCGTACTTGCGGACCGTCGGCACCAGACCCAGGTCGTCCAGCATCATTGGACGCAACTCGAAAATGAAATTGCGCACCTTCTGGAACGTACTCATCGCCGATACCTTGAGATTACTGAGTTCCTCCTTCGCCTGCAACGGATCCACATCCAGCAGGCGCATCGCGATCTCGGTCTGCAAAATAAAATTGGATAGAGCCTGCGCCGGGCCATCGTGCATCTGGCGAGACAGCCGCTGGCGCTCGGATTCCTGCGCATTGACCAGCATCTCGACGCTCGCCATCTGGCTTTTCCCGCCCGCCGCGCTTGCACTTCCGCCGTTCGAATTTTCCTGGACGCGCTCCAAAACCGCCTTCTGCCGCTCGAGGTGGATCTTGTCGCTCTGCAGTTTTTCCAATTGTCCGCGCATGACAAACAGGCGCTGTTGAGCCTCCAGCGCAGAGTCGTAAGCCATTCGAATCTCGTCGGGCTTGAGACTGCCCATCTGGCCCTGGATCTGCTGGAGGTGCGCGGTGATGGCGGCATTACGCTGGGTCAGTTTGGTCAGTTCCCCCTGGCTTTGTTCGATCATCAACGTCACTTCGCGAAGCGAGCGCTGTGTCTCTTCGAGTTCGGTTTGTAAATCTTTCAGAGGAGAGGTTCCCTCTGCGCCTGTTGTAACGGTCATTCGGTACTACTCCTGCTTCACATTCGTATCTTTAAGCGTGACCCAGCCGCGCTTCAATGCGTACACGACCGCCTGGGTGCGATCCTCCACCCCGAACTTCCGCAAAATCGCGGTAACGTGATTCTTCACCGTCTGGTGGCTGATGCCCAGAATATTGGCTATTTCCTTATTGCTCATACCTCGGACCACACAGGACAGAACCTCCATCTCGCGGTCGGACAGCGGGTGAAATGGACTGCCCGGCTCGCTGTACGACCGCCGGGCGCCCTCCATTTGGTCCTCTACCCAGTTTTGCAATTCGCGATGAGTGAAGACACGCGCTCCGAACACATATTTGCCCGCCGCCACCTCGCGGATCAGACGGGTGAGGCTCTGCGGTTCCACATCCTTAGCGCAATAACCAGCCGCGCCGGCCATGGCGGCGTGGATCGCCTGCTCCACATCATCATACCCCGTCAGCAGAAGAACGCGGGTAGGAAGTTTGTCCTGTACGACCTGATGCGTCACCTGCTGACCGTTGATACCCGGCAGGTTGATATCCAGCACGGCCACCTGCGGTTGAAGCGTGCGAATCAACTCCAGAGCCTCCTCGCCGTTAGAGGCCTGACCCAGGACCTTCATATCTTTTTCAAGGGACAGGGAATCCACAACACCCTGCCGAAATAGAGGATGATCATCCACGATCAAGAGAGTAATTGCTTTCATTCCGGGCCCACACCGTTCGTTTTCTGCAATTTTAGCACAGGAGCGCGTAAAGAGGGTTACTTTTGGGAGAGTACCCAGCGATAGACGACCAGATTCTCGCCACCCATGGAAGGACCCAGCCCCCCGCTTCGGAACACGACTTCAGCTTGCGCGGCCAGCCCGGGGTACAACTCCGGGAAGGCGATGAAATAATCCACCTGCTGCCTGGTCAGGTATTCTGCCAGTTTCTCGTCATCGCGCAGAAAAGGAATCACCTGCGGCGAGACCAGCCCGGCCAGGTCTATCAATTGATGATGATCGAAATAGCCCAGCGCGCCGATATCGTGCGCGGCGACGAGCGCGCCGGGCGGTATGTTTTTATCCACCCAGCGCGCCACCGTCACCATTTCGCTTTCGATCAAGGCAACATCCTGTGCGAAGGAGCGCGCCCCAAGCCCCCAGAACAACACGGCCAGCATCGCGATAGCGCTCGTCCACGCGACGCGAACCGACCCCAGCCCCCGCCCGCCCGAAGCGGCAAACCGAGTCGCCGCCATCAGCCCCCAAATGAAAAGGATCGGCATGGCAGGCATGAGATAGCGTCCATGCTGGTAGGGCGGCAGGCGGTACGCGTAGATCAGCAAATATCCCGCGAACCAGGTCATCCCGGCCAGTGTCGCCCAATCGCGTTCTCGAAAAGACTTTACGAGCCAGAGAATGGCGCCCGGCAAAAGCGCGATAGACGGGCCGGTAAGAATCTGAAGCAGGTGCAAGCCGAGACGCGCCAAAATGGGGTTGGCTTGCCATGCGGTATATTCTGCCTGTTTTGCGTAGAACGTGTTCGGGAACGGATTCCCCGACAGCATCAAATTGAACAGCAGATACAACCCAAATAAAAGGCCAAAACCAATAAAAAAGCGCGTCAATGACGAGGCGCGTTTCCCGCGGATAAGCAGGGTCACCAGCACAGGCCCGAGCAGGGTCAAGCCGTCGGGGCGCGCCCAGACGCTTAAACCGGTCAGCAGGCCGAGGGTCAGAGGGCGAGGCGGATTCGTCGTCAGCAATACGAGGACGAGAGTCGCAATCAGCGCGTGGAGCAGGGTCTCCATCCCCGAAACGGAGGCCCAGACCAGATGCCATTCGAACGCGATCAAAAGTCCCGCCCAGGGCAGGCGCGGCCGATAGGCTGGCACGGCGCGGCGGACGGCCAGTTCGGCGGTCACCGCCAGCGCCCAGAGCAGGAAGGCGCCGATGAGATTCGGCCAGATGTACGGCGCGAGTCTCAGCCAAAAACCGGGAGCCAGCAGCGCGGACCAAAGCGGCGCAGTGGAGCCGGCCGAGGGCTGGCCGGGCAGAAAAGCCCATTCGCCGCGTTCGGCCAGGTTGCGCGCGTAGGTGAGATGGATCCATGAATCGTCGAGGGGGAAGCCGACGCGCAGGGTCAGCGCGCTGGCCGCGAGAAAGACGAGTACGCCCAGCGCGGCCGCGCCGGCCAGAATCCACAGCGCGCGGCGGTCGAGTTCAGGGAAGGATTTCGAAAAGTTTTGTGCCATCCGTTTCGCCCAGATATTCAAACGATGGATTCGCGCCGGGCGCATCGTACAGGGTGCGCAGGTCGCCCGTCACACCCTTTTCCTCCAGCACCAGAAAACGCGCATCGTAGCGCGCCGCCACGGCCAGAATCGATTCGAGTCCGCTGGACGGAAGCGCAATCGCGGCGCGGCCCGCGGCAACATAATAGCCGGGCGGATTCCTCGTAATCACGATGTCGCCCGGCTGCGCGCCGCGTTCCACAAGTCTCTGCTCGACTTGAACGTAAAGCCCGTCCTCCGTCTCCCAGCCCGGCTGGATGACGCGGATATAGACGATAAGAACGGTCATCGCGAGTGACAACACGACCAGTGCGCCGCGAAAAATTACAAACGCCTGTGCGGTGAACCAGCCGCGTCGCCGCGCGGACCCGATGACCGCATCCAGCCCGAGGGGCGCGAGCGACCACCACAGCGTCTGGAGCGCCGCGCCCGCGTGGAAGAACGCCCCGCGCGGACCCGCGAACGGGAAGACCAGCGTCATGGCAAGCAGAAGCCCGATCCACGCCAGCGTGCCGACGCGGACGCGCAGGTCGCGGCGGAATTGCCAGAGGCCGATGACAATGAATGGGAAGAGAAAAATCCCGCCCTGCGCGGCGAAGGCGTTGAGCAGGTTGAGACGTAGTGCAGTGAGTCGAGCCTTCAGGGCGGAGTCGAGTCCCGCCGCGAGCCAGTTCTCGAAAGTGATTTGCGCGGGCGGATAAGCGAAGGTCTCGTTGTAACTCGTGAGCCATAAGGCATAGCGCGTGCCGGGTGCCATCAGGCCCTCGAAAAGGGACAGGTTGCGTACGTACCAGAATCCCATGATGAGCAGATAGCCGAGGAGGGCAAAGAATGCAAAGCGTAACGAGTAAAACGTAAATCGTAATAAGTTGGGTTGTTTTGCCTTCCAGAGGGCGAGGAGGAATGTGATTCCCAGCCAGAGAAGACCATCGGAACGGGCGAGGGTCATAAGGCCAGAGATAATGCCGAGCAAAACAAATTTTCCTGGCGAGACTTCTTTTTGAAGCAACAAAAGATAGCCGCCGCCAAGAATCATATAGATAGCATAATTGTCAGTCACCGGGAGGAAGGGCGCGTAATAGACCGGGAAGCAGGCCAGGAGTCCGGAGGCGAGCGCGAGGGCGCGGTTTTGCGAGAAGGAGAAAGCCAGGGCCGCTGTCAACGGCGGGACGCAGGCCGCCAGCAAAAGGAACGGCAGGCGCGCCGCGGCATAGGTCAGCCCGCCGACGGACATTCCCAGCGCGGCGATAATGGAGGCCAGCGGCATCCAGTACGTGTGAGAGGGATGAGGCAGACCGGCAGGGTTGTCGAGATAATTCCACAAATACGGTTCGGTAAAGCCCTTGCCGGAAGCCAGTTGCAGGCCGCCGCCGAAATAATAGTCCGCGTCCATATAACCCGGCAGGGACTGGAACTGCGCGATGACCAGCGGAACAGCCAAGCCGAGCAGGAAGAGCAGGAGCAGGCCGCGGCGGGTCATTTGCGCAGCTCCCGGCGTGCCTCGTCCAGCCAGGTGCTTGGCGGGCGGACGGCCCACCAGCGCACCCAGTACAGGCCGAGAATTGTGAGCAGGGGCATGGCGAGAAAAGTCAGGCCGTCTGCGAGGATTGGATCGTCCGCAAAATACCAGCGCAGGAAGATCGGCGAGGCAAAGAATAGAATCAGGAATAACGAAGCCGCGAGATAACCATTCCGCCCCCAGCGCTCCCGGGCAAGGTGCGCGATGACTGGCAGGGCAAACAGAAGAGCGGACAGGTTTGCAAACGTGGTCGAGAAGCCGATCAGCGGCGTGACCGCAAGACTAAGACACATCGCCCAGGCAAATCGTTTAAGGTTTTGCTCTGCGCTTGCCGAAGGGTTGCCGCGCAGCGCGCCGCCCCATTCGATGAATAGAACAATGAGCAGAAATGCAATTACGCCAAAAGCCAGCCGCGCGCCGTATTCGGGCCACCAGCGCGTGAACAGCACGGACAATGTCAACGTGTCCTCCGCGCGCAGGTTGGCCGCCGCCGCACGCAGGAACGGCCAGACCCAGTCGGGGTAAATCAGGAAGCCGACGCCGCCAATGACGATCTGGGTCATAAAGAATCCTGCAGCCACGCGCCAGCGCCGCGTGAGATAGACGCCGACGGCCAGAAACGCCCACAAGAGAAGCGTCGCTTCCCAGTGAAAGGCGGTCACCGCGAGAAGGATCCCCGCGCCTTCATCGTTTCCGAATTGCAGGAGGAGAACCGCGAGCGCCAGCAACGCGACGAGCAATGGCACTGCCGATCCGCTTAACAGCGCAGTCGCACCGTAATAGGAGGCGAACGACGACAGCAATAACGCGGCATAGAACAAAGGCCGCGGCCGCCATTCGATCAAATTCAGGGCCAGCGGAACCATGCCAATCAACGCGAGTTCCGAGACCAGCATCCACGCGGCGCGCGCCGAATTGACATCCGAAATCAAAGAAAACGGAAAGTAAAAAAGGAGGATGGGGAAAGGTACTTCCAGCGCGTAGGGAAATTCCGTTGGCCGCGCCAGCCGCCCATACACCGCCACCTGCACTTTGGCCGCGACCGTGCCGCTGTACGGGTCGGTGCGCTCGTATAGGAAAGCGCGCGCTCCCAGCCACGGCGCGAGGAAGTCCTCGCCGGGCGGAAAGCGTTCCGCAAGCCAGAGATTCAAAAAGAACAAGCCGACCAATGCCGCCAGAACAAGAAGTCCCGCGAGTACAAGCGGAGCAATATCCTTCAACTTGAGAGGCGGTTGTTTGACTGCCAGCATCAGGAAACGAAGTAACGAAAGATCGGACGCGTCGGCGAATTGCGCGCCGCTTCCACGAATCCCGCCTGACGGAACGCGGACGCCAACCCGGTGTACACAAACGCCGCGGGCGACTTCTCCTTCGCGTCGGTCGGATAGCCTTCTAGGATCTTTCCACCCTTTGACCTCACGTACTCGATCGCGGCGCGCAACAAGGCAACTGTAATACCTTTGTTGCGAAAATTCCTGTCCGTGAAGAAGCAGGTGACCGACCAGACTTCTTGTTCATCCACAGGTTTGAGCACGCGCGAATTGGCCAGCCGCGGGTACTGACGTCGCGGCTCGACCGCGCACCAGCCGACGGGCTGGTCGTCCGTGTAGGCCAGCAGGCCGGGGACGGTCCCCGACTCCACAATGGATTTCTGCATCCGCCGCGCCGTTTCGCCGCAGGCCGCCTCGAATGCCTTGCCGCGCAGTTTCCAGAACATGCACCAGCAGCCTCCGCACGCGCCGCGCGGGCCAAAGAGCCGCTCGAAATCGGCGAACCGCTCCGGGATCAGGGGATGAAACGCGAGGTCCATCAGGGCAAAATCAATTGGAGTCGTTTTGGAAAGATCTCGTACTCGAAATCCTGGATCCATTCGGGAAACAATTCGCCGTCGGTGTGCGCGGGCGAGGGATGATCGAGATGGATCGAGAGGCGCGTGCAGGTCACTTCGTACATTCCATCCAGCTCCACGTAATTGCCTTTGCCGGGCTTCATGGCGCGCGGCAGAGCCAGAAACATGCCGAGGCGCGTCTTGCGGTAGCCGTACGCGAAGGTCAGCATTCCGTCCCTGGGGTCGGCGTGCGGCGTCATGAAAAAGAGACCGCCCGTGCGCGGGCCGTTGCCGATGGTGACCAGCGTCAGCGGGCCGCTGTATTCGCCGCCGTCCCATTTGACCTCGCCGCGCCATTCGGGCTTGTCCAAGATAGCCTGCATCACCGCCACCAGGTAGCGCACGATTCCCCTCATGCTGAGTTTCTCGTGCTTGGTGGTGACGTACGGTTCCAGCCCCGCGGCCGAGTTGTTGGCAAAGTAACGGTCGTTGCACCTGCCCAGGTCAATCAACCCCGTCTTGCCCGCGGCGATCACTTTTGCGGCCTGGGACAAATCCTTCGGGATGCCGAGGTTGTCAACGAGGTCGTTGGCCGAACCGAGCGGCATGATTCCCAGCGGACCCAGCGGCTCTTTCACGGACCCCGCGGCCTGCGCCAGCCCATTGACCGCGTCGCCGATCGAGCCGTCTCCGCCCGCCACGATGACGGGCGAGAATCCCGCGCGGACAGCCTCCTCCGCCAGCGCGGTGATGTGCCCCTTGCGCTCCGAAACGACCAGTTCGAAATCCACGCCCGCGGCCTTGAGGGCGGCTTCCGCCTCGGGCCAGCGCGCCTGCGCGTTCCAGCGATTGGAATAGGGGTTGAGAATCACTTTGGCGGTCATCTGCCCTCCACAAGATGAGTTTCATCCATTTTACCCGAAGTCCATTCCCTGGATTGGGAAAGAAGCACCGCGGAAAAAATCAACACACAGCCCAAAATTTGAATCGGCGCGAGCGACTCGTCCAGCAGCAGCCAGCCCGCCAAAACCGCGAAGACGGATTCGAGACTCAGGATGAGCGCCGCGTCGGCGGGCGGCGTGTGACGCTGCGCCCAGACCTGAAGCGTGTAACACAGCCCCAGCGAAAAGAACGCGGTATACGCGATGGCGGCGGCCAGCGGCCAATCCAGCGGCAGGGATTTTTCGACAAACAAACCGACGACGAGATTGAGAAGTCCGCACACAATTAACTGCCCGACCGAAAACGACTTGGACTCGAATTGCGAGGCGAACTTTCCCAGTACCACGACGTGGAATGCCCAGAACAGGGCGCTGGCCAATTCCAGCGCATCGCCCGCGCGGACCTCGAAGCGGCCCCCCGTCGAAAGCAGGTACGCCCCGCCGACAGCCAGTCCCACCGCCGCGAGCGACAGCCAATGGAGACGTTCGCGCCACCCGGCGAACAACACAATCGGCACAAGAACC
This sequence comes from Chloroflexota bacterium, assembly GCA_037445635.1. Taxonomy (GTDB): domain Bacteria; phylum Chloroflexota; class Anaerolineae; order Anaerolineales; family Villigracilaceae; genus JBFMCC01. Next base: position 320,809 of record JBBIKC010000001.1, read on the forward strand.
ACGTACAGGGCTGTGATGAATCCCGCGTTTCCCGCCGTGGTGTAAACCACGCCGACCTGCTGCAGCGCGCTTCCGATGAAAAGGATGAATCCCGCGATCAACACCCATTTGAACTGGGCGCGCGAGTAAGACGAAACACCGTTTCGTCCCACAAACGGGGACACGACCAGCCCCGCCAGCAGGTAGCGCACGCCGTTGAACAGGTAAACACTGCCCATCTGTCCCGCGACCCTTTGCGCGACGAAGGCCGTGCCCCAGATAATGGAAACAAGAAGGAGAGTCAAATCCGCTTTGAGGCGCATGGTTTAGGATACAATGTGTCCAGTTTGGAATTCGTCCAATCATAGCATATTCCGATGTATCGCCCCGAAGACCTCGCTCCCGAAAAAGACGACCTGCGCGATGCCGTGTTGAACGCGCGCGCGTTTCGTCCGCTGTATGTCAAGATCAAGGTCAACTACGGATGCAATCTCAAATGCGAGATGTGCAAACACTGGCGCGAGAGGCGCGAGCCGCCCATCTCGATGGATCGCTTCCGCGAAATCATTTCGGAACTCGGCGAACTGGGCACGAAGAAAATCCATTTCTCGGGCGGCGAACCGATGCTCCGCCCGCAACTGCCCGACCTGGTCGCGCACGCGGCGGGACTCGGCATCCGCGTCACACTGACGACAAATGGCACATTGATTGATAAAGAAAAAGCAAAACGCCTCATCGAAGCAGGACTGCGCGGCGTGAACGTCTCGATCGATTCTCCCATCCGCAAGATGCACGAGAAGATTCGCGGCGTGGAGGGCGCATTCAAAGCCACGGCGCGCTCGGTGGCGTTATTCCGCAAGTACGCGCACAAAGGAAAGTTGACCATACGCATCAACACGGTCGTCAGCCGCACAAATTACACCACGCTGGAGACCCTTCCCGACCTGGCGCACGAACTCGGCGCGGACGGCATCAACCTGATTCCCGTGGACGACCATTGCGGTGAGATTCTGTCCATGCGGAAGAAGGACATCGCGCTCTTCAACGCGGAGATCGCGCCGCGCATCGAAGAACGCGCCCGCGAGTTGGGCGTCAGCCTTGCGGACGACGACGCCTATCCGTTCGGCCGCGACGACTCCGAGGTCCGCTTGGGACGCGCGGGCCGATACGCGTTCGGCTACTACAGCAAGTTTCCCTGTTACGCGCCGTGGACGCACAGCCTCATTGATTTCAACGGCCTGGTTTATGTCTGCTGCATGACGCGCGAGCAAATCCCGCCGCTGGGCGACGTGCGCAAGCAGTCGTTCAAAGAAATTTGGGAAGGCGCGGCGTATCGCAGCATCCGCTTGAAGATGCACCCGCCCGCGCTCAAGCCGTGCCAGCGCTGCGACGACTTCATCGAGGAGAACAAAGTAATCTGGGAAACGATCGGGCCATACTAAGTTTCACCGCGAAGGGGCGAAGAACGCGAAGGTATTAACACTTCGCGAAGTTTATTTCGCTTCGCGGTCTTCTTTTCTTCGCGGTGAAAGACCTAACTCAGATCCGAGAACATGTCCCCGCTGTCGTTATCGTCCCAGGTGGAGGCGCGATTGAACGCATCAATGTCAGCGGCTGTGAATACAGTCGCCGCAATCGGCAGGGCAACGGGCTGGTCGAGCCCCTGCTCGCAGGCCAGGCACAACATGCCCTTCGATGTCTTGTTGACGTGCTCGTCGCAATACCCGCGTCCGCAGTTGTAGCAATGCGTGAGCGCCGGATGCTCACAACGATGTGGAACCAGGTACCCTAAAATCATCTCGCATTGTTCGGCCATTCGACACCTCAACCATGAAAATTGCCCTGCTCTCCGAAAAGTATACCCCAGACATCGGCGGACTTGCAATCTCAGCCGAGCGGCTCGCCCGACTGCTTGCCTCGGCTGGACACCAGGTCCGCGTCTTCGCACCGACCCTAAACCTGCCTCCCTCCGAAACGCGGACTCTCCCCTCGGGCGGAGTCGGCGTCACGCGCTTCGGCGCGCGCAAGCGCGTGGACGACACGCTCGTGGACTGGTTCGAACTCATCGTCGAGGAACACAAACGCGAAACATTCGACCTGCTTCACGCCTACTTTCTTCCGCAGGCGGGATTCGTCGCCGCGTATGCAGGAATGTATTTGAACGTGCCGAGCGTTGTCTCCATCCGCGGCAACGACATCGAGCGCGCCGCGTTCGACCCGTCCCGCTTTTCGCATGTGATGTACGCGTTGCAGAACGCCCGCGCGGTGACCACCAACGCAAGTGGATTGGCGAAAAAAGCAAAAGCATTTATTGACAGGGAAATATTTCTCATTCCAAACGGGATTGATACCGATTGCTTCAAGCCCATGCCGAAGAACGAAGGATTGGCTGAAGCACTTGGTCTTGGCGACTTGCCTGTGATTGGTTTTGTTGGCGAATTGAGAGAAAAAAAGGGAATTCGCCCCCTTCTAACTGGCTACGCGCAGTTGGTCGAAAAACAACCTGTTACCCTGCTCATGGTCGGTGAGGTGCGACAAGGCGAAGACAGGAAAATCTTCGATGAGTTCCAAAGCGCGAATCCCGATTCCCGAATCTTTGTCACAGGCTATGTTCCGCACAATGAAATCCCTGCCTATTATTCACTGATGGATGTCTTCGTTCACCCGTCCCTGCGCGACGGGATGCCGAACGCGGTACTGGAGGCGATGGCTTGCGGCGTGCCTGTGGTGGCAACTCCCGTTGGCGGGGTTTTGGATGTAGTGAGGAATCGGGAAAACGGGATGCTCGCCCCTGTCAATGATGCGGGCGCGCTGGCAGACGCGATTCAATGCGTTTTGGATGATTCGACTTTGCGAGAAACTATTTCAAGGTCTGCAAGGGAAACGATCGTCGAACGATTTCGTCCCGAGCTGGAATTGAATGCAAATCTCGAAGTGTATCGAACGATTCGAGTCTGATTATTGCGCTTTCAGTTCACGCAAAAAACGCGGATGAGCGCGGGGAGATTCAATCTCCGCGTTCTCTGCGCTCGTCCGCGTCCCATTCGAGTCTTATCCAGTGGAGAAATTTACACTACACTCTCCATCGCCGCGCCGAGGCGTTTGACGATCTCGTCCACTTCCTCCTCGTTGATCATAAGCGGAGGCGCGAACGCCAGCACGTTCCCAAGCGGACGGGTCCGCAGGCCGCGATCCTGCGCGGCCTTGAAGATTTTCATCGTCATGGCGGGGTCGGGAGTCTTCGCGGATTTATCTGAAACAATCTCCACGCCGCAGACCAGGCCCAGTCCGCGCACATCGCCGACGAAGGAGAACTCCGCGAGCGACTTCAAGCCGTCGAGCAGGCGCCTGCCCAGAGCCCCCGCGCGCTGGGGATAATTCTCGCGCTCCATGATTTCGAGATTCTTCAACCCGACCGCGCAGGCCATGGCGTGACCCGAATAGGTGTAGCCGTGCATATAGGCTTCGGACTCAGCGGCCGACTCCATCGTCTCGCGAATCTCGTCCGAGATTTGAATCCCGCCGAGTTGGGCATATCCACTCGTGACGGCCTTGGCGAATGAAAGGATGTCGGGTTTGACGTTCCAATGCTTCAACGCGAACCACTCCCCCGTCCGACCGAAGCCTGTGATGACCTCGTCCGCGATGAACAGGACTTCGTGTTTATCGCAGATGGCGCGCACGAGCGGGAAATAATCGTCAGGCGGGACGATGACGCCGCCGACGCCCATGATCGGTTCGGCGATGAACGCCGCAACCGTATCCGCGCCCTCGCGCAGGATCGCCTCTTCCAGCGCGCGGGCGGCGGCCTGTCCGACGGCCTCACCAGCCCGAAGGTCGCCTTCGAAGCGGTAGGGATTCGGCGCGGGGATGTGGACGAATCCGTCCACGGCGGGTCCGAACATGGTCTGGTATTTTTCGAGTCCAGTGGCGAACGTGGCGGCCAGAGTCACGCCATGGTAGGAACCCTTGCGGGCGATGATCTTATACTTTCCAGGCTTGCCCTTTCGCTTCCAATAATAGCGGGCGGTCTTGAACGCCGAGTCGTTCGACTCGGATCCGCCCGAAGTGAAGAAGGTGGTGTTGAGGCCGTCGTAGGCGAAGCCTGCCAACTTGTCCGCGAGTTGAATCGAGGGGAGGTTGGTCATGCCCGAAAAATTGGACGTGAACGCCAGCCGCTTCATTTGGTCGTGCGCCGCCTGCGCCAGTTCCTCACGGCCGTATCCCGCATTGACGTTCCACAGGCCCGCCATGCCGTCCAGGATTTTCTGTCCGTCCGCGGTGTACAGCCACACCCCCTCCCCGCGTTCGATCACGAGCGGATTGGCATGAGACTTCGGGTGATATACTGGATGCAATTGTCTTTTGTCCCTGTCCACCCATTGCGCGATGTCGTACTTTGTCATGGCGCCTCCTCGTCGAGCGATGATACTTATCTGTATTTTAGCGTTTTTTGGCAAAAGTGTGATACCCTCAAAACGAGACGAAAGCCCGAACGATCCTTGAGCCGTCCCAATACTATAAAGGTATATCATGACAAATCTCTTCGACTCGACCCAGACCGTAAAATCCGAACTCAACAAACAGAAATACATCGCCTCCGATGAGATCGCGACGATTGTGTACCTCGCGCAGAAACTCGGCAAACCGCTTCTCACGGAGGGTCCCGCCGGCGTGGGCAAGACGGAACTCGCCAAAGCCATCGCGGGCGCGACAGCACGCGAGTTGATCCGCCTGCAGTGCTACGAGGGGCTGGACGAATCAAAAGCGTTGTACGAGTGGGAATACTCGAAGCAATTGCTGTACACGCAGTTGCTGCGCGAGAAATTGAATGACACGCTCGGCAAAGCCGAGTCGCTCGCCGAAGCCGCCGATCAACTCGCCAAAGAGGAAGATGTCTTTTTCTCCGAGCGCTTCCTGCTCATGCGCCCACTTTTGAAAGCCATTTTGAGCGACCGGCCAACTGTCCTGCTGATTGACGAAATTGACCGCGCCGACGCGGAGTTCGAAGCCTTCCTGCTCGAAGTGTTGAGCGACTTTCAAGTATCGGTGCCGGAACTGGGAACGCTGACCGCCAAACACAAACCGTTCGTGGTGCTGACCTCCAACAACACGCGCGAACTTTCCGAAGCGTTGAAGCGCCGCTGCCTGTACCTGTTCATTGATTACCCCACCGTCGAGGAGGAATTGGCGGTGGTGCGGCTAAAAGTCCCCGATTTGAATCCCAAACTGGCGCGGCAGGCCGTAGAATTTGTCCACAAACTGCGCAACGGAGACCTGCGAAAATCCCCCTCCATCAGCGAAACGCTGGATTGGGCGAACGCGCTCGTGGCGTTGAACGCTTCCAATCTGGATAAGGACACGCTGGAGGATACACTCTCTGTCCTGCTCAAACACGAAGCGGACCTGCAAAAAGCGAAACGGCAGATGATCAATCCGCCGCCGCCGAGGCAGAGACCGGATGAACTTGGAAGGTTTTCGGGAAATTAGCATCGCGGAATATGGGAGTATAATTTTTTCATGCCGAATTGGAGTCGCTTCACGCCCGCCGATTTTGAATACGACTTTGAAAACGACGAACTGAATGCGCATCACATCACTTTCAGCGAAGCAGTGGAATGTTTTTTCTCCGATTTCGAAGTGCGGCGGAATAAATCGTACAAAGATCGCTATCAATTGATCGGTAAAACCATCGGCGGGCGGCGCCTCAAGATCATCTTTCAACTCAAACCAGGAAATATCGTCCGAATTATTACTGGATGGCAGATATGAACAAGAGAACCAAATTAACCGAACAAGAAATTGACCAGATCGTGGTCTCTCAAGCGGAAGATGATACAGCCTGGGAGAAACCCGTGCGCGTGCGCAGGACAAAGCCTGCTTCAGTTTCCATTCCGCCTGAACTCGCGGCGCGAGCAGCGTTTTTGGCGCAGGCGCATAGGAAGAAAAGTCTCGAGGAATGGCTGAGGCACATCATCGAGGAGCGAATCGAGTTGGAGGAAGCCGCGTTTGTTGGAGTGAAACAGGATTTATCAGCCAAAACGGGCTGACGGTGAATTTCGGCCATCTGATATGGAATCCCGCATCTTACAGTTAATCTCAGCGTTACGCGCCAGCGGGGTGCGCGTGTCGCTCGCGGAATCGGCGGAGGCGTTCTCCGCCGTTGACCTGATGGGGATTCAAGACCGCGAGCAGTTTCGATTATCCCTGCGCGCCACGCTCATCAAGGACGTGAAAGACATCCCCACCTTCGACAAATTATTCCCGCTCTTCTTCGGCACAGGACAGCCGCCCCCGATGATGGGCGGAAACCCGCTGGATGAGATGACGCCCGAAGAGGCGCAGATGCTGGCGGAGGCGCTGCGTCAGTTTGCGCAGAGTCTGCGTCAGCGGATGGAAAGGCTGATGAACGGCGAGCCGCTTTCGAGGTCCGAGTTGGAAGCGCTGGGGCAGTTGGTCGGTCTCAATCAGGCGGATGACCTCCGTTATCAAAACTGGATGGCGCAGCGCATGATGCGCGCACTGGCGTTCCCCGAAGTGCGCGAAGCGTTGAAGGAGTTGTTGGAACAACTCAAGCAAATGGGCATGAGCCGCGACCGCATCGAGCAAATCCAAAACGCAATTCAACAGAATATGCACGGGATGCGCGAACAGATCGAGCAGTTTGCAGGCGAACGTATTGCCGAGAACCTGAGCGAAAAGCCGCGCGGCGAGCGCAGGGACGATCTGATCAACCGTCCGTTCCACGCGCTCTCGGATGAGGAGAAAAAGATTTTGCAGCGCGAGGTGAAGCGGCTTGCCGCCATGCTGCGCACGCGCATTGCGCTGCGGCAAAAGCGCGCCAAGAGCGGTCAACTCGACCCCAAGGCAACGATTCGCAGAAACCTGAAATATCACGGCGTGCCGATGGAAATCCTGCACAAGGACCGCACGCGCAAGCCCAAGATTGTGGTCCTTTGCGACATCAGTACCTCGATGCGTTTCTGTTCGGAGTTGATGTTGAGTTTTCTGTATGCGCTGCAGGGACAGGTGCGCAAGACGCACGCCTTCGCCTTCATTGACCATCTCGAATATATTTCGGAGGACTTCAACGGTTCGAACGCAGACGAGGCGATTGCTTCCGTCCTTTGGCGCATGCCCAGCGGACACTACAACACCGACCTGGGCTGGGCGCTGCAGAATTTTCAAGACGAGTACATGGACACGCTCAACGGCGGGACGACGCTCATCATCGTGGGCGACGGACGCAACAATTACTACGACCCGCGCCTCGACATTTTCTCCACGATGACCCGCCGCGCCGCACGGACCATCTGGCTGAATCCCGAACCGCCTCAATTGTGGCACGGCGACAGCGACATGCCCAGGTATGCGCCGCTGTGTAGCAATGTGTTGAAGGTCAGCAATTTGAGGGAGTTGGCGAACGCGGTGGATGCGCTGTTGGGCGGTTAATTTTGGATATTCCGAGTCCTTGCCGCTTGACTAGCTAGCCCCGCATGTCCGCCATACCATATACCACTTTCAAAGATTTCTTGTCGCAGGAAGAATTGGCATAGGGCGATTTCCGATTTTGCCGCTTGAATTTTCCAAAAAAAGTTGTAAAATGATGTAAAATCTGCACCAAACAAGGCAATTCAGGTTTAGTTTTCGGTTACTCAGGTAGTCCAATATACCAGGAACCACTTTAACGGTTTTCGGGCTCTAACGCTTTGAATCAGGAAGTGGTTGATGGCCGAAGAAATCCACAAATCCTTGTATAGTCGAATTCAGGAGTACATCGCCGAGTTGATCCTTTCCGGCAAACTGGCTCCCGAAAGCAGGATTCAATCCGAACGCGAGTTCAGTGAGGATTTGGGAGTCAGCCGCATGACGGTTCGCCGCGCGCTGACGGAATTGGTCAACGAGGGTCTGCTCGAGCGGAGGCACGGCTCGGGGACGTACGTGGCCAAGCCCAAGGTCACGTATGAAGCGGGGGAGTTAGTGAATTACGCGCAAGCCATGCAGCAGCGAAACATCGCAACGAGCAGTCAGTTACTCGAGTTCAGCGAGATCGCCGCCAGCCGCCGCCTTGCGGAATTGCTGAAAATCGAAATCGGGAACCCGATTCATCGCATTGACATCCTGCGCCTTGCCAACCGCGTTCCGGTGATTCTGGAGCGCGTTTTCTTTCCATGTGCGCGCTTTCCAAATCTGGAGGAGTGGGACTTGGAAAAAAGTTCCATTTACGATCTCATCACCACTGTTTACAACGTCCAGATCGGCCAAATCTCACAGACGGTCGAGGCGGTCGCGGCGACGGAAATGGTCGCTCAGCAACTGCGCATCGAGGAAAATTTCCCCCTCCTGATGCTTTCGCGGCTCATCTATCAAAAGGATACAACTTTACCGGTCGTGTTCTCGCAGGATTTCCTGCGCAGCGATTATGCAAGGATTCATTCCACCGTTCAGTATGACGAACTTGGCCTTTCGGGGAATTTCAGCCCGCCAGGAAAGGAGGAAGCCGCTTATAAAACAGAATCGCCCTGATCCGCGTATTTGTGTAATCAATTTTTGAAAGGAGAAACTTACAATGGCTGAAATGGTCGTACCCGCTGGCGCACAAGGCAAAAAACTTTACGCCCGCAAGAGTTCAGGCCTCGTCAGGACAATTGGTGTCTTTGGCGCCATGGTTTTCGGCGTTCACTGCATCAGCCTCTCTTCCTCGGGCCTGATCCCGTTCTCCTGGGTGGCCGGGGTCTGGCCCGGAAGCAGCATCATCGGCGTGTTGACGGTGGCCATGTTCTTCTGCCTCTTCCACGCCTATACATACGCCGTGATCGGCGCAACGATGCCCCGTTCCGCCGCAGACTATACGCTGGCAAGCCGCACCCTCAGCGCTCCCCTGGCGTTCGCCGCCTCGTGGACCCTGGTCATTTTCAGCGCAATGGTGGCGGGCGCCCTGATTGCATGGATTCCCAAAACCGCGATCCCCGTTCTCTTCCGAACGATGGGCATCGTGATGAATAACCAATCCTATCTACAATTTGCGGACTGGTCCGTCACGCCAATCGGCATCGTGGTGATCGGCACAATCTGCGCCATCGTCACGTTCGTTACCATGATCCTGCCCACACGCACGATCCTGCGTATCCTGGAAGTCGGTTTCTTCCTCGGTCTGCTCGCCTGGGTGATCCTGTACTTCCAGCTTGGCACAGCCGCCAAGGATGCATTCCCAGCCGCATGGGACAAATTCATGGGCGCCGGTAGTTACGCAGCGCGCATAGACCTTGCCAAGGCAAACGGCATGGTAGTCAACCCGAACGTCGCTGTCATGAGCCTGGCCGGTCTGATCATGGGATTCTGGATCTTCTACGGCTATTACATCCCAACCTTCTTTGCAGGCGAGGTGAAACAAGCCGAGAATACCCTGATCTCCGGTTCATGGGCGTCCCTGCTTTCCACCTGGGCGATTTTCGTCGTGGCGGCCATCCTGCTCCAGAGGCTGGTGCCACTCGAATGGATTGCGGCAGAGTCCTATCTCAGCAACGCAGGCATCGCCGAAGCCAATCCAATGCCGTGGATCACCTTCTACGCGGCGATCCTGCAACCCCAGGTCATCCTGCTGTGGATCGTGGCGATTGCCTGGGTATATACCCTCATCAACCTGGCGCAGACCTACTTCTTCTATTGCAGCCGCATCATCTTCGCTTGGTCGTTCGACCGCCTGATCCCTGAGAAGGTGTGCTACATTCACCCGACCCTGAACAGCCCAATCATCGCCATCGCCATCATCACACTGATCGCGGAGGTCGGTGTACTGGATGCCTCCGGCTGGCTGTGGCCCGGAAGTGTGATGGGCGCGCAGTTGAACTTCGTGTTCTTCGCGGTCTGCACGCAGTTGGTGCCGGTCCTGGCAATGACCCTCTTCCCCTTCACCAAGCCTGACCTCTTCGAGAATGCCAGCGCCTTCGTGAAGAGGAAGTTTGGCAAAGTGCCCGTGATTACCATCGTCGGCGCGATTACCATGGCCTACCTGTTGTGGATGATCATTGCTTCCTTCCTGTTCCCGGCAGTCGGCGGCAGAATTGGCCCCGGCACGCTTGGGACTCTCGCGGGCTTCATCATCAGCGGCCTGATCGTCTTCTACGTCGCCCGCGCCTATCGCATGAAAAAGGAAGGCATTGACATCAACTGGACCTTCCAGTCCGTGCCGCCCATCTAGTTCGTCCGATTTGAACGATCTGCCAGTGGTTCGGTGGACATTCGCCGAACCACTGGAAACTTTCATCCTCTGGAGTCTTCAATGAAAATGATGCGGATTTTGTACGGTTCTGATTTTCACGGCTCGGAAGCCGTGTTTCGCAAATTCATCAGTTCGGGATTGCAATACAAGGCAAATGTGATGATCGTCGGGGGCGACGTTACAGGGAAGGCAATGATTCCCGTTATTCATCAGGGAGGCGGAAAATATCTTACCCATTTGTTCGGGAGCGAGCAAACCGCCTCGTCTCCAGATGAACTGGAGAAGTTGAAAAGGTCCATCAGCAACGTCGGGTTTTATCCGATCGTTCTGGAGAAGGACGAAGCGGGGGAATTGGAGGCGAACCCGGCAAAAATGTCCACTCGCTTCGAGCACGAGATGTGCCAGCGCGTCCGCGAATGGCTGACGCTGGCGGAGGAGAAACTCGTTCCGCAAAACATCACACTCTATTTCATGGCCGGCAACGACGATCTCGCCTCGATTGACGATACCGTTGCGGAGTTCATACACATCCGCAACCCGGATATGAAGCATTTCGACCTCGAAGACGGCTACGAACTTGTCGGAAACTCGAACGCAAACATGACGCCCTGGGCATGTGCCCGCGACATCGAAGAAGAGGAATTGACAAAGAAACTGGATATTCTCGCCGGGATGATTCAAAACCCGGAGCGGACCATTGCGGTCCTGCATGTGCCTCCCCTCGGTTCGGGGCTGGACACCTGTCCTGAACTCGATAAAGAATTGAGAATCATCACCCAGGGAGGGCAGGTCGTGATGAAGTCCGCAGGCTCATCCGCGGTCAAGGCCTTCATCGAGAAGGTGCAACCCATGCTGACCCTGCATGGACACATCCACGAATCGCCGGGTCACGCGCGCAGCGGGCGCACGCTTTCCATCAATGCCGGCAGTGAGTATGCAGAGGGTATTATGAAGGCCGCCATCATCAATCTTGAAAACGGCAGGGTAAAAGGTCACTTGTTAATCTCGGCCTAACGAGGAGTTTATGGGCAAATACGGCGAAATTCTAGGAGACTTCTTCGCGGAGCGGACGCGCATCCTGAACGCCCTGGCACAGGAGGAAAACAAACACGTCATTATGCGCCTGGTCGGCGCGCTTGCATTTCGGACGCATTGTCCGCAGTTCGGTTATTTGCAGGACAAAATGGGGCGCGTGTTTACCGACCTCGATTTTGCCTCCTATCCCAAATTTACAAGGGACATTCGCCGCATCCTCACCGAACTCGGCTATGAGGAGGACAAACAAGTCACACAACTTTTCGGCGACCGGCGAATGTTGTTCCACGATCCCGCCTTTGGCCGCCACGCGGACGTGTTCTTCAATTCCCTCGATTTTTGCCATCGGGTCAATTTCACCGGCAGGCTGGAAATGGAGGAATTGACCCTGCCTCTGGCCGAATTACTGCTCGAAAAAATGCAGATCGTCCAGATCAACGAAAAGGATTTGATTGACAGCATCATGCTGCTGCGCGAGCATTCCATCGGCGATACGGACAAAGAGACCATCAACGCGGCTGTCATCGCCCGCACGCTGGGAAACGACTGGGGCTACTGGAGAACGGTCACTGCCAACCTGAAAACGCTGGAAGAGGCGCTCGATCACTACGACGGCCTGTCGGACGAGGACCGCAGAATCGTCCGCGAACGAATCGGGGAACTGGAGGCGCGAATCGAAAGCGAACCCAAAACCCTGCGCTGGAAAGCCCGCGCCAGGATCGGGGAAAAGGTCAAATGGTACAAGGACGTGGAGGAATTGCACCGCTAGTATATCGTCCCGAAGGTTTTGGATGGTCCAACAAGGCCTTTCAATCAACAACCTTCGGGACGTTCCAACATCAACAAAAAGGCAGACAAATGAAATCCACCGAAGACTACATCGTACCCTGGGTGAAAGCCGCGGAACCCTACAGCGACAAGCACATGGACATCGCATGGGAAAATCCGCAAATCATCCGCATGATGTCCAACGAGAACCTGCTCGCCCCCTCCGAACGAGTGATGCAGGCAATCATGGACGCCGCAAAACTCGGAAATTTGTATCCGGGATCAGGACCACAACTGCGTCGAAAAATCGGCGAGACGGCCGGGTTGACCGCCGATCACGTCGTGCTGGGCAACGGTTCGACGGATGTGATCAATTTCGTCGCGCATACATTCATTGGTCCGGGGGACGAAGCGATCATCCCGGTGCCAACATTTCCCATGTACGAGGCCCGCGTCAAAGTGGCGGGCGGCGTGCCTGTGTCCATCCCGATGAAATCGGATTTCTACTGGGATATGGACGCGATCCTCGAAGCGGTCACCCCGAAAACGAAACTCATCTTCATCTGCTCGCCCAATAACCCGACCGGCAATCAAATTGAGGAAAAAGACCTGCTGCGCATTTTGGAACCGGGCATCCCAACCTTTTTCGACGAAGCCTATTACGAATTGGAAAACACCGTTGCCAGCCGCGCTCCGCTCATTCAAAAATATCCTCACCTGATGGTCAACCGCACGTTCTCCAAAGCGTTTGGCCTGGCGGGGCTGCGCGTGGGATATATCCTTTGCGACCCGAAACTCGCGGCCTATTTCAACCGCGTGCGCTTCCCGTGGAACGTCAGCCTGATCGCCATTGCCGCGGCATTGGCCGGGTTGGAAGATGCGGAAGACCAACAGCGCAAACGGCAGAATGTGATTCAGGGACGCGACTTCATCTTCGAGGAGATCAATAAAATTCCCGGGATGCGCGCTTTTCCCTCCGAGGGAAATTTCGTTTTGATTGATGCGAGTATTTTGAACAAAGACTCGCTTGAGATTCGCGACGCGATGGCCGCGCGAGGCATCTACATCCGCCCGATGAGCGGACATAACATGGCGCGCGGCTTTATTCGAGTCACCGTTGCCGCGCCGGAGCAAAACCGCCGCTTTATCGAAACCTTCAAGAGATACGCAAAGGAAGTGATGGGCATTGATTTCTGAGCGACACGGAGAATCCTGATGGCAGAGAAAAAATACATCCTCGCCCACGATACAGGCACGGGAGGGAACAAGGCCGTACTTTGTGACTTGAAAGGGAAAGTATTGCACTCGGCTTATCAATCCTATGGCATATCGTATCCTCAACCGGAATGGGTCGAGCAGGATCCGGATGAACTGTGGCAGGTTGTCGCTGCCACATCGCGCAAAGTGATTCAGGAATCGGGCATTGACCCGGCGGAGATTCTCGGCGTGGGTGTTTCGGCGCAAATGTGGAACACCCTGCCCGTGGACGAAAAGGGACGCCCGCTGACGCCAATGCTCTCGTGGCTGGACCTGCGCAGCATCAAACAGGCCGACCGCGTCACTTCGGACGATATGCCTGCTTTCCTTTTCAAGCATACCGGCAACATCCCGACGGCAAAGGACAGCATCCCGAAGATTCTCTGGATCAAGGAAGAACGCCCGGATGTTTGGGATCACACGGCGTACCTGCTGGATTGCAAGGAATATATTCTCTTCAAATTGACCGGAAAGATCGCGATTGATTGGGTGGGCGCGTCGGTGTATTTTCTTTTCAACCCGTACACAAAGAAGTGGTCTGAGGAAGTTTGCGAAAAACTCGGCATTCCGCTCGAAAAACTCCCGCCAGCCTACCCATGTACTGAAATCATCGGCGAGGTCACGGAAGAGGCGGCGAAAGCGACGGGACTCAAGCCCGGCACGCCCGTCGTCATCTGCGCCGGGGATGTGGCAGTCGCGCAATCCGGGGCGGGCGCGAACCAGGAGGGCAAAGTCCACTTGTGCATCGGCACCGCGACATGGATCGGTGTGTCCACTTCCACCTTCCGCAACGACCCGGTCAAGCCATTTTGGGGATTAAGTCACATTGACCCGCAGAAATACATCATCGCCGGAGAGATGGAAACCGGGGGCGGCGCGTTGATGTGGTTCCGCGACGCGTTCGGCCAGGAGGAAATGAGGCTTGCGGCGGAACAGGGTAAATCAAGTTACGAGTTGATCAGCGCCGCGGCGGAGGCCGTTCCACCTGGTTCGGATAAACTCATCTTCCTGCCGTGGCTTTCGGGCGAGCGTGCCCCGGTTCTGGATCATTATGCGCGCGGCGGGTACGTCGGTTTGAACATGAGCCACCACAAAGGTCACATGGCGCGCGCGTTGATGGAGGGAGTCGCCTATCACCTGCGCTGGATCTGCGAGGAGATGGAACGAATCGGTTTCAAAGTGGACGGCTTCAACGGAATCGGCGGCGGATGCAACAGCGCAGTCTGGGTACAGATCATCAGCGATGTGACCGGCAGGCCTCTGCGCGTCGTTCAGAATCACCTCGAGGCTGGCGCGGCGGGCGCGGCATTGACCGTCGCTGTGGGGTTGGGCGTCTACCCTAACATGGACGCGGTTGACCAATTAATCGGGATCAGCCGCGAGGTCCAGCCCGATGCGGCGCGCTGGAAACGGTACGACGCGCTTTATCGGGAGTATCGCGGTCTGTATGAAGTGCTGTCACCCGTCTATCGAAGGCTGTATCAAATCCAATGAAAACCTTTATCAACCAGCGGAAGGTCAACGCGCGGGCGCAGTTGTCCAACGCTGCCAGTGTGGGCGGGTTGATCCTGCTGCTGGCCAGCGTGGTCATCCCGCTGTTCCTGCCGTCGTGGGCCAATGCCGCGTACGTGCTGATGATTGCGGGGCTGGGCGTTGCCATGATCGGGATTTATTTTGCCAACCGCTGGGTGCGGAAGCCGCGGCCGGAGGAAAGCCTCGCCAGGGCGCTGAAATCGCTGGATGACCAGTATCGTCTCTATCACTATCCATCCCTGCCGTCCGATCATCTTCTGTTGACCCCAACCGGCGTGGTGATTTTGGAAGTCATCAATCTCGCCGGGAGTTTTTCTTATCGAAACGGCAAATGGAGGGAAGCCATGACGATCGGCCGCGCGCTGAGATACATCGTCGAGGAGCGCGTGGGGAATCCGATTTATTCCACGGGGCGCATGGAGGAGGACCTGCGGGAGTTGTTCGCAAAGGAATTCGGCGCGGACGTTTCCATCCCCATTCGATCCGTGGTCGTCTTTTCGCATCCACTCGTCCAACTCGACATCGAAAACGCGCCCATTCCGATTTGCAAAGCGGATAAATTGAAAAAGCAGGTCACAGGCAAGGCGTCCAGGCTTGCAGGAGAAGTACATGAGAAGTTAAGTTCGTTTTTGGAGAAGAAAACGGTGTAAACTTGATTCATGGCCTCCCTCGCCATCCTCTCCGATCTCCACGGCAACCTGACCGCGCTCAAAGCAGTCCTCGCGGATTTGCAAACCTTCCCCATGGACCAGGTCATCGTCGCGGGGGATGTGGTTAACTTCGGACCCTGCCCTCGTCAGTGTGCTGAGACCATCATCACCGCCAAGTTCATTGTCATCGGTGTATGGTCGTTGATAACGACTTTGATCGTATTCGGAATTTCCATCATCGTCGGGGACTTGATCGTCCTGCCTGGCTGGTCAATGGATTTGTTCGCCTCCACATTCGTAGGAGTGATGGGATGCGCGCTCCTCACGCTTGGATTGATTCCCTTCGTGGCCTTCATTGCCGGCACAGGACGCGGTTACCTGCCTCCCTTCGGCTGGACGATCCTTACCATGGTCATGGCGCAGTTCTCTGCCATTCTGGGTTGGGGCGACCGATTCCCATGGGCGGTCCCCGGTTTGTTCAGCGGCGCGGCGGGACCGCGCACAGAAATCCTTGGCGCGCACAGTTACATCATCCTGCTGATCGCTTTCCTTATCGGTCTCGCCGTGACTTATCGCTGGTGGCGCGACGCGGATCAGACGCGGTAAACTTACGGCATGTCCGATCTTGCCGAAGTTGCCTTCCTCTTCCTCAAACTCGGATTAACAGCCTTTGGCGGTCCCGCCGCGCATATTGCCCTCTTCCATGATGAAGTCGTCGTCCGCCGCAAGTGGCTGACAGACGAAGAATTCCTCGACCTGCTCGGCGCGACCAATTTAATCCCCGGTCCCAATTCGACTGAAATGGCAATTCACATCGGCTACCTGCGCGCGGGCTGGCCCGGCTTGATCGCGGGCGGATTGGGCTTCGTACTGCCTGCCACGTTGATCGTGCTCGCGCTCTCGTGGCTGTATGTCCGTTTTGGGTCACTGCCGCAGGCCGAATGGTTACTCTACGGCGTCAAGCCTGTGGTCATTGCCATCATCGCACAGGCGTTGTGGACTCTCGGAAGCAAGGCGCTCAAGAATCGCCTGCTGGCTCTGGTCGGCGCGGCGGTCTTTGCGTTATATTTCCTCGGACTCAACGAAATCGCCTTGCTCTTCGCAGGCGGGTTGATTGTGATGCTGATCGTAAACTGGCAGAGGCTTGGAAAACCATCGCCCTCGATCCTGCTTCCATTCGGCGGGTTCGCAATCCAGCAGGCCATCGTCCCTTTCAGTCTCCCCATCCTCTTCCTCACCTTCCTCAAGATCGGCGCGGTGCTTTACGGCAGCGGCTACGTCCTGCTCGCCTTCCTCCGCAATGACTTTGTCCTGCGCCTCGGCTGGCTCACCGACCAGCAACTCATCGACGCGGTCGCGATTGGACAGATCACGCCCGGTCCGCTCTTCACCGCCGCGACCTTTATCGGATACATCCTCGGCGGGACCTCAGGCGCGCTGCTCGCCACCCTCGGCATCTTCCTCCCCTCGTTCGTTTTCGTCGCGATCTCGAATCCGCTGATTCCGAAGATTCGGAACTCGACCTGGGCTGCGTCCCTGCTCGACGGAGTCAACGCCTCGTCTCTGGGGCTGATGGCCGCGGTCACGATTCAATTGGCCTCCTCCTCCCTGACGGATTTCTACGCGGCTCTCATTGCCGTCATTTCACTAGTTTTGCTTCTGCACTACAAGATCAACTCCACCTGGCTGATCGCGGGCGGCGCGCTGGCGGGATTCCTGTTTTCAGCCATTCGTTGATAAAATCAGCAAATGCCCCTCTCCCCCGTCTACACAAAGACAATCCGTATTCCAGAAGACACCATGGACGAAAACGGACACGTCAACAACGTGGTCTACGTCCAGTGGATGCAGGACATCGCCGTCGAGCATTACACTTTCATCGGCGGGATCCAAGCGCAAGGCACCGACGCGACCTGGGTCATTCGCGAGCACAAGATCGAATACCTTTTGCCCGCCTTCGCGAACGAAGAAATCGAAATCCGTACCTGGGTGGAAAACGTCCGCCGCGTGCGCTCACTTCGCAAATACGAATTCGTCAGAAAAACGGACGGGAAACTTCTGGTCAAGGGCGAAACGGACTGGGTGTTTGTGGACGCGAAGACAGGCAGTCCGCGCGCCGTACCAGATGAAGTTCTTCGGATATTTTCCAGGCCATGAAAATCTTCTGTCCCAAATGCGGCTTCAAGCCCTCCCCGCGAACGCGCTGGGTCTGTCATCCTGGCTGTGGATTCATTTGGAACACCTTCGCAACACACGGCATTTGTCCAGGATGCAGTAAAATGTGGCATCTCACCAGCTGCCCGCGCTGCGGGATCTGGTCTCCGCACGATGATTGGTATCACGATGATGAGCCTGTCAGGAAAAAGGGGCGGAAAAGACAGCCAGCGCCAATTAACCGAGAAGCCTCTCGTACACCTTCCCCAACTTCTTCTGCGACTCGTGCCAGGTGAACTTCGTCAACGCACGCGCCGAGGCCGATTCCGCCAATCGCTTCGATAATTCAAAATCGTCCAACAACTTCAGGGTCTGCCGCGCCAGGTCGTCGGGGTCGTTTGGCGAAAAGAGCAACGCGTCCACGTCCTCGCGCGCCAGTTCGCGCACGATGGGCAGATTGGACGCCAACAGAGGCCGCCCCGCGGCCATATACTCCAGCACCTTGATGGGGCACGCGCCCTGAGTTACGTTACGGTCGTTCAATCCCAGCGGCGCGAGACAGATATCGGATTCAGCGATCAGCGCGGGGACTTCATGATGCGGCACCGCGGGCTGGATGACGACGCTTCCTTCGACCCCCAGCCTGCGGATTTGCTTCGAGAGGAATTTCCTCTGCCGCGAGCGCCCGCGCCCCACAATATGGAGTCGAACGGCCTGCCGTTCGAGTATCTTTGGCAATGCCCTGACGACAACCTCGAGTCCCTGCCAATCAGCGAGGGTGCCGATGTAGAGTAACACGGGAACGCGCCCCTCCCGCGTCGGAAGCGGCGTCGGGGAAAAGTCCGAAGGGGCGACCCCGTTCGGGATGACAGTCACCCGTTTTCGATCCACGCCGAGACTCGCAATGTAGTCCTTCGTCACGTGCGAGGGACAAATGATCGCGTCGCTCAAGTGCAGGGCGGCGATTTCCTGTTCCTTTATCTTCAAGAGCAGGGCGGAATTGATCCCAGGGTAGTGATACTTGAGTTCGATGGAAGGGAGGCCATTGACCTCGAACAGGGTTTTATAGCCGAAGCGTTTCTTATTCTGTGCGATGAAGAGGCCGTCCCAAATGTTTCGATAATGAACGACATCATACTCGTGATGAAGCGCCAGGTTGCTGGACACCGCCTGCCCAAAGTGCGCCGCGCGCGCCAGAAAATTCTGCGTGAGGTCCTGGGGGATGCGCGTGACGTGTGCCCCCTCGATGGAATCTTCGAGTGGAAGAATACCGTCGCTCGGGGTCATTAAATGGACTTCATAAGTCCTATTGACGAGACCGCGCAAATTGTGGAGAATATGCGTCGAGGCCCCCTTGGGGCTTGGTACAATATCGAAAGCCGTATAGAGGACGCGTTTCATTAATCGGATTATACAGGGACTTTGAGGTTCGCAAGGCATTGGAGGCCGTATGGGTTCGAGCGAAATCATCTTTATCCTCGTTTCTCTGGCATTTTGCTTCTTTACGATTGCCGTGATCGGCGTCGTCTTTTATTTCGTCGCGCGCGGGGGGCGGAGGCAGGCCACAGAAGTTCAGACAGCCGCCGCAGTGTCCGCCCGGAACGCGCGGGGCGGGGCGGCAAAACAGCCGGCGGCCGGCGCCTCGAAGGCCACGCCCGCGCCGGCTCCCGCGCGAAGCGCACCGGCCGCAAAGCCGCGGACATCTGCGGGACTGGCCAATATCCAGGGCATGGCCGGTCAGCACACGCCGGTCTATTTGACGATTGCCGACAAGCCGCTTGCGATTCTGGAAAGCATGGACAAGCTGGACGCGCAGGCGAAGAAGGCTAACTCGGCGCGGACGAAATGGAGCAGAGTCCCGCGGTTGTTCTTCTTGGGCGGCTTGTTCCTGGTTATGCTCGACGGCCTGCTTTATCTACTCGGTTACCCCTCCTGCGTGTTCAGCATCGGCGCGGTCGGCATCTGGATCGCGGCCATCTTTCTCTCTGTGTCGTTGAAGCGGCATCAGGTGCACGCCTTCCCGCCGCGCTACGGCGGCTTCCGCGAGATCATTCATACCCTGCGCGATGATTTGCGGCCCAACACCACCTTCCTCGGTCATCTGGATTTGACCGGCGCGAAACAGCCCTCCAAGGTGGCGCGCGAGGCCAGCGACGCGCAGAACCGCACAACGCAGTATTTCCGTGACGAATGGCTGAATTTGAAAGCAAAACTCTATGACGGCAATGTCCTGCGCGTTTCGGGAATTCAACGCGTGAAGGAACGCAAGTCGTACTGGAAGCGGAGCCGCATCAGCGGCAAGATGAAGTTGAAACCCGCCAAGTTCAAGGGCAGTTATCAGGAATTGAAGGTGCGCATCGTGGTCAATCCGCAAGTGTACAAGATCGTCCGCAACAAGGAAACCGAACCTGGCAAAACAATCGGCCAGTATACCATCTCCGCTTTGGATACCGAGGGCGGGATCGTCACCATGACTGCCGCTTCAGGCGGTAATGAGGTCACCGCGGCCAGCGTGTTGAACGTCCTGCGCTCGGCCTACTCCCTCCTGCAACGAAAGGCTGCGTAACATGAATCGTTCGACAATTACCATCGTTCTCGCCCTCGTCCTGGTCGCGCTGGTCATGTGCGTGGCCGCGTTCTTCGCCTGGAGCGGGAGCCTCGCCGCCGATAAATATACCTACACCACGGCGTGGTCCGATTCCTTCAACGGCGCGGAAAGCATGAAGATCATTGACCTGACCGGCGACGGTGTGGAGGACCTGTTCATCCAAAGCGATTTCGAGGCGGTCGTCTTCGATGGATCGGGGAACATCCAGCAGAGATACGATCTCAAGCTGGCGACCTCCACCATGGGCGACGTCAACGGCGACGGGCGCGAAGACCTGGTGTTCTTCGAAATCGGCATACCCAACCTGACCATCGTCTATCAGGGCCAGGCCGCCTCGTTCGAGGTCAGCGGGATAGGCACGCCGGCGCGGGCCGCGGTGATCCGCTTCGAGGGCGGCACGCAGATCGTCCTCGGCGATTCGAGCGGGACCGTTGCCGGGGTCAGCCCCGAGGGGCAGGTGCTTTGGTCGGCGCGGCTCGGCTCGGGCGAGATCCGCGGCATGGACGACGCGCGCATCAACGGGAAGTTGTATGTCGCAGTCGCCAACATTGACGGCTCGCTGGCAGTCTTCGACGCGCAGGGAAACGCGGTGTGGACAGCCTCCGCCGGTCAATTGCGCCGCATGCGCGCCTATGACCTGAACGGCGACGGCACCAGCGAAATCCTGACCGGCGGCGAGTATGGCGAGTTCGCCATCTGGAACGCGGCCGACGGAACCAAAACGTTTACAAAAGGTCTTGGCCAGCCTGTGTCCGAAATCCGCACGGTCGAGATCAATAACGATCCGTCTTCGATTGAGATCATCGCAGGCGGCAAAGAAGGCGGCGTGTGGGCGTTCGATGCGAACGGCCGTCAGTTGTGGACCGGCCGCATGTCCGAAAAAGTGACCGAGATCGCAGGCCTCGACCTGACCGACGACGGCGTGGACGAAGTGGTCATCGGCGACGAGAACGGCAAGGTGGCTGTCTTCAACAGCAACGGGGCCAGCGCCACCTTACACACCTATGCCAGCGAGATCGCCCGCATAGATGTCGGCAGGCTGAACGGCGAGAGACAGGTGGCCATCGCCACCTTGAGCGGACTCGAAGTAAACAAGGTGAAGTTCAGTTCCATCCCGGGCTTTCGGTTCACCCCTCTGCTGGTAGGTTTGTTTGTTTCGTTCGCGATCATCATCGCTGCATGGATCATCGCCACCCTGCCGCCCAAACCGCAGATGAAACTGTCCATTCAGGACAAGAGCCGCGAGGGACTCGAAGCCGAGCGGCGCATGTTGAAGGAGTCGATTGCGGATGTGGAGCGCCTGCGCAAATCGGGCGAGGTGACCGGCGACGCGTACCTGGCGCGCCTCAAGCAATTGCGCGGCGACCTGGCCGAGAACGAGGCGGCTTTCAAAGCCGCAGGCTTCCCAATCAAAATCGAAACTTTCAAGTGCCCGAATTGCGGCGGCACGCTGGAACTCGGCATGGACAAGTGCGAGTATTGCGGGCAGGTGATATTAACGTAGAGCGCTCGACAATTCACATCACATCAATCGAAACGCGCCCCTCCTGACGAGGAGCGCGTTTCGACTCTGTTATAACACGTCGGTGTCGTCTCTTCCACAAGCCGCCATCGAAACCTCTGCGGCGGCTTTCCGGAACCTGTCTCTGAAACGGTTATTGAACACTGAAGGCGACGGTCTGGGTCAATGCGCCGTTCAGATAAAGTTCGACCTTGTACGAGCCGGTGGGCCAGAGGGAGTCATTGAACAACTGGAAATAGACCGTACCGGTGAACCCCTCCTCGTCATTGCGCAACGATTGCTCGTAGAAGACCTCGTTGGGAGCCAAACCCGCCACAGAAACGGCGGCCCATTTTGCATCCACAACCGTCCCGACGGGGGCGTTGCTCAGGTCGGCAACCACATAGAACACATCGGAGGGCGAGAAGGCGGTGGTGACATTCTTGCCCTCGCTGTCGAATGCCATGCGGGCGTTTTCCAGGCTCAATTCCCCTCCCACGCCGCACGCCAGGGTGGAAGCGATCAGCGCCAGCACTGCCAGCAAAATCGAAATTTTAGATTTCATTTCATACTCCTCATTAGGTTTTGGTTTTATCCTTGCAGGTACAGCAGACATATTCGAATCGCTTCACCTCCTTAAGCGGGCGCATCTGCCACTTCGATGTAAACGCGTTTGTTGATGGCGCCCTTGCTCTTGTAATCCGTCACACGGACTGCGCCCACCTCGCGCGTGTTTTGCACATGGGTGCCGCCGTCGGCTTGTAAATCGAGGCCGACGATCTCGACTGTGCGCACCTGCATAATCCCCTCGGGCAGGAGGTTGATCTTCGTGCGAATCAGGTCGGGGATCTGAAACGCCTCCTGACGCGGCAGGATCTTCACGCGAATCTCGCGCGCTGCAGCGATTTCCTTGTTGACCGCGGCCTCGATCTCGCGCACCAGTTCGGCGCGCATCGTCTCGAACTCGAAATCCATGCGGCCCTTGAGCGGCTCCATGTCGCCGCCGGTCACCTGCGCGCCGTAATCGCGGAAAACGACTCCGCACAGGACGTGGAGGGCGGTATGGGTGCGCATCAACTGATAACGCCGCGCCCAGTCCAGGGTCCCGCGCGCCGCGCTGCCGGCATCGGGCAGGGGCGCGGTCCCGCCGAGAAAATGAAGCACGTCGTCTCCCTGCTTCTTGGCCTTTTCAACCGGGTAATCAATACCGCCCACGTGGAGGATGCCCAGATCGCAAGGCTGGCCGCCTCCGCCGGGATAGAAGGCAGTCTGATCGAGTAAGACAGCCCGTTCAGCGACGAGTACATTCCTGACAACCGCATCGAATTCCGCCCGATAACTGTCGGTTTGATAGAGAAGGTCCGTCATTGAATCTCCATTGCAGCCCGTTTTGATGGTTCAAGTTTACAATAAAATCATCGGCATATCAATCTTTATAGAAAACGAAAAACCGATCGAATACATCCTCGCGCGGCTGGCGGAACAGGCGCCCGGCGCGTTCTGGCACACGGCCAGCGGGCGGCGATAATGGCCGACGGCCCGGCCGGAGGGAACCCTTCGGGACGTTCTGCGTAAGGCGAGTTCATTAATATTTGATTAGAGTTTAGACAGCCGCTTGACTTTGCCCCTTGAATTTTGTATAGTATTCTTCGGTGAAACCGATTGGCACTGCCGCCGCGTGGCTGCCGTGCCTTTTGTTTCGTCATTTTTCCGGCGCAAGGAGAACTCATGATACGAGTCAGTGAACTGACCAAAGACTACGGCTCGCGGCGGGCGCTCAACAACGTCTCTTTCGAAGCCAACCAGGGAGAAATCGTCGGCTTTCTCGGCCCGAACGGCGCGGGCAAGACCACCACGATGCGCATTCTGAGCGGGTACATGCCTCCCTCTTACGGCACGGCGATCGTGGCCGGGTACGACATTATTACCGACTCCCTCGAAGTCCGCAAGCGGGTAGGCTATATGCCTGAGACCGTCCCGCTCTACAACGACATGACGGTCTTCGATTATCTCAAGTTTATGGCAGACCTGCGCCACATTCCCGATGTGGAAGACCGCGTGGACGACGCCATCGAGCAGGTGGGATTGACCGATCGGACCAGCGGGTACATCGGCAACCTCTCGAAAGGGATGCGTCAACGCGTCGGCCTGGCGCAGGCACTTTTGCACCGGCCCGAAGTCCTGATCCTGGACGAGCCGACCATCGGACTCGACCCCGGCCAAGTGGTGGACATCCGTAAACTCATCAAGGAGATCGGCAAGGAACGGACGGTTCTGTTCTCGACTCACATCCTGTCCGAGGCGCAGGCCATCTGTGACCGGGTACTCATCATCAACAAGGGCGTGATCGTGGCCGAAGATACGCCCGAAAACCTGCAAGCGCGGCTGGTCGGTGCCGAACGCGTGTCTCTACGCGTACGCGGCGAACCAGACGGTCTGGCCGAGAAGATTGCCAAACTAAAGGGGGTGCAGACCGTCGAGACGAAGGCGGACGGCGCGTTGGAATTCCAGTTCGCGCCGGGCGAGGACGTCCGCCCTCAGGTGGCGCGCACGGTCGTTTCGGCAGGCTACGATCTGCTGGAAATGCGCCCGGTCGGAATGAGCCTCGAGGAGATCTTCCTCGAATTGACGCGCGAAGACGCCAGAAAGAAGCGCTCGTGAGGTAATCATGCGTAATATTTGGACCATCGCAAAACGGGAATACGATCACTATTTCATCAGCCCCATCGCTTACATGGTGGCCTTTGCCATCCTGTTCGTGCTGGGGATCATTTTCGCCCTCGTCATCTACAGTTCGTCGCAAAACGCATTCTACGGAGCCGTGCCCGACGTGACGCCAATCACCGGCTCGTTCGCCTTCCTGCTGGTGTTCACCGTCCCCGCGCTGACCATGCGCCTGCTTGCGGACGAAATGCGCATGGGCACCATGGAGTTATTGCTTACCGCCCCGGTGCGCGACCACGAACTGGTCATCGGCAAATGGCTGGGAGGCATGTTATACATGCTTACGCTGATCGCCATCACTCTGGTGTACCCCATCATTCTCAACAGCCTGGTTGACCCCGGCCTTGACTGGGGACTGGTGGCCGCCGCCTATCTCGGTCTGATCCTGATCTCAGGCGCATTCCTCGCTCTCGGGGTCGGGATTTCCGCCGTCTTCACCAACCAGGTGGCAGCCTTCTTCCTGACCATCGCAACATTCTTCACCCTGTGGTGGATGATCGGATTCCTGGGCGACATGATCCCGGTGGGAAACGATGTCTTCACATACCTCAACATGCAATCGCATTTCTACAACTCGCTAAGTGTCGGCACGGTCAACCTGTCCGACCTGGTCTATTTCCTCAGCCTGATCGCCCTGGGACTGTTCACCGGCACGACCGCGGTTGAAATTCGGAGATGGCGCTAATGTCGAAGAAGCAGAAAACCAACTACGCCTTCATCGGCCTGATTGTGTCCGCCCTGGCCTGCGTGTCCACCGGAATGCTTGGACTGGTCAAGGGAATCATTGCACTGGACTTGTTTACCCCGGAGAGTCAGGACGGGCTGAACCTGGCGCTGCAGATCAGCGTTGCCCTGCTCGTGCTCGGACTGGCCTCCTACGCCTGGATCGCGCCGGACCGCGTGCGCCGCTTCCTGACCGGACGCCAGGCGCGTTACGGCAGTAACGCCTTCATCCTGATCCTGGCGTTCATGGGCACCCTCTTTGTGGTCAACTTCCTGGCCTTCAACAATCCTCACTCCTGGGATTGGACGAAGGACAAACAGAACACCCTTGCGCCGGAGACCGTCGAAGCGCTGCAGAAACTGCCCGAAAATATCACGGCCAAGGCTTTCTTCTCGAGCCAGATGGGAGCCGCCAGCATTGACGAAACGCGCCAATTGCTGGAAAACTTCAAGTCCAGCAGTAAGGGAAAGTTCGATTACGAGTTCGTGGACCCGGTCGCCAACCCGCTGGCGGCGCGCGATTTGGGCGTCACCGGAGACGGCAAAATCGTGCTGGTGATGGGTGAACGCAGCGAAGTGGTCGCCTTTGCTTCGGAGACATCGATCTTACGCGCTATCGTCCGCCTGGTTAACCCGGAGGCGCGCACGGTTTACTTCCTCATCGGGCACGGCGAACGCGACATTAACAGCGGCGGCGATACCGCATTCAGCCGCGCCCGCGCCACGCTCGAGGACAAGAATTACACGGTCAGGAACCTGAACCTGGCCGCGGAACGGGCTGTTCCCGAAGACGCGCGCGCCATCATCATTGCCGGTCCGCTCCAGCCGGTGACCCCGGATGAGGTAGCCCTGCTCAACAAATACCTGAATGGAGGCGGGGCCGTAATTATCATGGAAGACCCGGTGCCTTTCACTGATTTTGGCGATGCCGAAGACCAACTGGCCGGCTCGATCAACCGCCTGTGGGGCATTAACCTGCAAAACAATCTGGTCATAGACCTGAACGGCAACCCGATCACCATCGCCGTCGCCTACCAGTACGACACCTCCCACCCGATTACACAGGCAATGAACAACGTCGGCACGTATTTTCCCATCGCCCGCAGCATCGAGATCACAGCCCAGCCGCAGGACGTGAACGCATCCGCGTTGATCCTTACCACAGACAACTCCTGGGGCGAGACCGATTTCGCTCCCCTGCGTGAGGGGGGCGACGGGCGCGTGGACTTCACGGAAGGCGCCGATACCCCCGGACCGTTGACGCTGGCCGTGGCCGCAGAGAACACCGCCACCGATGCCCGCCTGGTGGTCTTTGGCAACTCGACCTTTGCCACCGATCAGTTCTTCGACTCCTACGGCAACGGCGACTTATTCGTCAACGCCGTGGACTGGGCCGTCGGCGAGGACAATCCCATTGACATTACGCCTCACGCGGTGACCCAGCGCACCTTCAATCCGCCCGGACAACTCCAATGGCTCTTCATCCTGCTCGGCTCGATCTTCCTCCTGCCGGGCGCAGTCATCGCATCAGGCATCGCGGCGTGGATCGCACGCCGGCGCCAGGGATAGAGAATGATAAAACGTAGCACCTGGATCGTATTGGCCATTTTCCTGGCTGTCGCCGCATTCGCGCTGGTACAAAAATACAAACCCGAAGAGCCGACCCCCACAGAGGCGCCGACCGAAGAGCCGGCCCTCGAGTACCTCTTCACACCGGAAGACGGCATCCTGACCCGCCTGCGCATCGAGACACGGGACGGGCAGGTCTTCGAGGCCGAGCGGAGCGGAGGCGACTGGAGGGTAATCCTGCCCATCGAGGGTGCGGCGGACGCGGGTCAGATGGAAGCGGCCGCCACGCAGGTCACCACCCTGCGCGTGGAATCTCACCTCGATCTCGACCTCGACATCGTCAACCTGTCGCATCCCCCGACCACTCTGACCGTCGGCTTCAGCAGCGGAAAGACTTATATAATCGGCGTCGGCGACGCCACTCCCATCGGCGATTCCTACTACGTGCGTAAGGACAGCGGAGACGTGCTCGTCATACTTCGCGACGGGCTCGACGCATTGACAGCCTTGCTGGCCTCCCCGCCCTACCTCGAAACGCCCACCCCCACAGAGACGCCGACCGCCGAAACGCCCACACCGCAGCCGACCGCAACGAAATAGCCATGATTGGGTATTGTATTTCATCGAAAAAAAGTGTATTCTGAGAAAAATTCGGAAGTATGTGAATGAATATGGAGAAAATTCTTATCGTTGACGAGGAAGAGGAATTCCCGGCGATTGCGCGGCTGATCGAACTCGGCCGCCAGAAATCGTACGTGACGCTGGACGATATCCTGCATTTCTTCCCCGAAGCCGAACAGGACGTGGAACAACTCGAGGAGGCCTTCTCGGCGCTCTTGAGCGCGGGCATTCCCTTTGTGGAAGATGCCAATGTGACCGAGCCGTCGGAGGATGAACTGGTGGCCGTGGAAGAGGCCGAGGCCATCCCCGAACCCGACCTTGCCCTGGACGATTATCTCGCCAACATCGACACCGACGACACCATCGGCCTGTACCTCAAAGAAGTCAGCCGCGTTCCACTGTTGACCGCTACCGAGGAGGTGGACCTGGCCCAGCGCATCGAGCGCGGACGCATGGCACGCGAGGAACTCGCCAAAGGCAACGCCGCTCCCCGCCGCCGCACGGAACTGCGCAAGTTGATCGAAGACGGCTGGGCCGCGCGCGAGCATCTCATCACAGCCAACTCGCGCCTGGTGATCTCGGTCGCTAAAAAGTACATGGGGCGCGGCGTGCCCTTCCTCGACCTGATCCAGGAAGGCAACATCGGTCTGATCCGCGCCACCAAGAAATTCGACTACCGCCGCGGCCACAAGTTCTCCACATACGCCACATGGTGGATCCGCCAGGCGGTCACGCGCGCCATCGCCGACCAGGGGCGCACCATCCGCGTCCCGGTCCACATGGGCGACCAGATCAACAAACTGCTCCGCATCCAGCACCAGTTGACCCAGCGCCTCGGGCGCGAACCCTCGGTGGAGGAACTGGCCGACGCCCTGGAAGTTCCGCCCAAGAAGGTCGAGAACATGATTCAGGTGGCGCGGCGTCCGCTCTCGCTCGAAACTCCCACAGACGACGAAGAAGATTCCGTTTTGGGAGATTTCATCGAAGACGACGAGGCCCCCCCTCCCGACGACACCGCCACCTACAATCTCTTGCGCGAGCACCTCGGCGAAGTGCTGAACGGACTGCCGCCGCGCGAGGTGCGCATCCTGCAACTGCGCTACGGACTCCTCGACGGACAGGCCTATACTCTCGAAGAAGTGGGCCGCAAAATGGGCGTAACCCGCGAGCGCGTCCGCCAGATCGAGGCGCAGGCGCTCAGCCGCTTGCGGCACCCGTCCATTCGGCGCAAACTGCGCGATTATCTCGGAGAGTGATTCATCCGATCCCAATAATCAACGCACCCTCGAGGTGCGTTGATTATTTGAAAAGACGGTCCGCGAAAGGAGCCGCGGCGCAATGTCGAGCCGCAAACGAGTTTTACAAATTTCCCTGATTTTCCTCGCGCTCGGCGCGACATTGGCGCTATGGATGTCGGGCGTGCGGCGCTCGTTTCCGGTCTCGCCGCCCAAAACGCAGGATGATCTTTACAAAGGGATGCCGCAGGAGACGAATCCCTGGCTCGAACCCTGGCAGCGCTGGGACACCCCTCATTATCAGGCCATCGCTGAACGAGGCTACTTCGCCTTCGAAACTGCCTTGTTCACACCACCTTTGTATCCCCTGCTCATGCGCTCTGCTTCTCCTCTCTTCGGCGGGAACACACTAGCCGCAGGCATCTTCGTTTCCTCTCTCGCCTGCCTGGGATACCTGATTGCCTTCTTTTTTCTCGCCCGCCTGGAATTACCCACAGGAGAGGACGCCCTGCGCGCAACGATTTACCTGACTCTCTTCCCCACCGCCTTTTTCCTGTTCGCGGCATACAGCGAATCTCTCTATTTGCTGGCCGTGACGTTGAGCCTGCTCTCGGTGCGAAAACACAAATGGGCCGCCGCCGGGTTATTCGGCGGGCTGGCCGCCCTGACACGCATTCCAGGGGCCTTGATAGTGGTCCCGCTTGGGTGGGTCGCAGCGGCATCCTGGAGGGAGGACGGGTGGCGAGTCTGGCTGGCCCCCGCATTGACCGGCTTGGGCGTCCTTGTATATCCGTTGTACGTCCAATTTGGGCTTGGCCTCTCCCCCACCGCCATCCTCGAGGCGCTCAACGCACGCGGCGGCGGCCTGGCGCTTCCCGGTTGGAATTTGATCGAGGCAGCCAATCGGATTTTTCACGGCCAATTCATCGCTGAAAACGCGCTGGAACTCGTCTTTGCCCTCCTGTTCATCGCCCTCACAATCCCGGTCTGGAAAAAATTTCCACGCCTCTACGGCATTTACTCGGCTGCGATGCTGCTTTTCTTCCTCGCCCGCCTGGGATCGCCACAGCCTTTATCGGGCATGACGCGCTACGTTTTGGAAATCTTCCCGGCGTTTTTTATCCTGGCTCTGGAGGGAAGGACCGCCTGGAAACACCGCGTCATCGTTTACGTGTCGGTATTCGGCCTGCTGTTCCTGTCCGCCCAATTCGCCATCTGGGGCTGGGTGGGGTAAAATCCGAAACGCCCCATGCAAACGCAGCACTCATCCCGCATTGCGCGCCTGTTTGGAGTCATCACCTTCCTCCTGGTTGCGATCGTTTTCAGCCGCACACCCGCCGACGCCGATCTGTGGTGGCACCTGCGCGCCGGGCAAGTCATGTGCGAAAGCAGGAACATCCTGCTCGCCGATGTTTTCAGCTACACCCGTGCCGGCGCTCCGTGGGTCAACGCCTTCTGGCTCTCGGAACTCCTCCTGTACGGCCTTCACGCACTGGGCGGAATGTTCGCCGTCGCCGCGTTCGTCGCACTCACCGGAGCGCTTACATTCTGGATCATCTACCGCCGACTGCCCGGACACCCCATCCGCAACGCCTTTCTTATTCTACTGACCGCCATCACTGCCGCGCCCATCTGGGGACCGCGCCCGCAGATACTCTCCTTCCTCCTCGTAGCCGTCCTCGACACATGGCTGGCAAATCGCCCGCGCGCCAACTGGATTCTGCTTCCGCTTTTTGTGTTGTGGGCTAACATCCATGGCGGCTGGATCTGGGGTTTTCTCCTCCTTGCCGCGCACATCATGGGAACTTTCCTCCAGTCCCTCGCCGCGTCCGCCGAAACAAAAACATCCCTGCGCAACGATGCCCTCGCACTCATCTTCTGGACGATCCTGGCGGCTCTCGCGCTCGGTCTCAACCCAAACGGTCTCGCCATATGGAAACTCCCCTTCACACAAGTGGACGTATCCCTCCAGATTCAAGAATGGCACTCACCCGACTTCCATCGGCTCGATTTTCACCCCTTTCTCTGGACTCTCTTCCTCCTGATTCTCGCCGCCCCATTCGCGCCGCGCCCTCTCAACTTCCCACAACTCTTCAAAACCCTCGGCTTCGCCTACCTGACCTTTGTGGCCCAACGTAACATCGCCCTGTTCGCCATCGTCGCCGCGCCCCTGCTCGCCGAGTGGTTCGACGCCTTCGCACAGACACTTCCTGCCCGCCCCCGTCGCCTCACCCCCAACCCCAAACCGGGCGCGGCCGCTTCGAGTCTGATCAACCTCCTCATCATCCTCATGCTCTCGCTCGCCGCCTTTGCCAACCTCTTCGTCCTCACCCGCCCCGAGCGCATCGAGGCAAACGTACCCGCCGGAGCCGTGACATGGATTCGCGAAAACCGCCCCGAAGGCCGCATATTCAACTCCTATAACTGGGGCGGGTATCTCGCCTGGTCATTGCCCGAATATCCCGTATTCATTGACGGCCGCGCCGACATGTATGGCGATGAGATGATCTCTCAGTGGCAGGGTGTGGTCAACGCCGGGCCGGATGTGTTCACGGTTCTGGAAAAGTGGGATATCAATTTTGTCTTGCTCGAACCCGCCTGGCCTGTCGTCCCGATACTCGAACGCCAGGGTTGGTCGGCCGCGTATCGCGACCGGCAATCTGTAATTTTGCTCCATCCATGAAAAAGAAACCAATCTACTACCCTTTCCTATTCGCGCTCTACCCAATCCTGGGACTTTACGCCCGCAATCTGACGGAGATCCCGCCGCTGGAAGTGGCGCGACCAATCGCCGTTGCCCTGCTTTCCACCGCGCTGCTCGTGTGGCTCCTGGGCCGCCTGCTAAAAGACCGCGAACGTTCCGCTTTCTTAGCCGCGTTCCTTGTTTTCTTCTACTCCGCCTCCGAACTGGGCTATCGCGTCATCGAGGGAGCGTTGCTCAAGGGTGTCAGCGAATCACTGCACCGCGTCATGTTGATCATCATCACACTCATGCTGCTCTTCATTGCCAGCCGCGCCGTCTGGGACAAATATCTCACGCCCGCGCGCCGCAAACTCATGATCGAGTATCTGAATACGGTCTCGCTTCTTGTCGTCCTCTTTCCACTGTTCAACATCGGCGCGTTTTGGTGGCAAGCCGCCGACGACGCGCCCAATCCCTGGTCAAGTTACATTGGCCTGAATGAAACGCCCCAAACGCTCGCAACCTCAAACACGCCCGACATTTACTACATAATCCTGGATGGCTACGGACGCGGCGACGCGCTGCAGGCTTTGTACGACTACGACAACTCGCCCTTCCTGAACGCGCTTGAGGAACGGGGCTTCTACATCGGCGAACAAAGTCAAGCCAATTATCTGCGAACCTCGCTTTCGATCACCTCGGCCTTGAACATGGAGTACATCAACTTCACGGCGGACCTGGCCGGGGCAGAGTCTGTAAACCGCATTCCCCTGTTCGAGCTGGCAAGCAATAATCGCGCCCGGAGGCTGTTGAAAGAGTCGGGCTATCAATTCGTGGTTGTGGACAGCGGCAGCGCCTTTACGCGCTTTTACGATGCCGACATCTTCCTCACCCCATTCCGCACCCGCCCCACCCTGTTCGAAATGTGGTTCTACAGCACCACCGCGTTGAACGCCTTCTACGAACCCGAGCTGCCCATCTCACCGGCCTTGCTGGATTACTTCCCCGTGGCCGGATACGCCGCGCACCGCGCCTTTATCCTCGACGCGTTCGACCAGCTGGCCGCCGCGCCCGAACTGCCCGGTCCCAAGTTCGTCTTCGCGCACATCATCGCGCCGCACCCGCCGTTCGTGCTGGACGCAGACGGAAATCCATTGCGCCCGAATTATCCCTACGTCACCGGCGATGGCGCATCCTTTATATCAGACATGGACACGTACAAGCCGGGCTATCTCGGCCAGGTGGAATATCTCAATCGCCGCGTGCTTGCCGCAGTAGACGCCATCCTGACAAAGTCGGCCTCTCCGCCCATCATCATCATCCAGGGCGACCACGGTCCGGGCTTGCTGCTCATGCAACAAGGCGACACCCCGGAAAGCTGCCTGTGGGAACGCGCATCCATCCTCAACGTTTACTATTTCCCCGAAGGAAAAACGGACCTGCTCTATCCATCCATTTCGCCGGTCAATTCATTCCGAACCATTTTCAATACCTTCTTCGGAACTTCCTTCGACCTGCTCCCCGACCATACCTATTTCTCGCTGTTCGATGTACCGTATGATTTTTTGGACATCACCGCTACGGTCAGGGAACCCTGCGGACTGCCCGGG
>JBBIKC010000002.1:0-19800 GCA_037445635.1 Chloroflexota bacterium
TCAAGGCCATGCAGGATCAAGCCGCGGAACTTCCCTACGCCGCGCCGGGCATGACGACGAAGATACGCGCCCTTGCAAGCAAGGCTGTGGCAGATGTGACGCCGGGCGGAAAACTCAGCAAAATCCTGTTCACGCTCGGCGGGGCGGATGCCAACGAAAACGCCATCAAACTGGCGCGCGGCTACACCGGACGCTTCAAAATCCTGACCCGCTACCGTTCCTATCACGGCGCGACCATGGGCGCGATGGCCGCCACCGGCGATCCGCGCCGCCAGATGTGGGAGCCTGGCACCATGCCGGGCGTGGTGCATTTCCTCGACCCCTATCGGTATCGCTCGACGTTCCACCGTACCAACCCAGATATTTCCGAAGCCGAATTCGCCCAGGATTATCTCAACCACCTCGAAGAGATCATTCAATATGAGGGGCCTGAAACCATCGCGGCGATCCTGATCGAATCGGTCACCGGCACGAACGGAATCATCATCCCGCCCGAGGGTTATATGCAGGGCGTCCGCGCCCTGTGCGACAAATACGGCATCGCGATGATCGCCGACGAGGTGATGAGCGGATTCGGGCGCACGGGCAAATGGTTTGCGGTGGATCACTGGGATGTGGTGCCTGACATCATGACGATGGCCAAGGGACTCACCTCGGCCTATGCACCGCTCGGCGCGGTCGCCATGCGACCCGAGGTTGCCGCGGCTTTCGATGAGCGCGTCTTTGAATCCGGGCTGACGTACACCTCGCACCCGGTCTCGCTGGCGGCGGCGGTGGCAAACATCGAGGTGATGAAAGAGGAACGGCTTGTCGAGCGCGCCGCAGGCCTGAGTCCGGTGCTGAAGCGCATGTTGACCGATCTAGGCGAGGCGCATCCCTCGGTCGGAGAGGTCCGCTCGATCGGCTTGTTCGGAATCCTGGAACTGGTCAAAGACAGAAAGACAAAAGAGCCGATGGCGCCGTGGAATGGAAGCAGCGCGGAGATGATTGCCTTCCGTAAATACTGCCTTGAACACGGCTTGTTCCTTTACACGCACTGGCACACCGCGTTGATCATCCCGCCGTTGATTATCACGGAGGATCAACTGCGCGACGGATTCGATGTCCTGGATGCGGCGTTGCGAATCACAGATGGGGTTGTGAGGCGGGAATGAATCTCTCGTACGCAATCTGGCTGTCCATTTCGGGGGCGGTCGCGCTGGTCGTCGCAGGCTTCGCGTGGCGGCGCAGGCCCGCGCCCGGCGCGGCTTCGCTGGCGACGCTCATGCTGGTAATGTCAATTTGGACGCTGACATACGCCGTATTCTGGCTGGCGACGTCCTCTTCGGCAAAATATTTCTGGTTGAACGCGACCTACTTCGGGGTCGTGTTCGTACCGGTCGTGTTCTTTGTTTTTGTTCTCGAATACGCGGGCCACGCGCACTGGTTGCCCCGCCGCGGCGTTGGGTATTTGTTGGTCCTGCCCGTTTTAACTCTCTTATTCCTGTGGACGGATCCCCTGCACGGTTTGTTCTTTGCGGGGCTGCGCCGGCCGGAGGACAGCGTGTTGATGCATGGCGGGCCATGGTTTTGGTTGAACGTGGTCTACTCGTATAGCCTGGTCGTCATCGGCTTTGTCATGATCTTGCGGAAATTCGTGACGGCCATCGGGGTCTATCGCAGCCAGGCGGGGATAATTCTTGTCGGCGCCCTCCTGCCGTTGATCGGAAATCTGTCTGCCCTCCTGGAAGTGAGTCCCGTGTCAGACCTGGATGTGACGCCCATCCTGTTTACGGCTACCGGCGTCCTGTTCGCGCAGGGGCTGTTCGGCTATCGTATGCTGGACCTGATTCCCATCTCGCGCGATACGTTGATCGAAACGATGGATGAGGGCATCCTGGTGCTGGACCTGCAGGGACGCGTGGTGGACATCAACCCGGCCGCCATGGCCTATGCCGACCGCGGCGCAGTCTCGCCCATTGGCAAGCCGGTGCGGGAGGTGTATTCGACCTGGGGAAAATTCCTCAAAAAGTATTCAGCCATATTCGAAGCGCACGACGAGATTGTCCTGAATGGCAATCCGCCCCGCTATTTGGACGTGCGCATCAAGCCGCTGCGCGACCTGCTGGGAAGGGTCACCGGCCGCCTCGTCACCTGGCGGGACATCACAGAGCAGAAACTTACGGAACGGCAGTTGAGAAAATTCTTCCTCGCCGTGGAGCACAGTCCGGCCTCCATCGTGATCACGGATGCGGAAGGCGTGATCGAATATGTCAACCCGCAATTCACCGAAATGACGGGTTTTACCGCGGCAGATGCAATCGGGAACACCCCGCGCATTCTCAAATCGGGTGAGACGCAAAACGAGGTCTATGAGGACCTGTGGACGACCATCCTGTCCGGGCGGGAATGGCAGGGCGAATTGCTCAACCGCAGGAAGACGGGCGACCTCTACTGGGAATTCACCCACATATCCCCCGTTCTGGACGAACAAGGCGTTATCACTCATTTCATCGCGATCAAGGAAGACATCACGAAGCGGAGGCGGGACGACGCCGAAATACGCGCCGCAAACGCCCGTTTGGAGATCAATTACGCGGAGATCCAGCGCCTGCACGCGCAATTGCGGGAGGAGGCCATCCGCGACAGTCTGACGCGCCTGTTCAATCGGCGCTACATGGAAGAGACGCTCGAACGCGAACTCTCGCGCGCCGAACGCGAAAGGCACCCGCTCAGCCTGGTGATGATTGACGTGGATGAGTTCAAGTACATCAACGATCACTTCGGCCATCGCGCCGGGGACGCTGTCTTGCAAACGCTCGGCACGCTGCTCCTGGAAAATACGCGGATCAGCGACGTGGCCTGCCGTTACGGTGGAGACGAGATGCTGGTCGTCATGCCGTCCGCCTCCTTTGCCGACGCACTCCAGCGCGCCCATGAACTGCGCTCGGCCTTTTCCGTGCTTGGATTTACCTTTGGTGAGGTGACCCATTCCACCACACTCTCGCTTGGTGTAGCCTCCTTTCCCGACCACGGCAGGAATCCCAACGAGTTGCTGGGTGCGGCGGACAGGGCCTTATATATAGCCAAAGCAAAGCGAAATGCAGTGTGCGGGTTCGACCCTGAAAGCATGACCCGCCATCCCGGCCAACCCTCGGTCATCTCGTAAGGACATTGCTTTCAATTTCGACGACCAGAAAGGGCGGACGGTAATAATCCGACGGGCAGTGTCGTCTCAATACTCTGGAAAACAAACTCATGAAACTGGTGTGGAAAACATGTCATCGAATGGAAATGCTAAACATGCGAAAGTCCTGATACTGGGTTCTGGGCCTGCGGGATATGCCGCGGCGCTCTACGCGGCGCGTGCCGAGTTGAAACCTATCGTTCTGACCGGCCTACAACTGGGCGGTCAGGCCGCTTTGACCTATACCATCGAGAACTATCCCGGCTTCCCCGAGGGTGTGGGCGGCGCGCAGCTTGGAGAGTTGTTCCAGAAACAGGCCGAACACTTTGGGGCGGAAACGGAGTTCGACATCGCCAATGAGGTGGACCTCTCGCGGCGGCCCTACAAGGTCAAGGCGGATAACGGCGAATACCTGGCCGACGCGCTGATCATCAGCACCGGGGCCAGTCCGAACCACCTCAACGTTCCGGGCGAGACCGAGTTGACGGGGCGCGGCGTCTCCTACTGCGCCACCTGCGACGGCTGGTTCTTCAAGGATAAAAAAGTCGTGATCGTGGGCGGCGGCGACAGCGCCATCGAGGAGGGACTCTTCATCACGCGCTACGCCTCGTCCGTGACCATCGTCCACCGCCGCGGCGAATTGCGCGCCAGCCCATTGCTGCAAAAACGCGCCAGGGAACACCCGAAGATCAATTTCATCTGGAACACGGTCGTCACCGAGGTGATCGGCGCAGATAAACTCGAGGCGGTCCGCCTGAAGAACATGAAGACGGGCGAGGAGACTATCTTCGAAACAGACGGCCTGTTCATCTTCATCGGCCATACGCCCAACACGCAGATTTTCAAAGGCCAGCTGGAAATGGATGACCTGGGCTATATCAAGGTCAATCAAAAGATGGAGACCAGCGTGCCCGGGGTCTACGCGGCGGGCGAAGCGGCCGATCCGCACTTTCGCCAGGTAATTACCTCGGCTGGCATGGGCGCGGCCGCGGCTATTCAGGCCACGCGGTTCCTCGAATCCGAGGAACATTGACAAGAATCAAAGCGACTTCCGCCAAAATAAGCCGGGGGAAGTCGCTTTGATTTTGCACCCTTCCAAATGTGACCCTCAAAATATGACAAAATGAACTACATTTTGCCGAAACAATCGGATAGAATCGACACAAAATCGCAGTATTGGAGGATTGATGGGTAACAAGATTTCCATAATCGGCGCCGGTATGACCGGGGCGACCACCGCCCACTGGCTGGCCGAGCGCGAACTGGCGGACCTCGTCCTTGTGGATGTCGTGGAGGGTATGCCTCAAGGAAAGGGCCTGGATATGTTCGAAGCCATGCCGATCATCGGCAAGGATGTCGAGATCGTCGGCTCGAACGATTACGCGGCTACCAGAGGCTCGGATATCATCGTCATCACCGCAGGCTTGCCGCGCAAGCCGGGCATGTCGCGCGATGACCTGCTGACGGCCAACGCCGAGATCGTCGGCAAAGCCGCCACCGAGACGTTGAAGCATTCGCCCGATGCCATCTATATCGTGTTGACCAATCCGCTCGACACGATGGCCTATTTGACCATGAAACTGACCGGACTGCCGCGTGAGCGCGTGGTCGGTCAGGCGGGGATCCTCGATTCGGCGCGGATGCGCGCCTTCGTCGCGCTCGAAACGGGCGTCAGCGTCGAGAATATCGCGTGTTACGTCCTCGGCGGTCACGGCGACGAGATGGTTCCGCTGACGCGTCATTCCAACATCGCGGGCGTGCCCCTGCGCGACTATCTCCCCGCCGACAAACTCGAAGCCATCGTCAACCGCACGCGTAAGGGCGGCGGCGAGATCGTCAACCTGCTCAAGACGGGTTCGGCCTTCTATGCTCCGTCTGCGGCCGTGGCGCAAATGGCCGAAGCAATTCTCAAGGACAAACACCTCATCGTCCCGTGCGCGGCGTACATGCAGGGTGAATACGGCCTGAAGGATATGTTCTTCGGCGTGCCTGTGATGCTTGGACGCAAAGGGGTCGAGAAGATCGTCGAGTACAGCCTCGACGCGGAGGAAAAAGCCGCCCTCGAAAAATCGGCCGCAGCCGTCAAAGAGGTCCACGACGCACTGCGGAATTTGGTGAAACTATAAACCCTTATTATGGGCACAGCGGGCTGATATGCAGATGATATTATGAGTTGACCCGCTGTGCCTTATTCTTTTGGAGGTTTCCATGATCCTGCACGATAAGATTTCAGCCCAACTCCCCGCCTGGCGCGAGCGAATCAAGGCCCTCGCCAAGGAACACGCCGAGGTCGTGGTGGACCAGGTCACGGTCGGACAGATCGTGGGCGGGATGCGCGACATCAAGTCCCTGCTGACCGACGTCTCTTTCGTGGACCCGGCGGAGGGCATCCGTTTTCGCGGCATGTCCATCCCCGAGGTACTG
Organism: Chloroflexota bacterium; assembly: GCA_037445635.1. Taxonomy (GTDB): domain Bacteria; phylum Chloroflexota; class Anaerolineae; order Anaerolineales; family Villigracilaceae; genus JBFMCC01. The sequence goes on from JBBIKC010000002.1 coordinate 5,591, forward strand.
GCCGCACTTCCCAGACCTGAGGGCGCGGAAATGCCCTACGTGGGTGGCCTGTATTACCTCTTGATGGTGGGCGAAGTACCTACGAAGGAGCAAGCCGAAGCGGTGGAGGCGGAATGGATCAAGCGCTGTCACGTCCCCCAGCACGTCTTCGACATGCTCCGCGCCATGCCGAAGGGCACGCATCCGATGACTCTGTTCGTCCTTGCCATTCAGTCGCTGGAGACCCAGTCCGAATTCGCGCGCAGGTATCAGGAAGGGATGAAGAAGGATGAGTACTGGATGCCCGCGCTGGAGGATTCGCTCAACCTGACCGCCGAACTGCCGGTCGTGGCGGCTTTCATCTACAGCCTGAAATATCGCGACGGGAAACAACCTGAACTTGATCCCAATCTGGACTACGGCGCGAACTTCGCCAAAATGATCGGCGTGAAAGACCAGAAGGGCTACGCCGACCTGGCGCGACTGTACTTCATCCTGCACTCGGATCACGAGTCGGGCAACGTCAGCGCGCACGCCACGCACCTGGTTGGCTCCTCGCTGGCGGACATCTACTACGCGTTCTCGGCCGGCATGTGCGGGCTGGCCGGTCCCCTGCACGGCCTCGCCAACCAGGAATGTCTCGGCTGGCTGTTGGACGTGCACAAGAAATTCGGCGGTGTGCCCTCGCGCGAGGACTTGTACAAATTCGCCTGGGATACGCTCAACAGCGGCAAGGTGATTCCGGGATACGGCCACGCGGTCCTGCGCGTGCCCGATCCGCGCTTCACGGCGCAGATGGAGTTTGCCAAGAAACACTTCCCGCAGGATGAACTGGTCCGACTCGCAGACATGGTCTTCGACGTGGTGCCGGCCGTGCTCAAGGAGCAGGGCAAAGCCAAGAATCCCGCCCCTAATGTGGACGCCATCAGCGGCACGCTCCAGTACTACTACGGCGTGCGCGAGTTCGATTTCTACACGGTGCTGTTCGGCGTCGGCCGCGCCCTCGGCGTGACGGCCAACTACGTGTGGGCGCGCGCCCTGGGCCAGCCCATCGAGCGGCCCAAGTCGCTGACCACGAAGATGCTGGAAGACGCCGTGCAAAAGGCGCTCCAGCCTGCGTAACATCTGGAACCGCGAAGGATCAAAGAACGCGAAGGGAATCGGTCTTCGCGAAGGTTCGAAAAGACTTCGTGGTCTTCGCCTCTTCGCGGTGGAATCTTTTGATTGCGCTGGAAGCCGCGCCTGTTTCAAAACCTCCCGAAGTTCGCCGCTTCGGGAGGTTTGCTTTTCAGGACTTCATGCCCGGGTGATCGTCGCTTGCCAGGTCGAATTTGACTAAGCGGACGACGCGCGCCCGGTCGCGCAGATACCAGGGGACCATCTGGCGCGCGTGCTCGACATTTTCTGCCTCCACGATGGCCCAGCCCGTGTGGTCGTCGTCCTTGCAGCCCCACTCGAAATGATGCAGGTAGCCCGCCGCGTGCAGGTCGTGCAGGACCTGTTCGCACTTCTCGAGTGGATGAGGCGACTCAATAAGATAGCGGTTCATTTTCTTCACCTGTTTACCGATAAGACTTGCGGTTTTGACGGCTACTTTCTTCCCATCGCCGAAATGGCCTGCATGAGCGCGTTCGCCACCAGCTCACCGGACTGAGCGCGGTGCGGCGATTGTCCCATCGGCCCGCCGGAGATGAGGGCGGAGATGGCGGCCTGCACGTTGTCTTGTCCCTGCTGTTTGGCGCCCAGAAAAGCCATGCCTGCATTGAGCAAAGCCCCGACATCGTTCGCGTCGAGTTTCTCTCCTTTGGTCAAATCCATGATGGCATCCAGCGCGCCGCCTTGATTGCTTTGCGCCGGCGGCATGCCTCCGCCGAGCAGGGACTGCACCAGCATCATGGCATTGTTGGGCGTGACACTCTGTCCCTCGAACTGCCGGGCGGCCTGCGCCAGCCCCTGCGAATAGACCTTGGCCGAACCGCTTGTCCCATGCACGGCGAGGTATTGGCTTGCATGCGCCAGCTGCTGAGATGGCGGCGCGCCCGCCTTGCTGGACAGCGCTTTCGTAATCATGTCGAAGATCTGAACCATGTTATCGCCATGATTCTGGTTATACGCGTCGGCCTGATTCAACGCGCCCTTATTCGCCGCCAGCGCCTGCGTGGCCATGTTGAACAACGAGGCCAGGTCCAATCCCTGCGAAGGCTTGGCCGGGCGGGATGTTTGTGCCGGTCGCCGGGGCGCCTTTTTGATTTGCTTCTTTTCCATGTTTGATCATTCCTTTCTTCCCATATTGTATCAAATTTCAGGAAATCATAATCTTGGAATAGATGGCCTGCCTGCCGTTTGGATGGCGGGTCTCCGAATCCAGGTTTAATAGGCGATGAGCCAGCGCATTCTCTCCCGAATCAAATCCACACCGGGGACGACGGCATTCATCAGGCCGATATTGTATGGAATCGGCACATCGGGCGCGGCGAGTCGCTGCAGGGGCGCATCCAGGTATTCGAAAATTTCGGACGAAATCGCCGCCATGATCTCGCCCGCGAATCCGCCCGTCAGCGTATCTTCGTGCACAATCAGGCATTTGCCCGTTTTCTTCACCGATTCCAACACTGCCTCTTTGTCCCATGGGACAATCGTCCGTAAATCCAGGACTTCGACGCCCGCCAGTTCCTGCGCGGCTTCGAGGACGGGGTAGGCCATCGCGCCCCAGGTGACGACGGTCAGCGCGTCGCCCTCGGACTTGAGGCTGGCGCGGCCGAACGGAAGCGTGTACTCGTCCCCGGGCCACGGTGCGCGGGCGTGAGCCGTATCCAGCAGGGCGCGGTGCTCGAAGAAAATGGTCGGGTCTTCGCCGCGCAGGGCGGTGCGGAGCAGTCCCGCCGCGTCGGCCGCGTTGGAGGGGAAGGCCAGCCGCCAGCCAAGTGTGTGGGCATAAATTGCCTCGCCCGTCACCGAGTGCCAGGGGTCGCCCGTCTTCTTCCCAAAACCGACGGGGATTCGCACCACCATCGGCGCGCAGAATTTCCCTGCCGTGCGCCAGCGAATCGTGCCGATATCGTTGATTTGCTCTGTGGCAGGATCGGCATATTTTCTGAACTGGATTTCTGGTACGGGGAAGAGACCCGCGAGCGCCAGGCCCGCCGCGCTGCCCATGATGCCCTCCTCGGAAAGCGACGTATCGAACACGCGCGCCTCGCCAAATTTCTGTTGCATGTGCGCGGTCGCGCCGTGGACGCCGCCCTTCACGCCCACGTCTTCGCCGAAGACGAGGATGCGCGGATTGATCTGCATCTCGGATTCGAGCGTCCGCCGCACGGCTTCGATCAGGTTGATGCGCGGGCCATCGGTCGCGGGTTGGGTAGCCGCCGAAGGCGGCGAATCGAGACCCGAAGCGCGGGACGCGAACAAATGCCCGGTGACGGCGGCAGGCTCGGGGTCCGTGTTTCGAAGCGCTGATTCAGCGGCGGCGCGAACTTCTTTAGCGGTGTCTGCTTCCAGCGTTTTCCAATCCAGGTCGGGCAGGAATTTCTCCAAACGAATCAATGGATCGAGTTTTTCCTCTTTCCTTCTTTCCTCTTTCGTCTTGTACGACTGATCGTCAATGAACGTGTGCCCCATGATGCGCACAACTTTGACGTGAAGCAAACACGGTCTGCCCGCGCGGACGTAATCAACGGCCTGCGCGATCTTGGCCGCGGCGTCTTTCGGGTCGGTGCCATCGGCTTCGATGATTTTGAGATTCTTGAACGACCTCAGGTTGTCGGAAAGATGCGCCCCGGGCGTTTGCAAATGCGAACGGACGGAGATGGCGAAGGAGTTGTCTTCGATGAAAAAGAGGCAGGGCAGGCTGCGCGTGGTGACGGTGTTGAGCGCGGCCCAAAATCCGTTGGAGGCAGTGGAACCCTCGCCGCCGCACGCGACCGCGACGGCGCCGTGCCATTCTTTTTGTTCGAGCGCCTTGGCGTGATATTCGATGGCTTGCGCCCAGCCCGCGGCGGGCGTGTATTGCGCGCCCACGTCGCCGGAGGAGGGGAGGACGGTTAAACCTAATCCCCCGACTGGCGAGGAATGGCGCTTCGTCTGCGCGCCTGAGGCACTCCGCTCAGCGCGTGGTCTCATCGAAAACACGACGCCCACGTCGCGTCCTTCGGAGGGGGAGCCTGTTTTGGCGAAGTCTGCCGCGAAGGCCTCCTGCGGAGTCAACCCCGCGGTGAGCATAAGCGGACGTGAGCGATAGTACACCGCCGCGGCGTCGTGCGGATGCGTGAGGCACAGGCCGAGCAGGATCTGCGCGAGTTCGTGTCCCTTCGCGGAGAATTGGTAAGCGACCTTTCCCTGCGGTGCGAGTTCCTGCTCCTCGAGTTCGTCCATCAGGCGCGAGGTCAGGAATAGGCGCGCAACACGCGGCCAGTCCGTTTTGGACGATTTTGTTTTTTGCCGTGCGGAGGTCTTTCGATTGGTCTTCTTCGGCATGTGTAGATCGTCGGCGTCAGATTAATTCAAGTGACCAGCGTGCTCTGCTCGATGTTCTCCATGCGTCCATAGAGAATCTCTTCGTTGATCTCCAGATTGTTGATCAGGCTCAGTGCAGTGATCACTCCGTCGCCGATGTGCTCGCCTTCGATCTCACCGTACTCGACCTCCAGCACGACGTTATCGGCGCGCATGTCGTTGGCCGCGCCTTTCGGGTCCTGCCAGGTGCCCATGGCGCTTAGTTCAGTGGTGGCTTTCATGAAATCCAGCGCGTCAGATTTCATGCGCGGCACGGTCAGGGTGAGCAATTCGCGCTGAACGCGATGAAAGTGAGTGTTCGTGCTTTCGTCGCCGAAAAGCAAGCCGTAGAGCATGTCTTTTGCAAGTTGGAGTAAATCGTTGCCAGTTGTAGAACGGAACGAATCGGTGATTAGGTCTGTTCCTTTGGACGGCGTGCTGGGGGAAAGGAATTTTTCCTGAATCAACCTGTCTCTGCTGTAGCCTTTATAGTGTTTTACAAATTCATCGAGTTTGGTTTGATCGAGATGCAGGGTCGTCACGCGCTGGGCGCGTTCCATGCGCCTGCGATTCTCCTCCTCCTTGAAGTGCTTGCGGTCCATTTCCTCGAGGCTGTGCGCGTCCAGTGTGAGGCGGACGATCTGCTCGATCAACCAGTCTCGATCCTGCGAGGCAAGATAGGTGCGCAGTTTCTCTTCGAACTGCGGGACGAATTCACGGTTGATCTGGCGGACGATGGTCTCAATATTGGGCATATCGGTCTCCTGGCGGAACGTTGATTATGGATAAGATTTGTAGGATTATACCGCTGTGCGGCTCCTTATACTGCCTTGCAAACGCTGGTAACAAAAAGGAATTCCACAGCAGGCACGGAATTCCTTTTCGGGTCGCGTTGATTTGGCCTGTCATGCAGACAGGTTGACCACCTCGTCAAGGAAGGTTACCTCGGGCAGCCCTTTCACGCCCGCGCGTTGTGTCGCTTCGCGGAATTCCTGGGATTGGAACATCTGCATCGCTTTCTCTTTGTCAGCATATTCTCCGAGAATCACAACCTCATTGGGATTTTCTGCCCTGCTGAATGCGCGGACGCCCATGGAACCGAAATTCCTGCGGAGCGCGGCGGCTTCCTCGAAAACAGGCTTCCATTTTGCCAGGTCTTCAACGCTAAATCGGACAAGTACGTATGTCATGAGGAATCTCCTTTCACCAATAAATTGGACGCTGATAGTGTAACCCGCCTCCTGCGAAAAGGGTTCTGGCAAATGCCCTTCGCCCGCGCTCAATCGCTGTATAATCGTGCTTGAAAGATGAAATTGGAGTTTCCATGACCCAAAATAATCGCAACCCCGGCACGCCCCTCGATCTGGACTGGGTGATGGGCGCGCATGTGAACAAGAGCGCGGTGGAACGGCGCGTGGCGCAATTGCCCGCCCGCCGCACCGTGAAAAAAGAATGGCAGGCCGCCTGGCTTCTGCGCGCCATCACCTGCATTGACCTGACCACCCTCGGCGGTGACGACACGTCCGGGCGCGTGCATCGTCTGTGTCTAAAAGCCAAACAGCCGCTTCGCCCCGATATGCTGGAGCGCCTCGGCCTGGACGGGGCGCAGATTCATGTCGGCGCGGTTTGCGTGTATCCAAATCGAGTTCGTGATGCAGTCGAAGCACTTCATGGCACGGACATTCCAGTCGCCTCCGTCGCGACTGGATTCCCCGCTGGTCAAACCCCGCTCCCGCAGCGGATTCAAGAAATCGAGCAAGCCGTCGAAGCGGGCGCAAAAGAAATAGACGTGGTCATCGCCCGCAACCATGTGCTGACGGGCGACTGGCGTTCCCTCTACGATGAACTCAAACAATTCCGCGAAGCCTGTGGCAACGCGCACATGAAGACCATTTTGGCAACGGGCGATCTCGGCACGCTCAAGCAGGTCTATCAAGCCAGTCTCGTCGCGATGATGGCAGGCTCGGATTTCATCAAGACCTCGACGGGCAAGGAATCGGTCAACGCCACGCTGGAGGTGAGCCTCGTCATGGTGCGCGCCATCCGCGATTACATGGAACGCTTCGGCTATAAGGTCGGCTTCAAGCCCGCAGGCGGAATCAGTTCCGCAAAGCAGGCGATGAACTGGCAGTTCCTGATGAAGGAAGAACTCGGCGACGAGTGGCTGATGCCGAATCTGTTCCGCTTCGGCGCGTCCAGTTTGCTGACCGACCTGGAGCGGCAGTTGTATCACTTCATCACGGGTCACTACGCGGCGAAACATCACATGCCGATGGGATAAAAATCAACCACAGATAAACACAGATGGACACAGATTGGAGGATGAACTTGATGGCGGTGAATGAAATCACCGAAAAGGTTATTGGATGCCTTTATCAGGTGAGTAATACGCTCGGCTGTGGTTTTCTCGAAAAAGTTTATGAGAATGCAAGCGCCATTGCTATTGCGCAAGCAGGGTTGCGCGTGCAGCAACAATTCCCTATTCAGGTTCGATATGAAGGCGTCGTTGTAGGGGATTACTTCGCAGATTTACTGGTGGAGGAACTGGTTTTGGTGGAGTTGAAAACTGTTAAAGCCTTCGACGAAATTCACACCGCGCAATGCTTGAATTATTTGCGCGCTACAGGTTTACCTGTCTGCCTTCTCGTTAATTTTTATCGTCCGAAACTCGAAATCAAACGAATCGTTCCACATGACTCTTGGAAAGTCCAGAGACTTAACCACGGATAAACACGGATGAATACAGATTATGAATTCTTTTGTTTATCAACCATCCGCGTTTATCTGTGTTCATCTGTGGTTCTAATCTGAAACGGAGTTCTTATGTCAACCCTCCTCGATCTCTTCAAAACCATGGAATACGGACCCGCCCCTGAGTCTCCTGCCGCCGCGCAAGCCTGGCTGGACGAGCACGGACGGAAGTTTGGCTTTTTCATCAACAACGAATGGGTGACGCCGAAGGGCGCGAAGTATTACCCATCCTATAACCCGTCCACGGGCGAGTTGCTGGCAGAGACGGCGCAAGCGGAGAAGAAGGATGTGGATGCCGCCATCGCCGCGGCGCGGACAGCGTTCGAAACGTGGAGCGCGACTCCAGGCGTTGTCCGCGCCCGTTACATGTACGCCATTGCGCGCAACATCCAGAAGCACCATCGTCTCCTTGCGGTGCTTGAGTCAATGGACAACGGCAAGCCGATCCGCGAGTCGCGCGATGTGGACGTGCCGCTGTTGGCGCGTCACTTTTACTATTACGCGGGCTGGGCGCAACTCATGGAAACCGAATTGCGCGACTACCAACCCGTCGGTGTGATCGGGCAGATCATCCCGTGGAACTTCCCGTTGATGATGCTGGCGTGGAAGATCGCGCCCGCCATCGCGATGGGCAACACGGTTGTGCTGAAACCCGCCTCGTACACGCGGCTGAGCGCGCTGTTGTTCGCGGAGGTCGTGGCTGAGGCGGGACTTCCGCCAGGCGTGGTCAACATCATCACGGGCAGCGGCAAGGCGGGCGAGATGATCGTCACGCACCCCGACGTGGACAAGATCGCCTTCACAGGCTCGACCGAGATCGGGCGCACGCTGCGTCGTCTCACCGCGGGGTCGGGGAAAAAGATTTCGCTGGAGTTGGGGGGCAAGAGTCCCGTTGTGGTGTTCGAAGATGCCGATTTGGACGCGGCCGTTGAGGGCGTGGTCGATGCGATCTGGTTCAATCAGGGTCAGGTCTGCTGCGCGGGTTCCCGCCTCATCGTCCAGGAAAATGTCGCGCCGCGCTTCATCCAAAAACTCAAAACGCGCATGGGTCATCTGCGCGTCGGCGACTCGCTCGACAAGTCCATTGACATGGGCGCCATCGTGGACAAGAGCCAATGGGACACGGTGGATTATTGGGTGAAGATGGGCGAGAAGGAAGGCGGGAAAGTGTTCCAGCCCGACATCCCGCTGCCCGCGAAGGGACTCTTCTACAAGCCCACGCTCATCACGGACCTCGATCCTGCCGCGTCGACGGTGCAGGAGGAGATCTTTGGTCCCGTGCTGGTTTCGCTCACCTTCCGCACTCCCGAAGAAGCCATCGCGCTGGCGAACAACACGCGCTACGGTCTCGGCGGCAGCGTGTGGAGCGACAACGTCAATCTCGCGCTCGACGTTGCCAGCAAAATCAAGGCGGGCGCGCTGTGGGTCAACTGTCACAACGTGTTCGACGCGGCGGCAGGCTTCGGCGGCTATCGCGAATCGGGCTTCGGGCGCGAGGGCGGACGCGAGGGACTGTTCGAGTACGTCCGACCGAAATGGATGGAGAGGCCGCGTCCCGATTTGACATCGCTCGGGCTGGACGCGGCGAACGTTCCAGCGGAGAAAAAAGCCTGGGGCGAGCACACCCCCTCGCGTCCCGCGCGACCCGAGGCGGGTCGGGCAAACGGGCATTCGCTTCCCCCCGTCGACCGCACCCCGAAGATGTACATCGGCGGCAAGCAGGTTCGTCCCGACGGCGCGTACACGCTGGCGGTCATCGGCGCGAAGGGAAAGATCGTCGGGCAGGTCGGCGACGGCAACCGCAAAGATATTCGAAACGCGGTGGAGGCCGCGCACGCGGTGATCGAAGCCAAGCAGGGCTGGGCGATGCGGCACGGATACAACCGTTCGCAGATTTTGTATTTCATCGCCGAGAATTTGGACGCGCGCAACGCCGAGTTCGTCAAGCGCATTGTCGAGATGACGGGGCGCACGCAGAAATCGGCGCAAGCCGAAGTGGACGCGGCGGTGGAGCGTCTGTTCACGTACGCGGCGTGGGCGGATAAATACGGCGGGGTCATCCAGGAGACCACCCTGCGCGGAATCACGGTGGCGGTGAACGAGCCTGTGGGCGTGATCGGAATCGCCTGCCCCGACGAGTATCCGCTGTTGGGATTCGTCTCGCTGATGGCGCCTGCGATTGCGCGCGGCAACACGGTGGTGATGATCCCCAGCCAGCGCTTCCCGTTGAGCGCGACCGATTTTTATCAGGTGTTGGATACGTCCGACGTGCCTGGCGGCGTGGTCAACATCGTCACGGGCGACCGCGACCACCTGACCAAGACTCTCGTCCAGCACGAAGATGTGGACGCGGTCTGGTACTTCGGCTCGGCGGAAGGCAGTTACTGGGTGGAGTACGAGTCCGCCGCCAACATGAAGCGGACGTGGGTCGGCTACGGCCTGCCGCGCGATTGGATGGATCGCGAGCAGGGCGAAGGTCACGAGTTCCTGCACGAGGCGACGCAGGTGAAGAATATCTGGGTGCCGACGGGGGAGTGAGGGGAAAGAGATTGGAGATTAAATGATTAGAGAGTAGTGCGTGGTGTGGAAGACCTCCGAGGGTGGCGGAGGTCTTTTTTTATTGATTACAAGTGGAGATTTTTTAAGCCAAACGTCCCTTCTCAACCCTTGCAAATTCCGAACATGCGTGCTATAACCACGACAGAAAGTCCTATATGTGGGCGTATCAGTTTAATAAGCCCATATATCTGGCGGCGACATTTGTTCTAAGAAAGGTTCTATCAAGAAAGGAAAGGCAAGAATGGCTAAGAAAGGCAACATCTGGATCGTACCGAACAAAGGCGGCGGTTGGGCTGTAAAGCGGGAAAAGGCGCAACGCAGTATTGCGATAACCCCCACGAAAGCCGAAGCAGAGAAAATTGGTCGGCAGGTTGGAGAAAACAGCAAAGTAAACGTGATTACTCAGGGCAGGGATGGCAAAATACAAAGCCATGACTCGCACGGACATGACCCCAATCCCCCGCAGGATAAAGAGCATTAGGAAAGGAGCAAGATATGATTCCCTACAAGAATTTAGGCGGCAACTCCAACGTCAGAGCCTACGAGATTGGAAGTGATTCGATAACAGTCCAGTTCGGTGATGGTTCAATTTATCTCTACAATTACCAAAGTGCTGGGCGTGATAATGTTGAAAGAATGAAATCACTTGCTATTGCGGGTAGAGGTTTGAATAGTTTTATTATGCGGTATGCTAAAAAGTCGTATGCGTCTAAGTGGTGAAGCGGAAACATCGTCACCGAAAAATCGGGATTTGAAAAGGATAAGGAAATGACTATTTCTGAAAACCAACTTGAAACATGGGCGAATCAGGGCGCTACGACTACCGCGCAGAATACACACGCTTCAATCAGGAATGCCTTGAAACAATACAGTTTTAGTTCAGCCATTACTTACGATGATTACCTGCAAGGTTCGTACAGAAACTCGACAAATATTTTCGCTAGCAGTGACGTTGATCTTGTTGTTGAATTGACAAGCACGGTTTATACAAACGTTACAGTGCAATCAAACTACAACTGGCAAATTTTTAGGCAAGGTGTCATTAGCGCATTAACAAAATACTACGGATCGCAATTTATAAGTACTTCGGGAAGTAAATCAATCAAGGTTTTGCCAGGTAGCGGACGATTGCTTGCTGACGTTGTTGTAGCGGCAAAGTATAGACATTACAGCGGAGGAAGTTTCGTAGCAGAGGGAATGACTCTGTGGAATACCAAAACTGGACAACAAATAATCAATTTTCCCAAGCAACATATTGACAATGGAGCAACAAAAAACGGAAACACATCACAGCAATATAAACCAACGGTACGCATGTTTAAGAATGCACGAAAGCATATTTGTGAGAACAAGCCCTTGCTTATTAATAGATTCCCTTCCTACTACGTTGAATGTTTGCTCTACAATGTGCAAAACAGCAAGTTCTCCACTTCTCGTCAGGATACTTATTGCGATGTGGTAAATTGGCTCAACTCAGAATTGAGCACAAACTCATCAAGGTTTAAGTGCCAAAATGGGCTTATTTCATTGTTCGGCAATGATTCAACCCAATGGAATGTTGCAGATGCAAAATTGTTGGTTTCTGAGTTAATCGCTCTGTGGAATTCATAACTCATGCACCAATATCAAACGGACGACAGCACAAGAAACAACCTTCTCATAATCGCTGTATTGCTGGCGGTTGCGCTTGCCTATTCATTCAGCGCCGCGCTTGATTATTTCAGTATCCAATTGCCCTGGTGGTTTGAGTCGCCTTCGATTCTCGGTTTCTATGGTTTGATCTATCTGCTCTACGATAAATATCTTTGGAAGACCAAGTGGATTCAAAAAACTGACTGGATCAAAACGCCAAACATCTCTGGCACTTGGGATGCTGAAATTAGAACTTCCCACGATGGTTTTTCAGACTGTGTTTCGGCAATAGTGATTATTCGGCAAACAGCGTTTAGAATTTCAATTTCGATGGAAACGGATACGTCGCGTTCTCACAGTGTTCAGGCGGCTTTGCTGAAAACTGAAAAAGTTAGCGAATATGAATTGACCTACAACTACATCAATCATCCTAAAGCGGATTCGGTTAAGACGCTAAACATCCATCTTGGCACAGCACATTTACACATTAGCGACAATTTACAGAGAATGGACGGGGATTATTACACAAACAGAGATAGAGAGAATTTTGGTCGAATCGTTTTCATACGTGCCTGAGTTCCATGGTTCTAGTGCGATGGAGGGTTGAAAAAGAAAATACTTTGTCGAACAGATGTACCAAAAACATGTAAGGTTGGTATAATCTGGATAGGAGACACTGTTATATGGCAATGGCTATCACAAAACCATCTTTTGAAGATTTCATCCGTACTTGTACGCCTTTGCTGAAGATTCCCGAACTTGAACAATTGATGCGCGAACGCGTGCGCGGCATTGTGACAGAACTTTTGAATTTCGAGTCCAGTATAGACCCTGCCCAAAACCTGAAACAGTTCTTGCAAAAAGATGAAAACTTCCTGGGAGTTTTACTTGCCCTGACAAATCTCTCCCAAGAAAAGTTCTTGAGAATTATCACGGCGCAAAGATTCGCGGCGCAAGATTTTGGACCCGAATGGAGCGCGCCAAGAATTTATGCCAAAATCAAGAGAGACGATGCTTTTGCTGAACAAATCGCTCGCTTATTTTTGGAAGGCAGAGATAGCAAACTTTTGGCAGAACAAGTTGCAGACTTTTATCTTGACCAACTTTCACTTCCAGCCAATTGGTCTGAAATCATTCGTGACCAGAATGTGATTGGGAATATCGTCCGAAAGAAACTGGCGGGCGAATACACTGACCAAAAAGGCGCATTTGTCGAACGCCAAGTTCGTGGTATTCTGGACAAAGTACAACAAAAGTATGGCGTTCCAAATGCACATGGACAAGTAAAACTGGTTGGCAAAGAGATTGACCATGCTATTCCGTCTCTTGAAGAGCCTTATGTAATGGTGATGGTCTCGTACATGGAAACCACTTCAAGCAATCAGACAACCAGAGCCAATGAACAACAAGCCATGTTTCAAAAAATAGTAGGCGAGAACGTGCGTTACCCAAACAACCAAAGGGTTTTCGTCAATGTTGCAGATGGGGCAGGCTGGCTTGCTCGTCGTTCCGACCTTCGTAAGATACATGAAGGCTGTCACTACTGTCTTAACATGCAAACGCTCGACCAACTTGAGCCAATCGTTTTGAATCATGTCCCAAAGAAATTTTTCAAGAAATAGATTGTGAGTTACAGGTATCGCCATGATAAAAAAGTATCTAAACAAAGTTACATTGGGCGATTGTCTCGAAAGCCTATCCAACATCGAATCGGATAGTGTGGATATGTGCTTTGCCGATCCCCCATTTAACCTTGAAAAAAAATACACTTCGTACAAAGACCAACGCGCCGATGAAGAATATCTTGCGTGGTGCAAATTATGGCTTGATGAATTGGTGAGAGTCACAAAGCCCACTGGCTCGATTTTCGTCCACAACATTCCGAAGTGGTTGACTTATTACGCGGCTATTTTGAATGAAACCGCATATTTTCGTCACTGGATAGCATGGGACGCGATGAGTAATCCATTGGGCAAGACTCTTTTGCCAGCCCATTACGGTGTGTTGTTTTACACAAAGCAGCCAAAGGATTTCAAATTCTACGAGATTCGCGCCCCGCACAGGAAGTGCCGTGTTTGCGATAGTTATTTGAAAGACTATGGCGGCAAGAAGGATCAAATGCACCCCTTCGGCGCATTGGTCAGTGATGTTTGGACGGACATTCATCGTATCAGACACAATGTAAGGCGCGACGAACATCCCTGCCAACTTCCAATCCACCTATTGGAGCGCATTGTTTTGATGAGTACAGATCCTGGCGATATTGTTCTGGATCCGTTTTTGGGTACTGGCACCACAGCCATCGCCGCGAAAGCATTGGGCAGACATTACATTGGACTTGAACTTGACCCGATGTACAAGAAAATTGCGGAAGACAAACTCGCAAGAGTTGAACCTTCTTTATACAACGGCTACTATGTCTCATACTATCTCGGAAAACTACAGAGTATTCGAGATATTGACGCCGCGCAATTGTTCCCGCCCCAATTAACTTCAACAGAAAAGAAGTTGATACGGGCAAACGGTAATGGCAATGGTCACAAGCCGAAAGAAAAAGTCCCTGATCCAATTGAACTTGTTGTTCAACCCACCTTGTTACAGAGAAAAGCAACCTATGTAACAAAGTCCAGAACTGAATAAAACTGAAACAAGTAATGAACTACACCGTAAACGAAGTTTCTTGAAGTTTTAGCTCGTTAAAAACCTACGATTACTTACTTTACGGTGTATGAACTTGCCCAGATGAAAAACTCTGGGCATTTTATTTTGTGGAAGTCGCTTCGGGGTGGGGGAGG
>JBBIKC010000002.1:19810-97986 GCA_037445635.1 Chloroflexota bacterium
TGTCCGTGCGGCGGGGAAGACCTCACCCTGATTGGCTTGAGTAATCGGCATGTCCGCTTGGCCCTCTCCCACGGGGAGAGGGTATGGATTTGATTTCTTTTCTGCCTAATGGCATGTTCAGTTTCCAAAGTGGATAACGGATGGACGGTGTGCGGGTGGAAGGTCACTTCGGGGCGGGGTAAACAAAACCAAAACGGGACGCGGAAAACGCGGATCAACGCGGACAAGCACGGAGTTTTTTTCTCTGTGTTTTCCGCGTAAATCAGCGTGCTTCGCGATCCGCCTCCGATTGATTTTGGCTGAAGTCACTTTGGGGTGGGGGAGGTGGAAAAGCCGTCCACGAATACCCTGTGGTTACGATGTGAAAAATCACGAATAAACGAAGAGCAGTGGCAGTTCACCCCTCACTTGATTGGTTTAGTATTTTGATGATTGCCTCTCGAATCTCGATCAACTTTTCTGATTTGAGAGTCCCCTCAATGGAAACAATCAATCCTTCATTGGCAGTAAAGAGTTTGGACGGGCGGGCGTAACTTTGTAAACGTAACATCCCTGATTGAAAATCGGTTTTGGCAATCACAATGGCTTGGGTGTCCCCATACGGATTGCTGGTAATTTGACAAAGAATCCAGTCGCTTTTATTGGCGCGCGCCAACACAACGGCGGGACGAACTTTGCTCTCTGATAAATCGGAAAATGGGAAAGGCAGCACTACAACGTCGCCCGCTTTAGGTATGACCATGCTTCATCCTCCTCTGGTCTCAGCCAGTCTTCTGCGAGCGCCGCTTCGCTCAACAAAGCGGTTTCGGCGATGGTTGGTGCAGGTTCATCGAGCACAATGAGCAATGCCCGCCGCGTTCCCTGAAGGGGAACAGGTTGAAGAATTTTGACTCGCCCTGTCTCGTCAATCACCGCTTCGACTGTCAGCATATCTTCTCCTTATATTCTCTCTTACCTTGATTATACCTTTTTATTCCAGGCGTGATGGGCAATAGTTTGCTTTGCGTCACAAATTCGCGGATGGTTTCCGTGTAGGGGTCGCTTCGGGTGGGGGAGGGTGTCCACTTCGACAGGGTTTCGACGGGCTCAACCACCAGCTCAACCCAAGACTTCGGGGAGGAGGAGGGTGTCCACTTCGACAGGCTCAGTGCAGGCGTGCGGCGGGGGTGTGCATTCCCCTTTGGAAGTCCCTGCTGGCGACAATTACTTTGCCGCGACTTTTGTTTTCTTCTCAGGCATGGCGGAAATCAATGCGCGCAGGGCTTTGTTGACTTCTTCGGAAGTGGTGAATACTTTGGCAACGTCGGGGTCGACCATAACGATCAATGGTTCATGTTTCATCCGTGACGCAAAACGATTCGGCTTCGCTTTTTTGTAGTCAAAGCGATATTCAGCCGCCATCTCTTGAACTTTAGGGGTTTTGGTTTCGGGCGTTTTCTTCATAGTCGTTTATCTCTATTCGGGTGGCGCGTCTCGCGCTGATCAAGCGGACAACATCTTCCTGTCTCTCCACAAAACATACCAGGAGCATTCTCCGTAAAGCTGACATGCCGATGATGATTTCGCGGTGTTCATCCTGGGAATGCTCCATGTCGTCAAAGATGTAAGCAAGTGGGTCTTTGAAAACGGTCACCGCCTCATCAAAACTTACGCCGTGTTTACGAAGGTTACTTGAGGCTTTTTGCGGATCCCAAGCGAATTTCATAGGCGAAGTATATCTCAATTTTGTTTGTCGGGAAATATTTATGGAGGTCACTTCGGGGTGGGGAGGGTGTCCGTGCGACGGCGGGGGGGTGGGAACAACGGATGCGTGGAATGTAACGGATGGAGGTCGGTTTGGACAGGGTTTCGACGGGCTCAACCACCTGCTCAATCCAAGACTTCGGGGCGGGGGAGGGTGAAAAGCCGTCCACGAATACCCTGCGGGTACGATGTGAAAAACCACGAATAAACGAACGGACGGCGCGCAATTCGAGCATTCGTGAAAAATTCGTGGATGGTTACTCAGCGGGGAAGGCCGCTTCGGGGTGAGGGAGGTGAAAAGCCGTCCGCGAATGAAAACCACGAGTAAACGAGCGGCGCGCGGATGGAGGTCACTTCGGGGTGGGGAGGGTGTCCGTGCGACGGGGTGGTGGTCAACGGACTCTGTCACTCCGTCAAAGAACAGCGGGGCAGGCGGGCTCGCGGATGAACGGATGGAGGTCGCTTTGGGGTGAGGGAGGAGAAAAAGCCGTCCACGAATGGAAAACCACGAATAAGCGAACGGCGCGCGGATGCAGGTCACTTCGGGGTGGGGGAGGCTGTCCGTGCGGCGGGGAAGGACCTCACCCTGACTGGCTTGAGTCATCGGCATGTCCGCTTTGCCCTTCGCGAAGCACCCCTGTGGGGCTCCCGAGGGGAGAGGGTATGGGGTTGATTTCTTTTCTACCTGATGGCGAGTTCGGTTTACAAAGTGGATAACGGATGGACGGCGCGCGGGTGAAGGTCGCTTCGGGGTGGGGGAGGGTGTCCTTCTTGGTATAATTACCTTGTTTAGAGATAGGAGTAAACCATGCCTGAAAAACTTCTGGAACGGATTGAAGTCAACCCTGCGGTGATGCTTGGAAAACCTGTCATCAAAGGGACGCGCATTCCTGTCGAATTGCTACTCCGCAAATTAAGCGAAGGCGCTACCGAAGCGGACTTGCTGGACGCGTATCCACGCCTGACGAAAGTTGACATTCAAGCGGCTTTAGCCTATGCCGCCAGCGCCCTCTCTCACGAGACCATCATCTTACAGGTAGCCGCGTGAGCGATCTGCGGTTTCTCGCGGATGAAAGTTGTGACTTTGCCGTTGTCCGTGCTTTGCGCGGCCAAGGATATGACGTTCTTGCTGTCAGCGAGTACATGCAACGGTCTGTGGACAGTGAATTGATTGAGCAAGCGCACCGCGAAAATCGTGTTCTGCTAACCGAAGACAAAGACTTTGGATGGCTGGTGTTTGCCAGCCATTCTGTTTCTGCGGGGGTGATCCTGATTCGTTTCCCAAACAATCTTCGTTCCACGCTTGGGCAGTCCCTGTTGGCCTTGGTTAAAAAGTACGGGAGCGAACTGGAAAATTCGTTTGTAGTCGTACAACCTGGCCAAGTTCGATTTAGCCGAAAAGAGTAACGCTTCGGGGCGGGGGAGGGTGTCCACTACGACAAGCTCAGTGCAGGCGTGCGGCGGGGGAAGACCTCACCACTTCGACAGGCTCCCCCTACGGGGACTTCGCAGTGCGGCGCCTGATTGGCTTGAGTCATCGGCATGTCCGCTTGGCTCTTCGCGAAGCACCCCCGTGGGGCTCCCGAGGGGAGAGGGTATGGGGTCGGTTTCTTTTCTGCCTGATGGCGAGTTCAGGTTTCCAAAGCAGATAACGGAAGGATGGCGCGCGGGTGGAAGGTCGGTTTCGACAGGGTTTCGACGGGCTCAACCACCTGCTCAACCCAAGACTTCGGGGTGGGGGAGGTGGCTGTGCAACTTGGTATAATTGCCACTGTCACAGTGAAAAGAGGCAAAATGGAAATTCGTGAATTACAGGCACAATACGTCACTGATCGAAACGGCAAGAAGACAGCCGTCATTCTTCCCATCGAGGAGTTTGAAGAACTGTTGGAAGATCTGAATGATCTGGCTGTTCTGGCTGAACGCCGTGACGAACCGACCATTCCATACGAGGAAGTTATCGAAAGGTTGAAACGCGATGGCTTCCTACAGGATTGAGTGGAAGAATTCAGCCAACAAGGAACTTTAAAAACTGCCGCGTCCGATGATTGCCAGAGTCGTCGCGGCAGTTTCGGAATTATCCAATGAACCATTTCCACACGGCGTCAAGAAACTGGTCCGCTCGGAATTCAGTTATCGTATTCGTGTTGGGGATTAACGCGTGGTTTATGAAGTTTTTGAAAACAGGTTGGTCATTGAAATTATACGCGTCCGTCACCGCAAGGATGTTTATAGATGATGCGTAGCCAGGCTGTTTACCGTTCATAGTTTGGGCGATAAAACTTCCGATGTCATTGAAACCCCGGAAGTTTTTTGCCTTCGGATAGAAGTTGCTTCGGGGTGGGGGAGGCTGTCTGCTTCGACAGGCTCAGCACAACGCATGCGGCGGGATGGCGGTCAACGGATGGGGAACGGATACAAGATGGAAGTCGCGTAGCCGAAGGACCTGTTGCGGTGGCATATTCAAATCCGATTTTGCTCCTGCCCTGCATAAAAATCAGTTACTGTATCTGACCGACAGCCTGCAACAGTTCCTCGAACGAGGACATCCCGGCGATGGTGTTGACGAACTCCGCCAGCGTGTCGCTTTGTTCGCGCAGGACGCGCACCGCCGGGCCGACGGGGTCTTCGCCGGCCGGGCCGCCGGGCACATCGGCGTAGGCGCCGTAGAAGGCGAAGTACGCCTGGTTGAGTTTGCGGATGGCGTAGCCGTTGTCCCAGAAGAACTGGCGGCGTTGTTCCATGTAGGTCTCAGCCTCCTCGATCTTTCCCGCCGCGAGCAGTTCGTCCACGCGGACGCGGGTTTCGTGCATCTCGGCGCGGAAGTCGAAGGGCGCGTCGTCGGGCTGGAGGCGGCCGCTCGGACGCGCAATCAGGCCGGGCTCCGGGAAAGAGGCGGTCCTTAGTTCGGGATAGAAACGCGCCAGCACGAGCGGTCCGATTTCATTTTCCACGATGGAGGCGGTCGTCTCGTTCATCGTGCGCAGTTCGGGGGTGGCGCTGTAGTTTATGCCGAGCGGGCGGAGGGTAAGGTAATTGTGCGTCCATTCATGGGCAATCACGCCCACGGTCCAGCGCAGGTCGTCGGTGCGCAGGATCATGGTCGGATAGACGCCCAGGCCGCCAATGGGCACGACCAGGGTTGAGACATCCAGGCTTTCGGCGACTTGCGTTTCGAGGCGTTCCTGTTCTTCCACGCTCAGGTCGGGCAGGACGGTGATATTGGCGGTTTGTTCGATGCGGTCGCGCGGGGAGATGATGAGCGCCATTGGCAGGGGCGTGACGTGATACAACACGGGCGGTATGGGCTGACCGCCGAGGGCGAGGTTTTGTTCGGCGAGGATGAGCGAGACCTGTTCCTGTAAAACGGATTCGGCCAGCGGCGCAAGTTTGGATTGGCGCTCGTAGAGCGCTTCGAGTTCGGCGCGCAGGTGGGAGGAGGCGGCCTGTTTGTCTGTGACGGTGGGATCGGCGTAGAGAATGCTCAGCCGGGCTTCGGCGATCAGGATGGCGCGCGTGAGGCGCAGGTATTCGACGACGGCCTGTTTGCGGTCCACGCGGTCCATGTAGTATGGCAGTCCCAGCGCGCCCTGCTGGAGTTTGATCCACATGGCATTGAGGGTCCAGGAGGTGTATTCGAATTCGAGCGGACGGGTGAAGGCGCGGACGCGGTCGAGTTCGTCGCCGATCAGGGGAGCGTCGCTGCCTGCGGACATGGCCAGGATGAAAAGATAGATTGCCAGAGCGATGTAACGTTGAATGCGCAAGAGCATGGCGGAGATTATAACAAAGCAGGGACGAGGCGATGCTCGTCCCTGCGCGGGTCCCTTCCCTCAAGGGGGATCATTTGTTACGCAGGTATTCGTCAATGGCGCGGGCGGCTTTGCGTCCGCCGACCATGGCGGTGACGACCAGGTCGGGGCCGGTGACGCAGTCGCCGGCGGAGAAGACGCCCTGGCGCGTGGTCGCGCCGGTTTGTTTGTCTTTCACGGTGATCAGGCCCCAGTCGTGGACTTCGAGGTCTGGCGTGGTCTTTCCGATCATCGGGTCGGGCCAGTAACCGAGGGCCAGCACGGCCGTGTCGCAGGCCACGCTGAAATTGGAGCCTTCGATGGGCACAGGCTTGCGGCGGCCTTTCGCATCGGGCTCGCCGAGTTTCATTTCGAGACATTCGACAGCGGCCAGTTTTCCGTCTTCGCCGGCGATGAATTTGACGGGCTGGGTGAGGAAGCGGTATTTGGCGCCCTCGTCCCGCGCCATCTGGCGATCCTTCTTTCCGCCGGGCATTTCGCGTTCGGTGCGGCGGTACAGGCAGGTGACCTCCTCCGCGCCGAGGCGCAGGGCGGTGCGCAGGCAGTCGGACGCGGTGTCGCCGCCGCCGATGACTACCACGCGCTTGCCGACCTCGAGGGGTGCGCGTATGTCTGGCGGGAGCAGGTCGGGATCCACATTGCTGCGGATGAGGAAGTCGGTGGCTTCGTAAACGCCGGGCAGGTCGGTGCCGGGCGTGTCTTCCATCTTGGCGTCAATCTCCGCGCCGACGCCGATGAAAACCGCGTCGAAGCCCTCGGCGAACAGATCGTCAATGGTCTTGTCTTTTCCGATGTAGGTGTTGGGGACGAACTTCACTCCGGCGCGCTCGAACTCCTCCCACTTTTCCATCCAAACGTCCTTGGGAAGTTTGAAATTCGGGATGCCGTAGACGAGCAGCCCGCCCGGCGCAGGCTTGGACTCGAAGATAGTCGCCTCGTGCCCGAAGCGAACCAGCTGCTCGGCGCATGCGAGACCGGCCGGGCCGGCTCCGACAATGGCGACATTTTTGCCGGTTGGCGTACCCAGCGGAATGAGGTAACCCTGCGACCGGCGCTGGTAATCCACCGCGAAGGCTTCCAGCGCGCCGCACAGGACGGGGGTGTGGTGCTTGTTGAGTACGCAGGAACCCTGGCAGAGCTGCTCGTGCGGGCACACGCGGCCGCAGATCTCCGGCAGGGAACTGGTTTGATGATACAGGTTAGCGGCGTCGGCGAAGCGTCCCTGCTCGATGAGCCACATGGCCGAGGGAATATCGTTATGCGTGGGGCAGGCCAGCATGCACGGCGCGGGATCGGGGCAGTGGATACAGCGGGATGCCTCGACCATGGCGCGCGCCGCGTCGAACTCGATCACAACGCCGTCGAAGTCACAGGTGCGCTCTTCGGGCGGGCGCAGGGTCAGGTCGAAGAACGGCATGTTGGCGCGTTCTTTGCGGTCAATATCCAGAAATTCGCTCGGGACAGCCTGCATAAGGTTTCTCCTCGGAAAGGAAGTCGGTAAAGACCAGTCGTGATGATACCGTTTCCAAATCCCGTCATAAAGGCCAGTATGTCACCAAACTGGACGACAATCGTCACAATTTCAACCCGAATTGCTGGGAATGAAACAGGCCGAAATATGCAGATTTTGTGGAGGCAGGGTAAGATTCCTGTAAATCATCCTTCTGGAATCTTGTTTTTTGGAACGGCTGGAGTAAAATCGCACACTGGCGAGGCAATTTCTCGCGGAGGAAACTACATGCAACGGATCATTGATTTTCTAAAGAAGAAGCGCAAGATTGCCATCCTGGCAGGCATTGCAGTAATTCTAGCGATCGCCTTCCTTACGTTGCGCGACAACAACGCGGACGCGGGGCTGTATCAGACCGTGAAAGTGGAGCGCGGGGAACTGGTCGCCTCGGTAGGCGCGACGGGCACTGTGCGCGCCAAGCAGACCGCCATCCTGGTTTGGCAGACCAACGGGACCGTGGAGCGCGTCAACGTGGATGTGGGCGATACGGTCAAAGCGGACGAGGAGCTGGCCGCGCTGGCTCCGGCCTCCGTCTCGCAGGCGATCATTTCCGCGCGCGCCGAACTGGTCAGCGCGCAGAAAGCCCTGGAGGATTTGCTCGAATCCGACACCGCGCGCGTCCAGGCGTTGATCGCTCTAGATGACGCCCAGGAGCGTTACGATAAGGCCCTCGATTATCGCGAGGCGCTCAATGAAAAGATCACCTACGAGGATGTGATCATTGACACGATCATGACGCCCGGCGGCCCGGTGCGCGTGCCGAGACTTAAAACGTATAAGTATTATGCCGACGAGGAGACCATCGCCGACGCAGATGCAGAGCTGGCGCTGGCTCAGGCCCGCCTCGAAGACGCCCAGCGCGCCTACGACCGCGTGAAAGACGGCCCCAACCCCGACGATGTGGCGGCTGCGCAGGCGCGCGTCGACGCGGCCCAGGCCGCGTTGAATATGGCGCGTATCATTGCTCCCTTCGGTGGAACGGTGACGGAGGCGAATCCCCTGCCCGGCGACCAGGTTTCGACAGGCACGGTCGCCTTCCGCGTGGATAATCTGTCCAGCCTGCTCGTAGATGTGGAAATATCGGAAGTGGATATCAACAGCATCGCCGTAGGCCAGCCGGTCACGTTGACGTTCGACGCCGTCCTCGGCGAGGAATATCACGGCGAGATCGTGAAGGTTGCCCAAGCGGGCACTATCCAGCAGGGGGTGGTGAACTTCACCGTCACCGTAGAACTGACCGATGCAGACGCGCGGGTGAAGCCCGGCATGACCGCCGCGGTCACCATCGTGGTCAAGGAATTGCAGGATGTCGTGCTGATCCCGAATCGTGCCGTGCGTTTGGTGGATGGTAAAAAGGTCGTTTATCTATTGAAGGACGGCGCGCCGGTCATGGTCGAGGTGCGACTCGGTTCCTCGTCCGAGGCGATGAGCGTATTGGCCGGCGGGGATGTGGAAGTGGGCGATCTGATCATCCTGAATCCGCCTGTCCAGTTCGAGCCGGGCGGCCCGGGCGGGGGAGGCCCGTTCTAAACATGTCCATGCCAGATTACGTCATCGAGGCGCGCGATATCACCAAGATCTATCGGATGGGCGAAGTGGAGGTGCAGGCCCTGCGCGGCGTTTCGATCAGGATAGAGCGCGGCGAAGTGGTCGCCATCATGGGCCCGTCCGGGTCGGGCAAGTCCACGATGATGAACACGCTGGGCTGTCTCGACCGTCCCACGTCCGGGGAATATTTTCTCGACGGCGAGGCGGTCGCCCGGATGACCGACGATCAACTGGCAAGCGTGCGCAATCGAAAAGTGGGATTCGTCTTCCAGAGTTTCAACCTGCTCTCCCGGCAGACGGCCCTGTTCAACGTCGAATTGCCCCTGCGGTATGCAGGCATGACGCAAGGCCGACGTGAGCGCGCCGAAGAGGCTCTGCGCGCCGTCGGCTTGGAAGACCGCATGATGCACCGTCCCACCGAGCTTTCGGGCGGACAGCAGCAGCGCGTGGCGATCGCGCGGGCCATTGTCAACAATCCGGCCATCATCATGGCAGACGAACCGACCGGCAACTTGGACAGTAAAGTGGGGAGGGAGATCATGCACCTCCTGCTGACGCTGAACAAGGAGCGCGGCACCACGCTGATCATCGTCACGCACGATCCGGCCATCGCCGAGCAGACCCGGCGCATCATCCGCCTGCGCGACGGCATGCTGGATGACGGCAACAATCCGTCTGGCGTGCGCGGAGAGAGCAAGATATGAATCTATCCCAGGCTTTACTCGAGGCGCTCGAAAGCCTCAACTCGAATAAACTGCGTTCCGGTCTGACGGTGCTGGGCATCGTCATCGGCGTGGCGGCGGTCATCGCCATGCTTGCGGTCGGCACCGGCGCACAGGACAGCATCACCGGTTCGATCAGCGGCATCGGCACGAATCTGTTGTTCGTGTTCCGCGGCAGCCCGGACGACTCTGTCCGCAACCCCAAGGCGTTGACCCTGCAGGACGCCGAGGCCATCATGGACCCCTTTGCGGCTCCCTCCGTGGAAATGGTCGCGCCCATGCTGATGGACACCCTCGTTGTCTCCGCCATGGGGGAGACGACTTCCACCAGCGTCTCTGGCGTGACGCCGGAGTTTTTCCCGCTCCGCAACTACACGGTGACCGAGGGCGAGGTCATTACCGAGGAGCATTTGCTGGGCCGCGCCTCGGTGGCCCTGATCGGCCCTGAAACGGCGGATAAATTGTTTGGCCGCCACGACGGTCTCGTCGGCGAGACGTTGACCATCGAGGGCCAGCCCTTCCGCATCATCGGCGTACTGGCGTCCAAAGGCGGCGGCATGTTCGGCTCGGAGGATGACCGCGTGCTGGTGCCGTTCAGCACTGCGCAGACGCGCCTCATCCAGCGCCGCACGCGCGACCAGGTGGATATGCTCCTTGTGCAAGTAGTCAGTTCCGAGGCCGTGCCGAACGCCATTGACGAAGTCTCCTCCATCCTGCGGACGCGTCACCGCACCGAGGTCGGCGCGGATGATTTCACCATCTTCAGCCAGCAGGATTTCCTGTCCACGGCGGCCACCATTACCGGTGTGCTGACCATCTTCCTCGGCGGTATTGCCGCCATATCCCTTTTGGTCGGCGGGATTGGCATCATGAACATCATGCTGGTCTCTGTCACTGAAAGGACGCGCGAGATCGGTTTGCGCAAGGCGCTGGGCGCGCGCAAACAAGATATTCTGATTCAGTTCCTGACCGAGTCATCCCTGTTGAGTCTGTTCGGCGGAATTATCGGTATTCTGTTCGGGTGGCTGATCGCTTTCATCGTCGAAAAGGTGGCGCTCGCCTCCGGCACGGCGTTCTATCCCCGCGTCGGGCTGGACGCGATCCTTCTCGCGACCATCTTTTCCGCGGCGGTGGGTCTGTTTTTCGGGATCTATCCCGCTAACCGCGCAGCCAGCCTCGAGCCGGTCGAGGCTTTGCGGTACGAGTGAACGTGTGAATATGCAGAACGGCCTCCCGGAAAAGGGAGGCCGTTCTGATTCGACACGGATTTTTATTGCGGCGTGAAGGTGAACCAGGGGGACCAGCTGCTGGGGCCATTTGTGCCGTTGGCCTTTACACGCCAGTAGAGCAGGGTGTTGGCAGGGAGATTGGAAGTAGGCACATAAGTGGTGGTGGTAACGGTTTTGTTCAGGATCAACGGCGAGAAGTCGGGTTCCTTGGAAATCTGAAGCGTGTAACTGGCGGCGCCGGGCGAGCCGATCCAGTTGAAGGTCGGCCGCAGGGTGGATACCGCCCCGCTCGGGGAAATCAAGCCCGGCGTCATAAGCGCAGTGCGGAAGTAGCGTACGGCAGACCAGGTGGAGACTTCGTCCAGCGTGTTGACCGACCTCACGCGCCAATAGTACTTGGTGTTGGCGCTGAGATTGATGGGCGGCTCATATTCGGAGTCGGTCACATCGTTTATCGCCGTGACGATGTCAATCGTGGGCGACGAAAAGTCGCTGTCGTTGTCCACCTCCAGTTCATAGTTCTTGAAGGTAACGCCGCTTGGAACCGTTGAATTGTTCCAGTTGAAGAGCGGGGTGTAATCGGTGGTCAAGGCGTTGCTAGCCGGCGAGACCAGGGCGGGTATGCTGGGCGGATTGGGGGTGGTGAAGGAGTTGCCTGTCACCCAGTCGCTCGGGCCGTTGGAACTGTTGGATCGTACGCGCCAGTAGACCGGGACGCCGGCGGGCAGGTCCACGGTGGGGGTGTAGGTCGGACCCGACGCGGTATTGTTCACTGTCGGCGAGGCGTAAGTGCTGTACTTCGATACCTGGATGGTGTAGTTGGTTGCTCCGGCGACAGCGTTCCACGTAAAAGTGGGACGCAGGTTGAACAGCGGACCGGTGACGTCGTTCAGAACCGGCGGGAGAATGGCGGCGCGGAAGTAGCGGCTGGCTGTCCAAACCGATTTCTCGCCGTTGATGTTCACCGCCCGCACGCGCCAGTAGAATTTCATATTCGTCGCCAGGTCGGTGGGCACTGTAAATTCAGAGTTGGTGGTGTCGGTGCCGTCGGTATTTTCGTCCACCTCCGGCGAGGAGAAATCGCTGTTGTTGTCTACCTGGATTTGGTAGTAATCCAGCGCGGCCCCGCCTGCGGGGATGGTCGAGGCGTTCCAGTTCAAATAGGGTGTGTAGTCCAGCGTCAGGAAGTTGTTGGCCGGGGAGACCAGAACCGGTGTGGAGGGCGGGTTCGGGCTGGTGAAGGGGTTGCCGGTCGTCCACGCGCTGGGCCCGTTGGCGCCGTTAATCTGGACGCGCCACCACAGCGGCGTGTTGGCCGGCAGGCTGGTCGTGGGCGTGTAGGTTGATCCCGTCGCCTTGGCGTTGACGACGTTCTGGGTGAACGTATCGTTTTTGGAGACCTGGATGGTGTAGTTTGTAAAGTTGCCCACCGCGTCGTCCCAGTCGAATGTCGGGCGCAGGCTGTCGGCCGTCACTGGCGAGAGGACCGGGGCGGAAATGATGGTGCGGAAGTAACGGCTGGCGCTCCAGAGCGAAGTGTGATCGTTCTGGTTCACGGCGCGCACGCGCCAGTAAAATTTGGTGTTGCCAGCGAGGGCTGGAGAGACAGTGAACTGGGAATCGGCGATATTGTTCAGGGCAGTCGTACCGCTTTCCTCGGGCGAGGAAAAGTCGCTATCGTCATCCACCTCCACTTCATAGTATTTGAAGGCTGGCGCACCAGCCGGCACGGTTGAGTCGCTCCAGTCCAACACCGGAGTAAGGCTGGTCAACAAGGCGTTGCTGGCGGGAGTGACCAGGACGGGGATGGAGGGAGGGTTAGGCGTGGTGAAGGTGCGATAGGGTGTCCAGTCGCTCGGGCCGGTGGCGGCGTTGGTGCGAACCCGCCAGTACATGGTCGTGTTTGCGGGCAGGGCGGTGGTGGGAGTATAGGTGGATGCAGTAACAGTGGTGTTGACGGTTGGAGAAGTGAATGCAGTATTCTTCGCGATCTGGATGGTGTAGTTGTTTGCCGCGGCGATATCGCTCCAATCGAATGTCGGGCGCAGGTCGGAGACTGTGGCTCCATCTGCCGGTGTCAGCAGGTTGGGAACCAGGGGCGAGGTCT
The DNA here is from genome assembly GCA_037445635.1 of Chloroflexota bacterium. Classification (GTDB taxonomy): domain Bacteria; phylum Chloroflexota; class Anaerolineae; order Anaerolineales; family Villigracilaceae; genus JBFMCC01. The sequence continues at coordinate 32,482 of JBBIKC010000002.1, forward strand.
TCAAAGTGCGGGTGGCGGTCCACTGACTGTATTCGGCCGCGGCATTGAAGGCGCGCATGCGCCAGTAGTAAGTCTGGTTCGGCGTGAGATCGGGGGATACGTCCAGTTGCGTCGTGTTGACATCGGTAATGGTGGTGTCGTTCATGACCAGGGACGTGAAGCCGCTGTCCTGGGCTATTTGCACGTGATAATAGCCGAATGTCTCGCCGGTGGGCACGGTGGAGGCGTTCCAATCCAGAGTCGGTGAGTAGTCGCTGGTCAACGCGTTGTTGGCCGGAGAGACCAGGGCCGGCACGCTGGGCGGATTGGGGCTGGCGAAGGAGTTGCCGTTTGCCCAGTCGCTGGGACCGTTGGCGGCGTTGGCTTTCACGCGCCAGTAAATCGTCTGGTCGGCGGGCAGGTCTGTTGTTGGGGTGTACGATACGGTCGAGCCGCCGCTGACAGTGGCATTGACCGACGGCGAGGAGAAATCGCTGTTTTTGGAGGCCTGAATCGTGTAGCCTGTGGCGCCGCTGACGATATTCCAGGTAAATGTCGGGCGCAGATGCATGACGGGTACAGTCACGTTGTTGAGAACCGGCGGCAGGACGGCTGTGCGGAAGTAGTATGCAGTCGTCCAGCTGGAGTAGTTATCCTCGCTGTTGAAGACGCCTACGGAACGCACGCGCCAGTAATACTTGGTGTTGGGAGCCAGGGCGGACACGATTTGATATTGCGAGTCGGTGATCTCGTTGAGTGTGGTGGTATAGGTATCGGGCGAGGTAAAGCCGCTGTTATCGTCCAGCTGTACTTCGTATTGCTTGAATGTCACCCCGGCGGGGAGGGTGGAATTGTTCCAATTCAGAAGCGGCGTGTAGTTTGTGGTCAGGCTGTTATTGGCGGGTGAGAGCCCGGATGGAACGCTTGGCGGATTGGGAATGCGGACCGCTAAAACAGTTGACCAGCCGCTTGGGCCATTTGCGCCATTCCCCTTGACCCGCCAGTAATAGGTCTTGCCGGCGGTCAGGTTCGATGTGGCGGTGTAAGTGGAGGGAGTTACGTTCTTATTGATCGCCAGCGTGGAGAACGTGTCGTACAGAGAGACTTGAATGGTGTAATTGGTGAGCGGACTTGGGATGTCGCTCCAGTCGAACGTCGGCCGGTTGCTGGGAGCCAGGGCGTTATTCGCAGGCGACAGGGGTTCGGGGGGCGCCATCAGCGTGCGGAAGGAACGGATGGCGGACCAGTCGCTGGTCCCGCCGGTGGCGGTCACAGCGCGCACGCGCCAGTACAGGGTGAGATTGGGACCCAGTTCGGCCGCGGGTGTGAAATCGGATACGGTAACGTTCTCGTCCAGCGCAATGTTGGTAAAGGTATTGTTGGTGGATAACTGGATCTGGTAATGGTCCGGCGCGGGCGTGGAATCGCTCCAATCGAACAGAGGCATGTAGTCCGTGAGTAATTCGTTGTTGGCCGGGGAGGCCAGTACGGGAATGGAAGGCGTATTGCTGCAAGTATGAATTTGCACGTCGTCCAGGAAATAGCCGCCGCTGTACTGGGTGATGAAGCCGCTCAGGATATCGTCCGTGCCCATGCGCCAGCGGAAACGGACATTCTGGCCGGCCAGTCCGCTCAGATCATAGCGCGAACTGACGTAACCGTGGCTGACCCAGACGAACGCTTCGCGCCCGATGAGCGGATTACCCACTGCGGATGGGTCAATCGCGCCGTTGTAATCCTGGCCGCCGCTGAATGAAACCAGCGAGGCCGGGTCCTTCACGTCGGTCCAACTGGAACCGCCGTCGGTCGAATATTCCAGCATGACGCCGTCGTAGTCGGGATCGTCCAGATCGAAGGCGTGCGAGAAGAACAGGAAAGTAGGATTGCCCGAGGGAATCGAGACGTCCACTGCCATTGCCGCGAACGAATCGTTGTGGATGTAATCGGGGATGGGATCGTTGGCATCGGGATTTGTAGCCGATGGGTTGTAGTGATCGTCTCCCCAGAGCGATTTCGTGCCGCTTACCGCATAGGAACTGAACAGCGACCAGTTGTTGAGACTTCCCGCTTCGGCGCCGGTTGTCCACTGTCCCAATCCGCCTTCGAAGTCATCGGAGAAGAGCGGAGGATTGGGCGAATAACCGGCGGTGCACAGGGCCGCCTCGGGATTGAAATTGACCACCGGTTCCAGATTCATTTGCACGGCATCGGTGGCGTCGCGCACCTCCTGACAGTCAGCCAGGGTGATTCCGTTGATGCTCTCTACATTCAAACAGGCCTGGTAGAGGGCGTTATAGAGATCGAGGTAATCCGAACCGGATGTCAACAGGTTGGTTTGCGCTTCGTAATAGACGGTAAGGGTCTTCAGCCAGCCCAGGGCGGTGACGGTCTTGCCGTTGAACGTGCCGCCGTCCACCATCAGGTAAACGGCCTTGTTGTTCACGCCGCTGTTCGTGTGGACGCCGCCGTTGTCGTTGGTTGACGGACCCGAATAGTAATAGGGACTGGTCATCATGTCCGGGTGACCGAACGCGGTCGGCGACTTCATGTTGCGGATCCCGCCCAGGCCAGTGATATCCTCGCCGATGATCCAGAGTACGTCCGCCGAATCGTTGCCGGCGCCGTTGTTTTGGTCTACGGCCTCGCCCCACAGGTCCGAGAAGGATTCGTTGATTGCCCCGGACTGGTAATAGTAGAACAAGCCGGATTCATACTGTGTCACGCCGTGAGTATATTCATGTGCCACTACGTCGTCCGCGTTCGCGAACGAATAGTAGTCACCAAACACCAGCTGATTCCCGTTCCAGTACGCGTTGCCATAATCGTCCCCCGCATGGACTGTCGAGATTATGGTCATGCCGGCGTTGTCTATGCTGTTCCGTGTATGCCAGTTGTAATATAGTTCGTAGACGTCGTAAGCGTACTCGTGCGCCTTTTTGGCTTCACTGTCGCCGGCCGCGCAGGATAGGTCGGTCTCGTCGCAGATCAGCGTGCCGGGCAACTGAGACTCGTCGGGCGAGCCGTCCCCGAGCGCCGCATTATTCAGCGTGTATGTTTCAAGGGAGGGGAGGGGAGGATCGAAGAGTGGAGAAGCCAAAGGCGCAGATGCGCCGCCCTGCGGCGGGCGCGCCTGCGTGCCTGCGCCGGTCCAGGCGGCATCAATTTGGTTGAAGTGCAGGGCGACGCGGCCGGTTTGCGCGTCCACCAGCACCAGCTCGCGTACCGGCGCGTTATCCGCGCTTACTTCCATGCGCCAGACCAGCGCCGCGGGGCGATCACTGGGTTGCAACAGGCGTTCATCGTAGATCCATAGTTCGGGAGTCGTGGCCGTCAGGCTTGCTTCGGATAAGCCGTGCGTGCGGGCGACGACGGGCAGGGCCCATGCCGCGGCCTGCTCGGCCGTGATTTGCGGCCGGATCGAAAGCGAGAGCGACGGCGCGATCTCGCCGCTCATCGCCAGCAGATAGCCCTCACTGGTCAAATTAACATTCAATTCCCCCCCAAACACCGGGATGCCTTGATATACCTGTTGATATTTAACGGTCTGCTGTCTGGCGGGAACATTCTTCGTAGCCGTGACGACCAGTTCCGCGGACGGATTCTCCAGGCCGAACTCCGGGCCGTAGGCGTTGACCGCCGCGCTGGCAACGGTTTCGGGTCCCGCGCCGAACGCAGAGACGCCTGCAAGCGCGATCGGGTTGGACGGGTCCGCGCCCAGGAAGGTCAATTTGCCGGTCTCGGCGGAATATCCGCGGCGTTCCCCATCGCCGCCCTCCTGCATGGCTGCTGACGCACCGCCTGTTGCCAGCACAGACACAGGGCGCGCCGCGCCGAAGAGGACGGATAAACCGATCAGGACGGCCCAAAGGATATTCAGTCCACGGAATTGTCGTTTCATGATCTCGCTCCAGACGGAATGAACTTTCTCGGGGGGAGAAAGGTGGTTTATACAAGTTCAGTATATTCATTTCGGAAAGAGTGTCAATGTAATACCACCCCTACAAAAGTGTTAAATCTCTTTCTAATGACTGTCGGCCTCTCAATCTTTGTAAAGTATCTGTAAAGCCGTTCGGATATTCACAGGAAAACGAAAGGGACTGTCCGCTGGAGGGATGGGCAAACGTTAGCGACGCGGCGTGCAGGAACGGGTGCGCCGCCTCATCGGTCGCGCGGGACCCGTAGGTGGAATCCGCCAAAAGGGCATGTCCCAGCGCCGCGGCGTGGGCGCGGATCTGGTGTGTCCGTCCCGTTTCGGGGACCGCTTCGAGCAGGCAGGCGTCCGCAAAACGTTCGAGGACGCGAAAATATGTGACGGCAGGTTTGCCGTTTCTGGAATCTACGATGGTGCGATGCGTGTGCCCCACATTGACGCGCAGGGGATGGCGCGCAGTGTGCTCATCCCATTTTGGATTGCCTTCCACGATGGCGTGATACGTCTTGCGGACCTCGCGCCTCTCGAACTGGCGGTTCAACTCGCGATGCGCCTCGGCCGTGCGCGCAAAGACCATGACCCCGCTGGTGATCTTGTCGAGGCGATGAACAATCCAGATTTTTCCATAGTCTGCTTCAAGCATCTTTACCAGATAGGGCGCGTCCCGTTCCCAGCCGTCGGGCAGGACGGGCAGGCCTGCGGGCTTGTCGAGGACGATGATTGCATTGTCGAGGTGGATGATATCCATCAACGGAATTTACACAGTTTTCGAGAGATGACAGTCGCCCGCGAGACGACTGCCACAAGCAACACTTTTGGGAGCGACCTACTTGCTGGTGAACGAGTAACGGAATCCCGCATAAATGGCCAGCGCGTAGAACAGCAGGTCCATGACATCGAAGGCAGTGATGAAGATATTCACCGTCTCTGCCGGATCGAAAAGCATGTACATCAGCACTTCGAAAATATTCGCATTGTACGCCTCGGCGATGACGCCGCCGTAGAAGAACAGGTTGCCGAGCAGGCATCCGATCAGTGCCAGGCCGGCGCCCATGATTCCGAAAATGACAGAGTTTCCGCGTCCGAACTTCTGGATGGCGATTCCCACCAGAAATCCAACGCCAATGGACATCCACCCGATTTGATATTTGGTGAAGTAGGTGACCGCGCCCCAGATGACCGCGCCGATCAACATGGCAACACCGCCGGCGATCAGGCCGAGGAGCAGGTTGGGCGACTTGTCCTCGAACGGCTCGATGCTCTGAGAAGTGGGTGATACAGGCTGGTTGTTCATTTTGCATCCTTTGGGTATTTTGGCTGGAGGCCGCGGGCGCGAACCTCATCCCAATCATACAAGATTTATTGGCCGGTGTAATCCGCCATCGGCCCTACTGCCCGCGCCAACGACGAAGGACGCGCAGGTGAAACCTACTGGACTTTCTCATTCACCTTGCTCATCGCATATTCCGCCAGTGCGGTGATGGTCAGCGTGGGATTGACTCCGGGGTTGGCAGGCACGACTGACCCATCCACCACGTACAGGCCGGGATAACCATGCACCTGGAAATTTTCGTCAATTACGCCCGTCGAGGCGTCGCGGCCCATCAGGCAGCCGCCGAGCATGTGCGCGGTCATCGGGACGTTGAGCAGACCCTCCGGCAGCGTCCCCGCCGCGTAGCCGTTGATTCCCTTTGCGAACGAGCGAATGACCTTGTAACCCAGTTCGATGTCAACAGGGATGGTTTTCTCTTTATCGTGTTCCGGGACGAGTCCGCGCTGGAAGAGTGTGAAAAGGTTGCGTCCCAGCCGCAGGCGCATCAGGTTGTCCTTGGATTGCATGACCATGATGGCCGTCCCGCGCCGCGCCCAGCGGAAACCGAATTTCATGTCCAGAAATTCCAGCGGCTTGCGGATCGTTGCGAGGACGATTTTTCCCAGCCGTTTCAAAAAACTTCCGCCGCCTTCGGTCAGCGGCGCGGCCAACAGCCAGTAGATCAACGACGAGCCGTCTGAAAAGCGCACAGGCTCGATCTGCGTCACGCTGTCGGCGTTGAAGATCGAAGTGATCGCCAGCCCTTTCGAGTGGTCGTCCTTGGGCCTCATGGAGAACGCGCCGAGGAAAGCCTCGCTGTTACTGCGGACGGTCTCTCCCAGGCGCGGCGACAGGTTCGGGAGGGAACGCGTCACATCGCGGCAGTGGAGCAGGAGTTGATTCGTGCCGAGGGTGCCCGCGGCGAGAATCACGTTTCGGGCGCGGACCCGGCGCGGGGTCCCGCCCAGAAGCGAGGTCGAACGCCGATAGGTTACCTCGTAACGCGCCTCGGACGGTTGACCGTAGCCCGCGGACCGTCCACCGTCCACCGTCAACGGTCTGACATCCGTCACCTGCGCCTCCGCAATGACCCGCGCACCGCGCTTCTCCGCGAAGTACAAATAATTTTTCGGAAGTGTGTTCTTGGCATTATAGCGGCAGCCGACCATGCACCCGCCGCAGTGGATACATCCCACGCGGGCAGGGCCTTCGCCGCCAAAATACGGATCGGGCACCTCCTGGCCTTCGGGGCCGAAGAAGAAGCCCACCTCGGTGGGGCGGAAGGTGTGACCCAGCCCGAGTTCCTGCGAGACGACTTTTAGCGCCTCGTCCGCAGGAGTCAGCCGCGGGTTGCGCGTCACGCCGAGCATCTTTTTGGCGGTGTCGTAATGAGGGCGGAGGACCTGCATCCAGTCGCGCGCGTCGGGCCAGGTGTCCGCGTTGAAGAAATCGTCGTCGGGTTCCATCAGCACGCCCGCGTAGACCAGACTGCCGCCTCCCACGCCGCTGGAATGAAAGACGAACAGCCCCTTGAACAGGCTCAATTGCAGGATGCCGTAGGCGCGGATGGCAGGCATCCACAGGTATTTCCAAACGTTCCAGTTGGTTTTGGGGAAATCCTTGTCCTCGAAGCGTTTGCCGCGTTCGAGGATCAAGACCGAGTAACCCTTTTCCGTCAATCTCATGGCCGAGACGCTTCCCCCAAACCCCGAGCCGATGATGACATAATCGTAGACCTGCTCCATAGGCGCCCTCCGGGACGAAACGAGGCGATTATAACAAAGTGTGCCGTTAGGTGGCCTCCCCTTTGGGAGCAGTTTGGTTCTCGCCGCGAAGAGGCGGAGGCCGCGAAGGTAAATTCTTCGCGATCCCAAAGGTCCCTGCGCGCTCTTCTTACCTTCGCGGTTTCATTTTTTATTCCAATCGTCGAATTGTTCTCGCAAGCGAGACCACCCCCGTTGAAGTACGATTGAAATTAGTGCCTGTTTTGTGATACATTAGGCATAAAGAATCCCAGAGAGGCAATTCATGCAGGCCACCAAGATTCTCCAGGGCGAACAGGTGCTCATCGAAAAATTCCTGGCCGCGTTTGCGCTGGGCACGACCGCCGCCGCGCAGAGCAGGCCGGTGAAGCCTGGCTTTTTCATCTACGCCGTCAATTTCATCAATGGGTTCATCGAAGGGAGTTATTTCAAAAAGGAAGAAGCGCTCTTGAAATCCCTGGAGGAGAACGGTCTGACCGCCGAGCATGGGCCCCTTGCGGCGATGTTCAACGAGATCAAACAGAGCCACGACTTGAGCCGCGACATGCTCTCCGCCGCGCGGCAGTGGCAGGAAGGCGACGCGGATGGCCGCACGGACCTCGTCTGGACTGCCAGCACTTACACCTCCCTCCTGCGCCGGCACATTGACCGCGCCCGCAGTATGATCTTTCCGCTGGCCGAGCAACTGATTTCAATGGACGACCAGTACAAGATCGCCGAGGCGTTCAATCACATCGTCTTCGAGGGGACCGAAGTCAAGCCTGTCGAGCAGTACGAGAAGATTGTCGTCGAATTGCAGAATGATGCGGATGAGTGGAAATGAGGTTGCGGCACGCTTTGTTGCCCCGCTTTGCTACGGTCGTGCTTATTGAAGTATGGTCTTCTCAAAGTCGCTGGACGAATCCCCGTCTTGGTAGCGCGGCCTTAACGCGAATTGCGCGAAGGGGGCGAATTCCGCGAACGCTTGAGAAAATTCGCGTATTTCGCTCTTTTCGCGCCATTCGCGTTGAGAAATGCCTGACTTTGAGAAAGCCATACTTATTGAAGAGGGTGTGCTTGAAAGTTTTTTAATACTCTGTTAGAATTCCAAAGAACCTAACAATATTGAAAGCTATTTTTGTCTCCCTGGCAGGCTGTTCGGCAATTTGCAAATATTGCCTTCGCTGCCCAAACAATCGGTACGTATGAAGTGAGACCCCCTGACTATGCAAGCGGATTTGATGTGCTTCCCCACCAACCTTATAATCCCGGGGAATCTTAGCGCGCGGAGTCTCCTCCCGCTCGCGTGCATTTCAGTCAAGTTGGCCTCATGAACAGATCCAATATAGCGCGAGGGCAGCCTCGTTTTCCAAGAATCGCCCAAATTGCGCTGGGGGTCGTAATCGGCGGCGCCTATGCGCTTCTTATCCTGCAATTCCAGCGCCCGGCAACCCGTATCCCGGAGAGATATGAAGTCTCGGTGAATGTTGGCCCTGCGGTCGACGCGGCGTCTCCCGATCGGCCAACCAGTTCCACCCAGGAAATTGTCATCGGCATGAACAACGCGATTCTCTACATGCCCTACGATGCGATTAGCGCGGTTGGTACGGTTTCGATGATTGCGCGTTTTCCGAATTCTTTCTCAATTGCCGGCGAGGCATGGAATCGACCGATTATCGTTGATATTGTGTTCAGGGATGAGTCGGGAGCAGCGGACGACCATTTAACCCTGCTGAAACCTGCGCAACTCTGCTTTGTCCTCTCCCCTGAAGGCTGGCAGGCGTACTCACAATCTCCGAACGACTTCGAGGTTCAATATTATGCCGATGAGGCAAATCCCTCTCGATGGGTCCCTCTTCCGCTCACAGCAGTTCCCGAACGTTATCATCTTTGCGGCGAGACTACCCACCTTTCGACATTTGGCCTTGCAGTCAGGAAAACGGTCTTGACGCCGGTTACGGGTTCGACGCCGATGATCTATGAAGTGGAGGCTTCCGCTACTTCCACGCTAACACCGTTGCCGACGCCAACTCCGCTTCCCAACACAAGCGTGTCCAGGAATACGCCTACCCAGACGCCAAGCCCGCTCCCTACCAGCACGCCTACACCTCTGCCTACGCGTACACCCACCTCGACGAGCACACCTCTGCCTACGCGTACACCCACCCCCACGTCTACGCCTTTGCCTACGAATACGCCTGTCCCGACGGCGACTGATACACCAGAACTTCCGACGGATACACCAGAACCTCCGACGGATACACCAGAACCTCCGACGGATACACCAGAACCTCCGACAGATACAGAACCTCCCCCTCCGACGGAGCCCCCCACAGATCCCCCGACGGAGCCCCCCACGGATCCTCCCACGGATCCCCCTGCGTTTGCCGCCTCGTTCTTTGGCGACGCCCTGCATGGATCTGAGGGGCTGGCACCGTTTCTTATTTTCATCGCCCCGCTCGCGTTCTCGGGATTGCTGTTCCTGTCTGCGGGCTGGCCCGAGAACTAGCCTGACCCCCGACCTGATGAATGCGACCTCGGCCGCGGTTTGGTGGGATTACAAATCTTTGCCGCGTACGTTTTGATTAAACAAGACCGATGACATCGCAAGTCATCGGTCTCTTCTTGAATCATTTCTTACTCTTCGCCGATTTATAACTCAGAAAATACGTCAGCACCGCGATCACGATGCCGATGCCTCCGCCATACATGAGCAGGTTGGACTCTCCATCATACAAAACGACTTCGCGGTGAAACATTTAATTGCTGTATGAAAGCCGCGCTGCGACATTAAAAACCCAAACCGCCTGGGCTTGCCCGAGCCGTCGGCGGTTTGTAGAGGAGAATGCATTTGTAATTTTACATAGGCACTTAAATGCTTCCTGAATTTCACTTAAGGGCGGGATTAGAGAATTGCGCCCCGAATTTGCTCGATTGTGACGGGCCCCTCGCGCAGGATGACCGGCTCCGCGCCCGTGCAGTCCACCACCGTGGAGGCGACTCCACCGGGCGTCTCGCCTCCATCCAGGACGAGGGGGATGCGCCCGTTTAATTGAGCGAGGACTGCCTCCGCGCGCCGCGCGTTCTCCCCGCCTGAACGATTCGCAGAAGTGACCGCCATCGGGCCCGCGGCGCGCAGTAACCTCCGCGCTACGGGATGGTCGGGCACGCGCACGCCCACGGTGGCGGTGGCGGAGACGGCCTCGGGCAGGCCCGCGCGTTTGGGGACGACCAGGGTCAGGGGTCCGGGCCAGAAACGGGCGGCGAGGCGGTGCGCCATCTCGGGCACGTCCGCGGCGGCTTTGTCGAGGTCGGCCGCGTCCCAGATCAGAATCGGGATCGCTTTTTCGGGCGGGCGTTCCTTTGCGACGTAGATGGATGCAATCGCGTCTCCATCGTGCGCCAGCGCGCCGAGGCCGTAGATGGTGTCGGTGGGAAAGGCAACCAGCCCGCCGCCGCGCAGGATTTCGAGGGCGCGCGGGATGGCGCGCGGGTCGGTGGCCGGGAGGACTTCTGTTTTCACAGTTCGATTTTAACCAGGCGGTCTTTCCCTGAAAGGTCGCGGTGCAGGCTGATGCGGGCGCGGTCGAAATGATCGTAAACCAGGGAAAGGGTCTTGAGGCCCTCACCGGCTTCGATCTCCAGCAGAATCATCCCGCCCGGGGCCAGCCAGCGCGGCGCGATCTTCAGCAACTGGCGCACGAGACTCAGGCCGTCGCGGCCGCCGTCGAGAGCGAGCGTGGGTTCGCGGCCGTAGATCGGAAGCGTGTGCAGGGTCTTGGTGGGGATGTAGGGCAGGTTGGCGCAGATCAGGTCGAAGTGACTCTCGGTGGGCAGAGGGTGGGTGTGAGGCGGCAGGAGGTCGCAGCGCACGAAATCTATGCGCCTGGCGGCGCGGTGTTTGCGGGCGTTCTGGCGGGCGACTTTTAGCGCGGGCAGGGACATGTCCGTGGCGAGCACGCGCAGGTCGTGCACCTCTGCCGCCAGCGAGACGGCAATACAGCCCGAGCCTGTGCCGATGTCAATGGCGCGGCGGCGGGAAGGATGGTTCTGTAACCAGACAATGGCATGTTCAACCAATAACTCCGTCTCTGGCCGCGGGATGAGCACATCGGGCGTCACGATGAAATCGCGGCCGAAGAATTCCCAGCGGCCAAGCACGTAGGGCAGGGGTGTGCCCGCCGTCAGCCGGGAGAGGGCCTTTTCAATGGAGTCAATCTGGGCGTCGGTGAGGCGCGTTTCGGGATGCGCCAGCAGGCGCGTGCGCGGCTTGTTCAGGATGTGTGCAAGCAGGACCTGCGCGTCCAATTCGGGCGTGTCGGTCAGCCCGCGCAGGCGTTCGGCGATGTCGCCCAGTTTCCTGCCGACGATCATGTCTAGTCTCCCATGCTCCCGAAGAGCATACGGTCGAGCAGGGTGCGCTGGAAGATGAGGAAGATGACGAAGACGGGAACGGACATGATGATCGCCAGCGAGCCGAGGTAACTCCACGGTTGCGCGCCGCCCGAATATTGAGTCTGCACGATGGCGTAGATGGACATGGCCAGCGTGACGTTGTCGGCCTTGTCCACGAACAGCCAGCCGAGGGTGAATTCGGAGTAGGCCATCAGGAAAGCGATCAACCCGGCGACCGCGACGGAGGGCAGAGCCAGCGGGAGGGTGATGTAGATGAACGAGGTGAAATGACCTGCGCCATCAAGGAAGGCCGCCTCCTCGATCTCTTTGGGAACAGCCTGGAACGCGGCGCGCATGTTCCAGATGCAGAAGGGCATGGCAAAGGCCGCGTAAACAATGACCAGCGCCATCAGCGTCGTCCGAATCTTCAAGAGACTGAGGAGGATATATAACGGCGTCATGAACGCGACCGGCGGCAGGACGGCGGTCAGCAGGATGACGAACAGACCGGTCTGGCGCGCGGGGAAGCGGAAGCGCGCGAACGCGTAGGCCAGGCTCATGCCGAGCAGGATGGCAACCAGCGCCGCGCCGAAGGAGACCAGCAGGCTGTTCTTGAGCAGGATTTCAAAATCCACCGATTGATAAGGCTGGTCGAGGACTTTCAGGAACGCGTCGAAGGACCAGATCTTGGGCAGGAGGCGGAACTCGGTTGGACGCCCTATCAGCGAACCGTCGAAGGCGAGGCGGATGACGCCCCAGACGGGCAGGATGACGAAGAAGCCGACCACGGCCAGCGCGAGCTGCGTCACGAGTTGACGGAGGAAGGATATCTTACGCATAGGTCACTCCTTCGCCTGCCTTGCTCCAGCGGTTGAAAAGCGCAACAAAGATCATCAGGCAGATGACGGTGATGATGTTAATGACCGCCGAGACGGCAAATAGTCCGCCCGGCACGTTGCTGTATCCAACGTTTGGATTGAAAACGTTATAGGATAATGTCGCAAGCGTGGCGTCCTGGAAGTAGTAAGTTTGAAAAAGGTAGAACTGGTTGAAGGCGAAGATACCGCGCACGATCAACGCGGGGACGAGAAGCGGAGTCAACAGCGGCCAGGTGACCGCGCGGAAGGCCTGCCAGGAGTTGGCGCCGTCAATGGCGGCCGCGTCGAAGACATCCTGCGGAATCGTTTTCAAGCCTGTACTGGCGGCCAGCATCATGAACGGGAATCCGTACCACATGGCCGGGAGCAGGAAGGCGATCAGCCACAGGCTGGGGCTAGTGTCCAGATTCTGAACGAACGCGGCAAAAATGGAGTCTGGCCCGAATTTGTTGGCCGCGAGGTAGAGCCAGCCCCAGTCTGTGATAAAGATATTCAACCACATCTGCGCACCGATCAATTCAGGAATGGCCCACGGCAAAATAAACAATGCCTGCCAGTACTTTCCCAAACGCACGCCGCGTTGCCAGAGCAATAGTGCCACCGCGAGGCCGAGTCCGCTTTGGAGCAATACGGAGAGCACGGTCCACATCACGTTGAAGAAGAGGATGCTCCAAGTGGAGCCGCCGCTGATGAATCTGAAGACAGGCCAATAGGAGTTCAGTCCCGTGAAATTGACCCGGTTGGAGCGCGTTTCGATGTCGAAGTCCTGAGTGGGAGTTTGGCCTGTCAGTCCCTCTTGAACGGCGCGCCAGATTCCGCCGTTGAGGCCGTCGCGCAGGGAGGCGGTGTTGAAGTCGGTCATTGAAATCAGGAATTGGAAGACCAGCGGGAAAAGCGTGAGCAGGGCAAAAGCGACCAATCCCGGCACGAGCCAGGGCAACGCGCGGCGCGTATCGGTCTTTGCGGCCGCGGGCGCGGATTTGCGCGCTGGCCACCATTCCCTGGCGGATTCCCACAGAGTCAATATTCCTTCGCCCGCGGAGAGTGCCAGCGGCGCAGTGACGATCAGGATGTATTGCGGCCACTTGGTGCGCCAGAGCAGGAGCACGGCCAGTTCGAGCAACAGCCAGACTCCGAAAACGCTTTCTCTCTTCCACATCCGCTGAAAACCGACCACAGCCAAAAGAGCGATAAAGGTGTCGGCAAGGATGAGGAAGGCCGAGTTCTGATCCCACGGCACGGACATGCTCAGCCAGTTTAATTGTTGCCAAAGAGGGAAGCCTGCGTTGGTCACATTTGAGTTGGTCGTTGTGTTCTGGACTGCGGCGAGGGTCTCTTTGATCCTGCCGATCGGGTCGGGCCATAAAAACGGATTGGCGGCGAAGAAGACGGCGAGGGAGATCACCCCCCAAACTAATGCCGCCTTGTAAAAACGACTAAAGTCGTTACTGTGTTTGGATGTAATGAACCAGTCGAGCAAAATTGCGAAGCCGACTGTGCCGTGCAGGAACTTCGAGTCCGCGGCGAGTCCGAGCAGGACGGCAGAGCCGATCAGCCAGCCGGTTTGTTTTTTCTTTTTGTATTGCACATAAGCCAATACCGTGCTCAAGCTGAGCAGCGCGGAGAGGCCGTCCAGCATGATCTGGCTGGTGTATTTGATGGTCCATGAATGGACGGCCAGCATCAGTCCGCCCAGCGGGTTGACGAGAGACAACAGGCCCGCGGTCAATGTGCCGAAGACGGCTGCCTCGGTCCGCCCCGCGCGGAGGTGATCCTCGGGCAGGGACTTGGCGGGGGCGGCGGTGATGTCCACATCCGCGGCCAGCGGTTGTTCGGGCAGATTGAGAAAGGCTATCCCATAGGCGATCTTGGCAAGCGGTGGATGCTCGGGACGATAGTTCGCGTCCAGAAAGCCGCGCCAGTCCGAGGTTCGAATGAGGTGCGCAAATTCCTGTCCGGCGCGCAGGTAATCGTCCTCGTCGAAGTCAATCGGGAGCAGGGATGCAGCGCGGGTGCGCAGGGCCCAGGCGGTGGCAACGATCAGGAGAACGGCGAGCAGTTTGAGGGGGAGTCGGAAGCGGGCCATAAAAATCAGGGCGACCCAATGAGGCCGCCCGTCTCCTTTGCGTTATTCGTCGTCGTCCACACCGCTGGCGGCCAGGCGGCCTGCTTCGTCGCGGGTTGACAGTTCCTCGATGAATTGGTCAATATCGCCCGCCATGACAGCGGGCAGGTTGTATGATGAAACACCGATGCGGTGGTCGGTGACGCGGTTCTGGGGGTAGTTGTAGGTGCGGATCTTTTCGGAGCGTTCGCCCGTTCCCACCTGCAAGCGGCGTGTTTCCTCGACTTCGGAACGGCGCTTCTCCTCCTCGATTTCGTACAGGCGGGCGCGCAGGATGGACATGGCGCGCAGTTTGTTCTGTAATTGCGAGCGTTCGTCCTGGCAGGCCACGACCATGCCTGTGGGTTTGTGATGAATGCGCACAGCGGTGGAGTTCTTCTGCACGTTCTGTCCGCCCGCGCCGGAGGAGCGATAGACCTCGATCTCGAGGTCGGATTCGGGAATATCAATTTCCACTTCGTCCACTTCGGCCAGCACGGCAACCGTGGAAGTGGATGTGTGGATTCGTCCCGACGACTCGGTGACGGGCACGCGCTGGACGCGGTGCACGCCCGATTCGTATTTGAGTTTCGAGAACGCGCCCCTGCCTTTGATCTCGAAGATGATTTCCTTGTAACCGCCGATGCCGATCGGGCTTTCGGAGAGGATGTCGGTTTTCCAGCCCTGGCGGTCGGCGTAGCGCGTGTACATGCGGAACAGGTCGGCGGCGAACAGCGCGGCCTCGTCCCCGCCCGTCCCGGCGCGGATCTCGACGATGACGTTCTTGTCGTCGCGCGGGTCTTTGGGGATGAGCAGGGATTTGATCTCGGACTCGAGCGCCTCGATGCGCGGACCCAGTTCTGCCACCTCGGCCTCGGCCAGGGCGCGCAGTTCCGCGTCCTGCTCGGACTCGAGGAGCGCGCGCGCTTCCTCGAGCGCCTTCAGCGCCTGACGGTATTCGCGCGCCTTCTCGACGACGGGTTCGATCTCCAGTCGTTCTTTGTTCAATTCGGCCGCGCGCTGATAATTCCCGCCCGCATCCAGCAGTTCCTGTCCGATCTGTTCATAACGCGATTCAATTCCAGCCAGTTTGTCGAGCATACGTTCCTTTTTTGTGCCGCAGGATTAATCTTGCGGCACGAATGGCGCAAAATAGCGCGGCAACCTGCGCCGCGCTTCGGGATTATACCATCCTGCCTCCTCGTTCACGGACATTCCTTCGGGAACGGGCCAATCGTCTGCCTCCTGTAAGGACTTCCCAGGTCTGCGCGGATGCTGAGGTCCTTGAGAGGCGGCAGGTCCACGCCGAAGTATTCACGGAAGATCAGGCGGAAGGTGTTGACCGGCGTGATTTTTGGATACAACTGCTCCCTGCCATTGCCCGGCAGGTAGTAAGCGTTCAGAATGTTATAGCGGCGTTCCGAAATTACGAAGCCGTGATCGCCCTGTAGAATGATGATGGGGGGAACGGGACTGTCCTCGATGATTTGTTGCAGGATGGCAGGGATTCTGTCGTTTATGAAGCGGATATTGTCCAAATATCCTGCGGGTTCATCGGTTTCCGCGACGATGTCTATCAAATCCAACTCTCCGGCTGTTGACCTGAAAGACCCGTCTGGCAGGAACACATAAGGAGTGTGCGGTACTGCGATGTGAGCATAGACGAATTTAGGCACCGGCTCGGAAGCGAGGCCGGGCAGTGTCTCCAGTGTGAACAGGACGCGCTCGTAGTGGCTTCGAAACCGTTCCAGTCCCCAGCTTCCCTGCTCGACCGCGCTTCTCAGGACGGTAGTTTCGAGGAAGAGGTATTCGAACGGTTGAAGCGGAGCCGTCAGGACGGAGCGGCTGTCGGCGCTTTGGATGTAAAAATCTGCCCCTTTCAGGTTCAGCCACTCATACCCCGTATCGAAGGCGTAGATTTTATACCCCCTGTTTCTTAATTCACGCGTCACACGGTTGTCGTGCAGGGATTCGAAAAGAGGCGTAAGGTCTGTATCCTTCGGGTCGGTATCCGGGATGAATTCCCACACGTAATCCATATTCAGCGTGGACGAGACGGAAAGCAGGGTCCACTTGTAATTGCTCCGGCTGCAACCCGCGATGTAAAGTCCCATGTCCTCCAGGTCTTTCAGGAAGGGGCCGTTGTCATATCCCAGCACGCTCAACGTATCCTGGCGGCTGTATCCGTCCAGGATGATGTAGTAAATATCCGGTTGCGAGCCGTCCGGGGCTGCCTCGACGGATGCCTCGCGGGATTGGAACGAGCGCAACTCGAACTGGTAGGCCGCGATGGAATTGAGGGGGTAAATCAGCAGGGCGAGGCTGGCCAGATTCAAAGCCTGATAGATACCCGCGGCTGAGTTGATTTTTCCCCGAAAGATCGCAAACGCTCCAACGGCCAGGACGCCGCCGCTCAACAGGCTCGTCGGAAGCATGGGGCCGACCTTTGCCAGTGCCCGGTAATTTTCCAGGAAACTGTAAAGATGCCCAAAGCTAAAGAAGACGACCAAAGTCAGGGCCGTCAATAATGCCGCCTTGACCCATTTCCGCAGAAGCCCGAAAAGCAGAATCGCGAGAAGCGCGCCCAGCAGGATGGAAAGCAACAGCGGCCTGACCGCCGCCGCAGGTTCCACTTCCCACTTGTTCTCCGAAAGCAAAAAAACGACCGGATAGCACGTGATCAGGACTACAAAGAACGGATGTTTCGAAAGCATGCTGCAGGCCGGTGCGCTAGACGTTCACGATCAACGACAGCACCCACGAAAGGATGAGGATCACGGAAATGACGATGATGACGATGCGCGTCGCCAGTTGCTGGCGCGCAGCGCGGTTCATCTTCTTCGGCTGTGGACCTTTATTAGTTCGACTCGCCATTCTTTATTGCCTTCTAAACCAATCGCTTGAGAAACGCTTCGTTCATCGCCCGTTCCAGTTCCTCGATGGTCACGGGCTTTGAGACGTATGAGTCTGCGCCAAGTTCCGCCGCCTGATCCATCATCGCGTCCGACGCCTCGGACGTGAGCATGACCACAGGCATATCTTTGCCTTCGGCGCGGCGCCGCAGGAACTCGAGAAAATCCAGCCCGCTGACCTCGGGCATGTTGATGTCCAACAGAATCAGGTCCGGCCGCTGGCCGGCCAGCAGGGATTGGGCTGCAGTGCGCGCGCCCAGGAAGCCCGTGCTCGTATAGTTGAGCAGTTTCAACATCAACTGCACGGCACGCGTCATTTCCTCGTCGTCGTCAATAATCCAGACAGATTTCATTCCAAATGCGCCTTGATCGAATCCGCCACTGCCTGCGTGATACCAGGCACGGCGGTTAATTCATCCACGTTTGCAGACCTAATCTTATCCACAGACCCGAAATGTTTCAAGAGGCTCTTTCGCCGCGCCGGTCCCACGCCGGGAATCGAATCCAGCGCCGAGGCCATACCCTGCTTCGTGCGGCGGCTGCGATGAGCTGTGATGCCGAAGCGGTGCGCCTCGTCGCGGATGCGCTGGATGAGATACAACCCCTGTGAGTGGCGCGGCAGTTTCAGCGAATCCGACTTGTGCGGGAAGAAGATCTCCTCCTCCTGTTTTGCGAGACCGACCACGGGAACTTTGTCTGCCAGCCCGGCATTTTCCAGGACTTTGACCACCCGCCCCAATTGACCCTTCCCGCCGTCAATGATGATGAGATCGGGCAAGAAGGAGAATGACGCGTCCTTTTTCGACCCCGGGCCGGATTCCGCTTCATTCGCCGATCGCCACCTGCGGAATCTGCGCGTCAACATTTCCTCCATGGAAGCGAAGTCGTCCGGCGCGCCGATACTGGTGCTGTCAATGTTGAAGCGGCGGTACAGTTTCTTGTCGGGCACGCCCTGTGTGAAGACCACCATCGCGCCGACGGTGGCCACGCCCTGCGTGTGCGACACGTCGTAGCACTCGATGCGATTCGGCGGCGCGGGCAAATTCAACGCGGACTGCAACTCGGCCAGCGCCTGCTCCTGCTTGTGCGTATCTGCCTGCCACTGGGCGCGCAGCGCGGACAGCGTCTCCATCGCGTTGTCCGCCGCCATCTGGACGAGTTCCTGCGGCTGCCCCTCGCGCGGAACGCGAATCTCCACTTTCCCGCCGCCGCGCCGCGAACGCATCCATTCCCCGATGATCCTGGCCTCCTCGATCTCCTGCGGCAACAAGACCTGCTGCGGCATGGATGCGGCCTCGGTATAGAACTGCTTGATGAACTGCGACATCACCTCGGTGTCTGCCGCGTCCTCCGTCCCTTCGAGGATGAAGTATTCGCGGCCGATTAATTTACCAGCCCGAATGAAGAAGATCTGCACGCAGGCTTCGCCGTCGGCGCGCGCCATGGCGAGCACATCCGAATCCTTGTAATCGGAAGCGAAGACCACTTTCTGGCGCTCGATGATGCTCTGCATGGCTTTCAATTGGTCGCGCAGGGCCGCGGCCTTCTCGAAACGTAACTCTTCAGAAGCCCTTTCCATCTCGGCCTGAACGCGTGCCATGACGGGTTCGGAATGTCCGCTGAGGAAATCCATCAGGTCGGAGATCATTTGGCGGTATCCCGCCCGGGTGGCCGCGCCGATGCAGGGCGCGGTGCACAGCTTGATGTCGTAGTACAGACACGCCCGCTTGTCCTGGCCGCTGATCTCGCGGTCGCAGGTCAGATAGGGGAAGACGCGGCGGAGCACGTCGAGGGTCTGATACACCGCCCAGGCGGAGGTGTATGGGCCGAAGTAGCGCGACCCGTCCTCGGTCATCTGGCGCGTGACGGTCACTTTGGGGAAGGGGTCGCTCCAATGGACTTTGATGTAGGGGTAGCGTTTGTCGTCCTTCAGTTTGATGTTGTACTTGGGGCGATGCCGTTTGATGAGGTTCATCTCGAGGATGAGCGCCTCGAGTTCCGAGCCGACCACGATCCATTCGATGTTTGCGATCTCGCGCACGAGACGCCGCGTCTTGTTGTCGTGACTCGAATCCGCGTGGAAATACGAGCGGACGCGGTTCTTCAAATTGACCGCCTTGCCGACGTAGATCACGTTCCCGGCCGCGTCTTTCATAAGATAACAGCCGGTTTTTTGGGGCAGGGTATCGAGGATTCCCTTGATGCGTTCGGAGATTTCCATCGGCGCAATTTTAGCATATTGGAATTCGCGCCGCGCCGGCCATCCCCCCTCACTGCGCGCTTATTTTTCGTTGTAGGGTTGGGGTGTCGCTTCCGGGGTTGGCCCCGGCGGCATGACTTGGTCCTCCCCCGGCAGGATGGACATATCCGCCATGTAATAAGCGTGTTCGTAAACCGTCGCCACGCCGCCCTCGCCGGGCACCGGCGAGATGCGTTCGTCGCCGTTCAGGTCCACACCGGAGAGCAGTTTGTCGGCTATCCCTACCGCCTCCACAATGGACTGGCGCACGTTTTCATTTGGCTCTCCGCGTGCAATGGCGCGTACCAGGTCGCGCAATTCCACCGCCCATCTCTCGACGTTCTTGATCGAAAGCCTCACGTGTTCGCCATGCACGATGACCGCCTCCGAGGCGTCGCCGCTGAACATGGCATATTCGGTGTGCGACATTACCCCGCCGGTGTAGCCGGGGCTGTCCCCGTTCAGCAGGAAGCCGTAGCCGTCGCCGGGGTCTGTTACGGTCCCGTCGCCGTCGAGGTCGCCGTATTCGGGACTCTGGTTTCCCACCAGCAGGTTGAAGACCGCCTCGGCTTTCAGCCGCGCAGTGACCGCGTCGCCGCTGTCGAAGGCGGACAACATTTCGTTGGCATATTGATCAATCAACGCGGCGTCCTTCCAGAGTCCATGCACCAGGCTGATCCTTTCGGGCGTGTTGCCGATGGATACCAGCACGTGCCGAACGTGGACGAGGGCGTTGGGCGGAATGGCCGAGGAAAAGGCCACGCGCCCGGACGGATTGGGACTCGGATCGGGGCTCGGCTCGAGCGTGATTTCCATGCGGTCGAAGAGCGACAGCAGGTTGCGGCTTTCGCCATCCACGAAAGTGAGCGACCCGCTGCCTGACTCATCCAACTCGAGGACGCCCAGGCTTCGGCGCGTCTCGCCGCCATCGCCGATCAACCAAACCTCGAAGTGACTCCCCTGCGGCGGGGGCACAATCCCTTCGACGGAAACCGTCGCGCCGTCCAGCGCGGCGGCCACATCCTCGAAGCGCAGTCTTCCCACCGGGGCGGAGCCGTCTGGCGGAATTGGTCCGACCGCGGCTGGCGTATCCGCCGGGAGTGTGTGCCCGTGTATGTCGGCGGCGGTCGCTGCGGCGTCCGGCGTGAGATTCGCCGAGGGCCGCATGAACGACCAGATTCCGAAGATGGCAAGCAAGGTCAGGCCGGCGCCGATGGAGGCGGGAATCCAAAACGGACGACGCGGCCGGAGCGCTGTATCCGATTCGCCGGGCGAATTGAAGCGCAGACTCTGCGAGGGCAGAATGGTGGCGGCCTCGGAGGTCATGCCGAGCACGTTCAGGAAGGCCGCAGTCAACTCACCCGCGCTTTGGTAGCGCTCGGCGGGATTCTTGTGCAGGGCGCGTTCGAGCACGGCCTGTAATTGAGGCGAGATGCCGCGGATGCGAGGCGGCGGTTCGTTGATTACTTTGTTGATGATCTTGAGGGATGTGTCGCCGTCGAACGGCGCCTGCCCGGCGAGCATCTCGTACAGGATGACGCCGAGAGAGTAAACGTCGGTGCGGTAGTCCACGCGGTCGCCGCGCGCCTGTTCGGGGCTCATGTAAGCCGGGGTGCCGGTGATGATTCCGCTGCTGGTCTGGGTGGCGGAATCCATCACGCGCACCAGGCCGAAGTCCGAAAGCATCGGCTCCGAGTCGCGCGGCAGGGCTTCGCCGGGACGGATGGGTTGTGTCCGGGAATAAAGGAGGACGTTGCCGGGTTTGATATCGCGGTGGACGATGCCCTGGGAATGGGCGTAATCCAGCGCGCTGGAGAGCATCGGCAGGAGCCGCGCGATCTGGCCGATGGGCACGCGTCCCTGGCGTTCATGCAGACTGCGCAGGTATGCCGAAAGCGACGGCCCATTGACGTATTCCATCACGATGAACGGCTGACCGTCAATCAGGTCGAAGTCGAAGACCTGGACGATGTTGGGATGCCGCAGGCCGGCGACCACGCGCGCCTCGCGCTGGAACCGTTCGTGCAGGTCGGCGTTATCTTCGAGAAAACCGTGCAGGATTTTCACCGCCACCGTGCGCTGGAGGGTGATATGCGTGCCGCGATAGACTTCCGCCATTCCCCCGCGGCCGAGGCGGTTTTCGATCACAACTTTGCCGAGAGTCTTGCCGATCCAATCGGACATAAAAAAATTATACCTTTGTTCTCCGATTTGCCTTGGCTTTTAAGACGGTTTTGTCATAGCCCGTCTTTCCTGCCTGCTCTGAAACCTGAATAGCGTATAATCGCCGAATTGGAGGCGCCTGTGGCAAAGCCTTTTGAATCCATAGCCGGGCCGCTCCTGCGTGCCCGTTCTCTCAGATTGGCGACGGCTGAGTCCTGCACCGGCGGCTTGATTGCCGACCGCATTACCGACGTGCCCGGCTCATCCGATTATTTCCTCGGCGGGGTTGTGGCCTATGCCTATGAAGCCAAAGTGGCCCTGCTCCACGTTTCGTGGGATACGCTGCGGAAGTATGGCGCGGTCAGCCGCGAGACGGTAATTGAGATGGCGCGCGGCGTTCGCACCGCTCTGGGCGCGGACGTCGGTCTGAGCGTCAGCGGGATTGCCGGTCCCGGCGGCGGCCTGCCGGACAAACCGGTCGGCACCACCTGGGTTGGGCTTTCCGCCACCGACGGCGACTGGGCGCGCAAATTCGTCTGGGACGGCGACCGCCGCGCCAACAAACAGTTATCCGCAGACGCCGCGTTGCAAATGCTGGTAGATTACCTGAACGGCGGTCTCGAATGAAAATCGTCGTTATTGTCTCTGCCAACGCCGAATGGCGGGTTGTCAAAGAACTTTATCCCGCTCTCATTCTTCACCGATCCCCTTTCGGTGAATTCGCCGACTTGACACTTGACACCTGGAATTTGAAACTCTTTCACGGCGGCTGGGGCAAGATCTCCGCTGCGGCTTCCGCTCAATACGTCGTTGACCATTTCCAGCCCGATCTGCTCGTCAACCTCGGCACGTGCGGCGGGTTCAGCGGTCGAATCGAGGCGGGGACGGTGATCCTCGTCGAGCGGACTCTGGTCTACGATATCATCGAGCAAATGGGCGACGCGGCAGGGGCGATTGCTCATTACGTCACATCCCTTGACTTGGGCTGGCTTCCGCAAAATCTGCCTCATCTCGTCTCGCGCGGGCTTCTGATCTCTGCCGACCGCGACATTCTCGCCGCGGACATTCCCATGCTGATCGAGAAATACGGCGCAGTCGCGGCCGATTGGGAATCGGGCGCCATTGCCTGGGTGGCAAAGCGGAACGGGACGCGCTGTCTCATTTTGCGAGGTGTTACCGATCTGGTTGGGGTGGAGGGCGGAGAAGCCTATGGCAACCTCGAACTTTTCCACGAACGCACAAAGACCGTGATGAAGAACTTATTTGAACAACTGCCCGCCTGGTTGAGAGGAGTCCCTTCCCATGCGCCATAAATTACAGCCGAAAACGGGCCGCGAAAACGACCCTCTCGCCGGGCAACGGAGAGGCTGTACGGTGATTTTGGCGGCCATTGCCCTGATGGTCCTGGCGGCTGGGTTTGCCGCCGAACTCTATCTTGCCGCGGCAGGGCGGGGCCGGCCTGGCTCCGGCGCGCGCTCCCTCGCGTCCGGCATGCCCGCCGAACAGGCCGTTACCCGCATCGCGTTGAACGGTCCGGCCGCGGATCTCTCTGCGGAAATCTCCGGCATGGCCTGGTATGGCGACTACCTCATCATGCTTCCCCAATATCCGCATCAGTTGGCCGAGGCGGGAGACGGCTTCGTCTTCGCGCTTCACAGGGCGGACATCCTCGCTTACCTGGACGGCCGATCCAGCGAGCCTCTCGAACCGCTTGCAATTCCTTTCGAAGCGCCCGGCCTGAAAGATCTGATTCCCGAATATGAGGGTTACGAAGGGATTGCCTTTTCCGGCGACCGCGCCTATCTGACCATCGAAGCCGGCGAAGACGACAAAATGATCGGCTATATCGTATCGGGTCGGATGGCTCCCGATATGAGCAAATTAACCATTGATACCGGCAGCGTAACGCCAATCGCGGTGCAAACCGGACTGGACAACAAGTCCGACGAAGCATTGATCGTGCTGGACGACCGCGTTATCACCTTCTACGAAGTCAACGGCGCGGCGCTCAATCCCCGGCCTGTGGCGCACGCCTTCAGCCTCGACCTCCAGCCGCTGGGGACTCTTCCCATGGCCGCGCTGGAATATCGCCTGACCGATGCCGCCCTCGTTCCGGGCGGGAATCGCTTCTGGGTTGTCAACACCTTCTTTTTCTACAAAGACGGAAATTTGAGGCCCGCCTTCGACCCGCTCGCGGAGACGTTTGGCGAAGGGCCGACCCACGCGAAAATCGACGCGGTCGAACGCCTGGTGGAGCTGGAGTATTCCGAATCGGGCGTGAGGCTCACGGGTACGCCTCCCATTCAGTTGGAACTGCCCACCTTTATCACGCGCAACTGGGAAGGGCTCGTCCTGCTGGACGGCCGCGGCTTCCTTCTGATGACGGATAAATTCCCCGATACGATTCTTGCCTTTGTGCCGATGCCGTAATAACAACAAACAGCGTTATCTTCCTGTTGCCTCTTTGAGCCGTTCGCACAGCACGCGGATGACGGTCAGGCTTGCGTCCGGGCGGTCGCGCAGGAGCGCCTCGAAACTCTTCTGGTCAATGCACAGGGTGCGCACGTCTCCCACCGCCGCGAGTGAGGCAATGCGCGGCTCGCGGCTGATCAACGCCATCTCACCAACGTACTCACCCGCGCCGCGGCGCGCCACCTCTGTTTCCTCAACTCCCCTTACCGACATCACCCGCACCTCCCCCGACGTGATAATGTACATCACATCACCCACCTCGCCCTGCTCTGCAATCAGCGCGCCGTCTGTGAAGGTCTCCTCCTGTGCAATGGCGGCCAGTTGTTTCAAATCGGTCGGCGCGAGGTTGGCAAACAGCGGCACCCGCTTGAAGAACAGGATGCGCTCCATGATCGAAAGGGTGGCAAGATTTTCCATGGCTGATACTCCAAGTTTGTGAGTGGCGAAAGCCGTGCAGTCGCGAACCCACGCGTCCTCGTCGGCGAGCAGGCGCGGCCAATCAGGCTGGCCTGCCTCGGGGTGCTCCTCTTCCCATAAACGCGACAGAGGCTGGACGACCTCGCGCCATCTGGCGCCGATTGACTCCAATGCTTCGAGGACATCCGCGCGGCGGCTGGCATCGCGCGTATACAGGTTCTCTATGGCAGTGTTCATCGCTTCGCGGTCAACAAGCAGGCCGACGGCGCGCAGGGCTCGAATGGCGTATTCATAGGACTTATCGCGCAGGGATTCGACCAGAAGTGCCGACGTATCATTCCTGACCTTCGACTTGACTCCGCGCATCAGGCTGTCATACTCCACCGCGCGCGAAACTGCCGCGCGCGCGAAGTCAAGGATCGGTTTCGCGGGCGGTGTTGGCAGCCGTTCGAGTGTGAGCAGTGCGCCCTCGGTCGATTCCTCTTCCCCCAACGCGGCAAGGACGGAATCCATAACCGTCGCGCCGATCCCTCCCAGCAATTGCGCGGAGGTCTCGCGGACGAATGGGTCCTTCAACGCCTCGAGCAAAAAAGGCAATGCGCCTTGCGAATCGATTCCAGCGAGGGACGTGAGAATGGCACGCCTGAAACTGGATTCCAGATGTTCGTCTCGGATTTCATTGGCGAGAAAATCGAAGGCTTCCCTGTCGCCCCATTCACCTAACGCGGCGATTGCGTGCAGGCGCTCGGACGATTCGCCAAGTACGGCCATGTGGCGAAGGAGGGATTTTGCTTTGACCGCGATCTCTTCCCCGCCCCTGCCCCCTCTCTCTCTTAGAGAGATGGGTGCTTTAAGAATTGAAGTCGCAGCGCGCGTGCTGACCTTGGCGTCTACGTCGTCAAGCAGGGGCGCGAGGAAAACCGTCAGGCCGCGCGGGGAGGCGGAAAGGGCCGAGATGGCAGAGACAGCCTCGTAACGGACTTCAGGTTCGGGGTCCGAGAGAGAAGCGGCGATATCCAGCAAAGCATGAGCCGCTTTGGATTGGGACACGGCCCTTAAACACGCGGCGCGTACGAGGGAGTCTGAGTCGTCCAATCCCTCTATCAGTGCATTGGTGGACTCGGGCAGGGAGAGGTGACCGAGAATCTCGGCAGAGACACGACGAATGATGGGGTTGGAATCGCGGAGTCCGTTGAGCGCCGTGCGAACTGCGGCGGCGTCCTGATGAAATCCGCCGAAGGGTTGTTGCTCGGTAAAGAAGAGATGAGGGCGACCCGCGCGCAGAGCCTCGATGAGGGCGTTGTTGTAGCCGCGCCGCGCCTGAAAGAGGATGTATGTGCAGGTCGCCGCAGCAAGGAGACCGAGAAAATAAAGTTGTTGAGGCGCGAGTGTTTGTTCACCGATGATGAGGAGCCCGCCCGCGATGAATACGCCCGCCTGTTCGGGTATCCTGCCCATGAAGGCGCGGACCTGATCGCGTTTTTCAGGCGGCACGATATTGAACATGGTCTGCCATGCGGGATCGGCAATACCCAAAAGCCAGAGCATTTGCACGAAACGGAACGTAACGATGATGACGATTACAGGGGCGAACACCAGGCTGCCGAAACCGATCAGGTAGATGACAGGAAACGCAAGAATGCACGCCATGATTCCGATGCGCTCAAAGAGTCGGTTGGCGAGGAGCAGCGAGACGAGAAACGCCGCGCCTGTACTCAAGCCATTGAAGAGGCCAAGAAATGATGCCAGCGCGTCCTCGTTGGCATATTGTTCGGTCGCGGCGCGCGAGAAAGGGAGTGCGATGGAAAAATAAAGGACGGAGAAAAGGATCGTGGAGATGGAAATCCACTTCATAAGTTGTGAGCCGCGCACATATCGAAATCCAGCCTGCATCTCCTGGGTCAGGGTGGGCGGTTTGCGTCGCGTTTTCCGTTCGGGTGCGGATGTAATCTGCCCACGCGCCAACACCGCGCGGCTGGACAGGAATGCCAGCAGGAGTGCAGCTGCCCAGACGAGGAGCAGGTTCTCGGTGCCGATGATCCCGACCAGCGCGCCTGTAGCAAACCCACCGATGACCTGGCCGAGGATGCGAGACGCATTAAACAACGGGAATAGACGTTTGGCCTGTCGGGTATCGCACACCGCGCCTGCCACACCCCAGACGACAATGATGATGAGCGAGTTGAGCACTTCCTTGCCGAGCCACAGCGCGGGATACAGCCAGTTGAATCCTGTCAGCAGGGCAAAACGCGCACCGATAAGGATGGCCGCGACGAGTAGAGGAACGGCGGTGTACACAACGCGGCGCGGGATGCGTCCCAGTGCGGCGGTCACTCCGAAGGACATGATGATGTTGGTGACACCCAGCCCCAGGAACATGTAGGGCAGGTATTCCACTCCGAAGCGCGCGAAGAAGAGCGCTTCGATGCCTGTCCCGCCCAATGCCGAGCCCATCGCTGTGAAGAACATGACGCCAATCACCAGCGAGGCTGTGCGGCTCTCCCCCTGCTTGATGGATAGGAATTGCGCGAGGCGGGTCATTCAGAATCGAAAGACTTGTATTCTTCCCCCGCGAGTCGTGCGGCTTTTTCCAGCAACTGGTTGTACTTCACTTGATGCACCAGCATGATGTATGCACCGATCCGCCGCAGGAAACGCGGCAGGGGCATATGGACCTGCATGATGTCGTGGACGCGCGTCCCGCCGTTCGGGAGCGGCTCGAGACGCAAGGTCTCGGAAACAGTCTTCTTTCCATTTTCGAAGGAATCGGCGGTCGAATATTCGAACGGACGCCAGTCGAGGACGACTTCGGTGGAGAGGGATTTCCCATGCGCGCAATGGTTGCTGGCGCCGCGTCCCGCGCGACCCTTGGGCCTGTCTCCCGGAGACCAGTGCACATGCTCCACCCATAGATTGCGCTTCACGGGATCCTGAATCCATTCCCAGGTCATGGGCGGAGGCGTGGGGAAATCAACGCGGAAGATGACGTCGGCATCCTCCTCGTCAATCACGATGCGCCGCGCATTCACGATTTCCTGATAGCGTTTGTGAAGGTCCATGTTGAAGGTTTTGACTTCCCCCAAATGCTCATAGGATTCCACCTCGACGTGGGTCTCATCGAGGTTCAGGTTCAAATGCTCGAGACATTTTTCTGTGAGCATCACATAGGCGCGCCAGCCCGTTGATTCGTTGACGTGGTTCTTGGCGAGGCGATGCACGAGATTCACGTCCGAGCCGACCATTTCACGGATGTCGCGCACTTGTTGAATAATGTAATCGCCGTGATGGACGATGAATTTGAGGTCGAGGCTGGAAATGTTCTTGCAGGCTCGGCAGGTGCAGGTGGTTGCCCGCCCCATGGATACCTGGCGGTCACGAAAGGCCGCGTACGTGGATTCGATCAGCTCGAGGATGGTTTCGCCGCGTGAGATCTTGGCTTCGGGCGCGTAGGCAAAGACCGCGTCCCCCTCCAGTTTGTGAATGGTCAGTAGCGTCTCGATTCGCATGCAGATGGTTTCGAGCAGGTCGGCGAGGATCTCGTGGGAATGTTCGAGCTCCGTCCCCGCGACGAAAGAAGTGTAGCCCGAGATATCGGCAAGGACGAAGTATCCGTGCTGGGTCGCTGTGTCCATACGGCCTGCCAAAGAGGACAAGAATGGTCATGATTATACCAGCGAGGATGTTGCAGATTATAGATTGAAAGGTTGGGTCAGAGGATTTCCCCGATCCGCTGGAAAGCAATTTCGAAAATCCGTCCATAGTTTGATGTGGCCTCCGCCAGAAAGTCCCTGAAAGAGACGACGGCGGAGTGGTCGGCCTTATCCGAGACGGCGCGGATGCAGAGAAAGGGAATTTGATTGACGTCGCAGGTATGTGCGATGGCGGCGGATTCCATGTCTGTGCACAGGGCTTGATGGGTATTCCAAAGGTCGCGGGCCTTTTCGACCTGGCTGATGAACTGGTCGCCGCTGAGGACGCGGCCCGTATAGGTTTTGGGGAAGTGACCGTTGAGGGGGACGAGTTCGATGCTCTGGGCGATGTCCATTGCCGCTTGAGAGAGTCCCGCGTGCGCGCGGAAAATTTGCTGGGATCGGAATTGCATCTGGCCTGTGCCGTTATCTATGGCGATGTCGAATAACAGTTCGCCGGGCTTCATGCCCCAATTGGTGAGATCGAAATCGTGTTGGATGAACTCGGTTGCGACGACCAGGTCGCCCACCTCCAGCCGCGGGTCGAGGGCGCCCGAAGCGCCCATGTTGAAGAGCGCCTCCACGCCAAAATTGTCCATCATCTGCTGCGCGGCGATTGCCGCATTGACCTTGCCCGGGTCACAGCGGGTCAGGTAGATGTCGTGTCCATGCGATCTGCCGTGCCAGAAGGCGCGCCCGCCTTTTTCATGGCATTCCAGGTTCTGGACGATACCCCGAATGGGGACGAGTTCCTGGTCCATTGCGCCGATAACGCCGATTTTCATGGGAGAGTCCTTGGGGACGATTTATTGTGTGCAAATCCGAACCGTGGTTTCGACGTTGTTGAACCACCTGTACCGCGTTTCGACGAGCACGACAAATTCATTTTCGGCAATGGGCTCATAATCCGGGAACCTGCTTCTTAGGGTAGAGCCAGTTGCAGACGAATTCCAGGCGGCCGCATCGTAGACGGTCCAATCCTTTTTGATTCCATCAGCGACCGCGATGGCCTGACCGTTTTCATCGCGCAAGACTACCCCTTTGTGTACAGTCACTTTGTAGGTGATGTGCTTGCGTCGTATTGGCCAGAGGCAGATCCCGTTCCACGAATACTGGCAGGGATACCAGTACATATCTTTCCATCGTACGACCGTTTGGTCCGGCGAGATGGGGCACTCCGATTCGGTGCTATTGATTGAGTTGGGGGAGGTCATCATGACAGAAAAGACCGCCGCCAGGACAAAAGATACATATTTGTAAATCAGCCCGTTTGCTTTTAATCGTCTCATCATTCTCCTGTAAAGTGGAATGGATTATAGATTAATCCGCGGCGAAAGTGAAGTTTGAATCTTAATCAAAACTAAGTGTTTTCTTGTTTAACTTTGTCGAGTCAGGTCTCTGCCGGGCGTGGCATGGTCAAAAAAAAGAAATCGGATGTCATTTGAACATCCGATTTCTCGTTCACTTACCCAGTCTTGCTCGCTCTTCTTCCGCCACACTCGCCTCCAGCTTCTTGAACAACGGGCCCGGCTGATTCAACTTTTGTCCCGGCTTCAATTCGCTGGGTTTCCAGTGTGCTTTGACTACGTCTGCGGCTCCGGTCAACGCGACGGGCTTGTATCGCAACACAGTATGCTCGCCAAGCGAATCCTTGACAATCTCGGTGTATTGCTCGCCGAACAGCGGACTGTCATAGCCGAGGAAGGAGTGCAGCCGCTCGCAGGTGAAGGGCAGGAAGGGGGCGAACAGAATCTTGAGCGAGTCGATAGCTCGCAGGGCGGTGTAAATAGTTTTGGCCGCATTGTCTTTGTCGGTTTTGACCGCGGACCACGGGGCCTGAACATCGAGATAGACGTTCACAGCCGTGGCGAGTTTCATCGCTTCGCCCAGTGCCGAACGCAGGCGCACGGCTTCGAGTTCCGCGCCGACGGTGCCGAATCCGTTTTCGATGACGGCGAGCAGGTCCAGGTCCGCGCGGCGAAGCGAGGCGGGGTCAACGTTCGGGATGTGTCCCTCCCAATGTTTGTAGCAGAAGGACAGCACGCGGTTGGCAAGGTTGCCCCATGTCGCCACCAGTTCGTTGTTGTTGCGCGCTACGAATTCAGCCCAGTCCCAATCGCTGTCTTTGTTTTCGGGCATGTTGACCGTCAGGTAGTAGCGCAGGGCATCGGGATCGTAACGCGACAGCGCGTCGAGGCCCCATACTGCCCAGTTGCGCGAGCCGCTGATTTTCTGTCCCTCGAGATTCATGAACTGATTGGCGGGCACGTCGTATGGCAAAACCAGCGGCTTTTCATCTTCCGCGAAGATTTTCAGGAACTGCGTCCCTGTGCCCATCAGCTGTGCGGGCCACCATGTGGCATGGAAGAAGATGTTATCCTTGCCGATGAAGTAGAATTGTTTGGCTTCGGGGTTGACCCACCACTCGCGCCACGCGTCGCTTCGGCCCTTCGACTGCGGGTCGCTGCCCGATCCTCCGCTCAGGGCCGCCCACTCGATCGCGGCGGAAAGATAGCCGATGACCGCCTCGAACCAGACGTAGATGCGTTTTCCTGCTTCGGTCCAGCCTTCGACGGGGATGTCCACGCCCCAGTCGAGGTCGCGCGTGATGGCGCGCGGTTTGAGGCCTTCGCTTTCGATCTTCCGCAGGGACTCGCCAATGACGGTATCGCGCCAGTAGCCCTGCCGCGCCCGCAGGAATTCCTTGACGTCCGGCTCCAGTTTCGAGAGGTCGAGGTAGAAGTGCTCGGTCTGGCGCAGTTCGAGCGCGCCGCCTTCCTTCGAGCGCGGGTTGACCAATTTTTCGGGTTCCAGCACGTTGCCGCAGTTGTCGCATTGATCGGAGCGGGCGCCTTCGAAGCCGCAGATGTAGCAGGTGCCTTCCACATAGCGGTCGGGCAGGAAGCGTTTCGCGGAAGGTGAATACCACTGCATGGATTTGTCGGTGTAGAGGTAGCCGTTCTCTCTCAAGGCGAGGAAGATGGCCTGTGTGACCTTGAAATGATTTTCGGTGTGTGTCGTGGTGAACAGGTCATAGGTGATGCCGTAGCCGAGGAAGACTTCCAGAAAACTGTTGTGATATTTCTTGTAAACTTCCTCCATGGGCTTGCCCTCTTTATCCGCGGCAATCGTGACGGGCGTGCCGTGCGAGTCAGTGCCGCTGACCATCAGGACGTTATTGCCCTTGAGACGATGATAGCGCGCCACGATGTCGCCGGGCAGGTGGGACCCTGTGAGGTTGCCCACATGGATTTGGGCGTTGGCATAAGGCCAGGCGATGGCGATCAGGATGTTTTCGGGCATTCGTGCCTCCATGGACTGGGAACCGTTATTCGAGATTCGAAATTCGGCTTGATGGTGGTAGAGTCTTTGAATCTACAGACGATTTCCGCTTCTCGATTCCCGAATAACGGGCGTCGTTTTACAAACAAAAAGGCTGTCCGCAAACATGGACAGCCCGTATCGTTCAGGTACAGTATCTTAACGTGCTATCCAGGCGCGACTCGGTGTCTCCATTTGCATGGCCATGGTCATTGTCACCGTCGCGTTGGCAGGGGTGGCGTTCATGCACGCAATTTTAGGCTGTGGGGACGGGTTTGTCAATGGGCATATCCTCGCCCGACTCTGAGGAGAAAAAATCCAACAGGAAGCCCAGCCCAATACCGATTAATCCCAGGCAGCTCAGCCCGGCGAATACGCCAAAATAGACCGCGATCAGGGTGAGCACGAACCAGGCGAATCCCTGATCCAGATATCGAACCGTAGAGACAATGTCCGACGCGGATTTGACCAGAGTGGAAATAGTCCCGAAGATTCCGCCGAGGAGGGTCAGGGCGCCTAGAATCTTGGCAAGGACAGCCAAAATCCTCAGTCCCGTGAAGAAGCAACCTTGCTTCGGAACGCGCCTGATTTTCGTTTTGGAACCCTGATAAACCATTAGCCCGCCTCCGCCTCACAAATATTCTTTCAACTCCCTTGCCCGTCTCGGATGTCTCAGCCGCCTCAGGGCGCGGCCCTCGATTTGGCGGATGCGTTCACGCGTCAGGCCGAATTTTTGGCCGACCTCCTCCAATGTGTACATGTGACCGTCGTCCAGGCCGAAACGCAGGCGCAGGACGCGCGCCTCCCTCGGCGCAAGCGACGACAAGGCTTCCTCGAGTTTCTCCTTGAGCATGGACTGGTAGACACTCTGCATCGGTGTGGGACTCGACTCATCCTCGATGAAGTGGCCGAATTCGGATTCTTCGTCGTCGCCGACGGGGCTTTCCAGGGAGAGCGGCATCCACGAAACCCTCATGATCCACTGCAGCTTGCGGACGGACATTCCAAGCGCGGCGGCAATCTCCTCCACCGCGGGCTGGCGGCCGAGTTTTTGTTCCAGATCGTGGGTGACCCTGTACAACTGGCGGATGCGATCCGTCATGTGGACAGGGATGCGGATCGTGCGCGCCTGGTCGGCGAGGGCGCGCGTGATCGTCTGGCGGATCCACCAGGTGGCGTAGGTGGAGAATCGGAAACCGCGGTGGTAGTCGTATTTTTCGACGGCTTTCATCAGGCCCAGGTTGCCCTCTTGAATGAGATCCAGGAATGCGACGCCGCGTCCCATGTAGCGTTTGGCGATGCTGACCACCAGGCGCGTATTGGCCTTGATGAGGTGTTCGCGCGCCAGTTGCGCATCTTCGATCAGCGGGTCCAGTTTGCGGCGCAGGGCGGAGGATTTGTGCCCCGCCAGACTCTGGTACTTCTTGCGGGCGGCGCGCCCTTTTTCGATGCGCATCGCAATAGCCAGTTCCTCCTCCATTGAGAGCAGGGGCACGCGCGACATCTCTTTCAGATACAGGCCGATGGGATCGTCGCCGGAGAACGCGTCGCCGCGGGGGGAAGGATCGTCGTATAAAACGGGATCAGCCGCGGGGAAGTCCGACGCGAGGTCTTCGTCGGGGTCGAGCACGTCCACGCCGCGGCGCCGCAGGGTTGCAAGCAGCGCCTCCAGCCGTTCTGCGTCGCGCGAGGCGTCGGGGTAGGCCTCCATCAAATCGTCGGTGGTCAGGTAGCCCTGTATGCCCGCTCGTTCGAGCAGGGCGTCGAGCGCGACCTGGTGACGTTTCTGGCGGGCAGCAGGGGCCACGGCAGTCTCCGCGTTAGTTTTTGAGCAGGTCTTTGAGGATGGAAAAAGGGGAGTCGCCTTCGTCGGCGCGGTGGCCGCAATCCTTCAGGTTGAGATTTTGGCCGCAGACGGGACACAGGCCTTTGCAATCAGGCTGGCAGATGGGGCTGATGGGGACCTGGAGCAGGGCGTCGTCGCGGACGAGCGGGGCGAGGTCGAGCTGCATGGTTTCGGGGAGGATCAACTCCGAATCGGTCTCGGACTTTTTGCTGAACGCGTACACTTCGGTCATTTCCCAGCGGACGGTTTGTTCGAACGCGCGCAGACAGCGGACGCATTCGAGGTCGAGGTTGGCTTCGAACTGCGCGGTGACGAGCAGCCCTTGCGGAGTGCGGCCGATGTGCGCGCTGCCGCGGAAGTGACGTAAATCCAGATCGTCCGCGATCTGGATTTTTTCATAGTCGAAGGGGAATTCGTGCGCGTACCCGACTTCCTGGCTGACGATGAAGCCGACATTGAGACGGAGGGGTTTTCGGGGATTGGTCATGGCGGGGATCCGCCTTGCGGGAATGCGCCGATTGTAGCACGCTCAAATCGGGGCGTCAAATTCGCCGATCTACCACGTACTTCGCCAGCCCCTCCAGGGCCTCGCGTTCCGCAGAGGGATCGAAGGGGGTAAGCAGTTCCAGGGCGCGTTCGATGGCTTGCATCGCCTCTTCAGTGGCCTGCTGGATGGCCCGGCTGGCGCGGATGGATTCGACCAGCCGTTCCATACGCTCCTGGTTGCCCCATCCGCCTTCCCTGAGCAGCCGCACGTCGTCGTCTTCGGGGTGGGTTTCGGCGTAGTAAATGGCGGGCAGGGTGACCAGTCCCTGCAGGAGGTCCGAGCCGACAGGCTTGCCGATTGCGGATTGATCGCCCGTGAAATCGAGGATGTCGTCCATGATCTGGAAGGCCATGCCGAGTTCGTAGCCGAAGCGGCGCATGGACTCGACCACGGCCTCGTCCACGGGGCTGACCATGGCCGCGGCCCGCGCTGACATTTCGAAGAGGGAGGCGGTCTTGGCGTAGATGCGCTGGGTGTAGTTCTCGCGGCTGATGAGTCCGCGGCTGGTGAACATCTGGGTCAGTTCGCCGTTGACGATGGTGGCAAGCGTCTCTGCGAACAGACGCATGAGGGGCAGGTGATCGGTTTCCGCGGCCAGTTTGGCGGCGCGAGCGAAGAGGAAGTCGCCGGTGAGGACGGTGGCTGCGGCCGACCAGCGGGCGTTTAATGTGGGCATGCCGCGCCGCAACAGCGATCCGTCAATCAGGTCATCGTGGACGAGGGTTGCGGTGTGCAATAGTTCGACCGCCGCGCCGAGGGTGACGAGTTTGTGCTGGGGCGCGCCGAGCATGTTGCCCACCAGCAGCCCCACCGTCGGGCGGACGCGTTTGCCGCCCGCCTTCAGCAGGTGTTCCAGCGCGGCGCGCAGGTCGGGATGGCTTTCGTCCGCCTGTGCGCGCATACGCTCTTCGACAAGCTTGATTTGTTCCTGTACGGGTGATAGAAAAGTGACCGTGCTCAAGTCAATCTCCCCACGCGAAGAGGCGAGCCGCGTTGTCTGTGGTCATGGCGGCGACCTCCGCAGGGTGTTTGGAGTGGATTTCTGCAATTTTATCAGCAATATGGCCTGCAAAGGCAGGTTCGTTGCGCCGACCCCGATGAGGGGCGGGCGTGAGGAAGGGGGCATCCGTTTCGATGAGGATTCGCTCCAGCGGCAGTTGGCGGACGATCTGACGTTTTTGTTCGGCGTTCTTATACGTGACGGGTCCTGTGACGCCGATGCGGAAGTTCATGGCGATGGCTTTTTGCGCGGTTTCGAGACTGCCGTTGAATGAGTGGAGCACGCCGGGTCGTTTGGCGAGCGGTTGGTTTTGCGCGGTCAGGTCCGCGTGCCAGGCCGAGAGGATTTCCAGCAGGTCAATGGAAGCCTGTCCGAACCACGCGTCGTTCTCCTCGCGCATGTGAATGACGACGGGCTTGTTCACTTCCTGCGCGAGGCGGAGTTGCCATTTCAGGATCTCGCGCTGGCGCGCGCGTTTCGCTTCTTCCTTGACCCAGTAATAATCCAGACCGATTTCGCCGATGGCGACGACTTTTCCCTTACCTCTGGTCCCTCTCCCGTGGGGAGAGGGGGCGGTGGCGAGTCTTCGCAACTTGTCGAGCGATGTATTGTCCCATTTGTCCAGATCCGTTGGATGGAAGCCAATCGCCGCGAACAACATGGGATGCGATTCGGCCAGTTCAACGGCGGCCAGGCTGGAGGTCCAATCGAGGGACGGGATGAGGATGCGCGTGATTCCCGCCTCGACGGCGCGTTGAATTACCGCTTCGCGATCGTCGTCGAATTTATCGAAATCCAGATGGCAATGGGTGTCGGTCAGTTTCAAGGCTGTAGGCAGTTGCACGTCTGCCTCTATCCCTTCAAACCTGCGACCTTTAAACCGTCCTGCAAAATGGCCTGGACTTTGTCCTTATGGCGCGTTTCGCAATAGACGCGCATGATCGGCTCGGTGCCGCTGAAACGGATGAGCATCCAGCCGCTGTCTTCGAGGCGGAATTGAAAACCGTCCACCGTGACGAGGTCGGTGACTTTCAGTCCGCCGAGGGTGGCGGGCTTGGCATCGAGGATCATCTTCTCGCGGGCGGCGCGATCGCCGCTGAAGGCCGAGTCGACGCGGTCATAGAAATATTCGCCGCCGACTTTTTCGAAAAGCATCTTGAGCAGTTCGGTCGGTTTCTTTCCCGTCTTCACCATGAAATCGAGCATATACAGACCAGCCAGAATCCCGTCGCGCTCGGGCACGTTGCCGCGAAAGGCATAGCCGCCCGATTCTTCGCCGCCGATGAGGGCATTGGTCTCGGTCATCTTCGGCGCGACGTATTTAAATCCCACTCCCGTTTCATGGACGGGCACGCCGTAAAGTTCGCCCAGCTTGTTGAGCATGTTCGTGGTCGAGAGTGTCTTGACGATGTCGCCGCGCTCGCCGCGGATCTCGAGCAGATAGTATGCCAGCAGGGCATACACGCGCAACTGGTTGATGAACTGCCCGTTCTCGTCGCCGATTCCGCAGCGGTCCGCGTCGCCGTCGGTGATGAGCAGGATATCGGCTTTGTTCTCGACGGTGGCGCGAAGCCCCGCGTCGATGTTCGGCTGAATTGGCTCGGGGCGTTTCATTTCGGGAAAGGACGGATTGCGCGTGTTGTGGATTTCGATCACCCTGGTCTTGCCGCCCGCGAGCAATCGCGGGAAATATCCCGCGCCGTTGCCCCACATCGCGTCCACCATTATGGTCAGGCCCGCGTCTTTGATGGGCTGCAGGTCAATCAGACCGTCGCGCGTCAGATGCTCGATGTATGGCGTTGCTGCATCGAATTTGACGATCTCGCCCGCCGCGCTCGCCTCGGAATACATTTTGCGTTTTACCACTTTAATGTCATCAGGGATTCCCGCCTCGATCTGCTTTAGCCCCTCGGGGTCTATCGCGCCGCCCGTTTCGTTGCGGACCTTGAAGCCGTTGTCGGTGGGCGGGTTGTGGCTGGCGGTGATGTTGACCGCGCCCGCGGCCTTCTTATCCACCACAGCGTAGGCGATGACCGGGGTGGGTGTCGCGCCGTCGGTCAAATAGACCCGAAAGCCGTTGCCTGCCAGCACCTCGGCGGCCGCGGCGGCGAAGTGTTCACTGCTGAAGCGCTGATCGTGTCCCACGACGATCCACTCACCTTGTTTGCCCTGCGAGAGCAGATAGGAAGCAAATCCCTGCGCGGCGCGGCGGACGTTATCGAACGTGTAATCCTCGGCAATGACGCCTCTCCAGCCGTCTGTGCCGAATTTGATTTGATAAGCCATATTGTCTCCTCGATCAGTGATTGCAGGGATTATATCAGGAGAAAATCTGCCGCGTTTCTTTCCCGTCCGGGCCGCGCCCTGCCAGTTCGACGACCATCTCGCCCAGCCGTTCCACGGCGCGCTCGATGGGAAGGTTCCACGCCGCGGCGTTCAAGCGGATGAAATTGTAGAACTGATTGGTAGGAGAAAAGAGGTAGCCGGGCGTGAGAGTGATTGCGCCCTGCAGGGCAAGCGAATAGAGTTCGAGCGAATCCACGTTCTCGGGCAACTGCACCCAGAGCACATATCCGCCGGAGGGCCGGGTGACGCGCGTTCCGGAGGGGAAAGTGCGCGTCACGGCCTGCGAAAGCATGGCCACATTGCTCGCGTATTCACGCCGGATACGGCGCAGTTGATGATCATAGCCGCCGCTTTCCATGAACTGGGCAATGGCCAGTTGCGGAAGCGTGGCTGTCGCGGCGCTCAAGGTGAATTTCAGCCACTCCACGGCGTTCTTGTATCGCCCCGGCGCGACCCAACCCACGCGCAATGACGGGCTGATGTCCTTCGAGAACGAGGAGCACAGCATGACCAATCCCTTTTTGTCGAAAGCCTTGGTCACGAGCGGGCGTTTTTCCGTAAAATAGATCTCGCCCGAAACGTCGTTGTCAATCAACGGGATGTCGTAACGCGTCAGCAGTTCGACCAGTTCCCTCTTTTTCTCGTCGGGAATGCAGCTGCCGAGCGGATTGCTGAAATTCGAAATGGTCAGCACGGCTTTGATGGGATTGTGTTCGATGGCGAATTGCAGGGCGTCCAGGCTGATGCCCTCGCGCGGGTTGGTTGGGATTTCCAGAGCCCTCAAGCCGTTGACTTCCAATAGTTGCAGTGTGCCGAAATACATCGGCGACTCGATGGCCACGATGTCGCCGGGCTTGCAGACCGCGTGCAGGCACAGGTCAATGGCTTCGGTGCCGCCCGACGTGATGACGATGTCGTTGGGAGACAACTGGCATCCGCTGCTCACGGCGTGTCTTGCAATCTGGACGCGCAGGTCTCCCACGCCCGGCAGAAACTGATACTGGTGCGTGATCTTGCTGGCTTTGCGCGCCAGCCCTGCCAGGATGCGGTTGATGCGTTGAGTGGGGAGCAGTTCCAGGTTGGGCATGGCCGCGCCGAGTTGAGCCAGGCCGGGGTTGAGCGTGTCGCGCATGACCATCATCACCAGGTCGTGCAGGTTGATGTGACTTGGGTCGAGGCCCGGCGAGGAACTTTCTGGTTCGGGGAGATGGATCGCCGCGGGCCGGCAGACATAATATCCGGACTGTGGGCGCGCTTCGATCAACCCGCGGCTTTCGAGAAGCAGATAGGCCTGCAATACGGAACTGATGCTCACTCCTTTTTGCAGGCTCATTTGCCGTACGGAGGGGATGCGATCGCCGGGCCGGTATGTCCCTTTTTCGATCAGTTGCCTGATCTGACTTGCGATCTGTTCATATCGAAATAATTCACGCTTTCGGGATTTCTGTTTGGGCATGGCGCCGCCTCGGAACTGGGAGTACAGTTGCAGGCCAATTCGAGCGATACAGTTGATTGTATCAGAAATTGTTATGGTTACAATTCGATTTGGGTGCATCTGTATTTATTTTCGCTTTTGAGGAAAATATAGGTGAGTGCACCGGTCGTGGAACAAAGATAGGAGCAGTGTCATGAACCTGAGACTTGATCCAAAGACAAATTGCAGTTTCCACATCCACAATGGCACGGTACATCACCTGCAGGGGATAAAACCCGGCATGACCGTGACCTGCGAGCAGGGCATCGTCTGGCTGACCGAGTCCAACGATATGCAGGATTACATGCTCAAGCCGGGCCGCAGCCTCGTGATCCGCCAGCGCGGCGAGGTGGTCATCGAGGCGTTGAGTGATGCCGCTGTGACCATCATCTCTCCGAACTAAAGTACAACGGGGGCAACTCCCCTCCGAATTAGGGCTCCAGGACGGACATCCTGGAGCCCTTCTTTTTCTTGAGGGTATAATCGGTTCACTTATGACCGACCTGATTTATCTCGACTATGCCGCCACCACGCCTGTGGACTCGCGCGTGTTCGGTGCGATGACACCATACTTCGGCGTGTCTTTCGGGAACCCGTCGTCTGTCCACCGTTATGGACAGAAAGCCGAGGCCGCGGTCGACTCCGCACGCGAGACAGTCGCCTCTGTGTTGAAATGCCGCCCCGACGAAATTGTGTTCACATCCTGCGGCTCTGAGGCGGACAATCTCGCTTTGCGCGGCGCGATGCTGGCAGGACGCGGGAATGGCCGCACCTGGCTGTTGACCTCGCGCGCCGAACATCACGCGGTCAGCAAGACCGCCGAGCAGTTGGAGAAGTATCACGACATTCAGGTCGAATGGCTTCCTGTAGATACATACGGTATGGTCACGCCTGAAACCATGCGCGCCGCGGTTTGCGACGCGACCGCGCTGGCTTCGGTCATGCTTGCCAATAACGAGATTGGCACCCTCAACCCTGTTGCCGAATTGGCCGCCATTTGCCGCGAGCGCGGCATTCTCTTCCACACCGACGCGGTGCAGGCCGCGGCATACCTCGATATAGATGTGCAAAGACTTGGCGTGGACATGCTCTCGCTCGGCGCGCACAAACTTTACGGGCCTAAAGGAATCGGCGCGCTGTATGTCCGCAACGGGACTCGACTTGTCCCGTGCTTGACAGGCGGCGGGCAGGAGTTCGGCCTGCGCGCGGGGACGCAGAACGTGCCATACATCGTCGGTTTTGCAGAGGCCATGCGATTGGCGAAAGAAGAGCGCGAAGAGCGCGTCGCGCACGTCAAGCCGTTGCGCGACCAGATCATCGGCCGCGTGCTCGAAGAGATCCCCGCTTCGAAGCTCACGGGTCATCCTGAAAACCGGTTGCCGAATCATGCCTCGTTTGTCTTCAAGGATGTGGACGGCAACCTGCTCCTGCAGCTGCTCGACGCGGCGGGCTTTGCCTGTTCGTCGGGGTCCGCCTGCAAGACCGGAAATCCAGAACCGAGTGAAGTGATCACATCCATCGGTTTGCCGCGCGAGTGGGCCCTCGGCTCGTTGCGCGTTACGCTTGGTATGCGTACTTCTGCTGAACAGATCGAATTATTTTTGAAAACCCTTCCTTCTTTGGTCGAAAAAGCCCGCCGCCTCTCGACCAGTTAGACCAGTAGACCAAATGACTAAAGTAGTCGTTGCCATGTCCGGCGGTGTCGATTCTTCCGTCGCCGCGGCCCTGCTCAAACAACAGGGTTATGAAGTGATTGGCATGATGTTGCGGCTGTGGTCCGAACCCGGCAAGGAAGATTCCAATCGTTGTTGCACGCCCGACTCGATGGCGCAGGCGCGCCGCGTCGCGGCCAGACTGGATATTCCCTTTTACGTCATTGACGCCAAAGACGTTTTCCACAAGACCGTTGTGGAGTATTTTCTGGACGGCTACGCCTCGGGCGCGACCCCCAACCCGTGTCTCGTTTGTAATCGTTCCATCCGCTGGGAGTTTCTCCTGAACCACGCCCTGGCCCTCGACGCGGACTTCATGGCAACGGGACATTATGCGCGGAAGATGAAAGATGAAAGGGGAAAGATGAAATTGCTTCGCGCGGTAGATTCGGCCAAGGATCAATCTTATGTGTTGCATGTGCTGACTCAAGAAAAACTACAGCGCGCTTTGTTTCCTGTTGGCGATTATCCAAAAACAGAAATTCGTCAAATTGCCGAATCGTTCGGTTTGCCGACCGCCTCCCGTAAGGACAGTCAGGACTTGTGTTTCCTCGCGGGCGACGATTATCGAAACTTTCTTGCGCGCAACGCCCCGCAGATCAACAGGCCGGGGCCAATCATCGGTCGCGCGGGCAAGGTGCTTGGCCGGCACAATGGACTGGCGAACTATACCATCGGCCAGCGCAAGGGACTGGGGATTGCTTCGCCTGTTCCGCTTTATGTGCTTGGAAAAGACGCGGCGGCCAATGCGCTGGTCGTTGGTGTAGAAGATGAACTTGGCGTGCGCGACTTGACTGCCAGGGATGTCAACTGGATCGGTGGGGGGGCGCCGTCCGCGGCGTTCCGCGCCGAGGTCAAGATCCGCTACACGGCGCGGCCGGTTCGAGCGGAGGTGACGCCTCTAAACGGCGGGCAGGCCCGGGTCCGGTTCGATGCGCCCGTGCGGGATGCGACGCCGGGTCAAGCGGCGGTTTTCTATGTCGAGGATGAAGTCCTCGGCGGAGGAACCATCGCCTAGAATTGCGTGTAGCCAGAATAACCCGCTTCAGTGTTTTGCAAGCCATTTCGTGGATCACGAGCAAAACTGATCACTGCTATCCAATGACTATTCCTGCCCTCCTCTTCGCTCTTCTCCTTGCTTTGCTCATCGGCGCGCTCTTCCACTTGTGGCGCGGCGGTGGCGGCGGGAAGCTGCTGTTGTTTCTTGTATTGAGCGCGGCCGGTTTCGCGGCGGGACATTTCCTCGCGGTCTGGCGCGGCTGGTCGCTCCTGCGCGTCGGTTCGCTGGAAGTTGGGGTGGCGGCATTGGGGAGTTTGTTGTTTCTGGCTGTCGGCGAATGGCTCAGCCTGGTGAATGTAACGCCGCC
This sequence comes from Chloroflexota bacterium, assembly GCA_037445635.1. Lineage (GTDB taxonomy): Bacteria > Chloroflexota > Anaerolineae > Anaerolineales > Villigracilaceae > JBFMCC01. The sequence continues at coordinate 74,328 of JBBIKC010000002.1, forward strand.
CGACGATTCTCAGGTATAATCGCCGTCTGCAACTCACGGAGAAACCATGGAATTTGTAACCTATCTGATTGACCTTTTCCTTCACCTCGACGAATACCTGGCCCAGATCATCAGCCAGTACGGCGTATGGACGTATGCCATCCTGTTCTTCGTTATCTTCATGGAGACGGGCTTTGTCGTCACACCCTTTCTGCCGGGCGATTCATTGCTGTTCGCGGCGGGGACGTTTGCCGCGCTCGGTTCGCTCAACGTATGGCTTCTCGCGTTCCTGCTGATTGTGGCTGCCGTTTTGGGTGACACTGTCAACTATTGGATCGGTCATTACCTCGGCGACCGCGCCTACAACATCAAGTGGATTAAGAGGGAATACCTCGACAAGACTCACGCCTTCTTCGAGAAGCATGGCGGCAAGACCATTTTCCTGGCGCGCTTCGTCCCTATCGTGCGCACCTTCGCTCCATTCGTGGCTGGCATCGGGCGTATGTCCTACGGTTTTTTCTTTCGCTGGAATGTGATCGGCGGAATCACGTGGGTGGCGTTGTTCACGTTCGCGGGCTACTTCTTTGGAAATATTCCATTTGTAAAAAAGAATTTCGAGTTTGTGATTGTCGCCATCATCCTGATCTCGGTCCTGCCGATGGTGTACGAGTGGCTGAAGGCGCGTCGCGAAAGTAAGCGGGTCGAAGCTGAAGCGTAAATGCAGCGGCGGGTCGAAAGGCCCGCCGGTTGTTTTATTGGAGAAAGAAAGGGGCGAGTCAACGACTCGCCCCAGGCGATTGGGGGATTACGGCATAAGCCGCAGACGGCCTTCCGCGTTGCTGACCACGGCCTGCTGATTCCATAACATCGGATAGTACTGGCCCGTGGACCACAGCGGGGCCATGTCAATGTAATGGGGATGATAGGCGTGTCCCGATTGCCCTGTGGTATGGACGGTGACCGAATTCCGCAGGTCGCCCAGGTCCACGATCATGCGCATGGATGGGAGCCAGTCCACCGCGAAGCCGACGCCCACATCCCAGCCTGTGGCGTTGACGATGCTTTGTCCGCCGCCTGTTTCGAACGGTCCGCGGTTGAATAACGACTCGATGGGGCCAACGCCCGATTCGCCCAGTGTCCCGTTGCGGAAGGTAGCGGTGTGTAGTTCGCCCCAGCGCGGCCATTTGGCGGGGTCTTTGCCGTATTCCTTCTCGAGTTGTTCTACGGTTTCGACCAGCGAGGCGATATAGATATCGTCGCGGGTTTCGACGACCTCGGCGGAATCCTTATCGTCCCAGAAGAAATCGGTGGGCGATTCGATCAGGCGGCGCATCACTTCGAAATTCCTGTCACCGCCAGACGCGGCGTAGCGTTCGGGCAGATCGTCATTGAGCGTATTTTGTACGAGGTTCCACCAGAACCATTGATAGACCGCCGCGGCCTGTGAGTCAGCCGTACATTGGAAATCCCACTTCTGCATCAGGTCGAGCGCGTAAGCCTGGTTGGGGGTATCGGCCTTGAAATCAATTTCATTCCAGACGGGCAGGAGCGCCTGCGCGCCCAAATCCGTCGAGTCCATCTGCATGGACTGGATGTAGGCGATGTCAATCTTGCCCGGCGCGTTTTCGATCATGTCCACGATGCGCTGGGCGCGGTAACCGTAGTCCCAATCCGCGGTGACGATGTAAGGATATTCGCGCGGGTGCACCTGGTTATTGGCAGTGACGATGTAGCCCTCGGCAGGGTTGAAGGTGTAGGGCAGTTCCTCGAAGGGGATGAAACCCGTCCATTCGTACTCGTCCGTCCAACCGGGGACGGGGAAGCGGCCGTCGCCGCCGGCGCGGATGGGAATGTCGCCGGGCATCTGGTAGCCGATGTTGCCGTCCGTGTCCGCGTATAACAAATTTTGTGCGGGCACGTGGAAGTTTCTGGCGGCCTCGCGGAAGTCGTCCCAGTTTTCGGCCTTGTTGAATCCCCAGATGGCCTCGAACGGCGAAGAGGGCGTGAGCGCGGTCCATGCCAGCGCGATGACGTATTGCTCGGGCAGTTCGACCCCCGCCCGTTCGCGGAACGGGACGAACTCCTTATCTTTCGGGTCGCCCGCATCCTTGACCGGGCCGTAGGTATCCGAAATGACCGGGCCGTGGCGCGTCAGGCGAACGGTGATTTCGACGGGCTCGCCCCCAACGACCCTGATTGTTTCCGTGCGCGTCTCGAAGTCCACCCATGTGCCGTTGACCTCGTACTGGTTCGGGTTTTCGGGCTTGACTCTTTCGATGAACAAATCCATCACATCGGGGCCGACGTTTGTGAAGCCCCAGGCGATGCGATCGTTGTGGCCAATGATCACGCCGGGCACGCCCGCGAACGAGAAACCTGCTACGTTAATCGTACAGGCGTCGCTCTTGGGCATACATTGCAAGTCCACTTGATACCAGATGGAGGGCATCTGAATGCCGAGGTGCGGGTCGTTGGCGAGCAGGGGCATGCCCGTGCTGGTGAGACGCCCGGAGACCGCCCACGAGTTGGAGCCGACGCCGTCGCCCAGCGGGCCGAGGAGTCCTTCCAGCAGGGAAACGTTCCGTTCAACGGAATCAAACGAAACGTCGGAAAGAACCGAGAGGTCTGCAGAGGTTTGCGGCCCACCCGCGCCGTCTCCGATCTGGTTGACAATGACGGGATGATCGTCGGGATAAGGCGGAAAGAGTTGATCCACCTGTTCGGGCGCGAGGGTCTTGAGCAGGATAGCGCGCTCGATCTCCTCATCCATGTTGCCGCGCAGATCCCAGGCCATGGCCTTGCCCCAGGTAAGACTATTGACCGGCGTCCACGGTTCGACCTTGTAATCGGGGCTGAGCAGACCGAGGATGCCGTATTCCAGGCTGAGCGCGGTGCCGTCGTGATCCTTCAGATAAGCGTTCACGCCATCGGTGTAGGCTTGCAAGATGGCTTTCGACTCAGGCCCCATTTGCTCCCATTCTGCCTCGGCGGTGACGCGCCAGCCGAGCGTGCGCAGGAAGGCGTCGGTCTCCACCTGTCCCTCGCCGAACATCTCCGAAAGCGTGCCCGAACCGATGTGCCGCCAGACGTCCATCTGCCAGAAACGTTCCTGCGCGTGGACGTAGCCCTGCGCGAAGAACAGGTCGTGCTGGGTGGCGGCGTAGATGTGCGGGATGCCCATGGAATCGCGGATCACGTCCACGGGGCCGTCCAGCCCTTCGACTCGAATCTCTCCGTCAATCTGCGGATAGGATTTGGGCGCGGTCGTCTTAACCCACAAATTCCCGCCCACAGGCAAAATGATGGCGAGCGCGAGAATAACGCTGACGGTGATCGTCAGCGCGCGGCGAAACTTGGACATGTCTCCTCCAATTTTGGAAATGATTTTCAGACATCTCAGGCTTTAACCCTGAACGGGTCACAGAAGTTTCATCGAGCCCAACCGAGTATAATTCCATTCATGGATTCGATAAAGCGGAACGACTGGCCTTCGTGGTTGCTTTTGACCGCGCTGGTCTTTGGTGCCATTGTGCGCTTCATTCCTTTGACCCTGAGCGGGTTCCCGTTAAACGACGGGGGCATGTTCCTGGTCATGACCCGCGACCTGCGCGCAAACGGATTCCTGCTCCCCGCGTTCACGCAATACAACCAGATAGATATTCCCTTTGCGTATCCGCCGTTCGGATTCTACGTTGCGGGCTTGTTATCTTCACTTGGCCTGTCCGACCTGGCGGTCTTCCAATGGCTGCCCGCCATGGTCAACACAGGCTCGATCCTGGCGTTCTATTTTCTTGCGCGGCAACTTTTAGATTCGCGCCTGCGTGCCGCGCTGGCGGCGGTGTTCTACGCGCTGGCCCCCGGCGCGTTCGGCTGGCAAGTGATGGGCGGTGGCATCACGCGCGCTTTCGGCGTGCTGTTCATGCTGTTGGCCATCCGCTTCACGCATCGCCTGTTCACGCGGCCCGCGCGCGGGACTGTTTTCCTCTCGGCGCTTTTTTGCAGTCTGGCCGTATTGAGTCATCCCGAGACTGCCTTGCATACCGCGATCGCTTGCGCGCTCCTGTGGCTGTTCTTCGGGCGGACGAAGGCCGGGGTGTTCCATGCCGCGCTGGTCGCAGCGGGTGTGATCGTGCTGACTGCTCCCTGGTGGGGCACGGTCATCGCGCGGCATGGGCTGGCGCCGTTTCAATCCGTATTGAACACTGGCAAACACGATTTCACGGCTTTGCAGGTTTTTCTTTCGCTTGGTTTCAGCAGCGAGGTTTTCTTTCCGCTCATTTCCGCGTTAGGCGTGCTGGGGCTGGTCGTTCAACTGGCGCGGCGCGAGTTTCTCCTGCCGTTGTGGATACTGGTTACGTTTTCGGCTGAGCCGCGCGGCGGAGGCGTGGCATTGATTCCGCTGGGGATGCTGGCGGGAATCGGCTTTCATGAGACGGTGGCTTTTGCCCTGGCGCGCGGCCGCGAGGAACAAAGTCTTTTCGACCTGCGCGCCGTGCGAAATACGTTTCTAGGCATGACAATCTACATGCTGTTGGGCGCGGGCGTGTTCGGCCTGCAGCTGGTCAACACCAGCCTGACGGCGGGCGACCGCGCCGCGATGGAATGGGTCAATGAAAATTTACCTGCCGGGGGAAATTTCGTGTTGATCACGGGCCGCGAGTTTTCGATGACCGATCCCTTGCAGGAATGGTTCCCCGCGTTGACCGACCGGCGCAGTCAAAGCACGTTGCAGGGTTACGAGTGGTTGTTGGGTAAAGAATTCTTCCCGCGCTATCAAACGCTGGTGGACCTGCAACATTGTGGCGACACCGCCTGCGTTGCAGCATGGTCTTCACAGACGGGCTTGGATTTTGATTATCTGCTTGTCAAGATTCTGCCCGAGGGGGCGGACCTGGCTTATTCAACGGCCAGCCTGATCAAGTCCGCGCGCGAAGCGGATTCGCTGGAGGTCGTTTACGAATCCGAATCGCTGGTCATTCTTCAAAAAGTGAAATAAATCAGAAACCTGGTTTCTTCGAGAAACCAGGTTTCTGCCATGTTATTTGACAATCCCCAAAAACCTCTGATACCAATACCACAACACGTCCGCCGCGGGCTTGCCGTGCACCGAGGCCGATTTGTCCTGCAAAATGGCGGGCGGGTAGTAGCCGCGGCTCACCACGCCGTACACCCACGGCCGCGAGTTGACCGCGTTCATCAGCGCTTCGTAAATGTCGGCCTGTACCTGCAGGTTGAGGCCTGCGCCGGGGCGGTCGGGGTTGGGCTGGTCGAGCGCGGGCCATTGCGGGCAGTCGTTGCCGATGGGCAGGCAGGCGGCTCCCGCGCCCGAAATGGACGGGTAGCCGAAGGCCAGGTACACCGGCTTGGTGACCAGCGATTGAAGCGGCGCAACGCCGTTGTCCATCAGGGATGCGGCCGCGGCGGCGAGTTCCTCTTTCGTTGGATTCTGCGATTCGCTCAAATTGCCTGCGATGAGCAGATAGGTGCCGTCTGTGTTGCCGAGGAAGGCGGGCGTTTGCAAATTCTGTGCGGTATACGGAAGCGCCCACAGCACCTGCCCGCGGAAATGGGCGCGCACTTCGGTGAGGACGACCTGCCAGCGCGCCTCCGCATCGCCCGGGACTCCGGAACCGGTCCCGTCTGCGAGCGTTCCATTCGGGAGCGCGGGGCCGAGCCAGTCGCCGCCGAGGATCAGCGCCTGCGCGTTGGTCTGCGCGGCCAGGTCGGCGTAGTGGACCGCGAAGGCACGGTAGTAATCGAACCAGAGATTCCACCATGCCTGGTCGCGCGGGGCGCTCTTCCACCACTCCGCCGCGTCGGATTGGAAATGGGCCTGAGGGAAGATGGCCGTATTCAAGTTGAGCGCGCGCGCCTGGCCGACCATGGCGGTCGTTTCGACCCACAACGGGTCAACCGCGGGTATCGGGTTGAAGACCAGAGGCTGGGCGCGCTGGTATGTCCAGGAGGGGGTGAGGATCACCCAGTTGGAGCCAATCCCTTGTATGTTCTGAAGCGCCAGGGCGGTGTATGAAGACCAGTTCGGCTGGAAGTAGGATTGCATTTCCACGCCCGCCCAGAAGGTTCCGGCACGCGCCGTGACCGGCGAGCCGACCAGCGTGGTCGGGCCGCCGGCGTTCAGCCAGGCCCAGGCAGTGACGGTGTCTTGGATGTCCTGTTCGAAGAGCGCGGTGGCCACCTGTCTTCCGGGCGAAGACGCGCCCATCGTTGCCACGTCGTCGGCGGAACCGCATTGTCCGTTGCGGCAGTAGCGATAGCCAAAATTGCCGAGGATGTTGAGCGGGCTGAACAGTTTGAAGACCCATTGATTATTGCCCAGCGGCCACATGGGCAGGGGCTCGGTCCAGCCGTATGGGTTGAACTGGATGTAAATAATGTCGCTCGCGGGGGTGTTAGGCGGTACGGTTACTTCGAACAGGATGGGCGCGGACGGCCCGGTCTGCCACGATTCCACACGGTCTTCGAGCGAAATCCCGGCGGCGGGGACGATGACCTGCCGCACCTGATACTCGCCGTTCTCTTTGTGTTCGGCATTCCAGAAGCCGTCGCCCATTGTGTACTTGTAACGCAGGTCCGCGCCGACGGGCAGTTGCAGGGTCAGGGAGTAAGTGTGTTCTCCCGTCTTCAGCATGACCGGCATGCGGTCGGCCACGGAACTCAATCCGCCTCTCAGGTCGGCGAAGGAATTGCCCAGTTGAAACAGGTTGCCCGCCAGGCGGATGGGCGCGCCGTCCACCGTGTTGTTCGGCACGCGCACGGTAAAGGTCACGTTGGCAAGCGGCGCAGGCCTCATGCGCACGTCCACCGGGGTGTTGAGCCCGTCCGCCACAGATGCGCCCTGCTGGAACGTGGTGTACATTCCATCCATCGCGTAACCGACGACGGTGTGAACTCCCACGGGCAGTCCCTGCAAGTTGAAGCGTCCGGCGGAATCGGTGAAGGATTGGACGCCTCCCGCGCTGACGAGGATGTTCGGCAGGGGCGCGCCGTCCTCTGGATTAAGCGCCTGTCCCTGCACCCCGCCCGTTTGACCGGCGAAAGGCCGGTCCGCCCAGCCAGCCACGATGTCCGAAGTTTCGGCCGGGCCGGTGACGTAATACAGACGATAGCGGATTGGCGTTTGGAAAGCCGTGTATTCCTGCACCGCGCCACCCGACATGCGCACGTAACGGTATTTGACCACGGAGCCGGTTGCCAGCGGCAGGGTGACGGTGTATGTCAACAGGTCGCGCGCCTGCATCGGGTAGTTGACCGGGTTGAGCGCCAGCCCGGTGACCTCGTCGAGCAGGCTGATGGCGAGCGTCTCGTTTGGCGCGAGCGGCGCGGGGATGACGACGCGGAAGGTTACCTGCGCCTGCGGAAGGGGTGTGGGCGTGGGAACGACGATCTCGGTCGGCTGGCTGGGAAGCTCGATGTCGGGGAGGTCGAAGAGCGAGAGCGTGCAGGCCGGCGTGACCAGCAAAGTCAATGCCAGGATGAAAGGAATCATCGTTCGCGGGGAAAGCGGAGTCTTCATGTCCTTTCCTTTGGCGAGGAGGCGGCCTGACGCTTCACCCGGCCCGCATACGCGAGGTAACTCAAACCGATGCTGATGAAATATAGCAGACTCATCGGAAGCATGACCAGCGACATGTTGACCGGGTCCACGGTGGGAGTGACGGCCGCGGCCAGGATCGAGATGATCACAATGGCAAGTCTCCATTGCTGTGCCAGCACCTGCGGTTTCACGAGGCCGATCCTGGTCAGAACATAGATGACCAACGGAAACTCGAAGGCTATCCCCAGCCAGAACATGATGCCGGTGACGAAGTTGAAATAGGAGGCCGGGCGCAGTTCGGCCTGAATGCCCATGAAGTTGAGCAGGAACGGCAGGGCGGTGGGAAGCATAATGAAATACGCAAAGGCCATGCCGCCGAGGAAAAGGAGGGTGGCGAGGGGGATGCCGACCAGCCCGTCGCGGCGTTCCTTTTTCGTCAGGCCGGGCACCGCGAACAGCCAGAACTCGAAGGCGATGAAGGGCAGGGCGGCGGCGACGCCGGTCAGCAGGGCGACGCGCATGAACACGCTGATGGACTCGGTCACTTCGATGGCTTTCAGCGCGTCCAGTCCGCCCACGGGCCGGGCGAGGAATTCGATCAGTCTTTGCGTGAAGGCGAATGAGATCGCGACGGCAAGCGCCAGCCAGCCCACCGAGTACAGAAGATACTTGCGCAGGTCTTCGATATGATTCCAAAGCGACTGGCGGACTTCCTTGTCCGCGATGGCGGAGGCCAGCACTTCGCCAAGCGAGTGCTCCTCGGGTTCGGTGTTCAGCGTCTTCACCAGCCAGGCGATGCCGCGAAAGGGAGCCGAGAAGACCCAGTAGATCAAACGGAACGGGAATGTAACGACCTGCCAGAGGCCTCTGAAGAATTTACGCATCGCTCGTTTTCTTTGGCCGCGGCGGGGTTTTCTTCGCGGTGGATTTCTTTTTCGCGTCGGCGGACTTTCCGTCGCCGGCCGCTTTGGAGGGACCCGCGGGCGGGGCGGGGTTAGACGGCGGGCTGCCCAGAGGCGCGATGGAGTTTTCTGCGGCGGGATCCGGCCGGAGGTCCGGCTTGCGCGAGGCGGAATCGGTCTCGGTCATCGTCCGGCGCAATTCGGCCTCGGCCAGGTTGGCCTCGCGCATCAATCGGGTGGGTAATTGACTCAGTTCGCGCGAAGTCTCGCGGGCCGTCCGCCACCAGTCGGATGTGACCACTTTGTTCAGCCATGTGCCGATCGTCCGCCCGGCCTTTTGCATATCTTTGGGACCGAGCAGGATCAGGGCAATGATAAAAATGAAAAACAGTTCTACGGGACCAATACCGAGGATTTCCATTCAGCCTTTTTTCTCCACCGCCCCAAGCGTCTGTTGAATTTCGTGCTGGTGGTCGGCCAGACTGCCCAGCACGCCGTTGACGAAACGCGGCGCGCTGTCGGAGCCGAACTGTTTGGCGAGTTCCACCGCTTCGTTGATGGCGACTTTGAGGGGCGTCTCACGCTGGGCGGTGAATTCCCACAGCGCGATGCGCAGGATGTTGCGGTCAACGGCCGCGATCTGGTCGAGCGGCCACTCGGGGGCGTATTTTGCGATCAATTCGTCGAGCTCTTTGGTGAGGGGAATCACACCGAAGACGATCCGGCGGGCGAACTCGGCCAGGTCTTCGGACAGGGGCGTCTCTGCCAGCCGGGCCTGGAAGGCTTCAGCGGCGGGATGTTGCGCCAGGTCAACTTCGTAAAGTACTTGCAGGGCGAGACCGCGCGCCCTGGTGCGGGATTTCATTTGGATCAGGCCTCTGCATTTTCCTCGTAGTCTATATCTTCGATGTGGATGTCCACCTGCCCGATGTCCATGCCGACCATTTCCTGCACGGCACGCGCCACCTGCTTCTGGATATTGCGGCTGACCTCGCGGATGTTGACATCCTGTTTCAGGATGACGAACAGGTCGGCAAAGACGGTATTTTCCTGAACCTCGATGCGGACTCCATCCCCGATTCCGCGGCGGAACAGGCGGTTGACTCCGCCCGAGACGGGCGCCATGCGGCTGACGCCGGGCACGCTCAACGCCGCCAGCCGCGCGATGGTGACGAGCACATCGGGCGAGACGGTGGTCTTGCCGGGGGTATCCATGGTTTTTGGCATTGTTTCTCCTTACATCATCGCCATGCCGCCGTCCACGCCCAGCACCTGGCCGGTGATGAACGCGGCCTGGTCCGAGGCGAGGAAGGCCGCGGCGTAAGCGACCTCTTCGGGCGTGCCCTTGCGCGCCAGCGGGACTAACTTGAGCGCGGCCTCCAGTGTTTCGGGGGACATCGCGTCGAGGATCTCCGTGTCCACGAAGCCGGGCGCCAGCGCGTTGACCGTGATATTGCGCGATGCCACCTCGCGCGCCAGCGCCTTGGTGAAGGCGATCTGTCCGCCCTTGGAGGCGGAATAATTCGTCTGCCCGGGGTTGCCCATCTGTCCCGCCACCGAAGCCATATTGACGATGCGCCCGTAGCGCTTGCGCATCATGTGCTTGACAGCCGCCTTCGAGCAATTGAATGTACTCTTGAGATTGGTGTCAATGACCGAATCCCAATCCGCCTCGGACATCATCATAATCAATGTGTCTTTGGTGATGCCCGCGTTGTTGACCAGGATGTGCAGGTCGCCGAAGGTCTCCACCGCGAACTTGATCAGCGCCTCGGCCTGCTTGAAATCCGAGACGTCCGCCTGGAACGCGGCGGCCCTGCCTCCCTCGGCCTGGATGGCCTTGACCACCTCGTCCGCGGCCTTAGGCGACTTGTTGTAATTGATCACGACACTCGCGCCGCGCCGGGCAAACTCGATGGCCACGGCGCGGCCGATGCCGCGCGAAGCCCCGGTCACAACGGCCACGCGGTCTTTCAACGATAAATCGCTCACGGTATTTCTCCTCGCAAGGAATTATACATCATGTAATGGGAGGGGCGGGGTTACCCTTCGTTTTCAACCCCAATCCCAGCGCCAGGCCGCCGCCCAGCGCGATGACCGCGGCCCACAAAAACGCGTCCTGCCAGAAGCGCAGGGGGAAGAGACGAATGAGCGTATCCGAATATAGGAACAGCCACGAATCGCCCTCGAAGAACAGTGCATGGAATCCGCTGAAGAAGGCCCAAAACAGATCGGGCGACAGGGACATGCCGGCCGCGGCGATGACGCCGATCAGCGCGGCCAGCGCGACCATCAGCCAGCCGCCCCGCCTCAAGCCTTGACGAAAAGCCGGGAGCCAGTCCCCGCGCCAGGCCCACAGCCCGAGCGCGGCAAGGACGAGAGCCGCGGCGTAAAACGCGGCCAGCGCGCCGCGCGTCACGGCTTTGACGTCCTCCATGTGACTCAGTTCGCGTTCGTTGAAGAGCGGACTGCCATCCTCGAATTGCAGATTGCCGAGATACGAGATGTCCGCGTCGTTGACCAAGTATTCCACTGCGAACTTCGACCAGTGCAAACGGTCTTGCAACGTGAAGCCATAGTCATCGGGTGGGAAGCCCGGCATACGATACTCGATCTGCGGGAAGACGGGCGTGAGCAGGAGCCGCAGGGCGAGGCCGATGAGGAAAATCGGCGTGAGGAGAGTGGTGAGAAAAGAGAGGAGAGAAGAGAGGCGAGAATTCATGAATCATGCTCCCGCTGCCGTCTCGGCGGCGTAGCGTGAGCGCCGGGGACGGCGCTCAGAGCGGGTTATCGCAATGCATCCAAATCACCGGTCAAAAAGAAGTTGATGACGAGACTGTTCGTGATCCACTCGATGGGCGCGAGGTCGTCGGTGAAGACCTGCGTCGTCTCGTAGCCGGGCTGGAGGTTGGCAAACGCGGACTGCACCGCCTGCAACAAAATCGGCGGCGTGAACGGGTCGTCTTTCAACGCGAGCCGGTTGGCGGCCAAATCTTCGGGGCGCGTGGGTTGCATGGTGGCATATAGGATCGAATTCAATGTGCCGGGGATGTCCATCACATGGACGGTTGGAAAGACCGAGGCCATGGTCGTGGCGAGGCCGTCAATCAGGCGGCGGTCGCCGGGGGCGCGGCCCACGTTGATGGTCAGCACGCCGGCCGGGGTCAGGTGTGAGGCGGCGATCTCGAAGAACTCGCGCGTCGTCAAATGCGGCGGGATGTAGGGCGGTCGGTACGCGTCCACGGCAATGATGTCGTATTGCTCGCGGCTGTGCTCGAGTCCCCAGCGCCCGTCGGCGACGATCACGTTCAGGTTGGGCATGGTCATGTCGAAGTATTTGCGTCCAACCTCGACGATCTTCGGGTCAATCTCGATGCCGTCAATCGGAATGGGGCCGAACGCGGCGGTGACCTGCCGGGCGGTGGTGCCCGCCGCCAGTCCGATGATGGCGACGCGCTGGATGTCCGTCCGCGATTGCGCGGGGTTGAAGAATGGTCCGACGAGGAAGTGCTCCCACGGACCGCCATAGAAGAGCGTGTCGGGATGATAGATGGAGTGGATGCCCTGACCGTCGTTCAGGCGCAGGAGGGTGAAGCCGTTGACCTGTTGTACCTGAATGTAGTTGTAGGCCGATTCGGTCTCGTAGACCTGGCCGGGCGAATCCTTGACGTGGAAATCGCCGACGGCCATGAAGACGAGAAGAAGAATCAACGCGGCGGAAAAAAGAAAGCCTTTTTGTCTGGCGTGACTCATGAAGAGACCGATGACCGCCACGAGCAGGATGAACGCGCCAAATAATAGGATGGTGCGGCTGGTGCCGATGAGCGGAAACAGGACCAGCGTGGGCAGGAATGCGCCCAGCACCGATCCAACCGTGGACAGCGCGTAGAGATTCCCCGACACGTTGCCAGCCTTGTGCGTGTCGTCGAGGCTGATGCGGATGGCGAAGGGCGAGGCCATTGCCAACAACGTGACAGGGACGCTGAACAGGATGAGCGTGCCGAGGAATGCAATCGCCAGTACGCCGAGGTTGAGGGCTTCAAAGGCCGCGGCGGATGCCAGCAGGACGGGCTGTGCGACGACGGGCACGAGGCCAAGAGTCACTCCTCCCCAGGCAAGGACGGTGAACATGGCTTCGGGGTGAGGAAAACGATCCGCGCGGCGGCCGCCGAGGGTATATCCGATTGCGAAGTAGATGAGGATCAATCCGATGATGACCGCCCAAACCAGATTGATGTTTCCGAATCGCATCTGCAAGAGTCGGGATGCGCCGAACTCGGCGGCGAGGGTGGTCATGCCTGCGGAAAAGACGGTGAAGTAGATGTAACGGCGCATGGGGGCGATTATATCTGCAAACCCGAAACCCGGTTTCTGGTATACTTCGCGCATGGGCAAAAAAACGAAACGTTGGGAAATGGCTGGTTCAATTGGCGATCTAAGCGTCCGTCTCGGCTATGATATCCGCGATATTTGGATGGCGGGCTACTCGGACGAGCAGATCAACGGCGTGCTGACCGGCGAATATAGCCTAGATGAATTGTGGGAGATGAAGCCACACGGCAATGATCGCACGCCCTTCGGTAAGGAGATTCTGACGGGCAGACGCAACAAGTCTTGACGAAAGCCCGGCCCCCGGCTAAAATCACGTCCGCAGGTGAAACCGCCTCCGCCCGGAGGCGACTTTTTTGCCTGTTGATTGGAAACGAACATGTCCGAACCCACACCCGTCCCCGCCGAAGAGGCAGAGTCTCCACAGGTCGTCAATGTCACACAGAGCGACGTCAATTCGGTGCAGGCTGAAATGGTGCGCATGAGCCAGGGCAATGCCAACAGCGTGCAGGCCGAAGAAGTAGAATTGCACCTGAGCCTGGCTGGGCAGGTGAAGGCGGCGCAAGTCACCGCCTACGAGAGCGGACTGGGCGCGGTGCAGGCGGATGAGGTTCACGTGACCCGCGGGGGCATCGGTGCGGCGCGCGCCGAGACCGTCCACGTGCAGGGGCTGGCGGGCGCGGTCGCGGCGAACACGGTCCAGGTGGAGAATTCCTACGTGGGCGCGGTGGCAGGCCGTGATGTCCGCGGGGAGCGGATTGAGTCGCTGGTCATGCTCGCGGGACGCGTCGAGGGCGAGGTCCACACAGTGGTGGATACGCGCGGCGCCATCCTGGCGGGCATGGTGGGCGGCTTGTTCGCGGGGTTGATCCTGCTGGTAGGCAGGATCGCGTTCCGCCGTAAATAGTCAATCCCCGGCGCTTCGGCGCCGGAGGAAATTTTTTTACAGAGCGAAGGTAACTCGTAGTGCCGGCTTCCGTCGGCAAATGAGTGAGAGGCGCTCGAGGATGGAAAAGATGGAGAAAGTTGTACTGAAGGCAACCCGGCGCGATGTGACCGGCAAGCAGGTGAAGGCCATGCGCCGCGGCGGGCAGTTGCCGGCCGTGTTGTATGGCCGCTACATCGAGAAGCCGGTTGCGATTGCGCTGGACGCGCATTCGGCGTCGCTGGCGCTTTCGCGGGTGACATCATCCAGCCTGGTGATGATCGAACTGGACGGGAAGGAATACCCGGCGCTGGTGCGCGAGCGTCAGCGCGATTTCCTGAAGAACCGCCTCCTGCACGTGGACTTTCTGGCGGTCTCGCTCGACGAGAAACTGCGCGCCACCGTCCGTATCGAACTGACCGGCACGTCGCAGGCGGTGAAGGACTACAGCGCGATCCTGGTCAACGGCCTGACCGAACTGGAAGTGGAGTGTCTCCCGGCCGACCTGCCCGAACGCATCATGGTGGATATTTCGCCGCTTGCCAGGATCGGCGATGGCATTCATGTGCGCGACCTGGTCTTCTCGGAGAAGATCAGGGTGTTGAACAGTCCCGATGAAATGATTGTGAACGCCACGGCTCCGGCCAAGGAGGAAGAGGTGGCGGTCGAGGCGGTGCCGGGCGTGGCCGAGGAGCCCGAAGTGATCGAGAAGGGCAAGAAGGAAGAGGAAGCGCCCGAAGAGGAAGCCAAGAAGGAAAAGGAGTAAATCCTTTGCAAATGACAGCGGCGTCCGCGCGGACGCCGCTGTTTTTTTGTTTACGGACTGCTTTGTTGCAATCATCCATTTATGGCGATAACGCGTTGATTAGATCCATCGTCATGCGCGCGGTCGCGCCCCAGAGCAGTTCGCCGTCGTAGGGATGGTAGAAGATCACGCTGCGATTTCGCCCGGGCAGGGTGAATTCCCAGCGGTTGGACTTCTCCGCCAGCCAGGCCAGCGGCATGGTGAAGATGCGCGCTACTTCCTCACTGGCGGGACGGAACACGGCCGGCCAGCGGATCGCGCCCACGACCGGGGTGACGCGGTAATACGAAATCGTGATCATCTCGTTCAACCGCCCGAGCAGGCGGACATCTTTTGGAGAGAGGCCGATCTCCTCCTCGGCTTCGCGCAGGGCGGTCTCCTCCGGGATGGTTTCGCCGTCGTCGCACGCGCCGCCGGGAAAGGAGACCTGTCCCTTGTGCGATTCGACGCGGTTTGTGCGGCGGGTGAAGAGGATGTGCCATTCGTCCGAATGCCTGACGAGCGGGACGAGTACCGCGGCGCACTTGAGCGAATCGGCGGGCGCGTCGGTCTCGGCGTAGCCGTCGCTGGAACGCGATTCGCGCGCGACGCGCAGGCGGGAGGCGATTTCGTCTTCGGTCAGGGTCTTCATTTACTCACAAGCCGGAGTCCAAAATCGGAAAATATTGGACCTTATCGCCGCCTAACTTTCTGCGCGGACGGGACTGCCGCAGAAAGTACATTCGGCGGTCGCTTCGTCCAGCCATTCGACCTCGTCCAGGCGGAGGGGCGCGCCACAGCCGGGACAATGCGTGGGAAGGATGGGCTTCTTCGCCGGGCCCCCGGCGGCGATGCCTCTTTGAGGCTGGTTGACGCGCAGGACGTCGTTGATTTCAGCCGCTTCGGCGGTCAGGCCGCGCGCGCTGAGTTCGTCCACGGCGCGCTGACCGAAGGCCTGCATCCGCTCGAAGCGTCCCTGCGAGGCGAACAGGGTCAGGCCGCGGCGCAGATGGGCGACTCCTATTTTCGTCCCCCCGCTGAGGATGGCGGCGCGCCCCGCCTGCATGAACAGGGACGGCGCGTGCTGGGGAAAATTTTCCTCGGCGCGCTGGGCGAGGTCCGCGAAGGCTGCCGCCGCGGCGGCATAATCGCCCGCGGCCATCAACTGGTTGGCGCGCTGGAGCGCGGGCGGGATATTGGGAGTCAGCGCCCGCCGCAGGGCGCGGCGCAAGGGACGGAAGGCTCTTCGGCGCATTGGGTTCTCTCCTTGGTCGGTTCTCTATTCGGGCCGGTCTTCCTGCTTTTCCGCGCCGACCTCGGCCAGCAGTTCCTTGCCGCGCGGGTCGTCGCTCAGCGTGATCTTGCGGCCAAAGATGAGGAAGCCGGTGTGTGCCACCATACGGTCTGTGGGACGCAGGCGGCGCGGTTCGGGCTTGAAATAGCGCAGGAAGATCTCGCAGACTTCGAGGAAGGCGAAGCGCTCGCGGCGCAGGGCGTGGAGCAGTTCCTCGACCTGGTTCACGGTCGGGACGAGACTGCACAGGAATCCGCCCGGCTTGAGGGCGGCGCGTACCTGCGCGATGTAATCGAAGGGATTCGGCACGTCGAGGAAGAAGGCGTCCGCGTCGGTTTCGTCGAAGCCCTGGGCGATGTCGCGCAGTTTGAAGTCCACGCGCGCTTCGAGCCCGAGGCGGGACACGTTCTTGCGCGCCAGGTTCTGCATGTCGGGGCGGATCTCGTACGAGATGACGCGTCCCTCCGCGCCGACGGCGTGCGCCAGGGCGATGGTCATCGAGCCCGAGCCGCTGCCTGCTTCCATCACGCGCTGACCGGGGCCAATGCCCATGGTGACGAGGATGTAGCCGATGTCTTTCGGATACATGATCTGAGTATTGCGCGGCAGTTCGTTGAGGATGTCGGCCAGTGAGGGCTGGAGCAGAAAGAACGGCGCGCCCATGTGGCTGAAGACCTGACTTCCCCAGGGCCTGCCGATCAAGTCGCTGTGCTTGATGACGCCGCGATGGGTTTGCAGTTCGCCGTCTTCGGCAAGGGTGAGGATGAAATGTTTATGCCGCAGGCCGACCAGTTGGATGAGGTCGCCGGCGGAGGTGTGCGTGGAGGATTTCTGCCATGCCATGCTGTTATCTTATCACATGGCCTCGCCGCTGTACGCTGGAACCGCCTCGTTCGGCGGCTGGGGCGGGTCTTCCCTGCGGAGCTTGTGATTGAAGACAGGTAGAAACGTAATGATCGCAATGATCATGACGAATAGGATGCCCACTCCTCCCAGCGTCATGAAGATCCCGAGGAAGTTAATCTCGTTGGAGACCGCATCCAGCGCGATGCTCAGGCCGCCGGCCACAATCGAGATGGCCGCGCCATTCCACACGCCATGGATGGCGATGCCGAGGACGTACATTCCAATGAGAGGAAGATAACGCCGACTCAGCCGCATCCGTGCGATGCCCCAGCCGATCAAACCGGAGGCGGCAATATGCATCAGCCCGCTGGCCGAACGCGTGAGAAAGGTAACGCCCCAGGAATTGTCGGGTGAAAAGGTCGCGAACATGGACTCCACCAGGGCGAATCCCGCGCCGCACAGGGCTCCGAGTGCGAACCCCTGCGCCGGGGTGCGTAATCGGTCTGCTCCCAGCCAGACCCCGATGGATTTGATCGGTTCCTCGATCAACGGCGTCAGGAAGGAAAAGTAAAAAAGCGCGCTGAACAGGGTCAGTGGTTGGCGAAGGAGGGGACCGAGCAGAATCAGCATTTGCTCCATGCCGGAGGCGCGCTCGATCCGCTGCACCAGCGATTCGAACGCGTCTGCGCTCTCAGGTTGCAGCGCCAGATATATTCCCAGGCCCGCCACCAGCGCGGCGATAATTGTGATTTCGACGATTGCAGACAGGATGGGACTGAGCGCCATCCCGCTGGCGAACGCGCCCCAGGCGTGTTGAGGCGAGCCGAGTTCGATGCCCGCGGCCGCAACGCGGACGAGGATGTAAATTGGAAGAACGACGCCCAGCGCCTGCAGGGCTGGAATCGCCCAATCCGCCATCTGGCTGTTGAACAAGGCGGTTGCCAGAATCAGGACGCCAATCCATGCCAGCGGCAGGAGAACCCATTCCCACCATCTCAATCCGCGCAGGGTGAGGGACGACTGCGGCTTGCCGAGTATGTTTCTGACGCTGAACACGGCCGCCGGGACGAGCAGTCCGCCCATGACGACCAGGCTGGAGGCAAGCAGATTTACCTGGAGCGGAGTGGCAAGATCGCTCCCGTCTGTGAAAGCCGCCGGGTCAACCAGAACGAAGAGGAAAAGCGTTGCGCCCGCGCACAACGCACCGAGCGCGAGGGCCGAGCCGCCGATCGCCAGAAGGTACGAACGCAGGTTGTAGCCCCGCTCGGAAGAATCCATGTTATCGCTCCTCGATGATGATCGTGATCAACTTGTCGCCCGGCGGCAGGTAGACTCCCGGCTGCGGGTCGCGCGGCGTCAATTGCGCCAGCACGTCCATGCCGCTCAGCACGCGGCCGAACACGGTATATCCGCCGCCGTCCAGGTGCGGCGCAGCGGCGTACGTGATGAAAAACTGGCTGCCGTTCGTATCAACGCCCGAATTGGCCATGCCCACCACGCCGGGACCGTCGAACTTCAGGCCCGCCGCGGTCTCGTTGATGATGAAATAGCCGGGATTGCCCGCGCCGGTGCCGCTCGGGTCGCCGGTCTGCGCCACGAAGCCGGGCAGGACTCGGTGCCAGGTGATGTTGTCGAACCATCCCTGCCTTGCCAGGAACACGAAACTGTTCACCGTGAAGGGCGCCTTGTCCGCATACAACTCGATCACCACGTCGCCTTTCTCGGTCTTCAGCGTGGCGATATATTGCCGGCTCGTGTCAATCTCGAACGGCGGGCAGGACGAGAATTGCCGCTCGCCCAGTGCGATCAGGCCGACAATGCGGTCGAGAGAGACGTAATCTGTGGGTCCACTGTAGATCTGCCCGTTGATGAGCAGGAACGGAAGCACGGGAATCCCCGCCGCGATTCCGTCCTGCGCGGCTTTCTGGACCTTGGCCTGGATCGCGGCGCTATCGAAGTCGGATTCAAACCGAGCCGAATCCAGCCCGAGTTCCGCGGCCCGCGCCTTGACCCACGCCTCGAAATCGGAAGGCGCGAGGTTCACCCAATCCGCCTGCCGCTGGAAGAGCAGGTCGTGCATATCCCAGAATTTATCCTGCAACCCGGCGGCCTCGGCGGCCTGCGCGGCCAGCAGGCCCTTATCGAACTGGTCGGGGTAGGGAAATATGCGGAAGGCGAAGCGCACCTGCCCGGCATGTTCCTTGAACAGCCAGTCGCGCAGGGGCAGGTAGTTGCAGGCGGTGCATTGGAAGTCGTCGTAGATCACGATGGTCACCGGCGCGTCGGCGGGACCGAGAACCCAGTCCGCGGCGGAAACGGGCGGGAACAGGGAGGGGTCGTCCGGCGCGGGCGTCGGTTCGGCCGCCACAACCGAGCAGGCAGGCTGTGTGGGAACAGGGGAGGCAAACGCCTGAGGCGGCAGAGTGGATACGGGCGGATTCGTTGATTGTCCGCCGCAGGCCGAGGCTAGAACAATGATCGGCGCAAATGTGAATAACATACGAATCGAAGGACGTGTGAAAAATTTCCGGTTCATGTTCAGCACACGCGGTTGGGTAAAATATATGGCATGGATTCTCCAATTCCAGAAATAAAGCGCTAATAATCTATATGCTTCATGCTCATTTTGTATGTACCGTCTTCCCTGGAGACGGTCATTTCGCGAAAATACGAATCAGTGCCGAACATCGCACCCCCTCTTTGTTTAGGGTCTGTATGCAAAATACTTTTGAAGGTGGTCGAGTAGGCGGCGGGGTCTCGGTACGCCCTTACGGGCTACTCGACCGCCGCCGTATCGAGACCACAGACTGAATTTGCATACACACCTTAGTAGTTCCGCGTTGATTTTGTTATGGAAAGTCAACAAATGTAGAAGGTCCAAGTGTATCAAAATCCCAAATCTTAATCAAAGATTGCTTTGTTGCAATCATTCGTTTTTGCTGTCATTGCGAGATGCCGAAGGCATCGAAGCAATCCCCTCACAGGCAGGGAGACTGCTTCCCTTCGACAGGCTCAGGGCAAGCGCTCCGCTTGCAGCGACAGACTCTGAAGATGTTTGCAACAGAGCAATCAAAGATCATTTATCATTCCATCGCGTCCATCGTGCTGTTGATCACAGTGCCTCAATTCGTTCTCCATGATTGGCTTCACGATGCCGCAGCATTACGTCTGTTGTAAATACAGATTTACCGTCACGAACCGACTAGCGGTATTCATCGAACCAGGCGCGGAAATGGGTTACCCTCTCTTCCGATAATTGGGTGGCGACTTGTTCGAATTCGATAACTGTCATTGGAAGTTCCTTGCTTTGATTCCACTTTCTCCTTGAGCGCCTACTCCACCACAACCTTATTGCTGTAAAACGTAATCGAGATGTCCGCGTTTCCGCGCAGGTTGAACTGGCCCACGAACTTCTCGCCGCCCACCCAGGCGACGTAGACGTACCATCCTGCAGGCACTGCGACGGTCATGCTCCCGCCGACCGGGTACTCGCGAATCACGGTCAGTCCGTCCCTGGTTGTGCCCTGCAGCGACACGTACACGTCGGCCCTGGCCTGGTTGGACAGTTTGACCTTCCCTTCCGGTGTCCTGGCTGGGACTGTGCCCCAGGACAGCGGGACCGGTTCTTCGGTGGGTGTGGGCACGGCCACGAACCAGGATGAGCTGGGGATGTAGAGCACCTGCCCGACGTACAAAACGTTGATGTTCCCGACCTGCGGATTGGCAGCCCACAACTGGCTGACGGTCACCCTGAAGCGGCTGGCGATCCCGGAGAACGTGTCGCCCGGCTGAACCGTGTAAGTTCCAGTGGCGGGAGGATATTGGGGTGTGGGGGTAACGACTACGGCGCCGCTGATGCCGGGCACGATCAGGGACTGCCCTGCATGCAGCGTGGTGCTGATGCCCGGATTGGCGGCCAGAATGGCCGAGACGGTCGTGCCGCAGCGCGCGGCAATCGAATCGAGCGTCTCGCCCGCCTCGACGATATATGTCCCGCCGCAGACTCCCCCGGCCTGCGCGTTGCCGGGAATTGCAAGAGACGCCATCACCAACAGGGCGAGGATGGCGACTCGAGCGAAAGTTTTACTGGACACGGCTACCTCCTTTGAGTGGAAAGCACCAGATCCTTCGTGGTTATGATAAGCCAAAAAGAGGGGAAATGCAATCGTTAAAAGCGATATTACCTCTCCCATCCTCCCCCAAATACGACGAGGAGAATTTTGTGTGCGGATTCAAATATGTATCGTCGGATTTGGGGGAGGTGCCCCGAAGGGGCGGTGGGGGGTCAATATTGATAAAACCCTCTTCCGCTCTTCCTTCCCAAATACCCCGCATCCACCATCTTCCTCAGCAGGTACGCGGGACGGTACTTGTCCTCGCCCAAATCGCGCTGCAGGACTTCCATCACGAACAGCACCACGTCCAGCCCGATCAGGTCGGCGAGCGCGAGCGGACCCATGGGATGGTTCATGCCGAGTTTCATCACCTGGTCAATGGCTTCAGGCGTGCCGACTCCCTCCTGCAACGCGAAGACTGCCTCGTTGATCATCGGGCACAGGATGCGGTTCGAGATGAAGCCAGGCGAATCGTTGGCCTCGACCGGTTCCTTGCCCATGACCTTGCAGATGTCCACTACTGTTTTGGTCGTTTCGTCGCTGGTGGCAAGGCCGCGGATGATCTCCACCAGTTTCATCAGCGGGACGGGATTCATAAAGTGCATCCCGATGACCTTGTCCGGTCGCTTCGTCGCGGCGGCGATCTTGGTGATGGAAATGGACGAGGTGTTGCTCGCCAGAATGACATCGGGACGCGCGGCCGCGTCCATATCCTTGAAGATTTTGAATTTGAGTTCGGGGTTTTCAGTGGCGGCCTCGATGACCAGATCGGCCTCGCCCATCGCGCTCATGTCGCCGACAAATTGGATCGCGTCCGCGTTGGCTTTTTGCTCGGCGGTGATCGTCCCCTTTTCGAGCAGTTTCGCCGTGGACTTGGCAATGGCCGCTTTCGCCTTTTCGAGCGCGGCAGGGACGACATCCATGCAGGTAACGGTATAGCCCGATGTTGCCGCGACCTGCGCGATGCCGTTTCCCATCGTCCCCGCACCAACCACAAAAATATGTTTGATGGTCATTTTGTCTCCGTTTGAAATGTAGACAGGTGGACAGGTACACAGGTAGACACGTGTTTACCTGGTACCTGTCTACCCTATCCGTGTCTGTCACGCCAAATCTTATAGTTATTCTTTATCTGCTCGATGTGCCCCGGAATATGCGCCGAATAGATATTCAGCCATTTCTCGAAAGTATATGGCTCGTCATATTCGGGATGCTTGGCTGTATGTTCAAAGACGTCATCCGACTGTTTCTTGAGCAGTTCGTACGTTGTCTTGCGGACGAGCCTCACGATCTCCAGTGCATCCTCGACGCTTTGGTTGTGATAATCGAGCGTGATCGCCCATTGATCCTGGTCGTATCCCATCAACGCGCCGCCCGGCTCGACGATCAATTTGCGGGCGCGTAACGCCGCGTTCGATTCCGAGTCTGCAAGATGGATCAACACTTCATGCACGCTCCATTCCTTTGGCTCCGGCTTGAACTTCCACATCTCACGCGGGATGTCCTTGAGGGTTTCGACAAGCATTTCATAACCCTTGCCGTAGAGTTCGATCTTGGATTCGCGTTCCTGCTTGTCCATGTTATTCTCCAGTAAATGTAGACAAGTAGACACGTAGACAAGTAGACACGTACACAAGTACACACGTGTTTACCTGTTTACCTGTGTACTTGTTTACTTGTGTACGTGCTTACTCGATCTCGATTGCCATCGCCACCGCTTCGCTCCCGCCCAAACAAAGCGATGCAATACCTTTCTTCAATCCGCGATCTTTCAATGCGTAAATCAGCGTAGCCAGTAACCGCGCGCCGCTCGCACCGATGGGATGTCCGAGCGCGATCGCGCCGCCGTTCACGTTGACCTTGTTCCAGTCCCAGCCCTGATCGGCCAGCGCGTACCCGTCCGCGAGGACTTGCGCGGCGAAGGCTTCGTTGAGTTCGATCAGGTCAACATCCGCGAGAGTCCAGCCGATTTTCTTCAACAACTTTGGAATCGCCAGCGCGGGCGCGCGGAAGAGATACTTCGGCTCGTCTGCCGCCTGATCGTAGCCGACGATGCGCGCCAGCGGTTTGAGTCCGTTTTTCTCGGCGTAAGCGCGGCTCGAAATAACGGCAGCCGCCGCCCCGTCGTTGAGACCCGGCGCATTCCCAGCGGTCACCTTGCCGTTCTTTTGGAAAGCAGGCTTGAGCGCGGCGAGACCGTCCAAAGTCGTATCGCGGCGCGGCGCTTCGTCGGTGTCGAAAATCACCACACCCTTTTTGGATGGGATTTCCACGGGGACGATCTCCGCCTTGAACTTTCCCGCGTCGCTTGCGGCAATCGCCTTTTGATGACTCTCGTATGCGAACCTGTCCATCGCTTCGCGCGTGACCTCGTACTCGTTCGCGATGAACTCGGCCGCGTCGCCCATCCCCCAGTTTTCGAGCGCGCACCACAGACCGTCGTGAAGCAGGGCATCGGTGAGCTGGAGATGACCGAAGCGCAGTTCGCCGCTTCTGCCCTGGACGATGTACGGGGCGCGGCTCATGGACTCGAACCCGCCCGCGACGAACAGCTCTCCTTCGCCCGCTTTGATGGCCTGCGCCGCGAACATGGCGGCTTTCAACCCCGAACCGCAGACTTTATTGATTGTGGTCGCACCGACCGAGGACGGCAATCCCGCGCCGATCGCGGCCTGACGCGCGGGCGCCTGTCCCAGCCCTGCTGAAACGACATTGCCCATGAAGACCTCCGCGATGTCGGCGGGATTTTTCAGGCCGGCGCGCTCGACCGCGGCCTTGACGACGATGGCGCCCAGTTTGGGCGCGGGTAAGCCGGATAGACTGCCCTGGAATTTTCCGCTCGGCGTGCGAACCGCGGATAGGATGACGGCCCCGTTCTCTTTGCTCATTGTTCCTCCTGTGTGATTTCGTACAAGCCAATTATAAGGCCA
>JBBIKC010000002.1:98086-247859 GCA_037445635.1 Chloroflexota bacterium
TCTCTTTGCTCATTGTTCCTCCTGTGTGATTTCGTACAAGCCAATTATAAGGCCAACCCCTCGCAGGGGCTACTATCATTCGTCACATTTGGGAGTTTACAAATCGAACGATTGAAGACGTTTTTTCAACGCGAATTACGCGAAAGGAACGAACGACGCGAAAACCTAAAAAGCATTCGCGAAATTCGCCCGGTTCGCGCCTTTCGCGTTGGCGTTTCTCCCCAACCAGACCGCCGCCTCGTTGTGGGCAGGCGTCTAACCCAAGTGCTTCATCGCCTCGCGGCGGCTCAACGGATGGAGCGGCGTTGCTTTGACGAACTTCTTCACCGCCTGCGGATCCGTCCGCACATATTGCCGCAACGCCCAGCCGATGGCTTTGTTGATGAAGAATTCCCTCGAGCCGAGATTTTCGCGGATGAGGTTGCACAGCAGGTCGAAGTCGGTCTCTTCTTTGTAGTTGAGTTGGAAGAGAAGACACGTGCGCCTCAGCCAGAAGTTATCGGACTTGCGCCACCTGGCGACATATTTCTCGCGCACTTTCGGGAAGCGGTGAAAATGAACGCCGACAATCTCGCCCGCGAGCGAATCTACCGTATCCCACCAGGATTTGGTGACGATCAGGTATTCAATCGTCGTGATGAACTCGTTCGGGATGGCTTTGGCGAGACGTCCCAGCAGGCCGATGGCCGCGTATTGATATTCACGCTGCGGCAGTGCCCAGAGATCGCGCAGGATCGGTTTGAGATCAACGACGAAGGGGAGGCCATATTTTTTGTAGAATTGCTTTTGTAACTCGCGGCGTTCAGGCGTTTTGATCCCCAGATATTCGAACTGATCGCGCATGTATTTCTTCATCGGCGCGGCCTGCGCGGGATCCGCGTTTTGCTCGAAGAGGGATTTCAGGGGAAGAATGTAGGAATGCATCGTCGCTCCTCAGAATCGTTCGACAGGATTTATTGCACAGCCTGGGCGGACTGATTGCGCCGCGCCAGCAGATACAACCCCGCCGCGCTAACCAGTCCCACCGCCAGGCCGCCGATCCAGGTGGCTTGCGGACCGAGAGTATCGTTCAGTGCCCCGCCGAAGACCGGGCCGATGCCGATCCCGATCATGTGCACCAGCCCGTAGATGCTCATGTACCGTCCGCGCATATCCGCAGGGGCGGTGTTCGCCACGTACGTGTTCGAGGTCGGCACCGTGATCAACTCGCCGAAGGTCATCACCACCATCGCGATCCAGAATCCCCAGAAGCCTCCCGCCAGCGCCACCATCCCGTTGCTCAGCCCGTAAACCAGAATTCCCAGCGCGGCCATCTTCTGCGGCGGGTAACGGCGCGTGACGCGCGTGACCATCACTTGCAGAAAGACCACCATCAGCGCGTTGGTCGTCGGCACCCAGCCGTATAATTTTTCGGGCACGCCGAAATATGTGTTGGCGTAATACGGCATGATCTGCCACATCAGCGAAGCCGTGATCCAGCCGAACGAAAGCAGGGCGATGAAAGACAGGAAGACGCGGTCGCGCAAAATGACGGGATACCCGCCCCACGCCTCGCGCCGCGGACCCCGAGCCTGCCCGCCGCGTTTGGGAAGAGTCTCTTTGGCGAGGAACAGCAACAGCAACCCGAACGCGCCGAGGCTGATTGCCGCCCCGTAGAATGAAAGCACGTACGACGTGCCCGCCAAAAAACCGCCCAGCGCCGGGCCAATGGACACGCCCGCGTTCGTCGCCATGCGCGCCAGCGCGTAGGCCTCGGGGCGCTGAGGTTCGGGAATCAGATCCGCGAGCATGGCGTCCGCGCCGACGCGGTAAAGCGGGTTGAAAAATCCCCGCGCCGCCAGCACGACCGCGAAGGCGGCATATGTGTCAGCGCGCGAGAGCAGGAGGAAATTCACCGCGTCCGCGAACAGGCTGAAGACCATCACGCCCTTGCGCCCTACGCGGTCCGCGACCGGCCCCGCGATGAACGAAGAGACCAGGCTGGCCGCAGTGCTGAGCGTCAGCAGGGTGGCGATGCTGGTGAGAGGCATATCCAGCCGCTTGCTCACGTACAACAGCAGGAACGGCCACACCATGCTTGCGCCGGTCGCGTTGAGCAGCATGCCCCAGAACAACAGCCAGAACTGGCGCGGATACTGATTTTGCAGGGATTTGAATCGAGTGAGCATGATTCGAAAAAGGAATATGCCTGAATTGTCATTGCGAGGAGGGCTGATGGTCAAGTAGCCGCGAGGCGGCGTACACTTGCACCTGCATGCAAGTGCAGGTGTTGAGACCCAGCCCGACGAGGCAATCTCCTGTCAAATTGGAGATTGCTTCGCCCGTTCGGGCTCGCAATGACAGGTTACGACTTTGAAGTTAAAAACGGGCGGAGTTGCCTCCGCCCGTCGGGTTGACGTTATCTGCGCGGACCGCCGCGATCTCCACCGCGGTCGCGTCCGCCGCGGCGGTCACCGCCGGGACGGCCTCCGCTGCGCCCGCCCGGGCGCCCGCCGCCGGGGCGGCCTCCTCCACCGCCGTCGCGTTCGCGCGCCTCCTCGGCCGTCCAGCCCTCGAGCACGGCTTGGCGCGACAGGCGGATCTTACCCTGCGGGTCAATGTTGGTGACCATCACGGTGATCTCGTCGCCGAGTTTCACCACATCTTCCACTTTGTTCACGCGCTCGCTGTCCAGTTGCGAGATGTGCACCATCCCGTCGGTGCCCGGCAGGATTTCGACGAACGCGCCGAAGTCTGCCACGCGCACCACTTTGCCGGTGTAGATGCGTCCGATCTCGGCCGTCTCGGTCATGCTCATAATGCGTTCTCGAGCGGACTCCGCGCCTGCGCCGTCCGTCGCGGCGATATACACCGTGCCGTCGTCCTGAATGTCAATCTTCGTGCCCGTCTCATCCTGCAGGGCGCGGATGTTCTTCCCGCCCGGGCCGATGATCGCGCCGATCTTATCCACGGGGACTCGCACCGTATAAATGCGCGGCGCGTGCGGCTTCAATTCGGGACGCGGCTGGGGCAGGGCCTCGAGCATCTTTTCGAGGATGGCAAGGCGTGCGGTGCGCGCCTGTTCGAGCGCCTCTTTCATCATCTGCGCGCTCAAACCCGAAATCTTGATGTCCATTTGCAGGGCTGTGATACCCTGCGCGGTGCCCGCGACCTTGAAATCCATGTCGCCGAGGTGGTCCTCGGTGCCCTGGATGTCGGTCAGAATTTTGTAACGGCCTCCCTCACCAGAGATGAGACCCATCGCAACACCCGCGACGGGAGCCTTGATCGGCACGCCCGCGTCCATCAATGACAGCGTTGAACCGCAGACCGAGGCCATCGAAGTCGAACCGTTGGAGGAGAGGACTTCGGAGACGACGCGCAACGTGTATGGGAATGTCTCTTCAGAAGGGATGACCGGCTCGAGGGCGCGTTCAGCCAGCGCGCCATGCCCGACCTCGCGGCGGCTCTGGCCTCGAAGCGGCTTGACCTCGCCCGTGCTGAACGGCGGGAAGTTGTAGTGGTGCATATAACGTTTGGTATCAATCGGTGTCAGCGAATCGAGTTCCTGCGCTTCGCCGAGGGTGCCGAGTGTGGCCAGGCTGAGCACCTGCGTCTCGCCGCGGGTGAACAGGCCCGACCCGTGCGCGCGCGGCGAGATGCCGACCTCGCACCAGATGGGGCGGATCTCCTCCGGCGCGCGGCCGTCGGGACGTTTGCCCATGCCGAGGATGCGCTCGCGGACGATGGCCTGCTCGGCCAGGTCGAACGCCTCTCGGACCGAGGCAGGCGAGGGGTAGTCGGACGCGCTGGCATTCTCAGGAACGGTGCACATCTCGGCGACGACTTCGTCTTTCAGGCTCGTCATCCCTTCGTAGAATTCGTTCTTGGTCAGGGGCTTATCGAGCAGTTCGTTCATCGGGCCGCTGACGCGCTCGAAGACCTTCTTCTGGATTTCCGCGTCGGGCACGTAGTATTCGATGGCGCGCTTGGGCTTGCCGATTTCGGCGGCCATCTTGAGTTGCACTTCGACCAGCGGCTGGAGGGCCTGGTGCCCGAACTCCAGCGCGGCGGCCATTACATCTTCCGGGATTTCGTTCGCGCCGCACTCGACCATGAGGATGGCGTCTTTTGTGCCGGCAATGCGCAGGTCGAGGTCGGAGGCGTCCATCTCGGCGAAGGTCGGGTTGACCACGAACCGGCCGTCCACGCGGCCCACGCGCACCGCGCCGACCGGTCCGCCCCAGGGGATGTCCGAGATCATGATGGCGGCCGAGGCGGCATTGATGGCGAGGATGTCGAGCGGGTTCTCGCCGTCGGCCGAGAGGGAGAACATCATCACCTGCACTTCATTGCGCATGCCGTCCTGGAAGAGCGGGCGCAGCGGGCGGTCGGTGAGACGCGCGGTGAGGATGGCTTCGGTGCTGGGGCGTCCCTCGCGGCGGAAGAACGAGCCGGGGATCTTGCCGCCCGCGTACAGGCGCTCCTCGTATTCCACGCTGAGCGGGAAAAAGTCAATGCCTTCGCGTACGCCGCCCATGGTGGCGGCCGCGAAGATGATGGCGTCGTTGATTCCGACGGTTACCGCCCCGCCTGCCTGGCCGGCCAGTTTGCCGGTCTCGAAGGTGACGGTACGCGATCCGACGGTGGTCGTATAACGTTTTGTTTCGGGTTTCATTTTGTCTCCTGTTGGGGCGGGATCGTCCCGCCCTTGTAATTTCCGCCTGGTCAGGGACTGAAGAGCGGGGACAAACGGGTTGTTCGCGCTATTCAATTCCTGACTGCGGAGTTAATAAACCCTAAAGGTCTGCAAGACCTTTAGGGTTTACGTATCTTACTTGTGGCGCAGGTTCAAACTGTCGGTGACCGCCAGATAACGCTGATAGTCCGACTTGCGGAGGTAGGCCAGCATGCGGCGGCGTTGTCCCACCAGTTTGAGCAGGCCGCGGCGGCAGGATTCATCGTGCTTGTTGGCGCGCAGGTGTTCGGTCAACTGCGCGATGCGGCTGGTCAGCAGGGCGATTTGCACTTCCGGCGAGCCGGTGTCGGTCTTGTGGCGATGGTAATCCTGAATAACCTTGGTCTTGACTTCTGGGCTGAGAGGCATGACGTATGCTTTTCCTTTCTTAGATTTGAGCAGGTCTCCGTGTCCGCAGCCGGGACCGCGGGCAGGACCAGTCACGGGCGGGAATTATACCAGAGATTTGGGCGTCCGTTCGCGTCCCCTGGAGGGCGATCCGCGCTGGTGGATGCACCCTCGTGGATTCGCGCCCCAGAGGCCTTGCGCGTACAGGGATTTTCCTGTATGCTTGCTTTGTTGATTTCCTGAGTTTTGAGCCTTTGGAAAGGAGAATAGCCATGAGTGATTCTGGAAGAAAAGACAAGGGCGGGAGAGAGAAAAAGAAGAAACCCAAGCTCAATCCGAAGGAGAAACGGAAACTAAAGCAGGAAAAGAAGAAGAACAAGTTTATGCCCTCCGGCGGCTGAGGCTGGACTAAAAAACACTCCCAGTTCGGGAGTGTTTTTATGCCTGATAAATGGTCCGCGGCTATCTTGGCTGGGTAACTGGCTGAGAGACCTGGCGCTGGAAGACGGGACGGGTCTTTGGCTCGAATATCGCCGCCCTGGCCTGCGATCTGGGAACAGCCCGCTGGAAGATCCTGCCATCGCCGAGCTGAAAATACTCGACCTGGTTCCCGGACGCGTCAGTCTCGAATTTCCGTGCACGGATCAAATGCTCGGTAACGTACGCGAAAGGCCACTTTTCAGTGATCTCTCGGAAGATGTCTCCGTCCACCTGATATTTAACAGCCATGGCCTGTCTCCTGCGGAACAAGGTTTCTAACTTGGCGGATCGTTCGTTAGCGCTATTCTACACCAACCGGCGCCGTGGCGGCTTTACAGTTATGCAAATTGATAAAGCAGGTGAAAATTGGGAGGGTAGTAGTGTTTGTGATGAATACTATTAAGGGGGTAAAATATTCGGCAGAAACGCCGATCTACCAGGTATTCCTCGAAAGGAGGTGGATTATGTCTGGCGAACAAGTTGGGAAAGTAACACACTTCTTCGATCACATCAGCGTGGCCGTGCTTGCCCTCACCCAGCCAATCAAAGTCGGCGACACAGTGCATTTCCTGGGTCACTCCACTGATTTCAAACAGACCGTGGCCTCCCTGCAAATCGAGCACAAACCGGTCAACGAGGCGAAGGCGGGCGATGATGTGGCTATGAAAGTTACCCAGCCGGTGCACCCCAACGATAAAGTCTACAAGCTCATCGGCGAAGAATAACGAAGGCCGTCCTCTTTCAGGGGGGATGATCGCTCGAACGAGGGGTGGTTTTTCCACGCCTCTGCCATCCGCTCGTGTACAATTGGCCAAAAGGTTTCCTATGAAGAAATCCTTCCCTCTCCTGTTCGCGCTGACCCTGACGGCCTGTTCCATATCCCTGCCTGACCCGTTCCTCGTCACACCCGCCCCCTCGCCTCTCCCGCCGACGGCGACCCTTGTTCCCAGTCCGACCTTTACGGTCACGCCCACTCAGCCGACGCCCACCTTCACAACCACGCCAACACTGATCCCTCTTGGCGCAAGCAGAACACCGCCCCCCTCCGCCACTTCCGATGAAAGCCAGACGCCTTCCGCCCCCACCAACGCGCTCCTATTCATGCAGCCCGAATCGGGTATGGTCTCAGCCGTGATCACAAATTCGCAGATTTTCTGGGGAGGCTGCGAAGCCTCGTCCACGCAACTTACCGTTCGCGCCCTCGACCCATACGCGGTCGCCTTTGTTTCGGTCTTCACCCGGCTCGAAAGCCAGAAAAGCGGAGTGATCGGACCATGGGACTCGGGTACGGTCTTTCAGAACGACGGGCTGGGCGTGTTCACGCTTGTGCTGGAAGCCGTAGCCATTCAGGGGCATGAAAACTACCCTCTCTCGTGGGTGCATTTGCAATTTGTGACCACCGATGCCAAAGAAAAAACCATCGGCCGAAGCCAGATTTTCACGCGCAACCTGTCGCTTGCGCCGTGTCCCTGATTGCCAATGGATTTCCCTTCCGAACTGATTACGCGTCTGCGCGGGACCCCGCGCCTGGCGGCGTTGACCGGCGCGGGAGTCTCCCAAGAGAGCGGACTCCGCACCTTCCGCGACGCGCAGACCGGCCTGTGGCAGCAGTACAAACCTGAAGACCTTGCCTCGCCCGAGGCCTTTGCCCGCGACCCGAAACTGGTCTGGGACTGGTACGCGTGGCGGCGCGAGGCGCTCAAAAGCGCGCGCCCCAACGCCGGGCATTACGCGCTGGTCGAGATGGAAGCGCGCGTCCCGCGGTTCACGTTGATCACGCAAAACGTGGACGGCCTGCATCGCATGGCGGGAAGTAAAAACATTTACGAACTGCACGGCAATATTCAGCGCGTGCGTTGTTCGGAATGCGGCGCGTTTGCCGAAACATGGGATGAAGGCGGCGAGTCTGTGCTGCGCTGCGCGGTCTGCGGGGGACTGCTCAGGCCGGACGTGGTCTGGTTTGGCGAGTCCCTGCCGAGGTCCGCGCTGGAGGCGGCAGTGGAGGCCGCGCGGACCTGTGATGTCTTCCTGTCCATCGGAACGTCGGGCGTAGTCCAGCCTGCCGCGTCGCTCCCCTTTGCAGCGCGAAACAAAGGGGCGGTTGTCGTTGAGATCAATCTCGAAGCGACTCCGCTCACAGAGAAGGCGGATTTCTTTTTCCAGGGAAAATCAGGGGAGGTCCTGCCTGAACTGGTGAAAGCGGTGTGGGGTTAGGAGGCCGCCAAGACGACCGCGCTCCTTGCTCCCAGCGACAACTTCAACCGGCCGTTTTCCCGTTCGATGCTTCCCTCGCCGAAAACGACTTTATAATTGCGCTCCGCTGAAATTTCCGCGCTGTGCTTTCGATGGCTGGAATTGAAAGCGGCCAGCAGCGATTCGTCCTTGTGGCCGCGGCCGAAGACGAGGACGCCATCCTCGGCGTACAACCGGTGATAGTCCCCGCGCCGCAGGGCAATGTGCGACTTCCGCAGAGAGGCGAGGGCCCGGATGAAATGGAGCAGGTCGTGATCCCAGCGCGCTTCGTCCCATGGGAAAGACTTGCGGCAGTCGGGATCGTGTTCCCCGACGAGGCCGATCTCGTCGCCATAGAAGATGCACGGCGCGCCGGGATACGTGAAAAGAAAAAGCAGAGCCAGGCGCAGGGAGGCTTTGTCGCCGCCGACGCAGGAGAGGAAGCGCGGCATGTCGTGGCTGTCGAGCAGGTTCAACTGTGCGTACGCGACGGGCGCAGGGTACAAATGGAAAATGCGGTCAATCTCGTTGGCAAAGTCGCGCGCGTTCATCGGGCGGACGCGGCCCTGCAATCCGCCCGCCTTGTTGACCACTTCCATGTCGAGGTGTGAGCCGCCAAAAAACCCGAGCGTCGCGCCCGTGACGAGGTAGTTCATCACCGCGTCGAACTGGTCGCCCTGGAGCCATCTTTGTGCCTCGTGCCAGATTTCGCCGACGATATAGGCCTCGGGGTTGATGGCTTTCACGCGGCGGCGAAACTCCTGCCAGAAAGAATCGTCGTCAATCTCGCCGGGCACGTCCAGCCGCCAGCCGTCAATGCCGAATCTCAGCCAATGCTCGGCCACACCGAAGAGGAATTCGCGCACAGCAGGCGTGTTGGTGTTGAACTTCGGCAGGGCAGGGAGGTTCCACCAGCCCTGATAGCCGATGGCTTTGAATGTGCCCTCCTGCTGAATGGCCTGTTGCTCGTGGTGTGTCGGATATGCGCCCCAGTGTTTTTTGCCGCTCAGGCGGTCGGGGTCGAAATGGAACCAGTCCTTGTAGGGTGAGGCCGCGCCGGTTTCGAGCACATGGTGAAACTGCCAGAAGCCGCGCGAGGCGTGGTTGAAGACTCCGTCGAGGACGACGCGCATTCCGTGTTGATGCGCCTCCGCCAGCAACAGACGCAGGGCGTCGTCCCCGCCGAGCAGGGGGTCAACGTGGTAATAATCGTAAGTGTGATAGCGGTGATTCGAGGCGGACGCGAAAATCGGGTTCAGGTAGAGCGCGTTGACGCCGAGTTCCTGCAGGTAGTCCAGCCGCTCGACGACACCGTACAGGTCGCCGCCTTTGAAGCCGTGATGCGTGGGCGGAGAATCCCACGGCTCGAAGCCGAGATCGGGCATGCGGTTGCTTTTGGCAAAGCGGTCGGGGAAGATTTGATAGAAGATTGCATCTTGCACCCAATCTGGGATGTTCATAAGCGATGTCTCCTCTGCCGCTCACGGGATCGGTGTAAGTTTAAGAATCAATGTGGCGTAGGCTGGGACTTCTGCCAATGGCATAAAGCCTTCTACCTGGCCGCCCTCACCGACGGATAGGGAAGAAAATTCTCCGTCGCCGAGCAAAGCAAGCAAGTTGTATCGGCCAGCCCTCACGGAACTGGTTTCGAGTGACAAGCCGTAATCCGAAATCGGACCATCGGTCAGGTTGACCAGCACGAGAATGGCTTCCGTCTCGTCCACGCGCAGGCTCGCGAACAGGCCTTTGTTCATCGTCTCAAATATCCATGTATTGCCTGTGCGAAGTGCGGAGTGCGACGTACGCAGAGCAATGAGGGTGCGATAATGGGTGAGCAAGGAGGCGGGATCGCCCACTTGCGCGGCAACATTGACGCCCTGCGCGTAGTCGCTGTTGGGTGGTTCCCATGATGTTCCTGTCGTAAAACCGGCATTTGTGCCCGCACTCCATTGCATGGGTGTGCGAATCATCTCATCGGGCTTTGCGCCCGTCATGCCGATTTCTTCGCCGTAGTAAACGAACGGCGTTCCGGGCGCGGTCAGCAGGAGTGTTGCTGCGACTTTTGCCTTTGCCGTGTTGCCTCGTAATACGGACATCACGCG
Source organism: Chloroflexota bacterium (assembly GCA_037445635.1). Lineage (GTDB taxonomy): Bacteria > Chloroflexota > Anaerolineae > Anaerolineales > Villigracilaceae > JBFMCC01. The sequence continues at coordinate 107,966 of JBBIKC010000002.1, forward strand.
GTTCTGGTCATGATTGGTTAGAAATGTAGCATAATCCCCATCGGGCATTTCGGGCAGGGTGAAGGCGTAGGCGCTGGTCAGTCCCGTATTCGAGCCGCCGTTGACACTGTTCATGATACCGCTGGCAAGTTCGAAGTTAAATATATGATCCGTCTGGCCTTCATAAGTCCGCGCGACGAATGCTCCCGCACTGTATACCTCACCTACGGTATACGTCTTGTCGCTGATTGCTTTATAGTCACCATAGAAATCTTCCAGCCAATCATGTGTGGCAGGCACATTTTCCACTCTGCCGGCCTCCTCGAACAAATGCTTGATGGCATCCAATCGAAATCCGTCCACGCCCTGATCCAGCCAGTAATGAACAACGTTTTCCATTTGCGCCGTTACTTCGAGATTAGCGTAGTTCAGATCGGGCATGCAGTCGCAGAACAAACCGTAGTAATAGGGACCATCTGGCTGGGTCGCGTGCCAATTTCCCCAATTGGGCTTCTCGGTGGACCAGATGTACCAATCGTGATAGGGCGATGCGGGATTCAACGCGGCTTGAAAGAAAGGATGCTGACTAGAAGTGTGGTTGAGCACCAGGTCAATGATAACGCGTATGTCTCGTTTATGCGCTTCAGCCAGGAGACGGCGAAAATCCTTCATCGTGCCATAATCTGGATTGACTGCATAATAGTTAACGACATCATACCCATGATACGAAGGGGATGGATGGATAGGCATGAGCCAGATACCGCCAATGCCCAGATCCTGCAGATAATCCAGTTTTTCGGTGACGCCGTTGAAGTCTCCGATTCCGTCTCCGTCGCTGTCGTAGAAACTACGGACGAAAATTTCGTAAAAGACGACCTCGCGCCACCAATCCGTCGCGTCAATCTCGGACGCAGGACTGGTCTCCGTTTCGAGGGGCGCCGCGGTCGGGACAGCGCGTCCGCACGAGGCGAGGAGAGGCAGGATGGCCAGGAGCAGGCTGAGGGTCGGAAGGACGCGCATGGGAAATTCAAACGCGGGACGCCGAGACGTCCCGCGTTTTCGTATCGAGGTCAAGTTGTTATCCTTTGACACTGCCCGCCGTCAAGCCCGCAACAATTTGTTTTTGCAGGGCAATGTACGTGATGGCAACAGGCAAAGCCACAATGACGGCCATCGCCGCGAATCGATTCCACGGAATCGCGTTCGCGTACTGGCCCGTCATGTTGTAAAGCGTCATGGACAAGGTGTAGTCTTGGGGCTTGGTCAGGAACAGCCAGGGCAGGGCAAACTCCTGCCAGTGACCGATGAAGCCGAGGAAGAAAGTGACGGCCAGTTGAGGTGCGGCCAGCGGCAGGACGATCTGGAAGAAGATCTGGTTGGGGTCGGCGCCGTCAATCATGGCGGCCTCTTCCAGTTCCTTGGGGATGGTATCGAGGTAGCCCTTGAGATTCCAAACCGCGAAAGGCAGAGCAGTGGCGATCATGGCGATGCCCACGCCGAGGAGGGAATCGCGCAGGTTGAAGATGAGTTTTCCCGCACCCTGTGCGCAGGCGGTAAAGGGAACAATGGCAATTACATCCTTGCCACAGTCCACGATGCGGAAACTATTCATGAGCAGGTAAAGCGGCGTGGAAAGGCCGATGGCGGGCATGAGCAGGGGGACGAAGACCAGCACCATCAGGACCTGGCGTAACTTGAATTTGAAACGCGAGAAGGCGTATGCGGCTGAGACTGCAATCAGTAACGCGGCCAGGCCCACGCCAACGGAGAGCAGGAAACTGTTCCGTAGCAGTTCGATGAATGTGACCGGGTTGGCGGTCGGCCGGTCCAAAACCTGCTGATAGGCCACCAGGGAAATTTCCTTGGGAAACAATTCCAGGCTCGAGGGGCGGGTGGTTTTGGAACTAAACGACAATGTGATGATGTACATGATCGGGAACATCACTTCCACCACAATCAGCAGTGTAAGCAATTGAAGCAGCAACTGTCTCCATAGCGGGAGATCACGTCCGCCAATTTCACGCGAGGTGTTGATATTTAGGAACCGCACAATGGGATTTTTGCTCTTGGTGGCCATGTTACGCCTCCACGTATGATTCGGTGGCGCGGGTGATGCGATTGGTGATCAGGAATACGGTAAGAGCCACGATGAAAATGATCACCGAGAACGCTGCGGCCACACCGAACAAGCGCAGATTGCGGACAAGATCGTAAGAGAACGTGACAAGGATTTCAGTGGATCGCGCCGGTCCGCCGCCCGTCATGAAGTAAACGAAGTTGAACAAGTTGAACGAAAGCGTAAAGCCGTAGATCGCGGCAGGAATCATGGCCGGGCGTAATAATGGAACGGTCACATTCCAGAATTGTTGTGCGCCGGACGCCCCGTCTATGGAGGCGGCCTCGTACAGGTCCTTTGGAATACTTTGCAACGCGCCCGTTGCAACCAGCGTCATGAAAGGCCAGCCGAGCCAGAAATTGGCAATCATCATGGCATAGTAGGCCAATGGCAGAGCGCCTGTGGGCAAGAGCCAGGGGATCGGTGGTGTGTACTCGAACAGCCAGCGGATGCGCACGGGGTCCGTGGCGCCGAAAAGGGCGGCAATGGAGGTCAAAGCCTGGTTCATTGCTCCGTATTGTTCGTCGAAGATGTTGCGCCAAACCGTGGCAACCACCAGCGGGGGAACGACGATCGGCAGAACGTAAATAGCTCGATAGATTTTTTTGAACCACAATCCCTGCGTATTCAACAGGACAGCAATTAAGACCCCGGCAGGGACGTGAACCATCACGTTGGTGATCGCCCACCAAAAGTTGTAGACGAGGACGCGGAAGAATTCAAAGTTTTGGACGGGCAAGCCGCCTGTGATGATATCCACATAATTCTTGATCCCGACCCTTAACAAATCCGGCGAAGCCAGGCCTTTCAACAGATGCTTGGTCTCGAAGTTCGTGAAAGAAACGATGACTTGATAGATTAGAGGATAGAACGTAATCACACCCATGACAAGGAAGGCAGGAAGCAGGTACATGTACGGAAGAATCGCGCGGCCGATCTTCTCCCTGAGGATGGTTCCGCCAGTCCGTTTCGTTGCAGTGGCCATGTTATCGCTCCTTCACTTCGTGAGAGTCCGATAAGGTGCAGGAGCGAACAAGACAACCCTGTTCGCTCCTGCAATAGACTTGCTTTACTTGTTGGCGTTGGCCGTGGCGGTGCTCACCCAGTCAGCCGCGGGGGTACCCTTCTCGAACACCTCGTCGGTGCCGCAGAAGTTGGACCAGTAGAGGCCCAGTTGCGGGACCTGCGGGCGAATGTAGCCGGTGGAGAAGGCGTCGAGCAGGCCCTGAATCAACGGATCGGTCACGGTGACGGTGGTGTTGGCGGGAACGTGACCAGCCTCGTTCATCATGGTCTCCTGAGCCGACTTGCCGGTCAAGTAGAGCGCGACCTCGAGAGCGGCATCCATGTTGGTGCTGTTCGGGTTGAAGTAGAAGCCGTCAACGCCCAGGAAGGGAGCAGCGGGGCCGCCGGGGCCGGCGGGCAGGGGAGCCACGGCGAGTTTGTCGCCGAGAGCCTTCCGGTAATCGCCCATGGCCCAGTTGCCGTTTGTGATCGCGGCGGCGGTACCCTCAGAGAAGGGAGCCAGGCCGTCGCTGTCGTTCTTCGGCCAGCCGTTGGCCTTGGAGATCTGGTACAGCTCGTTTAAGTAGGTCATTGCCTCGGCAACGCCGCCCTGGTCGGCGATGACTTTCCAGTTCTCGTCGAAGACCTTGCCGCCAAAGGAGCCGAAGAAGCCGAAGTGATGGTAGCAGCCGTAGCTGATCGCAACCTCGGTGCCGCCTTCCATGAGCGCCTTGAGTTCATCGGTGGTGGCGGGTGGGGTTGCGAGGAGGTCGGTGTTGTACCAGAAGACCACTGCCTTCAATGATTCGGGGATGCCGTAGAGTTTGCCTTCCACAGACATGCCGTCAATGGACAGCTGGGAGTAATCACCCAGTTTGCCGGCAGCCAGGTCGGTGATGTCGGCGATCAGGCCGGCGCGGGCATCGTCACCCAGGGAGTCGTTCGGGGCGATGAACATGTCCGGGCCGCCGCCAGCGGCAACGTCGGTGCGATACTTGTTGAAAATGTCGTTGAAGGGGACCTGCAGGACGTTAATCTTGTATTGGGGCAGATCCACAGCGGCCTGTTCCAATACGGCGGCCAGGGCCACTTCTTCCGCGGAGCCCGTGCCATACGCGTGCCAGAAGGTCACTTCAATCGGCTCGGCGGCCGGCGGCTCGGTGGCGGGGGGGTTCCGTCGCGGGCGGTTCAGTCGCCGCGGGCGGCGGTTCGGTTGCGGGAGTGCCGCAGGCGCTCAGCATCATGCTGGCGATCACGAGGACGCTGAAGAGCAGCGTCAGCTTGGTTTTCATTACCTCTTCTCCTTATTTGGAATCGGATGGTTGTGTTGGACATTTTAATACGTATGTCCTTTTGGGTGTGGAACGGAAACGTGGAAATCTTTAAGGGCATCACCTCCTTCTGTGTATGCTATACCATCTGCTTTGTGGCAAGATCCGCAATCGTTTCTTCCCGTTGCATCAATGAGACCTTGCGATCGGTAATGTCGTGGATTCCGACATTCAGAGCCTGCACAACCGCGCCCATCAGCGATGAGCGGCGGCTCAACATGGCGGTAGTGATCTTGGTGTTTTGTTCGGAAGCGCGCAGGGAGCGTTCGCGCACAGCCTGTCGGATCGGACTCGTCAACAGGTCGCCGACTTGGGAAACGCCGCCGCCGATAATGACAATGCCCGGGTTGAACAGATTCAATAAGCCCGCCAGGGCGATGCCGATATACGTGCCCGCGTTGCCGAGTATCTGCTGTGCGGGAAGATCGCCGAGACGGGCGGCTTCGGCAACTTCGCGCGCTGTGATCTTCTCGGGTGGGATGTCTGCCAACAGGGTGCGCTTCCCAGACTTCGCCAGTCTCTGGGCCTGCGACGCAATCGCATGCCCGCCGGCGAACGCCTCGAGACAGCCGCGGTTGCCGCAAGTGCACAAGGGTCCGTTTTGATCAATGGTCAGGTGGCCGATTTCTCCGGCCGAGCCGGTCGTTCCTCCGTAGATTTGCCGGTTGATGATCAGGCCGGCGCCAATTCCGCTTCCAACTTTGATGTAGGCGACATTCCATTCCCCGCGTCCTGCGCCGAAGGCCCATTCTCCAAGCGCGCCCAGTTCCGCATCGTTGTTCAGTGTAACGGGGCATCCCCATTTCGCTTCGAGCGTCGCGCGGATCGGGAATCCGTCCCAGCCCGGCATGATGGGCGGCGCGATCACCATTCCCGCCTCGGTGATCACCGGACCGGGCACGCCGACGCCCACCGCCGAAATGTCTGCCAGCGACTTCTTCTGTCGTTTGAGCAACTCTTTTAGCACCCGATCGGTCTCATCCAGGCAAACGGATGGCCCTCTCGTTATATCAAGGGGCATTTCCACATCTTCGAGAATATGAGCGCCGAAATCGGCCAGGGCGACGCTCAGGTGGGTGGCTCCCATGTCCACCGCCGCGACCAGGCCGCGCTCCGGGTTGATTTCGAGCACCACAGGCGGACGTCCGCTGGGCGTGGATCGGCTCTCGGCTTCCCGGACGATCCCGTTGGCCAGTAGGTCATTGACGATCAGCGAAACTGCCGCACGCGTCAAGTCCATCTGGCCGGCCAGGTCGGCGCGCGAGATCCCGCTTGCCGCAAATCGGATGAGATCCACGGCGGCGTGTTTGTTAAAATTCTTGACATTGTGGTTGGCGGGAAGCCAGTAAAATGTGCTCAAACTAGCCCTTTTTCAAGTCAAACGGTTGCATTTATGATAGCACAATTTTAGAATTTTTCAAGTGGTTTAACTAATTTCCTCCCTTAAAATTTCCCACCCTTACAATAATTGAGACACGGCCATGCAGGCCGTGTCTCAATTGAATTAGACTATGTCAGTGAATTAGACTATGTCAGCGGAGCGCCTGTTCGGTCTCGGCGTCGAAGAGGTGGAATTTGTCCATGTTGAAGGCTACCTGCACCTGGTCGTTGACGCGGTAATGCGAGCGCGGGTCCAGGCGTGCAACGTAGGAATTGTCGCCGCTGATCAGATAGGTGACAATCTCGTTGCCCATCAGTTCGAGCACGTCCACCCTGGCGGGCACCGTTTCGGCGGTGATGTTCGGCGGCATGAAGTCTGTGTTGTGAATGTCCTCGGGGCGAATACCGAAAATCACCTTCCTGGATTCATATTTCATGTAGTTTTGCGCCCGCTGCTTTGGAATTTCCACGGCAAACGCGCCGGTATCCACCATAAGCCTGCCGTCCGATTTCTGGAGCCTGGCCGGGAAGAAATTCATTGCCGGTGAACCGATGAAGCCTGCTACAAACAGGTTCGCAGGCTGGTCGTACAGGTTCTGCGGTGTATCGAGTTGCTGGAGCAAACCTTTGTTGATCACGGCGATGCGCGTGGCCATGGTCATGGCCTCCACCTGATCGTGGGTGACGTAAATGAAAGTGGTGGCCAGGCGCTGGTGCAGTTTGCTGATGTTGGCGCGGGTCTCGACGCGCAGTTTGGCGTCCAGGTTCGAGAGCGGTTCGTCGAAGAGAAAGACCTTCGGTTCGCGCACGATGGCCCGTCCGACCGCCACGCGCTGGCGCTGACCGCCGGAGAGCTGGCGCGGTTTGCGGTTGAGCAGTTCCTGCAATCCCAGAATCTCCGCCGCTTCCTGGACCCGCTTCTTAATCTCGGCCTTGGGCATTTTCCTCAACTTCAGGCCGAACGCCATGTTGTCGTATACCGACAGGTGCGGATACAGCGCGTAGGATTGGAAGACCATGGCGATGTCGCGGTCCTTCGGGGCCACGTCGTTGACGACGCGGTCGCCGATGCGGATCTCGCCGCTGGTGATCTCCTCCAGCCCCGCGAGACAGCGCAGGGCGGTGGTCTTACCGCAGCCCGACGGGCCGACCAGCACCAGGAACTCACGATCTTCGATGTGGAAACTCAGGTCATTGACAGCCCTGACGCCCCCGAACTCTTTTGTTACGTGATCGAACGTTACACTTGCCATGGATGCTTCCTCCGTTTCCGAAGAGTATAGTGATTTGATTATACTCCCGTCTGTGCTTTTGGGCGTGAAAAGGTCCTTCCGCTTTTTGGGAATATCTTTAGAAGTCATCTCAAAAATAAGCGGTTGTCATTGCGAGGAGGGCATAGCCCGACGAAGCAATCCCCAATTCTACGAGGTCACCTCGTTTTCAAGGAGATTGCTTCGCTTCGCTCGCAATGACGGGGCCGGTCAGTATTTTTGAGACAAGTTCTACAAACGAAGGATCACAAAGGCGAGGAAGAATCAGAAACCCGCTATCTCGGAGAAAACGGGTTCCTGAAAAAAAACGGAGTCGCATTTGCGGCTCCGTTTGGTGTCTGCGCATTGCTTTGGTGCAATCATTCGTTTTTGCCGTCATTGCGAGATGCCGAAGGCATCGAAGCAATCTCCTCGCAGGCAGGGAGACTGCTTCCCTTCGACAGGCTCAGGGCAAGCGCTCCGCTCGCAGTGACCGACTCTGAAGGTGTTTGCAACAGAGCATCTGCGTATGTTTAATTCCGCAGCGCGTCCCACCCGGCGTAACGGGCGGTATCGCCCAATTCCGATTCGATGCGAAGCAGCTGGTTGTATTTTGCCACGCGGTCCGAACGGGCCGGGGCACCGGTCTTGATCTGGCCGGTGTTCAGAGCCACCGCCAGGTCCGCGATGGTGGCGTCCTCGGTCTCGCCGGAGCGATGACTGGTTACCGCCCGCCATCCGGCGCGGTGACACAACTCCACGGCTTCGATAGTCTCTGTCAATGTGCCGATCTGATTGACCTTGACCAGCAAGGCATTGGCGGCATTCTCTGCGATTCCCTTGCGGACGCGTTCGGGATTGGTCACCAGCAGGTCGTCGCCGACGATTTGAATCTTGTCGCCGAGTTTCTTCGTCATTAGTTTCCACGAGTCCCAGTCGTCTTGTGCGAGGCCATCTTCGATCGAGACGATGGGATAGTCTTTGATCCATTTGCCCCAGAATTCCACCATCTGCTCGCCGGTCAGTTTTCTGCCTTCCTTGCGCAGGTTGTAGGTTTTGCTTTCCGACTCATAGAGTTCCGAGGCGGCGGGATCGAGCGCCAAAGCGACATCTTTTCCGCGCCCGGCCTTGAAGCCTGCTTTTTCGATGGCCGCCAGGATCACTTCCACGGCTTCGTTGTTCGCTTTGAGGGACGGGGCATAACCGCCCTCGTCTCCAACCAGGGTGACGTAACCCTTTTCTTTCAACACCGACTTGAGCGCGTGATAGACCTCCGCGCCCCAGCGCAGGCCTTCCGCAAAAGACGGCGCGCCGAGCGGCATGACCATGAACTCCTGCATATCGGTGGACTGCCAGGCCGTGTGCACGCCGCCGTTCAGGATGTTGAGCATCGGCACAGGCAGGACGTGCGCGTACACACCGCCGAGATAGCGATACAGCGGCATGCCGAACGAGTTGGCCGCGGCCTTTGCAACCGCCAGGCTGACGCCCAGGATGGCGTTCGCGCCGAGTTTGGATTTGTTGGGGGTTCCGTCGAGCGAAAGCAGTTCGGCGTCAATGCCGCGCTGGTCGGATGCGTCCCAGCCGAAGAGCGCCTCGTCAATGACTCCGTTCACGTTTTCGACCGCCTTCGTCACGCCCTTGCCGAGGAAGCGCTTCTTGACGCCGTCGCGCATTTCGAGCGCTTCGTGCTCGCCGGTCGACGCGCCGGACGGGACGGCGGCGCGTCCCCACGAGCCGTCGGCCAGCAGGACTTCCACTTCCACGGTCGGGTTGCCGCGCGAATCGAGGATCTCGAGCGCGGAGATGCTTTCGATTGTTGTGTCCATTTTCGACTCCGGGGGTTATTATGCTTGGAACTTCCGGCCAAGTATAATCCAGTTTTAATTCGACCTATGGAATTGACCAATCCAACCACGATCAATCTCGACCCCCGCGAGCGCAAGCGCTTTTATTTTCACGCCACGCCCCTGCGCCGCTTTGCCGTCTGGCTCTTGACGCGCGTCTTCCGCCTGCTGATGCGGATGGAGGTGCGCGGTCTCGAAAACTTCCCGCTGGACGGCGCGGTGATCGTCGCCGCCAATCACGTCACGAACTTCGATGTCTTCCCGATGCAATTGGCCCTGCCGCGCCCGATCTTCTTCATGGGCAAGGCCGAGTTGTTCAAATTCCCGCCCATGGACTTCTTCCTGCGGAACGCCGGAGCCTTCCCTGTTTTTCGGGGTGAGAAGGATGCCTGGGCGATGATGCACGCGCGCCGCGTGCTCGATCACGGCCAGACCCTGGGCATGTTCCCCGAAGGGACGCGTTCGCGCAGCCGCGGCCTGGGCGTCGCCAAGACGGGCACGGCGCGCCTGGCCATCGAAGCCAATTGTCTCATCGTGCCCATGGCGATCGTCGGCTCGGATCAATTCTTCAAACGGTTTCCGCGCCGCGTCCGCGTGACCGTGACTTTGCTCCCGCCTCTCCTGCCTCGGCCCGGCGAGACGCCGCTTGCTCTCACCGACCGCCTGATGTTCGCGCTGGCCTCGGCCCTGCCCGAGGAGATGCGCGGCGTGTATGCCGAAGCGCCGAAGGGATTCGAGCGATAAATTCAACCCAGGTTGCCGCCCTCCTCGCGAAGTCCGGCGCAAAGAAAATGCGCGGGAGTGTCTTCATCCAGGATATGAGTTGTCACACCTGCACTTGCGTCAGGTGCAAGTGTTGCAGGCCCCTCGCGCTGAGCGGAGGACGAAGTCCGAAGACGAAGCGCGGTTTTCATGCGATTTCTGCATCTCGTCTGCGGGGATGCGTTCGTTGCACCCCCTCCGCTCGACGCGATGCGTGGTAAAGAACAGGCCTCCCCAAACGGGAGGCCTGTTGCTTGCAGACGACCGATTACGGCTGAGAACGCAGGAGGTCCACTTGCTGTTGAATCTCCAGGGTCAACTCATCGTACTCGGCGTTGGTGTTGCTCATGGCGAGCACCATCAACTGGTCGGGTGAGAGGCCGGAGCCGATCACACCAAAGCCATCGAAGGTGATGCTGGCCCAGTTGTTCTGGGTGGTCAGCGTGCCTCGTCCTCCGCTGAAATTGATGTCCACCACGGCCGTATCGAGCGTGTCGCCGTCGCAGTTCCAGTCAATCGGGGAGGCAACAAGGACCTCCGTCCGATCCCACTGGTCTACAGCGCCCGGGCAGAAGTAGACCGTGCCGTAGTTGGATGCGGCCGGGGTGTTCAGGCCGAGCGACTCCTTGAGCGCGCTCTCGTTCAGGGAGGCGGTGGTGAAGCGCTGGTAGTCGAAGCGGTCATAGTAGGCGCTTCCATCTTCGCCCCAGTGGCCGTCGCGGTACAGGCCGATGGTCTGGAAGAAGTAGTTCATCACGCTCAGGTAGTTCGGCTTGTAGTTTTCGTGGCCGGAACCGCCGTGCGTGAGATTCAGGTTGTGGCCGAGTTCGTGGATGAACGTGCCGATCTTCTGCGGATCGGTGCCGCCACCGTTGCTCCAACTGCCCAGCGTGACGATAAAGTCGGTGCCAGGCAGCTGTGCCAGACCGCTGGAGGTGCCGCCGCTATACGCGTTGGCCCAGATCATGTAGTGATACACGGCTGTGCGGTTCGGGTCGAAGTTGGCGGCTTTGATGGCGAAGAAGTCGGTCCACACCGGGTTGAGGTCCGAGTCGCAGGTCACCAGATCGTCCAGTTCGAGGTGGATGTTGATGCCGGTCGTCCCGTCCGGGTTGGAGACCGGAGCGTTGTCGAAGACTGTTTCGATGGCGCTGATCACGGTCCCGTTCGGGGCCAGGCCGTAGGGGGTGTGGGTGCCGCCGCAATTGTTCGCCATATAGTCCATCTCGACGAAGATGTCCTTGTGGCGGTAGTCCGCGCCCAGGGCCGGCAGGTTGATGTCAATGATGCTATCGCCGTTCGCATCGTAGCCGTTGATCTCCCAGTCGTTGGGCAGGCTGTCGCCGTCGTCGTCGCCGGTCGGCGAACTGGCGGTCAGCGTGCGGTGGGGCGAGTAGAGGCTTGGTCCGAAGGTGCCGTTGGCGCGCACGCGCCAGTAGAGCGGGACGCCGGCCGGCAGGTTGACGGTGGGCGTGTAGGTGGACGGCGTGACGGTCTTGGTCAACACGATCTGTGTGAAGGTGCTGTTCTTCGAGACCTGCAGGGTGTAGTTGCTCGCGTTGGGCACATCGCTCCAGTCGAAGGTCGGGCGCAGGTTGAGCAGTAACGCGCCGTCGGCCGGGCTCACCAGGTTGGGCGGCAGGAAGGCCGTGCGGAAGTACCTCACCGCCGACCAGGCCGAGTACTCGCTGTCGGTGTTGAAGGCGCGCACGCGCCAGTAGTACTTGACGCCGGGCGACAGGGGATCGGTCTCGATGGAGGTGGCAGGTGCGCCCGCACCCGCGTTGTAATCCAGACTGCCAAAGGCGGGATCGTCGTCAACCTGCACTTCGTAGTAACTCAGTGTTGTGCCAAGCGCGGGTGTGGAGGCGTTCCAGTCGAGCAGCGGCGTGTAATCCGTGAGCAGGGCGTTGAGGCCCGGGGCGGTCAGAGTCGGGATGGAAGGCGGATTGCCGGTGTAGAAATCCCATGGCCCGGTCCAGTCGCTCGGTCCGTTCGGCGCGGCGGTGCGGACGCGCCAGAAGTAGTGCGTATCCGCCAGCAGGTCGGCGGTGTGGGTGTAAACGTTACTGCCGGAGACCGTCTTGTTCAGCACGATCTGTGTGAAGGTGTCGTTCTTGGAGACCTGCAGGTTGTAACTGGTCGCGCCGGGCACGGACGCCCACTCGAAGGTGGGACGTTTGTTGAGCAGGGTGACGCCATCGAACGGATCGACTAATGCGGCCGGCGGGAGGATGGACGTGCGGAAGTAGCGCACCGCGGACCAGTTGCCCGCGCCGCCGCCCGCGTTGTAGGCCTTCACGCGCCAGTAGTACTTGGTGTTGGGATTCAGGATGTTGCCCGGCGTAATCTCCCAACTGGAGTTGGCAACCATGGGTAAGTCGAGGTGCGGACTGCTGAAATCGCTGTTGTCGTCAACCTGGAGCGAGTAGTAAGCGATATCGCCGGTGGAGTCCTTCCAGTCCAGCAGGGGTGTGTAATCCGTGACGAGGGCATTGTTGGCCGGGCTGAGCAGGGCGGGGACGGAGGGGATGCCAATGCAGGTTTCGACGCGCACATCGTCAATCCACCAGCCCCAGTATGCGCCGCTTCCATCCGTGCCCATGCGCCAGCGGAAGCGCACGTTGTTCCCGGCCAGCGTGGTCAGGTTGTAGCGCGAGTCCACGTAGCCGTGGCTGTCTTTCGCGAAACCCTGGCGGCCGTGTAATGGATTCGGATATGCGGCCCAGTAATAGATCGTGCCCTTGTAGTTCTGACCGGCGTTGAAGAGCGGCTTGGCGTCGATCCATGTACCACTGCCATTCAGTTCATACTCCAGAACAGCACCATCGTAGAGCGACGAGCCGTAATACTCGAAACCGAAGGCGTGACGGAAGTGCAGATAGGGCTTGGTGCCGGCAGGCAGGAAGAAGGACGGGCTGATGGCGTAGGAGTCGTTGAGCGTGAAAGTGTTGAAGTAACCTGTATCGTCATCTGCATACAACGCGTCGCTGCCGCTTGTGGCGTAGGGACCCCAATAAGGATACCAGGGAGAGTCAGACCACAGCGACCAGTTGTTGACACCGCTGGTGTTGCTCCAGCCGAAGGTCCAGCCGTCGGTGCCGGTCTCGAAGTCCTCTGAGAAGATGCCCGTATAGGGCGAAGTGCCGGCTGGGCAGTATGTCGCGTTGGGGTTGTATCCCGCCGAGGGTTCGATATTCATCTTGACCGCGTCGGTGGCGTCGCGCACTTCCTGGCAGTCGGCCAGCACAATGCCGTTGACGCCGATGCTGTTGAGACAAGCCTGGTAGAGGGCGTTGTACAGGTCGTAATAGCCGGAGCCGGAGGTGAGCAGGCTGGTCTGTGCCTCGTAGTAGACGGTGAGGGTCTTGGTCCAGCCGAGCGGGGAAACGGTCTTGCCGCCGAAGGAGCCGCCGTCCACCATCAAATAGACGGCTTTGTTGTTCACGCCGCTGTTGAAGTGGACGCCGCCGTTGTCGTAGTTATAACAGTCCCCGCTCTCGCAGTAATGCGAACTGGTCATCGAGTCGGGGTCGCCGAAGGCGGGCGGGTTCTTCATGTTGCGGATGGCGCCGAAGCCCGGTATATCCTCGCCCATCAGCCATTTGACGGCCGGGGTGTCGGTGCCGTAGCCGTTGATCTGGTCCACGTATTCGCCCCACACATCCGACAGCGATTCGTTGATGGCGCCGGATTCCCAGAAGTAGAACAGGTTGGATTCGTTCTGGGTGACGCCGTGGGTCAGTTCGTGGCCGACCACATCGTCCGCGGCGGAGAAGCCGTCGCCGTAGACCATTTCATACCCGCTCCAGAAGGCGTTTTGATATCCTACGCCATAGTGTACGTAGGATTTGATGGTCATCCCTGCGTTGTCAATGCTGTCGCGGCTGTGCAGGTTGGCGTAGGCCATGTAGGTGTCATAAGCGTACGCATGGGCGAGCTCGGTGTCGGTGTCGGCCGTCCCGCACGTGCGCGAACTGTTCGAGCACTCCGGTGAGTAACCGGTGATCGGTGAACTGGCAGGTTCGTCGCCGCCAAGGTTGTAGGTCTCAAGGCTTGGCGTGCCCAGCGCCAGGGCATTGGAATTTTCTATCGAAACGGGTTGGCCGGAGGCCGGGGCGTTGTACGCGCCGCTCCCGACCCAGGCTGTATCAACCTGGTTGAAGGTCAGGCTGACCTTGCCGCTGTTGGCCTCGATGAGCACCAGCTGGCGCACCGGCGCGCCCTTGGCGGTCACGTCCATGCGCCAGACCAACTGCGTCGGCCGGTCACTGGGTATGAGCAGGCGCGGGTCGTAGATCCACAGTTCGGGGTCTGTGACGCTCAGGTCGGAGACCTCCAGTTCGTAATACTTGGCGACGAGTTCGAGTGCAGTGTCACGCGCCGCGTCGGCACTCAACTGCGGGGTGGTCGAAAGCGAGAGGTTTGGCGAGACCTCACCGCTCAACGAGAGCAGTTCGCCCCCGGCGGTCATGTTCAATATCAGTTCGCCGCCGAGAATTGGGACGCCCTGATAGACCTGCTGGTAGCGGACGGTCTGTTGCTCGGTCACGGGCGAGACAGACTGGCCGGACACGGTCAGTTCTTCGACCGGGTCCTGGATGCCGAACTCCGCGGCATAAGCCTGGAGGATGGCCTCGCCGCGCGCTTCAGCCGGAAGATCCGGGCCGACCGCGCCGGCCACCACGATGGGCTCGGACGGGCTGGCGCCCAGGAAGGTCAACATGCCGGTCTGCGGATGGTAGCCGCGTCGTTCGCCGAGATCCTGTGCGGCCGGCGCAGGCACGGAGCCCGCAAAGGCCGGCTGGGCGGCAATCGAAAACAACGCGATGCCCATCAGGATGGTCAGCGCCAATCGAAGGAAGCGGTAGTTGCTGTGCATGGAATTCTCCCTGAGGGGTTTCGTCCCCTCATCGGTATGAGGATGATTTGTCAATGGGATGATTAGCCGGGGAACCTGGATATTGGTCTGGGTTTGCTGGCCTCCTTGTAAATAACGACAGGCGCGGACGCCTCGCATGAGCGCGCCCGCGCGTCTTTCATCGGTTTTATGCACGAGTATCGGTACGTTGCCGGCATTTGTCTTTCGGGTTGGCCCTTGATGACGCAAATCGTCCCGCAGAGGTGTGTATCGAAGCCTGTTTGGCGGGAACCTGCGGGACGTCGTTTGTTACAGAGTAATCATACCATTTTTCTCTCGTGATGACAATTGTATTATTAATTCGGCTTCGAAAATTAAATTCAAAGCCCGGCTGAAACAATAAACCTCTTGCAAAGTCTTCCGAATTCTAGAACTTGTCTCAAAACACTGACCGGCCCCGTCATTGCGAGCGAAGCGCTTGCCCTGAGCCTGTCGAAGGGAAGCAATCTCCTTGAAAACGAGGTGACCTCGTAGAATTGGGGATTGCTTCGTCGGGCTATGCCCTCCTCGCAATGACAACCGCTTATTGTTGAGATGATTTCCAGCCCCAGCGCCTTAAGTCGTTGCTGCGAGGACCTTCTTTGGCAGTGGTCAGTTCCCGGCCCTCGCCTTGGCCGCCTTGACCAGCCCCATGAACAGCGGATGCGGGCGGTTTGGCCGCGACAGGAATTCGGGATGGAACTGACTGCCCACCATGTACGGATGGTCGGCGAGTTCAGCGATCTCCACCAGTTTTCCGTCGGGCGAGAGTCCCGAGAAGACCATGCCTGCTTTTTCGAACTCGGCGCGGAAGGCATTGTTGAACTCGAAGCGGTGGCGGTGGCGTTCCTCGACCTGCGTCTCGTTGTACGCCGCGGCCGCTTTACTGCCCTTCTTCAGCACGCAGGGATACAATCCCAGCCGCATCGTCCCGCCCATATCGGTGATGGCGCGCTGGTCGAGCATCAGGTCAATCACGGGCGTCGCGGTGCCGCGGTCGAACTCGGACGAATTGGCGTCTTCGTGTCCGAGCACGTTGCGGGCGAACTCGATGCACATCAACTGCATCCCGAGGCACAATCCCAGATAAGGGATCTTCTTTTCGCGCGCGTAACGCGCCGCCATGATCTTGCCTTCGATGCCGCGCGAGCCGAATCCGCCGGGCACGATGATGGCGTCCGCGCCCTGTACGATTTCCCAGCCCTTGTTCTTCTCGAGGTCGGCCGAATGCACCCAGCCGATCTCCACCTCGACCTCGTTGGCGAGCGCGGCGTGCTTGAGCGCCTCGCGCACCGACATGTACGCGTCCTGCAATTCCACGTATTTACCCACCAGCGCCACCTTCACTTTCGGGCGCGGCTTCTTGACCGCCTCCACCAGTCTCTTCCACGGTTTCCAGTCGGGAGTGCGCGTCGGCTTCAATTTCAGGCGTTCCACCAGAAAGTCCGCCACGCCCGCTTTTTCGAGCAGGAGCGGCACCTCGTACAGGATGGGCGTTGTGGTCATCGGCACCACGGCCTGCTTTTCCACATCGCAGAACAGGGCGATCTTGTCGCACAAACCGTCCTCGACGGGATAATCCGAGCGGGCGATGATCATGTTGGGCGAGATACCGATGGAGCGGAGCGCGGCAACCGAATGTTGCGTGGGCTTGGTCTTCAGTTCGCCTGTCGCGCCGATATAGGGGAGCCACGTCACGTGAATGAAGAACACGTTCTCGCGCCCGACCTCGTTGCGCAGCTGCCTCAGCGCCTCGAGGAACGGCTGTGACTCGATGTCGCCCACCGTGCCGCCCACCTCCACCAGCACGATCTCGGCTTTGGTCTCCTTCGCCACCAGCCCGACCCGGCGTTTGATCTCGTTGGTGATGTGGGGAATCACCTGAATCGTCCCGCCGAGATAATCGCCGCGGCGTTCCTTCTGGATGATCTCCGCGTACACCTGTCCCGCAGTGAAGTTGCTGACGCGGCTCAGGCGGATGTCAATGAACCGTTCGTAGTGACCCAGGTCCAGGTCCGTTTCCGCGCCGTCGTCCAGCACGTACACTTCGCCGTGCTGGTAGGGACTCATCGTCCCCGGGTCCACGTTGATGTACGGGTCGAGTTTCTGCACCGCGACCTTGAAGCCGCGTTCTTTCAAAGTCAGGCCGATGGCCGCGGCGGTCACGCCTTTGCCGACCGAGGAGACCACGCCGCCAGTGAAAAAGAGATATTTCGTTGCCATAATTCACCTTTCAGGAATCAGTCCTCATGTCCTTGTGTTTTTTAAACCGCGAAGGCGCGAAGAGTCCTTGACGGCGCGAAGGGTATCCTTCGCGCATTTTTATGAACTTCGCGGCCTTCCCCTCTTCGCGTTGAAACGAACGCCATCGAACCAGCAGGTTAAAAGCGGCGGGGAGGGCAGTTGCGCCCTCCCCACCGGGGTTCGGATCGATAACAGGGAGATTCAGGATTGGCTTTTTCATCCGACCAGTTTCGTCAAATCTTCGGCCGCCCGCCGCATTTCGAGGAAGACCAGTCCCAGTTTGCCTTCATGCCGCGCCAGGGCGGTGAGTACGGCCTCCGTCCCGACCGCGATCAGCACGATGAACCCGTTGTCGCCTTTGATGTAGACCTGTTCCAGCCCGCCGCGGCCGAGCTCGCCCGCAATGCGCTCGCCCAGCGAAAGCATCGCCGCCGACATGGCCGAGACGCGGTCTTCTTCCGCACCCTGCTGGAGGGCCGAGGCCATGATCAAGCCGTCCACCGAGACGATGGCTGAGGCTTCGATGTCGGGAGCGGCGGCCTGCATCGCGCGCAGGCGTTCCACCATCTGTTCGGCGCGGGACTTTGCCATGCAATTTCTCCTCGAAAACGTTCGATTGCTGCCCGTAGTTTACCATAAAAAATTATCCCGACTATCCCGCCGTTGTATCAATATTTGGCCGCCTCGTCCGTTTTTTGTTGACCTGCTTTCCGCTCCATGTTAGACTCAACGATTGCGATGTTAAAGATTCTGCTGGCGCTTTTTGCGCTCCTCGCACAGACGGGCGGGCCGTCCATTACATTCCCGGCCGCGGGCCAGACCCTGCGCGGGCCGGTCAATGTGACAGGGACGAGTGCGGTGGACGGTTTCTTCGCCGCGGAGATAGCCTTTTCCTATGCCTCCGATCCCGGCGGGACCTGGTTCCTGATCCAGACCAGCGAGCAACCCGTGACCGAGGGCCTGCTCGCCGTTTGGGATACGACCTCCATCACCGACGGCGAATACAACCTGCGCCTGCGCGTGACGCTTCAAGACGGCACGCAGATGGAAACCATCGTGACGGGACTCTCCGTCCGCAACTACACGCCCGACACCCCCACGCCTTCCTCCACGCCCGCGCCGACCGAGTCCCTCGCGCCCGCGACGTTCACACCCGTTGCAACCGAAACTGCGCGCCCTCCGTCCACGCCCACGCCGCTCCCGCCGAATCCCGCCGCGCTGGACACTCCCGAAATCTATGCCAGCCTCGGCCGCGGCGCATTGACCATCCTGCTTTTGTTTCTCGTTTTTGGAATCTTCCTCCGCCTCCGCCGCAACTGATAACCGATCGCTGAAAACCGATGACTGACTCCACCTTCCTCCTTGTCGGCCTCGGCAACCCCGGCCGCGAATACCGCGACAGCCGCCATAACGTCGGCTTCATGCTTATTGACAGACTCTGCGTCCGCCTGGACGCGCGCGGCATGAAGATGCAGTCGAAAGCCATCGTCATTACTACAACGTACGAAGAACGTAAACTCATCCTCGCCAAGCCGCAGACGTACATGAATCTCTCCGGTCAATCCGTGCAGGGATTGGCTCATTTCTACAAAGTCCCGTTGACCAGCCTGATGATCCTGTCCGATGATATTGACCTGCCGTATGGCACGATCCGCATCCGCGCCAAGGGTGGGGCGGGAGGCCAGCGCGGCATGGGCTCGGTCATCGAACGGCTCGGCACGAAGGAATTTCCGCGTCTGAGAATCGGCATCGGGCGTCCGCCCGGGCGCATGGATCCCGCCGATTATGTCCTGCAGGACTTTTCCAAAGAGGAAATGAAGTCCCTCTCCGAAATCCTCGACCACGCCGCCGACGCCGCGCTGGAGTTCGTGGTCAATGGCCTGAACGCGGCGATGAACAAATTCAACGGCAGCGCTGTTGACGTATAGCGGCGTTCTGCCGCATCAAGGGACATGGATATTCTTCTTCAAAAGATTCGCGCTCTGCCGCAATACCGACAGGTGCTGGCCGATCTTCGGGCGGACAAGTCCGTCCCCGCGCTCGGCCTGCCGCGTTCGGCGCGCCTGCCTGTGCTGGCCGCGTTACACGCCGACCTCCAGCAGCCTCTTCTGCTCATCACCGACCGCGCCGATCACGCGCTGTCCCTGTTCGACGAGCTGGGCTTCTGGGTGAAGTCGCCGCGTTATTTATTTTCCGAACCCAATCCGCTGTTTTACGAACAGGCCTCCTGGGGCTTGACCACACGCCGTGAGCGCCTGCAAGCCATCACCGCGCTGGCCGCGTACCATCTTCCGTTTGCAGAGAAGCCGGAGACGCCGCCGATTATCGTGGCGTCGGTCCGCGCGCTGATGACGCGTACCCTGCCGCGCCGCGATTACCTCAAGGCTTGCAGGAAGTTGGCTGCGGGGCAGAAAGTCCAGCCCGAGACGCTCCTGCGCGCATGGGGCGGTATCGGCTACGAGCGCGTGGACACCGTGCTCGAGCCCGGTCAATTCTCCCATCGCGGCGGCCTGCTGGACGTCTGGCCTCCAAGCGAGACGCATCCCGTCCGCCTGGATTTCTTCGGCGACGAAATCGAGACCATACGCCGCTTCGATCCCGCCTCCCAGCGCACAGTGGAAAAACTGGATTCGATCCTCACCACTCCGGCGCGCGAGTTTCTTTTGAGCGGGATAGGCGATCATTTGCTATTCGACGAGTCGGAATCCCCGAACATCGAATCTCGAATATCGGAGTTCCACATCCCGCTTTTGCATTCCGTTCCATCCAGCCTCCTCGATTACCTGCCTCAAAGCTCCCTCGTGTTGATTGACGATCTCAGCCTCGTCGAAATGATGAGTCAGGAGGTGGAGGAACAGGCGGTCAAATTCAGGCAGGAAAGCATTGAAGAGGGCGCTCTGCCCGAAGATTTCCCCGTGCCATACCTCACCTGGTCCGAGTTGCATGACAGCCTGCATGGACAAGCGGTCGCGGAACTGGGAAGAGCCAGTGATCAGTCGTCGGTAAGCAATGATCGGTTATCCGATCAGTTTGGGCATATCGAGAGATTCGCAGGCCGGCTCAAGCCATTCGAAGATTATCTGGCCGCGTTGGTCAATGCGGGCAAGCAGGTGGTTATCGTTTCACGCCAGCGCGCCCGCCTCGAAGAGCTTTGGCGTCAGACCACAGATTACGGATCACAGACCACAGATGATTTGTCGGCTGTCGTCCGTCATCCGCCAGCGGTTGTTTTTCTCGAAGCCTCCCTGTCCGAGGGTTGGCAGCTCGGCGACCTTTACCTGATCACCGATTCGGAGGTCTTTGGCTGGGAACGGCCTCAACTGCGGACGCGCGCCCGTCCCGTCGTCGAGGCGCCCGAAACGTTCTACGCGGACCTCCAGCCGGGCGACCACGTCGTCCATGTGGATCACGGCGTCGGGCGTTTCGCGGGACTCGTCCAGCGGAATCTGGAAGGTCACGAGCGCGAATTCCTCGCGGTGGAATACGAGGGCGGGGATACGCTCTTTGTCCCTGTGCATCAGGCGGATCGGTTGACTCGTTATGTCGGGGCAGACGGGGGTGTCCCTTCGCTGGATCATCTCGGCGGTCTGGGCTGGACCGAGAAGAAGTCGCGCGTCAAAGAGGCGGTTCAGAAGATCGCGCAGGAACTGCTCGACCTGTACGCGCGGCGTCAGGTGTCCGTCGGTTATTCTTTCTCGCCCGATTCCAATTGGCAGAAGGAATTGGAAGACTCGTTCCCATACGTCGAGACCGAAGACCAGGCCCGCGCCCTGGCCGAGATCAAACGCGACATGGAAACGCCGCGCCCGATGGACCGCCTGTTGTGCGGCGACGTGGGCTACGGCAAGACCGAGGTGGCGCTGCGCGCCGCATTCAAGGCCGTAATGGACGGCAAGCAGGTTGCAATTTTGGTGCCGACCACCGTGCTGGCGCAGCAGCATTATGAAACTTTCCTGCAACGGTTGGCCGCGTATCCCGTCAAAGTGGAAATGCTCTCGCGCTTCCGCACGCCGCGCGAGCAGAGCGACATTCTGGCCGCGCTTGCAATCGGCGAAGTGGATATCATCATCGGCACCCACCGATTGATTTCTTCTGATGTGCAGTTCAAGGATTTGGGGCTGGTCATCATTGACGAAGAACAGCGCTTCGGCGTGACTCACAAGGAACACTTGAAGAAACTCCGCACCGAAGTGGACGTGTTAACCCTCACGGCCACGCCTATTCCGCGCACGCTTTATATGGCGCTGACGGGTGTGCGCGATATTTCCAATTTGAACACGCCGCCCGAGGAGCGTTTGCCGATCATCACGCACGTCGGGCCGTATTCGCCGCGATTGGTGAGGCAGGCCATCCTGCGCGAACTGGAACGCGGCGGGCAGATCTTCTTTGTCCACAACCGCGTCCACACGATTGATGCGATGAAAGCGCATCTGGAAAAACTTGTTCCAGAGGCGCGCATTGACATCGGTCACGGTCAGATGCCCGAGGCGGAGCTCTCGGCGGTGATGCACCGCTTCACCGCGGGAGAGATTGATATATTGCTCTCGACCTCCATCATCGAATCGGGTTTGGATATTCCCAACGCCAACACCCTCATCGTGGATCGCGCCGATACCTTTGGCCTGGCGCAACTCTATCAGCTGCGCGGGCGCGTCGGGCGCGGCGCGATGCGCGCCTACGCGTATTTCTTCCGTCACAACAAGATGGCTCCCACGCTCGAAGGCCAGCAGCGGCTGGAAGTCATTGCCGAGAACACGCAGCTGGGCGCGGGCTATTCGATTGCCATGCGCGATCTGGAGATTCGCGGCGCGGGCGAACTGCTGGGCACGCGGCAGCACGGCTTCATTCAGGATGTTGGATTTCATCTTTACACGCGGTTGCTGGCCGATTCCGTTCGACGGTTAAGGTTTGCGAACTCAACGGTTCAATCTTCCAGCCTTCCATCTTTCACCCTTCAGCCGATTGCGATGCCTGTAAATGTGGATTTGCCCCTCGCCATCGGCATTCCCCCGGATTACATCCCCGACCAGGATCTGCGCCTGAGACTCTACCGCCGCATCGCGGACCTTCGGGATGAATCCGAGATCGAGGCGCTCGCCGCCGAATTCCGCGACCGTTTCGGCGCGCCGCCGGAGATGGTCGAGAATCTGCTGTATCAGATGCGCGTCAAGTTGCGGGCGGAGAGGGCGGGACTGTCCGCCGTCAGTTGGGAGGGTGGGCAGGTGGCGCTTCGTTACCCCGCGCCCGCCAACGGGTCTGAACCGACGCGCTTGCCAGACCTCGGCCCCGGTGTGCGCGGCGGCAAGTCGGCGTACTGGTTAACTTTCGCGAGAGACGAATCCTGGATGGTCAAATTGCTGGAGGTGTTGGGACAGCTATGCAGCGGTGAAAAGGAATAAAGCATAAGCGGCTGGCATGCCCAGCCGCTCTTTGTGCTGTTTCTACCGAACCGGCGATCACAGGTGGAGGTGCCTACTTCTTCCTGTCCTCTTTCTTTTCATCCTTCTTTTCCTGCCGCTCCGATTTTTTGTCTGCCTTGTTGAGGATTTCAGCCATATTCTGGCCGGCCTTGGCGTCAGGGGCGGTGAATGAAATCGAGCCGTTTGTTACGATTGTGCCAAAGGGCGTTGTCTGGGACTCCCATGCTGCGGCTGCCAGCACACCCAGCAACACAAACAATAGTCCTGCAAGACCTCGTTTGGAATTTTTATCTGAGAACATATCGGCCTCCTTTGAGTCTATATGGCGGTTCTGTTCACTTTTTCTTGTTGCCCTTTTTTTCTTCCTTTTCCTGCCTCTTTTCCGCTTTTTCTTCCTCTTTGTTTAGTTGGTTGGCTGTTTGTTGAGCGATTTTATCGCTCCCCATTGGGATCCAAACATTCCCGTTTCGGATATATGCTTGGTTGCCTTCGTTGGTTGCGCTCCAGGTCGCTGTCAGGAGCTGGATTCCAGCCAGGGCGCCCAGGAATATCAGGGCTTTGATCAGCGGGCGGGATTTCATGAGAGACCTCCGAAGTCTGAAAGATCCCGTTCGTGTTTGACGGGTGAAAACAGGATAAATTGGGGTAAATAGGTAAGGATATTATAGCAAAAACCGATAGTCGATTCAAGATTTTTCTGCTAACCTTCGGACAATGTTCCAAAATCTGCTTCGAGTGCCGAGGACGACGGGTTAAATACTCCCATGTTGTGTTACAATAGAACACACGTTCCCATAACCCCCAAATCCTATGGACTTCAAACTCACAGCCCCCTTTGTCCCAACCGGTGACCAGCCCGAAGCCATCGCCCAGCTCGTGGACGGTGTCCGCAAGGGTATGAAGCACCAGGTCCTGCTCGGCGCGACCGGCACCGGCAAGACGTTCACGATTGCCTCCGTCATTCAGGAATTGCAGAAGCCCGCGCTCATCATGGCGCACAACAAGACCCTCGCGGCGCAACTCTACGCCGAGTTCAAGGAATTCTTTCCCGAAAACGCGGTGGAGTATTTTGTTTCATACTACGATTATTACCAGCCCGAGGCCTACGTCCCGCGGCGCGACCTGTATATCGAAAAAGAGACCGAGATCAATGAGGAGATCGAGCGCTTGCGCCTGGCCGCGACCACTTCGCTGATTTCGCGGCGGGATGTCATCATCGTCGCGTCGGTGTCGTGCATCTACGGCCTGGGTTCGCCCGAGGAGTTCGGACGCGGGACGGTGCGGCTGGCAGTGGGGGAGATTTATCGGCGCAACGCACTCGTGCGGCAATTGGTGGAGGGGCAGTATCAGCGGAATGATATGGATTTGCGCAGCGGCACGTTCAGGGTCCGCGGCGACACGCTGGAGATCGTCCCGGCGTACGACGACAAGCGCGGTTTCCGCATCACCTTCTTCGGCGACGAGGTCGAGCGCATTCTTCAATTTAGTCCGCTGACCGGCGAAGTCTTCGACGAGCCGCAAGAGATTTCCATCTTCCCTGCCAAGCACTACATCACCGCCGCCGACAAACTCAAGGATTCGATTGCCGACATCGAACGGGAATTGGAGGAGCGGCTGGCCTTGTTCAAGGAGCAGGGCAAACTCCTGGAGGCCCAGCGGCTCGAACAACGCACACGTTACGATATCGAGATGTTGAAGGAAGTGGGCTATTGCTCGGGTATCGAAAATTACTCGCGCCATCTCGATCGGCGCGAGGCGGGCTCGCATCCGTGGACGATGATTGACTTCCTGCCCAGCGACTACCTGCTCGTCATTGACGAATCGCATATGACCGTGCCGCAGATCCGCGGCATGTACAACGGCGACCGCTCGCGCAAGGAGACGTTGGTCGAATACGGATTCCGCTTGCCGTCTGCGCTCGACAACCGCCCGCTCAAGTTCCACGAGTTCGAGCAGGTGATGGGATGCACGATTTACACATCTGCCACGCCCGGGCCATACGAGTTAGAGCACGCCGAACAAGTAGCCGAGCAGATCATCCGCCCAACGGGACTCGTGGATCCCGAGGTGGAAGTCCGCCCGACCAAAGGTCAGGTGGACGATCTCGTCAAGGAAATCCGCGCCCGCGTGGACGTGGGCGAGCGCGTGCTGGTCACGACGCTCACGAAACGCATGGCCGAGGATTTGGCGGATTACCTGATGGAACTTGGCATCAAGGTGCACTACCTGCATTCGGAGGTGGAGACGCTCGAACGCGTTGGGATCTTAAGGGACTTGCGCCTGGGTGTGTTCGACGTGATCGTCGGTATCAATCTTCTGCGCGAGGGGCTGGACCTGCCCGAAGTCTCCCTCGTCGCGATTCTGGACGCGGATAAGGAGGGTTTCCTGCGCTCGGACACGGCTCTCATCCAGACCATCGGCCGCGCCGCGCGTCACGTCAACGGACGCGTCATCATGTACGCGGACCGTGTCACCGACTCGATGAAGCGCGCCATGGACGAGACCAACCGCCGCCGCGCCAAGCAGTTGAAGTTCAACGAGGAGCATGGCATCACGCCCGTCAGCATCCACAAGGCCATCCGCGATTTGACCGATCAGATGTCGCCGAAAGTTGTGGCGGAGATGAGGGGCGAGTACAAAACAAAAGCCGCGGAGGGGATGCCGCGCGGCGAAATGAAGCGAATTATTGACGAGTTGGAGAGGCAAATGAAAGAGGCGGCCAAGAATCTCGAGTTCGAGAGGGCTGCTGCGCTGCGCGATGAATTGTACGAATTGAAGGCGATTTATGCCGACGAGGCGAATCTCAAGCCGTGGGAGAGGTTGAAACTGCTGACGGGTGAGGAATAATGGAAACCGATCCCGCCAGCCTCGACCCCGAGTTGCGGACGAACCGATATCTCGCGCTGATGTCCGCCGCGCTGGGCGTGATCAGTCTGTGCGCGGCCATCATTCCCATGTGCGGCGCGGCCGCCAGCCTCGCCGGATTGGGGCTGGGACTTTATACCCTGAAATCGGAGAGCCGCAGGATTGCCGTCGCGGGGGTGATCTTGTCTGCGTTGGGATTACTGACGACCCTGATCTATGCGGTGCTCCTTCTCATCAAGCGGTCTGCAAACTAAGTTTTCTGCTATATTTTTCCACCCTTTTCTTCCATACTTTGGATCGTCTCCAAAAAAACTGCACGTCAATCCTCCTCTTTCTTTGGCTTGCCCACGATCTTGTCTACCTGCTCCATCACATCCTCGGTCAATTTTGGCAGGACTTCCAGCGCTTTCATATTCTCTTCCACCTGCGACACGCGCGACGCGCCCGTGATGACCGTGCTGACGTGTTCATTCTTTGCGCACCAGGCGATGGCGAACTGCGCCAGCGTACAATCCAGTTCTCTGGCGATCCTGCCCAATTTCTTCACCCTGGCGATTCTCTCCTGCGTGATGTCTTCTTTCATCCAGCCGTAACCTTTGAGAGAGGCGCGGCTGTCTTTTGGGATGCCGTTGTTGTATTTTCCCGTCAGAATACCGAAGGCCAACGGGCTCCAGGTGGTCGTGCCCAGGCCGATGTCTTCGTAGAGCCGCGCGTACTCCTTTTCGACTCGTTCGCGGTGGAAGAGATTGTATTCGGGTTGTTCGGTGACGGGTTTGTGCCAGCCGTAGTTATTGCAGATATCCCATGCGGCGCGGATCTCGTCCGCGCTCCATTCGGAGATTCCCCAATAGATGGCTCGTCCCGATTGAACGATATCGTGCATCGCGCGCGCGGTCTCCTCGATGGGCGTTTCGCGGTCGGGGCGGTGACAAAAGATCAGGTCCACGTAATCCAGCCCAAGTCGGCGGAGAGAACCGTCAATCCCTTCGAGCAGGCGCTTGCGGTTCAGTGTGTTCCGTTCGTTGACGTTGTCGTGCAATCCCCAGAAGAACTTGGTCGAGACGAGAAAACTGGAACGGCGCCAGCCGAGTTTTTTCAACGCCGCGCCCATGACCTCTTCGGATTTCCCGCCCGCGTAGACTTCGGCGTTGTCGAAGAAATTGACACCCGCTTCATACGCGACTTTCATCATGTCAGCCGCTGCATTGACATCCGCCTGATGATGAAAGGTGACCCAAGACCCGAACGACAGCAGGCTGACCTTGATCCCTGCCCGACCCAAACGACGATACTGCATGTCCATGCCTGACTCCTTTATGTTTCGCAGCGTATTCTAACCCGAATTGCTTTGTTGCAATCATCCATTTATGCCGTCATTGCCAGATGCCAAAGCGTCGAAGCAATCTCCTCGCAGAGGGAGAGCCTACTTCCCCTCGACAGGCTCAGGCAAGCGCTCCGCTCGCAGTGGCGGACTCTGAAGTGTTTGCAGCAGAGTAAACCCGAATCAAAAAACTCCTGCCAGTTGGCAGGAGTTTGGCCGTTATGCCCAGCCCAGCAATCTTGCCGCGCTCGCTGTCAAGAAGGTGACGAGGAACGCGACGCCGAGGGTGATGACCACGCTGACCGTCGCCCATTTCCAGGATTTGGTTTCCTTGTAAATCGTGATGATCGTCGTGGCGCAGGGATTGTGGAGCAGGGCGAACAGCATTAGGTTGATGGCGGTCAACAGTGTCCAGCCGTTCTGGTCTATGAGCAACGTTCGGATGGCTTCGCTCGTGGCGGGACCGTCCACCATCATGCCTGTTCCGAGGTACATCATCATCATGGTCGGGACGACGATCTCGTTGGCGGGGATAGCGATGATGTAGGCCAGCAGGATCACGCCGTCGAGGCCGAGGAGCAGGCCAAAGGGGTTGAGCCAGTTCGCGATGGCCGCGGCCAGGTTCGAGGTCCCGAAAGGAACGTTTGCCAAAATCCAGATGACCGCGCCCGCGGGGGCGGCCGTCTGCATGGCGCGCCAGAGGACGAAGATGGTGCGGTCAATGATGGAGGTGTAGAGGATGCGCGAGATGTTCGGGCGGCGGTAGGGAGGCAGTTCGAGCGTAAACGCGGACGCTTCGCCTTTCAAAACGGTTCTCGATAAAATCCACGACATGAGGAAGGTGAACGCGACCCCGAGGAGAACAACCGCCACGACCGCGCCCGCCGCAATGACGGAGGAGGCGAATCCGCTGAATCCCGCGGCGACGAAGACCGTCGCGAGCATGATGAGAGTCGGGAAGCGTCCGTTGCAGGGGACGAAGTTGTTGGTCAGGATGGCGATCAGGCGTTCGCGGGGAGAATCGATCACGCGCGTCGCGACCACACCCGCGGCGTTGCAGCCAAAACCCATTGCCATCGTCAGCGATTGCTTGCCGTGCGCGCCTGCTTTTTTGAAGAGCCAGTCCATGTTGAAGGCCACGCGCGGCAGGTAGCCGAGGTCTTCGAGAAAAGTGAACGAGGGGAAGAAGATCGCCATCGGCGGGAGCATGACCGAGACGACCCACGCCAGGCCGCGATAGACGCCGTCCCAGATGAAGCCTGTGATCCACCACGGGACGTTCCACGCGACGAAGAGGGCGCGCGCCCAATCGCCGAATCCGAATAGGATGTTGGCGATGGCATCGGAGAGGACGTTCGCGCCAGAGACGGTGAGCCAGATGATGATGGCGAGCAGGATCAGCATGATGGGCAGACCCGTGATGGGTGACGTGACGAGGCGGTCTATCTTCTGGTCGAAGTCGTATTTTTTCTCTTGCGCTGTCTTGACCGCGCGGCGCGCGATGGTCTCGGCTTCGGCGTAGAGGGATTTAACGATCTCGTCGCGGAAGCCGCTGGAGAGATTGTTTCTAAGTGTTTCTGCTTTTGCAAGAACTTCATTTGGATTCATAGTTACTCCTAAAAACGTAAACAGGTATACACGTACACAAGTACACAGGGAACGTGTTTACGTGTGTACCTGTTTACGTGTCTACTTGTGTATCTGCCTACTGCCTTCCTTCCACCGACATCTTCTTGCTAAAACTGACATCCGCGCGTTGCTGGCGTCCGACAATATCGGCCAGTTCGCCGCTGGACAGTGCCTTCTGCACGCGGGCATCGCCGTCCAGCAAGCGGATTGCCAGCCAGCGCGCGTTGGGGATGCCTGGCGCCATTTGCTCGATCATCGGCGCGAGTTCGTTGACGGCTTTCTGGAATTCAGGCGTGCCGTGGACGCGTAACGGTTTTACGGCAATTTTCCCTTCGATCAAGTCGGCCACTGTCGAGAGCAGGGTGGAAATACCTTCGCTGGAGCGCGCGGTGATGGGGACGGCGGGAATGCCGAGGTCGCGGCTGAGCGAACGTGTGTCCACTTCGAGTCCCTTGCGGCGCGCTTCGTCCATCAGGTTGACGGCGACCACAACCTTGTCGGTGATCTCCATGACTTGCATGACGAGATTCAAATTGCGTTCGAGCGCGGTCGCGTCGGTGACGACGATGGTGCAATCGGGCTGGCCAAAGAGGATGAAGTCGCGCGCCACTTCTTCATCTTGCGATGCCGATAAAAGCGAGTACGTGCCAGGCAGGTCAACGAGTTTGTATTTGACTCCATTGAATTGGTAACCGCCCTCGGCGCGGGTCACGGTTTTGCCAGGCCAGTTGCCCGTGTGCTGCTTGAGTCCCGTCAGCGCGTTGAAGAGCGTGGACTTGCCCGTGTTCGGATTGCCAGCGAGCGCGACCACGCGGTCGAAATCGCCGACTTTGATTCCCATCTGCTCCAGTTGCGCGTACGCGGGGCAGGTTTCGCAGTGTTCGGTTGGTAAAGATATTTTGGTGTTTGTCATGGTTTCTCCAAAAGGTATACAGGTACACAGGTATACACGTACACAGGTAACCAGGTGACATGTGTACTTGTGTACCTGTCTACGTGTGTACCTCTTTAACCCATATCTGCGCGGCCTGATCTTTGCGCAATGCAATGAGAGTCCCTCGCACGCGATACGCGCGCGGGTCGCCGAAGAAATTTTGCAGTTCGGGATAGATGGTGGTTCCAGGCGTCAGTCCGAGGTCGAGGAAGCGGCGGCGGGTGAATCCCCGCACGGCGTCGTCGAGCGTGACGATCTCGGCGCGGCGGTCGTGCGGCAGTTCGGTCAACGGGATGGCCTCGCGCTTGAGCAACTCGCTTTCGGGCAGCGGCGCGACGCTGATGTTCGACGCCACCGCGGGCGCAAGACGATACTCGTTTTCGCCATCGCTCAAGACGACGCGTTGCGGAGTGCGTTCCAGAATGCGGATGTCTTGTCCCAAGCGGAGTCCCGCCGCCAGGATTTGTTCGTAGGCCAAAGCGGGCTCGTCCTCGAGATGAACGATTCGCGCGGGACGATCGGCCTGCCACGCCGTAATGGGCATTCCCTCCGCCCGATCCATTTTCCCCTCACGCGTCGGGATGGGGTCGCCGTGCGGATCGCGCGTGGGGTGGCCGAGGGCCGCGTCCAGTTCGTCGAGTTGCGCGTCCGTCAGGTGATGTTCGCGATGCTGCGCCTCATCGTGAATTTTTCCAAGTGGCATGCGCGCCTCGTCCGCGAGATAACGCTCCCATAAGCGGTGCGCGCGGACGATGTGCAGCGCCCAGCGCTCTCCCTCGGCGGTGAGATGCAGTTGGTCGCCGCGCGATTCGAGCAGGCCTTGAGTCTCCATCCCCTCGATGAGACGCGTCACGGTTGGCCGCGCCAGCCCCAGCGTTCCAGCCAGTGATACAGGCGAGGCGTGCCGTCCCTGCTGTTCACGGTCGAGCAGGTGTTTGAGTGCGTCCTCTACCTGTTCGCGTTCCCGCGCGGCGCGGTAGGATTTGTATTGTGCAAAGAGTCCCACGCGGGGGAGAAGCGCGACGAGCAAAATTGCAGTAACTGCAATGAACCAAAAAGTAACATTCATAGTTTCACCTGATAACATGTATACCCGTTTACCTCAATTTCGGCAAAAACCGTCCCGTGCGTTTCATGTACTCGCGATATTCGTCGCCGAACTTTTCAATGAGGTTAGCTTCCTCTTTCGGTGTGCGGGCGGCCATGGCAATGAACGCGAGGATCGCGAGCAGGATGATGAACCAGTTATCAGCCATCAAACCAAATGACGCGATCAGCGACGAGCCAACGCTGTAAAGTGGATGCCGCACCCAGCGGTAGATTCCGTGCGTGACGAGTGTGTGCTGCTTGCGTGTTGCGCTGACAGGGGTGATGCCGCTGCCAATGCTGGTGAACAGCCAGTAGATGAGCGGGATGCAGGTCAGGCCGAGGGCGACTCCAAACCAGCGGACTGGTTCTGGCAAGTTCAGTTTCGGCCAACTCATCCACGCGGGATTGACCAGATACACCAACGGGCTAAGCCAGAGAAACAGACCGAAGACGCGGATGACCATCATCATCGGCGTGCCATCGGCTTGGCGGGACAACTTCTCGCCAGAGTCGCGGTCGGCTTTGCGGCGAAAGTAGATGGAGATGCCTGCACCTGTGAACAGGATGAACGCGGCAAGGATGCGGAAAGCGATTTCGGTTTGCATTGGTTTATCCTGTTTCCACATAAATTTTGCTGGTAATATTAAAGCCCAGTACTGTGGATTTGAGTCCGATCTTGATGGTTAGATTGTGGTCGAAGGGGGAGTAATCCATGACTTCGATCTGCGCGCCGGGGACGAGGCCCAGGTCTTCGAGATGCCGAAGCAAATCCGTGTCCGGGGACTTGACGCATTGGATGCGCGCGGTTTGGTTCGGTCTCAGCGTTGAAAGCGGTGTCGTATCGTCGAGCGGCATTTTCAAATCGGCGGTTGGGATAAGTTCTCCGTGCGGGTCGCGAAGCGGATGTCCCATGGCCGCGGCGATCCGTCTCTCGAAATCCTCCGAGATGACGTGCTCCAGCCGCTCGGCCTCCTCGTGCACCTCATCCCAAGAATAGCCAAGCGTTTGCACGAGCCATGCCTCCAGCAGTCGGTGATGCCGAATGACCTCCAGGGCGGCGCGTTCTCCATCGGGTGTGAGGGTCACACCCTGATGCTTTTGATACCGTACGAGCGGCGGCGTGACGCTGGCGAGCCGCTGAATCATGCCGGTCACCGAGGCGGGCGAGATCCCAAGCCGCGCGGCCAGGTCGTTGGTGCTGGCCGGTGCGCCGTCCGCGCTGAGGTCGTAGATGTGTTTCAGATAATCCTGAATTGATTGGGTGAGTGTCTCGCTCATTTTGCCTCACTGCGTTCTGCCTGTCCTTCCTCCAGATTGAACTCAGTTCCAAAGTACTAAGGTTGTGCAAGCAAAGAAGGTCAGATAGGCGATGCTAAATCCTGCCCCTTCCGTCCAGTCCAGAACAAATTGCGGCAGGATGCGTTTGACCAGCAGCCAGACAATTGTCAATGTGACCGGGTTGACCGCGGCCATCCAGATAGGGAAAGCGGTCCTGCCTGTGGCGACCAGAATGGAAAAGAGAACAGACGCGATAACAATGAAAAGCATGAGCGGACCATAACTCGCAATCAGCACTTTACGGTGACGGGCGATCATGTCCGCGATGAGGGGTTGGGAGGCTTCGTCAACTTTATTCAATGCCTGGACGTATTCGCCCATGTAATAGAATGTCCCATGCACAAATGCGCCGTAGATAGAGGCCGCGCCGAAGAGCAGGCCGGTGACGAGTTGAGTCGAGGCATCTGCGCCCGTGAGACCATGGTATACCTGCCAGAATCCTGCCAATACAAGCGGCGTGGAAAAGACTCCCAGTAACGCGCCCCAGATCATCCGGTTGGGCGAAAAGGCGGCCATTTTCTCTGCGTCCGAGAGTAATTTGGCATATGGTTTCAATTTGGGAAAATCGTCCAGATTAACTTTACCGGCCAGCAACAACACATCGCCAATGGCGTAAAGTATTGCGCCCAAAATTGCCAGCAGACCGGTCACGCGGAGGGGGAGAATAAGTTGACCCATGATGTTTCCTTCTTAAAAATTTAGGTTATCCTAAAAACATTATATGCCCTAACTAGAAATTGTCAAGGGGATTAGTACTTGACTTTTCCCAAAATCCTTGTAAAATGAGTTTGTAAGTACAATGAATTTACAAAGTGCATCAAGTTCAGGTTGTCATGAAAAAGGCAACGCATCAGCAAACCAAGCAGCATAATCGTGACCTTGTCCTGCGGACGCTCTTCGCAAACGATACGATCAGCCGCGCGGAGATCGCCCGGGTCACGAAGTTGACGCGCACGACGGTCTCGGATGCGGTTGCGGGTTTGCTTGCAGAAGGTCTGGTTCAGGAAGTCGGGTTTGGCTCCTCGCTGGGGGGCAAAAACCCGATATTGCTTAGCGTGGTGGGCGACTCGCGCTACCTGATTGGTTTGAACCTGGCGCAGGATAAATTTATCGGCGCGATCGTCAATCTGAGGGGCGAGATCAAGGAAACCGTCGAATTGCCGGTGCAGAATGGGAATGGGGAACAGGCGCTCGAATCGGTCTACAAGATACTGGATGCCCTCCTCGAAAGGAAATGGAAACCGATCGTCGGCATCGGCGTCGGCGCGCCGGGCTTGATCAATACCCGCGAGGGAATTGTGGTCAATGCAGTCAATCTGGAATGGCGCGACCTGCCGTTGGCGAATCTGCTCGAAGCGCGTTACCACCTGCCTGTTAAGGTTTTGAACGACAGCCAGGCGACTGCGATCGGCGAATATGTCTATGGCGGCGAGCACAACCCTGACGGCAATCTCGTCGTTGTCAACGTGAAGCACGGCATCGGCGCGGGCATTCTCATCAACGGCCGTCTGTTCCAGGGCGATGGGGGAGGCGCGGGTGAGATCGGTCATGTGGTCGTGCGGGAAAACGGCGCGCAATGCCGCTGCGGCAAGCGCGGCTGTCTCGAAACGATAGCCAGTGCGCGCGCGGTGGTCGAGCGCGCGGGTATGGATTCGTTGGATGCGGTCGAAACTGCGTACCGCGCGGGCGATACTCAAGTTGAGCGGATTGTCCTGGAGGCGGGACATTATCTGGGTACATCGCTTGCCGGCCTGATCGGAACATTGAATATTCAAAAAATTGTGCTGACTGGCGACATGACGCGCTTCGGCGCCGCGTGGCTTGAGGCGGTCAATCGTTCCATGCAGGATGCCGCCCTGACCCGTATGGCGGAAGGGACTCGACTGGAAATCGGCAAACTGGATTTTCGCGGATGCATTCTGGGTGCGTCGGCGTTCTTGCTGCTCGACGATTATTCCCTGCTCTTCACGGGTTTTGAGGAGAGTGGATGACGGGTCTTGCGCTTCCAGCTCCCCGTGTTCTGCCTCCGCTGGATGAGGGCTTTCGTCCCGCAGTGCTGGCGAACCGCGCCTTTCGCGACCGCCTCGGTTCGGAGGGGGCGCGCCTGGTCCTCGGTCTGGAGCGAAGCGAGCGCGAGTTTTCGCGCTTCGAGATGCGGGTTTACCCTGCGGGTCATCCAGATTTCGAATCCAATTTTCGGTTTGTCGAGCGCATCGCCAAGTTTCTGCTCTGGCAGCGTGGCGGATACAAGTTGTATGTTGGCGGACCGCGCGCGATTGCGGAGTATTTGAGCGAGGCGTATTCTGCCGATGGCGCGCGGAGTTTCGACGTTCATTTCATGGGGGAGCAGGTCTATGAAAAGCCGTTTTCGGTTGTCGCTTGTTCTGCGGATGAAGTGCCCGCATCGCGCGAGACGGGAAAGCGGCTCGGGCGCAACCTGGAGGGCCACCGCATCGGCTTTGACCTGGGCGCCTCCGACCGAAAGGTCAGCGCGGTGGTGGACGGGGTTCCCATCTACAGCGAGGAAGTGATTTGGGAACCGCGCAGTCATGCCGATCCCGAATATCACTACCGAGAGATTGTCGCCGCTTTGAAGACAGCCGCGTCCAAGATGACGCGCGTGGACGCCATCGGCGGCAGTTCGGCAGGCATTTACATTGACAACCGTCCGATGGTGGCGTCGTTATTCCGCGGCGTGCCAAAGGAACGCTTTGACGAGGTGCGGAATCTCTTTTTGCGAATCCGCGAAGAGATGGGTGTCCCGCTGGAGGTGATCAACGACGGCGATGTCACCGCGTTGGCGGGCTCGATGTCCATCGGAGATAACGGGATTCTGGGCATTGCGCTTGGATCGAGTGAGGCGGCAGGCTACGTCAACATGGAGGGTCATATCATGGGCTGGCTGAATGAACTGGCCTTTGCACCGATTGACTACGGGCCGAGCGCGCCTGTCGAAGAGTGGTCGGGCGATCGAGGGTGCGGCGCGTCATATTTTTCACAGCAATGTGTATTTCGCCTCGCGCCCAGGGCGGGAATTGAGATACCTGTTGATTTAACCGACGCCGAGAGGTTGAAGTTTGTGCAGAAGAGACTTGAAGCAGGTTTTGAGGACGCGGCCGCGATCTGGCGGAGCATGGGTGTGTATCTTGGCTATGGATTGGCTCATTACGCAGATTTTTATGATCTGAAGCACGTTTTGATCCTGGGTCGCTGCACATCCGGCCGCGGCGGAGACATTTTGATCGAAGGCATAAATCAGGTGTGGAAGACGGAGTTCCCTGAATTCTCGGCAAAGATAACGCTGCATCTGCCTGACGAGAAGGTGCGCCGCGTGGGGCAGTCCGTGGCGGCGGCGAGCCTGCCCGTCCTGTTTTCTGAAGAGGAGCGCGTGTGAAATTTCACCTCGATACTGCCGAGATCTTCGTTCCCGATGGTCTGGCTGTTGACCAGGCCTTGGCGCGCACCACACACTTGTGCATTGCCGCGCACCAGGACGACATCGAAATCATGGCCGCCCAGCCGATCCTGGAATGCTTCCAGCAAAAGCACAAGTGGTTCACAGGCGTGGTGATGACCGACGGCCGCGGTTCACCGCGCGATAATTTGTACAGGGACTGCACCGACGAGGAGATGCGCCTCATCCGAATCAAGGAACAACGCAAGGCGGCAGTTGTCGGCGAATACGGCGCGCAGGTCATGCTGGATTATCCGAGCAAAGCGATCAAGGACGCCTCGAAGTCAGAGGCTGTAGATGATCTTGTCAACCTGCTGAAAGCGACGAAGCCGCAGATCGTTTACACCCACAATCTTGCCGATAAGCACGATACGCACGTGGCGGTCGCGCTCAGGGTGGTGGCGGCCCTTCGCAGGCTGGATCAGGCCGAACGTCCCGCGCGACTCGTGGGGTGCGAGGTCTGGCGCGCGCTGGATTGGATGGTCGATTCCGACAAGTTTCAAATGAACGTCTCCGAGCACGAGAATTTGCAGTTTGCCCTGCTGGGCGTGTTCGATTCGCAGATCGCAGGTGGAAAGCGGTACGACCTGGCCTCGATGGGTCGCCGCCGCGCCAATGCCACGTACTTCGAATCGCACGGAGTGGACAACACGACCGGGCTGTCGTACGCGATGGATATGAGTCCGTTGATGAGCGATGCGGCGGGCGACCCTGCCGCGTTTGCCGGGGCTTTTATCCAGCGCTTCGCGCAGGATGTGGATGATCGAATCCGCAGGATGATTTAGCCTGAAAGAAAGGAGGATGAGAGACCTCGCCTTTTACCAAAACCATGCACGAACTTTCGATTCACCAAAAAGGAGAAGAAACCATGCGTAAGAATCTGTATGCTTTGCTGTCGGCTCTGATGCTGCTGAGTTTCGTGCTGACAGCCTGCGGCGGGACCCCCGCCGCGACGGAAGCCGCGCAGGGCACCGAGGCCCCGGCTGCGACCGAACCGTCCGCGCCCGAAGCCGTCACTTTGAAGATCTACCTGCTGGACTACACGCCCGATACCATCGCCTGGCTCAAGAGCGATATCAATCCCGCTTTCGAAGCCGCGCATCCGGGTGTGACCGTTGAGATTACCGAGGGCAGTTGGAGCGGCTGGGACACCACGTTCAGCGGCTTCTTTGCCGCCGGCGAGGGTCCCGATATCATCAACCTCGGCTCGGAGATGAACACGCTTTATGGCGAGAGCCTGGCCGACATGGAGCCCTATCTGGGCGAAGCCGCCTGGCCCGACATCAAGAACTTCGGTCCCGCGCTCGAGAATGCCAAGTATGAAGGTAAACTGCGCGGCCTGCCGATCTTTACGGCCCCGCGCTACGTTTTCTGCCGCACCGACCTGATGGAAGCCGCCGGCTGGACGACGGGCACTCCGAAGAACTTCGCGGAGTGGACCGAGTTCGCCGCGCAGGCCTCCAAGGTTGACCCTGCAACGAACTCGCTGATCCAGCAGGCGCTCGTCCCGGTGGACGCCGGTTCGATGGCCGACTGGCAGTGGTGGCTGCTGGTCTACTATTCGCTCGGTGGTACACTGTACAAGGACGACGGTTCCCCGAACTTCGACTCCCCTGAAGCGCTGGCGACGACGCAGTTCATGCTCGATATGCGCCAGGCCACCTACGGGCCGGCCGCGGACGCGGTTGGAGCCCTGCCTACTGGAACCGGTTCTGTGATCGACGTCAGCGACGACACCGGTAAGGACAACGGCGCCGTCTGTCTCGCCCACTCCGGCTGGGCCGCGCCTCCGTTCGACCGCCCGATCTGGGAGAAGATCAGCATTGACCCGTTCTTCGGCGATCCCGCCAACTTCCCCAACAGCAAGCCGGTCGTGCTGGCCTTCAATGACTGGCTGGCGGTGGCGGATTACAGCCCGAACAAGGAACTGGCCGCCGAGTGGTTGAAACTGGCCTTCAGCAAGGACGCCAACAACAAATGGAACGAGACCATGGGCCTGATCCCCGCCCGCAACGACTCGCAGTTCGGTTTCGTGACCGAATCGCCGCAGTTGCAGCGTGAAGCGGAACTTGCCGCGCAGTACGGCGTCGGTTTCGCTGGAATCAAAGAAGCGGCCAAGCTCTCGACCATCATGCAGGACGCTCTGGGAAAGCTCATCACCGAAGAACTGACCCCGGAGGAAGTCGTTGCGAAGATTCAGGAAGAGTACTCAGCCGCTCTGGGTGAATGATAGCACCCCTTGGCCCGTACGTTAATGGCTGGATGGGGGATGACCCCATCCGGCCATTGCTGGAATATCCTTGCATGAGGCAGAACACATGATGGATAATCCTTATATAAAAGTTCTGGTAACTGCCGCGGGGGCAGTGGTCTTCATTTTGTTGTCCAGTTTCGGCGTGGGGATGGCGGCGCGTCTTATCGCAAAATCCGCTGGCGCGTCGCGCGTCCGTCAGGAAAACACCTTTTCGGGGTATTTGTTTGCGTCCCCGTGGATCGTCGGTTTTCTGATCTTTGTCATTGTCCCGCTTGGACTTTCGCTTTATTGGAGTTTCACGGATTACCGCGTCACGTCTAATGAGTCTCCGAATTGGGTCTGGTTCGACAATTATTCCCGCCTCATCTTCGAAGACGACGGCTTTCGCGCCTCGATCGTCAACACCCTGTTTCTGACAGCCATTGGGCTGCCCCTGCAAATGGCGTTTGCGCTGTTTCTCGCGGTGCTGTTAAATCAAAATGTGCGCGGTGTGCGAATTTTCCGTATGGCGTTTTACCTGCCCGTTATTCTCGGGTTCAATACGGCCGTCCTGCTGTGCTGGCGGCTGATGCTTAACACAGGTACCGGTATTATCAATCAATTAATTCGGGCGGTTTCGACCGCGTTTCCCCCGTTTGGTTATTTGAATCGGGCGTTCATTTATGTGGAGGAAATCGTCAGCGCGTTCTTTCTCGGTCTGAGCAATGGAAAATTCAACCTTCTGATGAAAGTCATTGAAGCGGGTTTCCCGGCTGAAAACCGCGTCCCGCTGTGGGTGCAGAGTCCGTTGTGGTCGAAGATGTCGGTCGTCATGTTGATGATGTGGGGCTGCGGCGCGATGATGCTGATCTTCCTGGCGGGTCTCAAGAATATTCCCCGCGAATTGCACGAGGCCGCCGAGGTGGACGGCGCAACTTCCTGGCAGCGCTTCTGGAGGATCTCCTTCCCGTTGCTCACGCCGTACATTTTCTACAACCTGGTGGTGGGATTGATCAATTCGCTGCAGATTTTCGAGCCGATCTTTGTCCTTTACCGCGACAACCAGCCATTGGTTCCATCTGCGATTTCCATGGTGTATTACCTGTGGCAGGCAAGTTTCCGTCATTTCGAGATGGGGTATGGGTCGGCCATCTCCTGGCTCATCCTCCTGCTCATTCTCGCCGTGACCGCCATCCAGTTCAAAATGCAGAATCGCTGGGTCACATACGACTTGTATTGAGAGAGACGCATGCGGACCGTCTGGCCGATCATCAAACGCATTATTCTATACATCTTCCTCACAGGCGCCACTGCCCTGATGAGTTTTCCATTGTTCTGGATGATCTCCTCTTCGTTGAAAACCATCGAAGAAACCAACGCCGCCGGCATCGTATGGATCCCAAAGCATCCCACGCTGACCGCCTACATCGGCATATTCCAAAACATGGATTTCCTGCGGTCCTATTTCAACACAGTGTTTTACGTTTCGCTGGCGTTGGTGGGGACATTGCTATCCATTGCCGTTGTGGCGTATGCCTTCAGCCGCATCGAATGGCCCGGACGAAACCTGGTCTTTTTCCTGATGATCTCCACCATGCTGATTCCACCCCAGGCGCTCATCGTCCCGCAGTATGTTCTTTTCAATAAACTCGGCTGGGTCGGCACGTTCAATCCGATTGTAATTCCCGGCTACTTTGCAGGCGGGGCGGCCATGATCTTCCTGCTGCGGCAGGCCATGGCGCAGATTCCAAAAGAACTGGATGAGTCCGCTTTCGTGGATGGGGCAAACCATATTCAAATCTTCTGGGAAGTGGTTATGCCGTTGGTCAAGGCGCCTCTCGCCACCGTCGCGACCTTCCTCTTTGTCGGCCTGTGGAACAGCCTGCTCGCACCGCTGATGTACCTGCAAACCGTTGACCTTTACACCCTGCCCGTCTACGTCTCGACGCTCTACAACATCAATCTCACTGTTCAGCAATGGCCGACCATCATGACCGCTGCAGTGCTCACCACGATCCCGCTCATGGTCATCTTCTTCTTTGCCCAGCGCTTCATTCTCGAAAGCGTGGTCATCTCGGGCCTGAAAGGCTAGGCGTGGACATCGAGCAGGCCATCGGGCAAAAACTCCTGCTGGCATTCGAAGGCAAAGATAGACCTTCCCCCGAAATCGTGAAGGCGCTTCGCGAATACAAAGCCAGCGGCATCACTCTCTTCCGCAGTCTTAATATTGACAATCCCTCCCAGCTCCGCGCGTTGACCGAGTCCCTGCAGCGCCTCGCGCGGGACTTTGATTTGCCTCCGTTACTGATCGCGGCCGATCAGGAGGGAGGGCAATTGATGGCGGTGGGCGACGGCACGCCTCTGCCGGGCAACATGGCCATAGGCGCCACGGGTTCCGCCGAACTGGCGCGGCGCGCCGGCGAAGTACTTGGGCGCGAACTCGCCGCGATGGGTGTCAATGTGGATTATGCGCCGTGTGTGGATGTGAACGTCAACCCGCAGAATCCCGTTGTGGGTGTACGCTCATTTGGCGAGAATCCCCGCGAGGTGGCGCGGCTGGCAGCCGCGATGATCGAGGGGATTCAATCCCAGGGCGTGGCGGCCACGGCCAAACATTTTCCCGGTCACGGCGATACGGCCAGCGACTCGCATCACGGCCTGCCAATTGTGCCTCATTCCCTTGACCGATTGCATGCTGTAGAGTTTCCTCCTTTTGTATCTTCCATTGAAGCAGACGTAAAACTGATCATGACCGCGCATCTTGGCCTGCCTGCGGTTGACGGCCCCGATGCACCGCCCGCCACGCTTTCCGAAAATATTCTGAAAGGCATACTTCGCCGTGAATTGGGATTTAAGGGCGTTATTGTCACCGATGCGCTGGATATGCACGCCATTCGTCAAGGTGAAGCACTGGGCGAAGATGCTGTTCGCGCGGCCGCGGCAGGTGCGGACTTGTTGCTGGTCACCTCTGACCCAATTGACCAGGCGCGCGTGCACTCCGCGCTCTTGCGGGCCGCCCAAAACGGTGCGTTGAATCAATCGGAATTATTTGCCTCGGCGCAAAGGATTCTTGATTTGAAATCCTGGCTTGCGCATCAGCCTCCTGCGCCCGACTTGAGCGCGATTCGCTGCGCGGCTCATATGCAAGTGGCGGATGAGATTGCGGAAAAATCCATAACACTGGTTCGAGATCGTGCCGGTTTGCTGCCTTTGCGGTTAACTTCCGATCAACGAATCGCGGTCATCCTGCCAAAGCCGCTTGATTTGACTCCAGCGGATACATCCTCTTACGTGACGCCGAAATTGGCTGAGGCTTTTCGTCAATATCATCCTCGCGTGGATGAGTTCGTCATCCCTTACGCGCCTCAGGATTCGGAGATGGCCAGTCTCTTACAAACGACGGGCGACTATGATTTAATTGTCGTGGGCACATTGAACGCGTTTAATCAGGAGCGCCAGTCCATTTTAGTGCGTGAGCTCCTCAAATCTGGAATCCCGACCATAATCGCGGCCCTGCGCATCCCATACGACCTGATGGCATTCCCCGAAGCGCCGACCTATTTGTGCACGTACAGCCTGCTGGAACCGTCCATGCGCGCGCTGGCGAAAACGGTGTTCGGTCGCGGGGAGGCAAAAGGCCGTTTGCCGGTGGCAATTCCCGGTCTGGCCGAGGCGGGGTTTCGTCTCTCGTAGGTGAGCATGTCTCTTTATTCCGAAATCCTGGAACAGCCAGAAAGAATCCAGTCGTTGTTTTCCTCGCAAAGAACGACGGTCGAAAGAATCGCCGCCGCGATTCGCGCACGCGGGGTCTCTTATGTTTTCCTGGCGGCGCGCGGCACATCGGATAATGCCGGGCGTTACGCCAATTATCTATGGGGCGCGCGCAACGGGCTGCCTCTGGCGCTGGCGACGCCGTCCCTATTCACATATTACCGCCGCCCGCCGCGCTTGAAGGGCGCGCTCGTGGTGGGCGTTTCGCAATCAGGGCAGTCGCCCGATATTGTGAGTGTTCTGGATGAGGGCAGGCGGCAGGGATGCGCGACGCTGGCGATCACGAACGAACCGGCTTCGCCGCTGGCGGATGCGGCCGATTTCATCATTGATATTCAAGCGGGCGCGGAGGAGGCGGTCGCGGCGACGAAGACGTACACGTCGGAGTTGATGGCGGTTGCGATGCTCTCTGCCGCGTTGAATGGCGGCCGCGCGGAATGGAAGGAGTTGAGTCAAGTTGCAAAGTGGATGAGGCACACGCTGAAACAGGATGCATTCGTCTCACAGGCCGCGCAGAGATACCGCTACATGCGTCAATGCGTAGTGCTCGGACGAGGTTATAACTATGCAACTGCATTCGAGTGGGCGCTCAAATTGAAAGAACTCACTTATGTGGAGGCCGAGCCTTATTCGTCGGCGGATTTTCAACATGGCCCGATTGCCATGGTGGAGCGCGGTTTTCCCATCATGGTCGTTGCCCCGCGCGGCAAGGTGTTCGATTCCCTGCTGGAGGTGTTGGGACACTTGCGAAAGGATTTCTTTGCGGAGCTGCTGGTCATTTCGAATGCGAAGAAGGCGTTGTCGTTGGCGCAGGTCCCATTCACGATTCCAGAAGATGTCCCTGAATGGTTGACGCCGCTTGTGAGCATCCTGCCCGCGCAGTTGTTTGCTTATCATCTCACACTGGTAAAAGGATATGATCCCGATCAGCCGCGCATGATTCATAAAGTAACTGAGACAAAGTAGAATCATTTAACGCAACAAGAGCCGCGGCCTCGCGCGGCTCTTGTTGATTCTAAAGAGTTGGTTTCGATTGATTACACGAGTCGCATAACGCTGCGCGATTCAAATCGCGAGAATGCGAAATATTAATCAACAAGTTTCGATTTTGTTGTTGATCATTGACGCTGAATCATAAATCCGTCAATGTATGCAACATATTCTTGCACAAAAATTTTAAGGTAATTGATAGGTAATAAACATTGCATTTGTATTGATTCGTGGAATAATCATAAACAATGAATTCAAAAAATAAACTACGCGTTTGTATTCTTTACGACGAAACCTTCGAATATTTCGATCCCGACAAATTCCTGCATGGTTATGAGTGGGAAATCGTAAACACACAACGCCCTGCATTGAAATTTATTCGCGACCTCGATGCGCGCGGACATTTCGATGTCTATTTCAATCTGTGCGATGGCGGCATGGACGAGGATCGTCCGGGCATTGATGTCATCCAGGCGCTCGAAGTGTTGAATCTGCCGTTCACGGGCGCGGATTCGCGCTTCTACAATCCAACGCGCGAGGAGATGCAGGCCGAGGCGGAAGCGCAAGGCATCGGCTTTGCAAAAGGATTCCACGCCGTGCCCGGGCGCGATGTTGTGAAGCAGGCCTCGAAACTGCAATACCCGTTGATGGTCAAACATCCGAACAGTTATGGCAGCGTCGGCATGACGCGCGAGTCGCGTGTGGAAACACCCGATCAATTACGCAAGCAGGTGGGATTGATGTTCGAAAAATACGGAAGCGCGCGTGTAGAGGAATTTATCGATGGCCGCGAGTTCACCGTGTTGATCACCGATAACCCCGATGATTTTTCCAATCCATTTGCATATCCGCCGGGCGAGCTGCATTTTCCGAACGGCGCAACGTTCCTCGATTCGCATGTCAAGTGGCATGAGACGGTTCAGATTCTCCCGCTCCCCGAATCGGAATCCGAGTTGGCAAATCGGTTGCAGGATATGTGCCGCGCCATGTTCATTGGGTTGGGCGGAGTCGGCTATGGTCGCTGTGACGTGCGCATGCGCGAGGATGGCAGTCTTTACATCCTTGAGATCAACGCAAACTGCGCCATTCTTTATGACCCTGAAGAGATCGGCCCGGCAGACGCGGTCATGGATTTCGACCCCGACGGGCACGATGGCTTCATTGACCGCATCTTCCGCGCCGCGATTG
The DNA here is from genome assembly GCA_037445635.1 of Chloroflexota bacterium. Taxonomy (GTDB): domain Bacteria; phylum Chloroflexota; class Anaerolineae; order Anaerolineales; family Villigracilaceae; genus JBFMCC01. The sequence continues at coordinate 151,012 of JBBIKC010000002.1, forward strand.
CCCGTCATCAGGTTCGTCAGTTGGACTTGCGCCCGGCGCGTGCCCGGGCGCGCGTGCCCGTACCGCGAAAATGATTTCAGGCGGACGCCCAGCGTCCGCCTGATTTTTTATCACCGAGCCGCGAAATCTCACGCTGACCGGCTGTGGGCGGCTTCCAGCGCGAGTCTATCCTTCCCGTCCTTGTATGCTTTTGCAATTGCAGCGTACATGACCAGGGTCGTGTACATGGTAATCCCCGGCAGGATCAACGGCAGGAGACAGATCAGGATGATGGTGATGATTGCAATTTGCATGACGACGGTCAGCGCCATGCTCACGGCGTACGAGATCGCGAATGCAACCAAAAAACCTCCCCAATTTTTACGGAAGACGTCCCACCATTCGCGAAAGCGGAAGGCTGCCGCGAATTCCGCAGTCTGAACGACATGGGTCTCGGCCGCAAAGGTTATGAGACCGAGCGCGAAGGATAGGGGAACGATGAACATGAACGCACCCGCGACGGCCAGTGGTATGAGCGCCAGAAACGCGTCTGCATCGGATGAACTTACCGCCTCCATCCAAAAGGGCATGGTAAACGTCACAGCCATGATTGGCATCAGGAAGAGCAGGAGCGGCGCCATGTAGATAAGCCGTACGCCGAACATGCGAATCCCATCCTGGAGAAATTCCTCCCAGCGGTCCCAGGCCGTCATGCGCGGTGGTTCGCCGTTCAACACCTGACGCATGATGCGCGCCGTGTAACCGCTCGCCAGCACAAGCGGCACCACAGGAACGATCGAGCCTGCCAGATAAATCAGCGCACCGATGAGGAATTGTTTGCGCGCTTCGCCGTCTCGTACGGGAAACAGAAACAGTTGATTCAGATCAAAGCCCAGCAGCATAGAGTCCCTCCACCGAAAATTCAGATGGCCACTCCCATCACTGCCACAAAGTGCGCGGCCGCGGCCAGCATCACAAAGATATGCCAGACTTCGTGGAAGCCGAACACGCCGGGCACAAAGTTGAAAATCTTTGTGACATACACGATCGCGCCGAGTGTGTAGATCACGCCGCCGGCGATCAGCCATGTAATCACCCAGGCGGGCAGGACGGCGAGCATCTCGCCGACCGCCGCAACGCATAGCCAGCCCATCACGACGTAAATGCCTGCGTTCAACCATCGCGGCGATTTGATGTAAAAGATTTTCACAACGATCCCGATGGCCGCCAGCGACCAGATGATGCTTAACATGCCCCATTGCCAGAAACCGCTGAAGGCGTTTACGCAAAACGGCGTATATGTCCCGGCAATGAACAGGTAGATGGCCGAGTGGTCCACTTTGCGGAGGATCTCAAGTACTTTATCTTTGGCGCGCACCATGTGGTACGTGGCACTTGCCGAGAACATGGCAATCAGGCTCAGGCCGTAAATCACAAGCGAAACGATCTTGGCGGGCGTGCTCCAGCCGACGACGAGCAGGGCGATCAGCCCTGCCAGCGCCAGAATCGCTCCGCCCCAATGTGTGAGACTGTTAACAGGCTCGCGTAATTTTTTCAACATACCATACCTTCCTTATCTCTCTGCAACGATCACCAATAAGATACTTGATTTTACTTCAATCGCTTCCGTTTTGCCGGAAAAACCTGCTTCGAAGACAGGTTCACTGATTTTCTTTTTGACGATTTCCACAGCCTCGGAGGGGCTCTCGCCAGTGACGCGGTACAGCCAGCTCAGGAATCGGTTCTTCGGCCACGCCACCGGCAGGACGATGAACCTGCCTCCGTTATGCAGGACGCGTTTCGCCTCTGAAAGCGTACGCGCATCGAAGATATACTCCGCGGGAAAAGTTGAGACGATCGTGTCGAACGTTTCCGCGGGGAACGGCAGGGACTGGGCCAGCCCGCGTGTCAGGTTGATCTGTTCGCGGCCTGCGCGTCTCAGCCGGCGCGCCGCGAGGCGACTCATCTGCGGCGATTCGTCCACTCCAACGGCGAACAGGCCGAGCTCCAGGAGGCGGCGCTGTAAATGCCCGGGGCCGTGACCCAGTTCGAGCACGCGCGTCCCTGCGATCAACGGGACGACGGTCGTGATCCATTCATTCCAGTGGCCCAGGGATACGACCGCCGCGACGAAGTCGTAAGCCCAGGCAAATGGATGGTAAAGCCAATGATAGAAGACGCGCAGAAGGCGCGGGATTGCCATAATAAACAAGGGTTTGACCGTCGGTCAAACCCTTGCCGTCGAGCGGAGCCGATCAGCCGGAAGAGGCTTCCCCGCCAGCCTTGCGCGGTTTACGCACGGCTTCCACCACTTCTTTGCCGCGGGCGCGCAATTCCTTGGCGAGTTCGTCGGCGCGGGCGCGGGCTTCGGCCGCGGCGGCTTCGGCACGGGCGATGGCCGCCTCGGCGGATGTGGCGGCTTTATCGCGCAATTCGATGCTCTTGTCCTTGATCAGGGCGCGGGTCTCTTCGCCCGACTGCGGCGCGAAGAGCAGGGATACAACGGCGCCGGTCAGCCCGCCAACAATGAAGCCGACCAGGAATGCTCCGAATTCATCGCGATCAGACATGGTATCTTCTCCTTTTGGTGATGGTTATTTTCGTTTGAGTCCCATCAATTCTAACACACGTTGCAATCCGGCCAGGTAACTGTTGAGTTTGATGACCGGCTGGACGACATTTTCGCCCAGGAATTCGGCCGTGCCGCGCAGTGTATTGACCGTCTCGCTGGTTGCGTGCAGGATCGGCCGCACTTCGTTCTGCATCAAGTTGATCAGGCTGGCGACCTGCACGATGAGCACGATCAGCGCCGCGCCGATCAGCAGGGATTCGAGCGCCATGAAAATGAGGAAGATGTCGCGGATGCGGCCCACCTGTTCGGCCGGCGTTTCGGGCCGGACGAGGAAATAGATGGCTGTAACGATGGCCGCGAGAAGCAGGATGAGTAGAATCGCGCCGACGATGACGATCTGTCTCTGCTGGCGCTGGGCCTCACGCTGGGCAGCCAGTTGCTCGGGTGTCAATTGCGGTTGAGGAGTTGGTTCGGGAGTGGGCGTTGCCATGAAAGTATTATAGCATCATAACCGAGGATGGTCTCTGTATTACGCGATGATCTGCCCGCAATTCGGGCAGGTCTTTTCGCCGCGCAGAACGACGAAGCCGCAGTTCCTGCACGCCGTGGGCGTGACGTTTCCCAGGGGCGCGCCGCAGGCCAGGCAGGTGGCCTCGCCGACCGGGTTGGCCGCGCCGCAATAATCGCATACCATCCGCCTCATGCGTTCGGAAAGTTGTGTGGAAGCGCCTGCGGTCTGCACGGCGTGAGAGATCACCTGCCAGACGCGTTCGCTTAATTGCAGGTTTTCGATGTCCTGTGCCAGGTCGTCCAGGCGGCCGAGCAGGCTGAACGGGTTTCGCAACGCGGTCAGCGCGGTCCAGCCCAGGCTGGCGGCGGTTCCCATCCACGCCTGCTGGCCAAGTTGAACGATGACCCCGTCCGGAGCCTTCTGGATGGTGACGGTCAATGCGGTCTGCCCGCCGGACGTTGCGCCCGGATGTGTGCCAATCTGCACGGCCATATTGTCACTGCGTCCAATCACTTGAGCGTGGAGATTGCCGCGGTTAAACTCGGCAAGCAGAGCCTGTGCAATATCGGTGGGCGTGATATTCCCGTGGAAGATTCGTCGGTCCATGTTTTCGATTATAATCTTGTTCGCTTCATTCGCAGGAATCTAACGAAAATGAATCGGTTTCGTTTCAAATTGCTTCTCGGACTTTTCGCGTCCATCGGCCTCGCGGGACTTGTGCTTGCCGCGCCCGCCTCGGACGTGGTCCTGGCCCAGCAGCCGACCGGCTCGGTCCCCACCGTGACCGGCACCGCGGCGGGGCCGTTCATCACGGTCAATCTGGATCAGGAGTTCGTCAATGTACGCTCCGGGCCGAGTTCCTTTTTCTATCCCAAGATCGGCATTCTGCTAAGCGGACAGTCCGCACCGGCTCTGGGACGCTCGCCGGGCGGAGACTGGATTCAGATTTATTATTTTGGCGTCCCAGGTAACGTGGGGTGGGTGTACGCGCCGAATGTATCGCTTACGTCCCAGATTTTCCTGCCCATTGTTGAGCCTCCACCCACGCCGACTCCGCTGGCAACGCCCACCATTGACCCGACTCTGGCCGCGGCGTTTATTGCGCCGCAGACTCCGACCCGCCTGCCTACTTTTACCCCTCCCGCGCCGGTGGATCGCCCGGTCTTCGTGGATGAATCGGGGAGCGCGACCCGATTTCCCATGGGCCTGTTGATCTTCATTTTCGGGTTTATTGGTTTGTTTGGAGCCGTGATTTCCTTCCTGCGGGGAAGGTAAATAGATGCCCAAAAAAAAACGACCGGTGTGCACCGGTCGGTTTTTATTTTTTGGGATTGCTCTGTTGCAAACACCTTCGGAGTCTGTCACTGCGAGCGGAGCGCTTGCCCTGAGCCTGTCGAAGGGAAGCAGTCTCCCTGCCTGCGAGGGGATTGCTTCGATGCCTTCGGCATCTCGCAATGACGGCAAAAACGAATGATTGCAACAAAGCATTTTGGGATCAGTTATTGCAAGCGCATGAGCCGCCGCAGGCGCATCCGCCCTCACCGTGGTCGTGGGCATGTTTGGCGCCGGGACTGTCTATGATGAACCCCGACCCTCGGTCGGGATCGTTCACGAAGTCAATGCGGGCACCGCGCAGATAGTCCATCGAGACGTCGTCAACAACCACTTTGATGCCTTCGGTGTCGAAGGTGCGATCCACTTCACGGAAATTGTTGTCGAGAGCCATGCCGAATTGAACCCCGCAGCATCCGCCGCCGGCAACATACACGCGTAGTGCATACCCATCGAGTTTGCGTTCGGCCAGAATGTCGCGCACGGCTTGCGCGGCTGTGGGAGATACGGTCAGGGTCTGGATATCTAGTTCCTGCAACATTGTCGCGCTCCTTGTGGAGACCTCAAAAGTTGACGTATCATATCAGAATAGAAATCGAATGTCAACACAGAAATAATGATGGGCTGGCTGTTGAAGGAAGGACAAAAATTCTTGACACATCCCGTATGCACCTGTACAATCGGCCTGTCAACGGGCGCCCAGCGCCTGAATTTTGTTTCCGGGAGGAAAACCCCTCGATGTTTACCATGGGCTTGAGCACATTTGAGACGATTGCGATCTGGGCTGTATTTGGTGTAGCCATCCTCGGCCTGGCATACGCGGTCTTCCTGCGCTCGCAGATTCTGCGTGAGGACAAAGGCACTGCCAAGATGCAGGAAGTATGGGGCGCGATACGCGACGGTGCGAATGCCTACCTCGGCCGGCAGTTGAAGTCCATCCTGCCGCTAATTGGCATTCTGACCTTCGCCCTGTTCTTCTCCGTTTATATCGTCCCGCCATCTCCTGAGGCGCTTGAGCGTTTCGAGGGCATGCCGATCGATCGGATACGCTTGATCATCGGTATTGCGCGCGCGGTGGCCTTCATCATGGGCGCGTCGTTTTCGCTGGCGGTCGGGCAAATCGGCATGAGAATGGCTGTGGAGGGCAATGTCCGCGTGGCGGCTGCTTCGCGCAAATCGTTCGGTGACTCGCTCCGCATCGCTTACCGCGCCGGGACGATCACCGGCATGTTAACCGACGGTCTTGGCCTGCTCGGCGGGACGGTCATCTTCATCGTCCTCGGCATCGCCGCGCCGGACGCCCTGCTTGGATTCGGTTTCGGCGGCACTCTCCTGGCCCTGTTCATGCGCGTGGGCGGCGGCATCTACACCAAAGCCGCAGATGTCGGCGCGGACCTGGTCGGGAAAGTAGAAGCCGGCATCCCTGAGGACGATCCGAGGAATCCTGCGGTGGTGGCTGACCTGGTGGGCGATAACGTCGGCGACTGCGCCGGCATGGCCGCGGACATCTTCGAATCCTACGAAGTGACTATCGTCTCCGGCCTGATCCTGGGCCTGGCCCTGCACGCGTTCACTGGCCGCCTCGAATGGATTATCTTCCCGCTCATCGTGCGCGGTATTGGCGTACTTTCCTCGATTATCGGCACGTATGTGGTGCGCGGCGGACCCGGCAAGAGTGGTGATGCAATGGCGGCTATTTTCCGAGGCTTTCTTTCGTCTGCCGCCATTTCGGCCGCGATGTTCTTTGGCGCCGGTTTCTTTTACTTGAATAACTCTGCCATGGCGGAATACGGCGGCTGGTGGCGCGTCCCGACGGCGGTTGCGGTGGGCGTCCTGCTCGCCATTTTGATAGACCGCCTTACGGAATACTTTACCGGCACGCACAATTCCCCGGTCAAAGACATCAAGAAGGCTGCCGATACCGGCCCAGCTACACTGATCTTGCAGGGCGTTTCGGTCGGCTTTGAGTCCTCGGTCTGGTCGGTGGTCGTCATTGCCCTGACAATCGTTGCCTCGATTTTCATCATGGGTACGATTCCCGGCGTGGACGGAGTCGAGCGCGTCAACTTTATCCTTTACGGCGTTGCCATGACCGGCATTGGCATGTTGACCCTGACCGGCAACAACGTGGCGATGGACTCCTTCGGTCCGATTGCCGATAACGCCAACGGCATCGGCGAGATGTCCTGGCATGGTCAGGATGACAAGGAAACCAGGGACGCCCAGCAGATTATGGCCGACCTGGACGCAGTGGGCAACACTACCAAGGCTATCACCAAGGGTGTTGCCATCGGCTCGGCGGTGATTGCGGCGGTCTCGCTGTTTGGCTCATTCCTTGTAGATGTGAGCCGCGCTCAGGAGACACTGGGCATCCCCCTGGCGGAGCAGATCAAGTCCATCGGTATCCGTGTGGATGTCCCGCAGGTCTTCGTCGGGATGCTGATCGGCGGCGCGTTGCCGTGGCTGTTCTCCTCGTTCGCAATTCAGGCCGTTTCCCGCGCCGCATCGCTGATCGTGCTGGAAGTCCGCCGCCAGTTCAAACTGGGCGTGCTCGAGGGCAAGGTCGCGCCGGACTACAAACAGGCGGTCGGAATTTCCACGACCGCGGCGCAAAAGGAACTGGTTTCGCTTGCTCTGCTCGGCATCGTGACCCCCATCGTGGTCGGTTTGATGTTGCAGGTGGAAGCCCTGGGCGGCTTTTTGGCAGGCATCATCCTCTCCGGCCAATTGCTGGCGGTCTTCCTGAACAACTCCGGCGGCGCCTGGGACAATGCCAAGAAACTCATCGAAGACGAGCCCAGGAAACCCGCCGAAAATCTCGGTAAAGGCTCCGAGCGTCACAAGGCGGGCGTAGTGGGTGACACTGTCGGCGATCCGTTCAAGGACACGGCCGGCCCCGCGCTCAACCCGATGATCAAGGTGGTGAACCTTGTATCGGTCATCATCGCCCCGATTGTGGTGCAATATGCCCGCGCACAGGGCGCGGCCCAGATTGTGATTTGGGTCGTGTCGGGAATCCTGTTGCTGGTGCTGGCCTGGGCGGTCATCCGCTCGAAGGCGCCCGCGCAGGCGATGAAGTAAATAGTTGTCGAAACAAGGAGACTGACCACAGTCTCCTTGTTTTTTTTTCAGGGCAAGGTAGGTACTGCACTGAACAGGTTCATGGGTTTCGTTTGAAGATGGCGACATCGTTCGCGAAATAGACCTGTTCGTATTGGGCGGGCTGTTGTGTGGCAATGGACAGGATCAGGTTGCCGCCGCGCGTGACTTCTCTGCGGGGTATGCAAAACACACGCGTGGTCGCGTTCCTCTGAATGAACACATATTGATAATCGAGATTCATTTTCTCAGCCTGTTCCTCGAGGCAGGCTGCATCCTTTTCCAGACATCGCTGAAGGACGATTAAATCCTCCCTGTATTCCTCGAACGTGTCGCCCGCCAGCCATTCGCGTCCCTGCGGTGTGGTCTGACTGACGCGGTTCGAGAGTGTGGGAAACCATTCCTGGACAGGGTCGCAGAAACTCTCCGTCTCACCGGTCAAAACGATGAAGCGGCTCTCAGGCGGCGTGTTTTGTTCGATCCACGCGAAGGCTTCCAGCGTGCTATTGCTCAAGTGATTACTGGATGCGCGCGTGGCGACGAAAGCGGCGTTCATGAAGAAAGCGAGGAGAAGAATGGTTGCCAGCACCCGCGCGCCGAGGGGGTGGACCTCCGCGGTATGTTCGCCAGACGCCTGGAAGTTGAAAGCGAGGCTGAAATACGGCGCGAGCGCCAGCGCCGCGAGCATGGCCAGGAATATGATTGCCACGTTAGCCGCGTTACGCGGTTCGAGAACGAACGGAAAAAAGAAGGCGGCGGGCAGCAGATAATTGCGGCGTTCGAAGGCCGTGAATATGCCGAGAAATCCCAGCACGGCAATGGGGGTGAGATATGGCTCCTCGGAGACAGCGACCAGAACGACCAGGGCGATGTCCAGCAGGTTTTGGTTCCCTGTCTGCGAGGCAGACAGGAAGGGGGACAATCCATATCGCCCCAGCATGGTAATCCACCACGGGGCGGTCAGGACAAGCACGCCCACCGCGATGATTAGCGCCTTTCTCGCTCCGTCGAGGTTGCGCGCCTCGAAGAGCCAGGCGATCAGGGCGAAGCCTATCGCGTGGAGGGTCGCCTCGGGGTGACTCAGCACGACCAGGGCGGAAAGGATAACGGCAAGTGCGAGGTCCTTCTTGTTGGATGATTTGAATGCTGAATATATATATCTGGCAGTGAGGATGAAGAATAACTCACCGAAACTGCGCGTCAGGCCGCCGCCCATCAGCATCCACGTGAGGGCGCGCGGGATGAAGGCAAAGATCAGGGTGGCCAGACCAGCCTCGAAGTCTGATTTGAGAAGCGTCCGCGCCAGGTCGAAGAACGCGATGACGGTCAGCGCGGTGACGATGGCGGGTATCCAGCGCAGGAGGTCCAGCAGGGAAACGTCGAATGTGTGTGCGATCCAGCCGCCGACGTAAAAAGTCAGGGGCGGGTATGCAAAAGGGATCGCCAGTCCGTTATAGTCCACGGTTTGCGGCAGGCGGAAGCCGTTTTCGATCAAGTCTTTCAACATCGCATAGAACAGGCCGCCGTCGTTGAGGGGAAGAGGGCTGAGGGAGGCGGGCAGGAGGCGCAGCCAGAATCCGAAAATTACTCCCGCGCCTGCGAACAGCATCCCGGTATCTTTTTTGGATAGCGGCTTCTTCGGCATTTCGATTCCTCTTGTATCTGCCTGCTTTCCTGCGTTTTCGGCGACCTTTTATTTCAGGAATTTTTTCTGCCACTCGAATAATTTGTTCAACGCTTCGATGGGCGAGAGCGAGTTCACATCCACCCCTTTCAACTCGTCCAGCAATGGACTTGTTTCTGGAAACAATGCGGCTTGCTGTGCGGCGTGCGGATTGATTCTGACTGCCTGCCCGGACGTCTTTTCGAGCTCGGCCATGATCTCGTTCGCGCGTGCGACAACGGGCGAGGGCAATCCTGCCAGTTGCGCCACGTGAATGCCGTAGGACTTGTCCGCGCCGCCGGGGACGATCTTGTGCAGGAACACCACCTTTCCATCCGCCTCGGTCACGGCCACGTTGTAGTTCCTCACGCCGGGCAGCAGGTCTGCGAGTTGCGTCAGTTCGTGATAATGCGTCGCAAACAGAGTCTTGGCCCTCAAATGCGGGTGATTGTGGATATATTCGATCATTCCCCACGCAATGGAAACGCCGTCGTACGTCGAAGTGCCGCGCCCGATCTCGTCGAGAATCAGCAGACTGCGCGAGGTGGCATGATGCAGGATGTTCGCCGCCTCGATCATCTCCACCATAAACGTGGACTGCCCCGCGTGGATTTCGTCCTGCGCGCCGATGCGGGTGAAGATGCGGTCCACGAGGCCGATCTTCGCCGATTCCGCGGGCACGAACGAACCCATCTGCGCCATCAGCACGATGAGCGCGGCCTGCCGCAGGTACGTGGATTTGCCCGACATATTTGGCCCAGTGATGACGCGGATGATCTCGCCTTTTTCGAAGACGACATCGTTGGGTACGTAGCGCTCGCCACGCAGACTTTGTTCGACGACGGGATGCCGCCCCGCGCGGATCTCCAGCTCGCTTCCTTCACGGACCTCGGGCCGGGTGTAGCCTCCGAGGGCCGCGGCCTCGGCCAGGGCAGATAGTACGTCCAGTTCCGCCAGCGTACGGGCGGTGGACAACAATTTGTACGCCGCCTTCGACAACTCCGCGCAGGCTTCGCGGAACAGGCGCAGTTCGATTTCCCTGATTCGCTCCTCGGCGTTCAGTACGAGCGTCTCATATTCTTTCATCTCGGGCGTGATGAAGCGCTCTGCGTTGACCAGCGTCTGTTTGCGGATGTAGTGCGCGGGTGCCTTGTCTGCCGCGCCGCGCGAGATCTCGATATAGTAGCCGAATACCTTGTTGTAGCCTACCTTCAGCGACTTGATTCCTGTCTTTTCGCGCTCGACCGATTCGAGATTGGCGATCCAATCCCGCGCGTGTTTGGATGCTTCAATCACCGAATCCAGTTCCTGTGAATAGCCTGGGCGAATAACGCCGGTGTTTTGTAACGTCGCAGGCGGGTCGTCGTCAATTGCGCTTTGAAGAAGGGTCAGTTCCTCGCTGTGCAATTCGGGAAGCGTTAATTTCGTCCCCTCTATCCTCTCTCTTTGCCCGCCAATCGCCTCGACTACATTCGGCAACCGTCCCAGCGTACTGCGAACAGCCGCCAGATCGCGCGGCTGGGCGTGGCCGGCGAGGACGCGGTTGACAAGCCGTTCGAGATCGGCCAGCGGTTTGAGCGCGGCGCGCAGTTCGGCGCGGATCATTCCATTTTGTACGAAATACTCCACGCCGTCCTGCCTTTGCCTGATCTTTTCCACGCTCAACAACGGCTGGCTGACCCACTGATGAATCAGTCGTTTGCCCATGGGCGTGACCGTGTAATCGAGCGTGCCGAGCAGCGATCCTTTTCTCTCGCCGCGCAGGGCTTGCCCTGCGCTTTGTCGAAGGGTCTCGGTCAGTTCGAGGTTTCGGCGCGTGGACGCGTCGAGGGTCATGAACTCGCCCAGGCTGTAGAACCGCAGGCCCGTGAGCAGGGCGAGCGAATCGGGCTGCGTGTCTCTCAAGTATTGCAGGATGGCGCCCGCGGCGCGGACGGCGAGCGGATGTCCCTTCAGGCCAAACCCGTCCAGCGCGGCGGCGTTGAAATGCGCCAGCAGGGTCTCTTCGCATTTGCCCGGCTCGAATCTCCATGCAGGGTATTTTGTGACATGCCCCAGTCCGTTTCCGTCCGGCGCGGCGAAGGGCTGGTTATCGGGATGCAGAATTTCAGCGGGATGCAGGCGCGTCAGTTCGGCGCGCAGGGATTCGGCAGGCAGTTCGGTGACGGCAAACTCCCCGGTGGTGATGTCGGCAAATGAAACGGAAGCGGCTTTCTCGTCGAGAATGACCGAGGCGAGGTAGTTGTTCGAGTCGCCGGGCAGGAGGCCCGGCTCGGTGATTGTTCCCGGCGTCACCACGCGCACCACTTTGCGCGGGAAGATCCCCTTCGTGGGCTGATCCCCCACTTGTTCACAGATGGCGACGTGATAGCCTTTTTCGATAAGGCGCGCCAGATAATTTTCGACCGCATGATAGGGGATGCCCGCCAGCGGGGCGCGCACGCCTTTTCCGACCGGGCGCGAGGTCAGGACGATATCCAGTTCGCGCGCCGTGATCTCGGCGTCCTCGTCAAAGGTCTCGTAGAAGTCGCCGAGGCGGAAGAAGAGGATTGCGTTCGGATAATCCTTTTTGATGTCGAGATACTGCTGGCGGATGGGGGTGACATCGTCGCTGGGCATGGCATGATTTTACTATGAGCAGGTGAGTTGGGCTATAATTCATCCAACTTACTTTGGAGAAACAGAATGTATAAACTTGTTCTCGTCCGTCACGGACAAAGCGTATGGAACCTCGAAAATCGCTTCACAGGCTGGACGGATGTTGGGCTGACCGAGCAGGGCAGGGCAGAGGCGCTCGAGGCGGGCCGGTTGTTGAAAGAGGAAGGCTACGTCTTCGATGTGGCATACACATCCGTGTTGAAGCGCGCCATTCACACACTATGGATCATTTTGGAGGAGATGAATCTGGAGTGGATTCCCGTGATCAATGCCTGGCAGCTCAATGAACGGCATTACGGTTCGTTGCAGGGGCTGAACAAGTCCGAGATGGCGGAAAAGTTCGGCGAGGCGCAGGTGAAGGTGTGGCGGCGCAGTTACGATGTTCCGCCTCCTGCGCTGGAATGGACCGACCAGCGCCATCCCAGGTTCGACCCGCGTTACGCCTCGCTGACTCCCGAACAGCTGCCAGCCACCGAGTCGCTTAAGATCACGCTGGAGCGGGTTCTGCCTTACTGGCACTCAGCGCTTGCCCCCATGATCAGATCGGGCAAGAGAGTTCTGGTCGCGGCGCATGGAAACAGCCTGCGGGCGATGGTTAAATATCTGGACAATATTTCAGACGCGGAGATTACGGAACTCAATATTCCCACCGGCGTCCCTCTGGTATATGAACTGGATGAGGATTTGAAACCGTTGAAGAGGTATTATCTTGGCGATGCGGAGGAGATCGCGAAAAAAGCCGCGGCAGTGGCAAGCCAGGGCAAGGCGAAATAGGCGGCAATCGCAATGTGTAGGACCTCGAAGGATCGGCCCCTTCGGGGTCATTGCGTTAGAATTGTGTCATGTCTTTGAATCCAGATTTCGTCAACGATCTTGCAAGGCGGTTTACGGGTGACATTCGCCTCGATTCCGCCTCGCGCATTCTCTACAGCACCGACGCCTCGATTTACCAGATCGAGCCGCTGGGGGTTGCCATCCCGAAAACGCAGGACGATCTTCATGCGGCGGTGGAACTGGCCGCAAAGTATAAAGTGCCGGTCTTGCCGCGCGGCTCCGGCTCGTCGCTGGCGGGGCAGGCAATTGGCGAGGCGTTGATTTTGGATTGCTCGCGCTGGCTGGATTCCATTGTCCAAATTGATCCCGAATCCCGCACGGCGACCGTCGAGCCGGGCGTCGTTCTTTCGACCCTGAACCGCGCCGCCGCGAAATACGGCTTGACCTTCGGCCCCGATCCCGCTTCCGCCGAGCGCGCTACGATGGGCGGCGTGATTGCCAACAATGCCACCGGCGCGCACTCGATCCTCTATGGCATGGCCGCAGACCATCTGGTTTCGGCGGATGTCATCATGGCGGATGGGAGTTTGGCGGTGTGGGAAGAAATCGGCGGTCAGTCATCCGTGAGCAATGGACGGTTGTCGGCGGTCCTTTCGGCGGCGCGGGATATTCGCGAAAATTATGTCGAGGCGATCCAACGAAATTTCCCGAAGTCGTGGCGCAACTCCGCAGGCTATCGCTTGAATTATTTATTGCCGTGGTCGCCTTCCCGGCCTCCGCAATGGATCGGCGATGGTTATCCCGCAAATCTGCCGCCTTCGGCTTTCAATCTTTCCCATTTGCTGGCCGGCAGCGAAGGAACGCTGGCCGTCATCCGCCGCGTTAAAGTAAACCTTGTCGAAAAACCGAAGTATACAGTCCTGGGTATTCTCTCGTATGGCAGCAACGCCGAGGCATGCGACGATGTGCCGCGCCTGCTGGAGTTCCGCCCCAGCGCGGTCGAACTTGTGCCGCGCATGATCCTTCGGCTGGCGCGGACTGTGCCTGCCTATGCGGCGCAGATGGCTTGGATGACGGGCGACCCCGCCGCAGTGCTGGTCGTTGAGTTTAGCGGGGACAGGCCGGAGGTCCTGAAAGAAGCGGCTTATCGCCTGCGGGAGGATGCCGCGGTCATCGAATCGGCCGAGGCTCAGGCGCGCGTCTGGAACGTTCGCAAGGTCGGGCTGGGCATTTTGGATTCGCGCCCGCAGTCTGCGCGGCCCGCTGCGTTCATCGAGGACTGTGCCATCCCTGTCGAACAGTTGGGCGAGTTCGTGCGAGAGGTGGAAAAGATTCTCGCCTCGCATGGAACGGAAGGCGGAATCTACGCGCACGCCTCTGCGGGATGCCTGCACATTCGCCCGGTCCTGGACCTTCGCGGGGGCGAGGGCGGGCGGGCGCTGCGAAGCATTGCCGAACAGGTTCTCGATGTCACCCTGCGCCTCGGCGGTTCGATGAGCAGTGAGCACGGCGACGGAATTGCAAGGGGCGAATGGCTGGAGAAGACGTATGGTGCCGAATTGATCGGCGCGATGCGAACGTTGAAGCAGGCCGCGGATCCCGATAATCTCTTGAACCCGCGCAAGATGTTCGATGCGCCGCCGATGGATACGCATTTGCGTTATGGCGAAAGTTATCGCGTGCAGGCATGGGCACCCGCCTTGGATTTTTCGCGCAATGGCGGGCTGGTCACCGCCATCGAGCAGTGTAACGGGCAGGGTGTCTGTCGTAAGGACACGGGCTTGATGTGCCCGTCGTTCCAGGCCACGCGGGATGAGATGCACTCGACCCGCGGCCGCGCAAACCTTTTGCGTGCGATGATCAGGACGGGCATCGGGAATCGGAAGTCGGGGATTGAAAGCGCGGCACACGCGGCGCTGGATCTGTGCCTTGCGTGCAAAGGGTGCAAGTCCGAATGTCCCAGCGGCGTGGACATGGCAAAACTGAAGTTCGCCTTCGAGGCCGAATATTACAAGACGCATCGCCGCCCGCTGCGCGATTACATATTTGGATATTTTCATGCGACCGCGCGCCTTGCATCCGCGATCGCGCCGTTGTCGAACAGGCTGATGCGGATACGCGTATTCAAGGATACTATTGCGAAAATCCTGGGAATCACGCCGCATCGGCCGTTCCCTGATTTCACGGCGAAACGGGCGCGTTTTCCTGCCGCGCCGGCGCGCAGGGGCGGGGAGAGGGTAATCTTTCTGCCCGATTCCTTTTCGCATTACATTGAACCGCAGGTGGAACAGGCCGCTTTCGACATTCTCTCACGGCTCGGTTTCGATGTGCAAGTTCTTCCTCTGGTCGGCTCGGGCGCGTCTCTGCTCTCGAAGGGATTTGTCGCGGCCGCGCGCCGTCATGCGGAGAAAGTCCTGGCTGCACTGGAAAAAACCGACCCCGAAAACACCCTGCCCATTCTGGGAATCGAGCCACCCGAGATCTATTCGCTCAAACATGATTATATTGATTTATCCCCGGACCGCGCCGAAGAGATTGCCGAGCGCGTGAAGCGCGCCTGGTTGTTAGAGGAATTTCTAGTGCGTCGGAATGAATTCAGCAATCTGCGTGCAGCCAGTGTGGATGCCGGCAAAACCGAAGCATATCCGCTCCCGCCATCGAAGATCATCTTCCACCCGCACTGCCACCAGCGCGCCGAGGGCCTATCGCTCGACGGAAAACCGGCCGGCGTCAACGCCACCGTCGAGGCTTTGCGCGTTTGCGGCTACGATGTCGATCTGATTGATGCGGGCTGTTGCGGCATGGCAGGCACTTTTGGATATGAGGCCGAGCATTATGAGTTGTCTCAAAACGTGGGGGAGTTGAAACTTTTCCCATATCTCAGACAGGTCGCGGTAAACCGCCAAACCTCTGTGGCCGCGAGCGGTGCCGCCTGCCGCCTGCAGATCGAGCAGGGAACGGGCATCCGCGCCTGTCATCCGATCGTCTTAATTCGGAACGGTCTCCACCGGCGAACGAACTCGACGTTGAGAAAGCCTTGGATTTAGCCTGTATTCCTCGAGGTTGTTAGAAAACTTCTCGGGAGAACCAACCTGCTCTCAAAAGGGAGAATACCCGAATTCTTTCTCCTAACCTCTGATATTCGAACCGATCGCGCCGTAATGATAGTGCTACAATGGGATTAATGCGCCAACTCGTTCCACACTACATTCTCGAGAAATATGTTTCGGGGCAGCATCGGGGCAGTCTGCGCGCGGCGGGAATTTTTGTGGACCTTTCGGGGTTTTCGATCATGACCGACGTGCTTGCCCGTCACGGGCAGGCAGGCGCCGAGACTCTAGCCGACGTCATGCGCGCCGTGTTCGAGCCGCTTGTCGCGGCGGTCTATGCTCAGGGAGGGTTTGTGGTGGGCTACGCCGGGGACGCGTTCACCGCCATTTTCGACGAACAGCCGGCGCGGGGTCCCGCCACGCTGCGCGGGCTGGCCGCGGTGATCGCCATGCAGGAGCACATACATGCGAATTCAAATGTCGAGACCCCGTTTGGCCGCTTCCCCATATTTATAAAAGCGGGACTGGGTTTTGGCGAGGCCGATTGGCTGATCCTGAAGAACGCGGACGGCGGGCGGGTCACCTACTGTATGCGCGGCACAAGTGTGGACGGTTCGGTGAACGCCGAGGAATGCGCCCGTCCCGGCGACATCGTGCTGGACGCGGCCTCATACGCAGAATTGCAGGACTTGGTGACCGTTCAGCCGGCAGGGAATTGTTTTCGCCTGGAGGCGATGAAAGGCGACCTGCCCGCCCCGTTTCCCTACTACGCGGACCCTGAGCCTGCTTCCGAACTCTTGAGCCTGTTCTACCCTGACGAGGTCGTCAACCAGCCTGCTGTGGGTGAGTTCCGCCAGGTCGTCAACATGTTCATTGGCATCCCCTTCGATCCCACTGACGGGGCTTTTGTGCGGCCGTTCATGGAGAGCATCTTTGCTTTGCAGGATCGGTATGGCGGGTTTTTCCTGCGCCCCGACCTGGACGACAAGGGCTTCAACATCCTGATGTTCTGGGGCGCGCCGACAGCCCGCGAGAACGACATTGACCGCGCCCTGAACTTTTTACTTGATCTCGCGGAACGGGTGAAGATTCCCTTCAAGGCGGGCGTTACGTATAAGTTGGCGTATGCTGGTTTCATCGGCGCGCCTCTGCGTGAGGATTACACGGCTTACGGCTGGGGCGTGAATCTGGCTTCCCGCCTGATGGAATCGGCTCTCCCTGGCGAAGTGCGACTCGACGCAGAGGTCGCGAGCCGCGCCGACCGGCATTTCATTGTGACCGATCTGGGTGAATACGTCTTCAAAGGTTTCTCCGGCAAATCGCGTGTCTTTGCGCTGGCCGGACGAAAGAAATTACCCGAGATCGTATATAGAGGCGATCTGGTTGGCCGCGCGGCAGAGTTGGAGCGGCTGGCCGAGTTTGTCGCGCCGTTGCGCGAGGGCAAATTTGCCGGTGTGCTGGTTGTCAATGGAGATGCAGGGATCGGCAAGAGCCGCCTCATTCACACCTTTCAGGCGTCTTCGTCGAACCATGTCGCGGCACAATGGGTCGTATGCCAGACAGATGAGATTTTGCGCCAATCCCTCAATCCGTTCAAAGACTGGCTGCGGGCGCGATTCCAGTATTCAGAGTCAGACCCGGATGCCATAAACCTGCAAAATTTTGAGAGCCAGCTGCGTAAAATCATAGCCTCTGCTCCCGATCCCCGACTGGCGATGGAACTGGATAGAACTGCTTCGGTCTTGGCCGCCCTGCTTGGCCTTTCCCGGGCCGGGTCATTGTATGAACAACTAGATGCCAAGGCTCGTTACGACAATACACTGATTGCATTGTCGGCCCTGTTGCAGGCGGAGAGTTTGCGGACGCCGCTGATCCTGTTTTTGGAAGATGCGCAATGGATGGACGAAGATACAAGGACATTTCTCTCGTACTTCTTTCGCGCTTTGCTGGCGGATCCCGAAAAACAATATCCGGTTGCCGTGATTGCAAGCAAACGGCCCGAGGGGATTTTCCCGAAACTGGACGCCGCATATTTACATTGGATTGACCTGCCTCAACTTGCCCCGTCGGATCTCGGGCGCATCGCCGAAACATTTCTGGGCGGTCCCGCCGAACCGGTTCTGCTGGAGATATTGGAACAGCGCTCAGAAGGAAATCCGTTTTTTGCCGAGCAAATCCTTCGTTACCTTTCCGAGAACGGTCTGCTGGCGCGGGATGAGGGCGGCCGGTACCGCCTCGCGATGCCCGCCGGAGACTCCCTGCCCACCGACGTGCGCGCCCTGCTGGTCGCGCGCTTGGACCGTTTGAGCCGCGACGTGCGCGAAGTGGTCCAGACTGCATCCGTCCTTGGGCGGGAATTCGAGTTGCGGTTATTGGCCGAAATGTTGCGCGAGGATGCAGAACTCATGCATAAGGTCTCCCGCGCCGAAGATGCCGACATCTGGTTTCCGCTGGACGAGGTGAATTATATCTTCCGCCATGCGTTGTTGCGCGACGCCGCCTATTCGATGCAATTGCTTGCCCGCCAGAGGCAGTTACACGACTTGGCTGTCTCTGCCATCGAGTCGCTTTATGGGCATGAACTTGTCGAACATTACGGCAAACTGGCATACCATGCAGAAAAGTCCGGTCACGGAAGAAAAGCGAGGACGTATCTGACGCTGGCGGGCAAATCCGCTTCGCGCGCCTACCAAAACCATCAGGCTGTGGATTACTTCACCCGAGCGCTTGCGCTCACCCCTGCCGGCGATTTGCGGCCTCAATTCGATCTGTTGATTGATCGTTGCGAACTGTATCGCCGTCTGGGAGCCCGCGACCTTCAATCTCACGACCTCGATCTTCTGAGCGAATTGGCCGGGCAATTGAACGATGAGATACTGGTTGCGCACGTGCTCATGCTCCGTTCGAAGTATTATTTTTCGGGCGGCGAGTTTCCCGAGTCGATTGAGTGCGCTGCGCAGGCGGTATCCGTTGCGCTCTTGAGGGAGGATGCCGATGATATGCTGGACGCCTACAATGTTTGGGCGGTGGCTCTCCTGAGGCAGGGCAGTCCGGACGAAGCCATGCAAAAGGCGAAAGAAGGACTTCGGCAGGCGCGGATAGCCGGCAGACGTCACCATGAAGGTTCAATCCTGAATTCCATGGGGATGATTGCCATGGAGCAGAAGGAACCCGCTTCTGCCCAGGGATATTTCGAGCAGGCGCTGGCCATTGCGCAGGAAATTCATGACCGGCGCCTGGAGACCATGGTCATCAACAATCTCGGCAACTCGGCGGGATTCGTGAGGGCAGATTATTTGGCCGCTCGAAGTTATTATGAACAGGCACACGCCATCGTCCAGGAGTGGGGTGATCGCTCTGCCGAGGGCCTGGTGCTTGCAAATCTGGGCTGGGTAGCGGGAATGCAGGGAGATTTCGAGGCGGCCCGCGCGTACCACGGGCGCGCCTTGTCCATAGCGCGCGAGGTGGGGAATCCCCATCAGGAGACATATACGCTGATTAATCTCAGCGCCGCCGCGGGGGTCCAGGGCGATACGGCAACCGCTGTTCAATCGGCGCGGCAGGCATGCGATCTGGCGCGCCGGAGCGGGGACCGCGCGGCGGAAGCCTGGTCCCTGTTGTATAGCGGCCACGCATTTCTGTTGCTGGGAGAGATCGAGGAGGCGCGGGGTGCGTACGCGGCTTGCCTGCACATCCGTGAGGCGCTTGATCAGCCCGGCGCGAACATGGAACCAAAGGCGGGTTTGATCGAGGCCGCGCTTGCCTCGGACGACCTGGATTCTGCAAGAATGCTAACCGAGGAGATTCTTGGTCACCTGGCAGGCGGCGGGACACTGGATGGAACCGAAGAGCCTCTGCGGATATATTTCACGTGTTACCGGGCGCTGGAACGACTCAAAGACCCGCGCTCACGCAATGTCCTGCAAGAGGCGGGGCAATTGCTCCAGATGCAGGTCTCCAAATTTGCGGATGAAGCGGCGCGCCGGTTGTACGTGGAGAGCGTCCCCTGGCGGCGCGCTATTCACCGGGCATGGCAATCTCTCAGGTAATCTGGCGGTTCACGGCCCCCAGCCAATCGGCGGATCACCAACGGTGAAACTGACTCTTGTTTTTCCCCCCACGGTTTCGGGGGATAATTCGTGCACCCGCCCGCCATAATAAGTGAACAATCGCTTACCGGGCGGCAACGTATCCAGAAAGACGAAGTATTTAATATTGGCAAAGCCTCCCGGCGTTCCGTCGGCTTTTTTGTGCCTCACGCCAAAGGCCGTAAGCCATTCGATCTTGATCGAGTCATAGGTTGTCGGCAGGTTGGCGTCGAGTTCTTTCTGGACAACGATGTACTTTGTGTGATCGTTGTCGCCCAGATCCAGTTCGACCGCTCTCTTTCCGGGAATATCGAACCGTCCGCGCGCATTACGAGAAATATGAGTCTCTTTCACCTTGACCTCTTTTGAAAACAGGATAAAAAAACCGCTGGCGGTATTATAGTCCCGTTCTGCGTTTGGATGCCGGCCGAATTGCGGGTGGCCGGGGTGACAGGTTATAATCCTTGTATGCGAGGGTTGTTTGCCGGCGTCCTGGTTATCCTTGCGTTGCTTTTCCCGGCGACAGGCGCGTCGGCGCGCCCCGCGCCGGCCACTGCATATCAGATCATTGATGCAGTCAATGCTCTGCGCGAATCGTACGGTCTGGCACCGTATTCCATCAGTCCTATTCTGATGGGAACTGCGCAGGCGCAGGCAGATTATATGGCCGCCACCGCGACCGTGACGCATACCGGCCCCGGTGGAACGACCGTCACCCAGCGCCTGCTCGCGGCAGGCTACCCCCTGGCTGGTGACTTGTCCCTGGGCGGATTTCGCTCCGAGAACATCACCTCGGGCGCGCCGGATGCGTCCGCCGATTCGATCGTGGCTTCGTGGACGACCGACGATCTGCACTTGAATACAATGGTCTCTCCAAGCCTGCTGGAGATCGGGGCAGGAGTGGCGATCAGTAACGGCCGCGCTTATTATGTGATTGATTGTGCCCGGCCCACAGGCAGCGAGGTATCCCAGGCGACGCCCGGGATCGAAATCGGCGGCAACGATGTGGAACCGCCGGCGCTCGTTCCGCCCACCGTGGTTGTGAACACTCCCAAAACGGATGGTTCCATAACCCATCTTGTGCAGGCAGGGGAAACATTGTGGAGTATTGCCGCCGCCTACGGCGTGCCGGTCGAGCAGTTACAATCCCTGAATGGGCTTGGCTCGTCAACGCTGATCTATCCCGGCGCCGCGCTCGTCATTCGCGGTCCAGCCACGGGCACACCTTCCATGCCGACCGCGACTCGAACCTTCGTTCCGTCGTTCACACCGTACATTCTTGGAACGTCAACGCCAACTTCCATCCCCACGCCGACGCGCGCTCCTCAGGCGCCTCTTGTCAATCGCGATACTACTTTGGTCGCAGTGGTCATTGTCTTTGCCGCGCTGGTGCTCGCGGCTGTCCTGACTGTGTCCTCATCGCGAAGAAGCGAATAATTTCTTTGGCAGGCTGCTTGCGTAAAGTTGCATCGCGGCACAGTTATCGCCCTTGGTTGCGGAATGAATTCCGCGCTGCGAATGTGACGAATGTCGCACAAACCAATTATCTTCGGTAAGTTACAGGCTGCCATAATCCGGTTAGTATTGAGAAAAATTTCACAAATAAAACTTTCAATGGAGTTTCGTTTATGAGTGAAATCCGTATTGATGCCTTATTGCCTCAGGAGATGGCGACCCGTGCGGAATATATCGGTGTCCGCAAAGCGGAACTGCCCGCGCTGACCATGTTTTCTCTTGCCGTGCTGGCGGGAGCGTTCATTTCGCTGGGCGCGATTTTCGCCACGACGACCGCGGCGGGGGGCGTGTCCGTCACTGCGCCGGACGGGACGGCCGTCTTCTCGACCGGGTTACCGTACGGCCTCGTCCGCTTGTTGAGCGGACTGGTGTTCAGCCTGGGTCTGATTCTCGTGGTCGTGGGCGGCGCCGAACTGTTCACGGGCAACAATCTGATCGTGATGGCCTGGGCCAGCGGCAAGGTCACGACGCGCGCGCTGTTGTATAACTGGGTCATCGTTTACTTTGGCAATTTCGTCGGTGCGTTTGGGACGGCTGTGCTGATGCTGTTCACGAAGCAGTACACCTTTGGCAGTGACGCTGTCGGCATCGCCGCGTTGAATACAGCGATCTCAAAATGCAGCCTGAATTTTGTTCAGGCGCTGGTTCTGGGCATCTTGTGTAATGCCCTCGTCTGTCTGGCGGTTTGGATGACCTTCAGCGCCCGATCCACTGTTGACAAGATATCGGTGATTATCTTTCCGATCGCCGCTTTTGTCGCGGCTGGCTTCGAACACAGCATCGCCAATATGTACTTCATTCCTTATGCCCTGTTAGTGAAGACGTTCGACCCGGAGTATATAAGCAGGGTGGGGGAAAAGATATCGCGTCTCGAAAATCTGACCTGGGAGAATTTCTTTCTTAATAATCTTGTCCCGGTCACGATCGGCAACATCATCGGCGGCGCGGTGCTCGTTGCCGCAGTCTACTGGTCCATTTTCTTGCGCCGCAGGGATGCCTGAAACCCGCGAAGGAGATTCTCATGAAAGCATATGTTTTGGTCCGTATCCGCACCGGCGAGGTCAAAGAGGTCGTTCGCCAGTTGCGCAAACAGGATCACGTGAAAGAAGCCAGCATGACCTTTGGTCCTTACGACGCGGTAGCCGTCATCGAGGCGGAGGATGTCAACAAGCTGGGGACATTCCTTGCGACTTCCATTCAACCCATCCCCGGCGTAATCGAGACTCTGACCTGCCTGGCCGTGGAAATTTAGCCCGACCGCGGGCATTGACCAATACCCCCACGACCCGCCGGATGGGGGCGGGCGCGCGTGGAGGGATGGTATCTCGCAGGCATGATACTTTTGCTCGGCGAGCGCCTTGCGAAGAGGCCTGCCGGATGTTTTGACCGAAGGTTCCGACTGTGGCGATAAGGGCACGGCAAGTGCGAATGCCAGAATCTTTTACGCAACTTTAACGGGGCGCAGGCCGTAGATTGAATCGAGTGCAGAATTCCTGTTGTATAATGGACAAGGAGCATCCATATGGATATTCTGGTTGACCCCAACCTGGCCTACGTGTTCCTGCTGGTCGGAACTCTGCTGGGATTGCTGGCGCTGGTCACGCCGGGGACGGGGGCGCTGGAGATCGGGGCGTTATTCGGTCTCGCGCTGGCGGGCTATGCTATAGCCCAAAATTCATTCAATTTGTGGGCATTGATTGTCATCATGGTGAGCGTCGTGCCATTTTTTTATGCCATCCGCGGGCCGCGCCGCGAGTTGTTTTTGGGGCTGTCCATTCTCGGCCTGGTCGCAGGCTCTGTCTTTTTGTTTCGTAATGACAGCGGCGGCCCGGCCGTCAACTGGATGCTGGCGCTGGCGGCCTCTGCCTTCTATGCGGGATTCTTGTGGCTCGCCATTCGCAAGGCGATGCAGGCGCATCTGACCCGCCCGACCCACGACCTGGGAACGTTGATCGGGCAGGTGGGCGAGGCCAAGACGCACATCCACGAGGACGGGTCGGTGCAAGTGGCTGGTGAGCTGTGGAGCGCGCGCAGTAAGAATCCGATTGGGGCGGGCAAGCCGGTGAGGGTCACGGGAAGAGACGGTTTTGTCCTCGAAGTCGAGGCGGAATCAGAGAAATAATCCAATCCATGTAACGCAAAGGAGCGACTTATGGAAATAGGTGTTCTGTCAGTTTTCTGTATCGTCGGAATCGTCGGGCTCGGTTTGTTCGTCTTTCTTTCGAATGCCATCCGCATCGTGCCCGAGTATCAACGGCTGGTGGTCTTCCGCCTCGGCCGCTGTATCGGCACCAAAGGTCCCGGCCTGATCCTGCTCATCCCGGTCATTGACCGCGCTGTGAAGGTGGATCTGCGCGAGCAGGTGCGCGAAATTCCGCATCAGACCTCGATCACAAAGGACAACGCGCCCATCTCGATTGACTTCCTGTGGTATTACAAAGTGCTCGACCCCGCCGAATCGGTGTTGCAGGTGGGCAACTTCGAGATGGCCGCGCAAGGCATGGCGACGACTACCCTGCGTGCCGTCATCGGCGGTATCCCGCTGGACGATGTACTTTCGGAACGCGAACACATCAATACCATGCTCCGCACCCGCCTCGACGAAGTGACCGAACGCTGGGGTGTGAAGGTGACCAACGTGGAGATTCGCGAGATCATCCCGCCGCGCGAGGTGCAGGAGGCGATGAACCGCCAGATGTCGGCCGAACGCGTGCGCCGCGCCGTGGTAACCGAGTCCACGGGTACACGCGAAGCGGCTATCAACGTGGCCGAGGGCGAGAAACAGGCCGCCATCCTGCGGGCGGAAGGCCAGAAACAATCTGCCATTCTCCAGGCCGAAGGCGATAAACAGGCTCAGGTGCTGCGCGCCGAAGGTTTCTCGGTGGCGCTCGAAAAGATCTTTGGCGCGGCCAAACTGGTGGATCAGAAGACCATGACGCTTCAATATTTCGAGACGCTCAAGTCGCTCGGCGCCAGCCCGTCCACCAAGTACATCTTCCCGATGGAGTTCACCAGTCTGCTCGAGAACTTCCTGGCAGGCAAGGGAAAGTAGCGCGTAACGCGTGTACAATAGAGGCCTCCCAAACGGGAGGCCTCTTTCTTCGATGCACATCCTCCCCGCTTCTCTCCTCGATCTGAGCGCGCTCCTGAAGCTGGAACGCGCCTGTTTCAAGAACGATTCCTGGCCCCTGCTCGACCTGATGGCTGTGCTTACCTTTTCCGATGTGGTGCGCCTCAAGGCCGTGGTGGACGGGCGCATGGTCGGGTTTGTGGCGGGCGACCCGCGCCACTCCAGGGGGTTTTCATGGATCGCCACCATTGGCGTCCTGCCCGAGTTTCGGCGCCGGGGAATCGCTCGCGAGATGCTGCGCGCCTGCGAGGCGGGACTACATACGCCGCGTATCCGCTTGTGCGTCCGCCCGGAAAACGAGGCCGCCATCCGACTGTACGAGCAGGAGGGATATCAGCAGATTGACATCTGGCGCAAGTATTACAGGGATGGGGGCGATGCATTCGTCATGGAAAAGGCGCATTGACAGCGCGCCGAAAGCGGTGAAATCATGAAACTCAGCAGGCCTTGGAGAATCGTGATCGGAATCGCAACCGTATGGATAACGATTTATCCGTTGATTTTCATCGGCGTCTGGTTCCTGATGATGAGCGGTATGATATTGTCCGCAGGACAGTCTTCCGATAGTGTGCCTCCTTTCTTCGTAGTCCCATTCTTTCTCATCTTTCCCTTGCATCTGATCACGATTTTGCTGATCTTTGGGCTGGAAGCGTTTTATCTCGCTCACATCATCCTAAA
The DNA here is from genome assembly GCA_037445635.1 of Chloroflexota bacterium. GTDB lineage: Bacteria > Chloroflexota > Anaerolineae > Anaerolineales > Villigracilaceae > JBFMCC01. The sequence goes on from JBBIKC010000002.1 coordinate 176,061, forward strand.
TAAAACCGCTTCGGATGTTGTTCGTATCATCCTGGGCGTGGGAAGTTTCTTCATGCCGTTCGTTGCGATGCCGGTCTACTATTTCGTCTGCATCTGGCCGGACGAGCCGCCCGAATGGGCGCGGGGGAAACCTGCCTGAGGCTCGCTTGCGCTATAATAGGCATTCATGCCGCATACACTTCCGCCGCCTGTGTGGGTGGCGACACCCGAATCTTTTGCCGCGCTCCTCGACGATCTTTCGAAGCAATCGCGCATCGCGGTGGACACGGAGTCCAATTCCCTGCACGCCTATCGCGAGCAGGTCTGCCTGATCCAGTTTTCCACAGAAACCGATTACCTGGTTGACCCGTTCGCCCTCTCGGACCTCAGCCCGCTGGCACCCATCTTTGCGGATCCAAAAATCGAGAAGGTTTTTCACGCCGCGGAATACGACCTGATCTGTCTCAACCGCGACTTTGGATTTACATTCGCCAATCTGTTTGATACCATGCAGGCCGCTCGAATCCTTGGCCGCAGTAAAGTCGGGCTGGAGGGTGTGCTGGCCGAATACTTCGGGGTGGCGGTAAACAAGAAATTCCAGAAAGCTGACTGGGGCGCGCGTCCCCTCACTCCTGATCAAATCAACTATGCGCGTCTCGACACACACTACCTTCTGCGCCTGCGCGATATGCTATACGCCGATCTGGTTGCTGCAGACCGCTGGGCTCTTGCCCGAGAAGACTTCCGCCGCGCCTGCTGGGTGGACGACCAGCCTGTTTCGCGGAACGGGCCGGCCTGGGAGCGGCTTTCGAGGCGGCGCGATCTCTCGGCGCGCGAACTTACCCTCCTGCGCGAGCTGTGCGAGGCGCGCGAGAATATTGCCGAGCGGCTCGACCGCCCGCCCTTCAAGGTGCTGGACGACGATATCCTGATTGCCATTGCGCGCGGGGCGCCGTCCACGCGGGAAGAGTTGCTGGGATTGGGACTCTCGGAACGGCAGGTGGGGCGCTGGGCGGCCGAGATGCTGGCCGCGGTGGCCCGGGGGGTGGAAGCGCCTCTCGTGCGGCGGCCCAGGCCCGAGCGTCCGGATGATGCGATGCTCGTCCGCCTGGAGAAACTCAAATCGTGGCGCAAGAAGGTGGCGCAGAAGATGGGTGTTGAGTCGGATATCGTCCTGCCGCGGCCGTTTCTTTTTTCGCTGGCCGAGCGCGGCCCGCGCAGTCTGAAGTCCGTCATGGAATCGTCCCCCTGGCGGCTCGAGCAATTCGGTTCGCAGATCTTGGATGTCTTGGGAGGCTGACATGCGTATTCACTTCCACGGAGCGGCGCAGACGGTGACGGGGTCGCAGCATTTGCTGGAGATCAACGGTTCGCGCCTCCTGCTGGAATGCGGCCTGTTCCAGGGCCGACGGGCCGACGCCTACGCCCGCAACCTGCATTTTCCCTTCGATCCGCGTTCGGTGGATGCGGTCATTCTCTCGCACGCGCACATTGACCATTCGGGCAACCTGCCCAACCTGGTGAAGCAGGGATACGAGGGACCGATCTATGTCACGCCTGCTACGGGCGAACTGACGGCGGTGATGTTGCGCGATTCGGGCCATATCCAGGAATCGGACGTGGAGTTCGTCAACCGCAAACGCGCGCAGCGCGGCGAGGCGCCGGTTGAGCCGTTATATACGCAGAAGGACGCGGAGCGGGTGCCGGAGCATCTCACGCAGATCGAGTATGACCGGCCTTTCGAGCCGGTGCCCGGCGTGACGGCGCGTTTTCTCGAGGCGGGACATATTCTCGGCTCGGCGGCGGTCTCGCTGGAGATCGAGGAGAAGGGGCGCAAGATCCGCTTCTGGTTTTCGGGAGATATTGGCCGCCGCAACCTGCCTCTCTTGCGCGATCCCGTCCTGCCCGGCGAGGTGGATTATCTTCTGATGGAAGCGACCTACGGCGACAAGGCACACCGCGATCCCGAACAGGCTTTTGTGGAATTCCGCGATGTGGTGCGGCGCACGGCGGCGCGCGGCGGGAAGGTCATTGTCCCGGCTTTTGCGGTCGGGCGCACGCAGGAATTGGTCTATCATCTCAATCGCATGATGACCAACGGCGATATGCCGCGCCTTCCCGTCTATGTGGACAGCCCGCTGGCGGTCAACGCCTCGGATGTGTTCCGAAAGCATCCGCAGTATTTCGATGAGGAGACACGGCGGTTTGTGATGGAGGCGCGTCATCCCGCGCTGGACTTCAAGATGCTGACCTATATTCGTTCGGTGGACGAATCCAAGGCGCTGAATGAGCGCAAAGACCCAATGGTCATCATCTCGGCCTCGGGCATGGCCGAGTCCGGGCGCATCCTGCATCACTTGAAGAACAATATCGAGAATCCCGCCAACACGGTGTGCATCGTCTCGTGGCAGGCGCCCGATACCCTTGGCCGCCGCCTCGCGGACCGGGAACCGCAGGTGAAAATCTTTGGCGAGGTCTATGACCGCCGCGCCGAGGTCGCCACAATCGGCGGACTCTCGGCGCACGCAGGCCAGGACCTGCTCACCGAATACGCGCTGGCCTCAAACGGCAGGCTGAAACAGATATTCCTTATCCATGCCGAGCAAAAAGCCGCCCTGGCGCTCAAGGAGAAATTGCGCGAGAAGCGGCTGGATCGCGTTGCCTACCCCGACCTTCATTCCAGCGTGGAAATTTAAGTTATAATCTGCCCCGCTCAGCCTGGAACCTGAAACATGGAACCTGGAACCGACCTGGAGAGGTGCCAGAGTGGTTGAATGGGACGGTCTCGAAAACCGTTGTGGGCCTCGTGTCCACCGTGGGTTCGAATCCCACCCTCTCCGCTGGGGACTTTTGACCAGCAAAGGCCAGGAGTCTTTTCTTTCCACCGTGCGTCCCCATTCAGGGGATGATATTTGAATCCCACCCTCTCCGCTGGGGACCCGACCTGAAAAGGGTCGGGTCTTTTTTGTTTGCCAAAAGTGCTACAATAGAATTCTTGCGAAAGTCGTATGCATTTCTTCTGGACGATCCATCCTCCGCGAATTTTCGCTAATCCTCACGAATGAAGTCGTTAAATTCGCGGGCATTCGCGAAGATTAGCGGATAAACGATTACCCGCCGTATTCTTATGCAAGAGGACTAATGAATATCCTCAAACTCATCCTCGGCATCCTCAGCCTCGTCATTGCGGCGGGTTGCTCTATGCCAACCTGACCCTGCCTCCCGAAAGCCTGATGCTCATGGTCGGCGGCGAGAATATGCCCTGGCTGGGTACGGTCTTCTTTACCGTCGTCGGCATCATCCTGCTTGCGACATCGCAAAAAGGAGTATCTGAAATGTCTGAAGAAAACCCCAAACCCGCTCCCGTCATCGACTCCGAAAAGGCCGCGCTCAACAAACGCCTCGAAACCGCCTTCTGGGGACTCTTCCTCATCATGCTCGGCGGCCAGTTCCTGCTGAAGAACATCAACCTGCCCGAAGGCATCTGGGACGTTGGCATCGGCCTGATCTTCCTCGGGCTGAACGCGGCACGCTACTTCAACGGCCTGAAGATGAGCGGGTTCACCACCTTCCTTGGCATCCTCGCCCTCGTCGGCGGCCTCGCCCAGATGATCTTCAAGTTCGATCTCGGCGGCGCGCTCCTGCTCATCGTTCTCGGCTCGTACCTGATCCTCAAGCCGTGGTTCGATCAGAAGGGATTGTTTGGCAAAGCCGAACACAGTTGAGATGGTTAACGTACCTTTCGATCCCGAAGGTTTAGAATGCCTTCGGGGTCTCATCGTTTGAATGTTATGGCTCGGCTGCCCACCTTGAATTACGTCGCCCTCGGCGACTCATTCACCTGGGGCTTCGTGGATTTGTATGCGGCGCATATCGAGTCCGACCTGGGCGCGCGGGTGACCCTCCACAACTTCAGCGCGGGCGGTCAGCGAAGCGACGAGTTGCTGAATACCTTGCGCGGCGACAAAAAATTACGCGGCCTCCTTCGCAACGCGGATGTGATCACATTCATGGTTCCCATGGCGCATTTCAAAGAGCCGAGTATTGCTTACGTCAATGGTGGGGACTTGAAGGATCAGGAAGGCATGCGCGCCGCTTTCGATTTGTATCAACACGACGCGGGCGGGATTTTCTCCGAGTTGTTTGCTTTGCGAAATCCCTCCGAAGCGATTCTGCGCGTCATGGACTGCTATCTGCCGCCATTCCTGTTTGGGGAGTGGAAAAAGGCAGGGGTGTTTGAGCAGTTGAAAGTCTGGTGGGATGCGTTCAATGGATCTGTGGCGCAGTTGGCGGGCGAATGTCGGATTCCATTGGCGCGCGTCCGCGAGACATTCAATGGGACGAGTGGGGAGGTGAATCCGTTGGAATTGATCGGCGGGGACGGCTGGCACACGAACGAACGCGGCGCGGCGTTGATTGCCGAACTTCATCGCGAGTTGGGATACGCGCCGCTCACATCTTGACAACTGGCTGGCTGTCCAATTCTTCGAGCAATACCTGCGCTTCAACCAAATCTGCTGTATCCAATCCCTCGGTGAACCACTCGAAAATTTGACTCAGCCGTTGATGGGCTTTCTCGGTTTTTCCCATTTGCGCCTGTACTCGCGCGAGGCGCAGCGCCGCGCGCAATTCCCAGCCACACGCCTGTTGCTGGCGGGCAATCTCAATCGCCTTCTCAAATGCGGACTCGGCTTCCCTGGGCTGGTCAAGTTGGAGGAGCAGGTCGCCGCGGCAAATGTGATTTGCCGCCATCATGTGCAGGTTGCCCGATTTGATGCTCTGCGAAATGTATTCCTCCAGCATGGAGAGTCCCTCCTCGACTTTTCCCGCCATCCCGCACACCTCGCCCAGCCACGCGGCGGAGGAACACAGCACGAACGCGGCGCCTGTCCCTCGGATGATCGAGAAGCCTTGAAGGAGCAATTGCAGTCCTTGTGCGGGTTGTCCCGTGTGCGCCATCGCCCAGCCTTTGACGATCAATCCCTGCGCGAACCAGAAGGAATTCTGATGTTGATTTGCGAGTGTGGTCAACTCCTCGGCATTTTCCAAGACCAGGGTCGCTTCGCGCCGCAGGAGATGGATGTATGCAAGAAAGAAACGGGCATACATCTGCGAGAAGGGATGTTGGAGTCCGTCCGCCCATTTCACTGCCTGTTGGACACGCGCCAGCGCCTGGTCGGGATAGCCCATCATCCATAAGCCGATGGATTGGGATAGGGTTGCCACTTTGGGATCGTATCCCATCACGGCAACGAGGTCGCGATGACGCGTTTCATCGTAAAGCGACAGAAGCGCCTGCGCGTGTTCACGATAGGAAGCGAATCGCCCTGCGAACAACAGGTTGATTCCGCGATTGTTGTGCGCGATGACGAGTTGCGTGTCGTCTCCTGTTTCCTCGGCGATGTTCATCAACCGTTCGCCGATGTCCAACCCTGCGAGAATGTCGCCGCATAGCGCGTAATAACTGGATAAGGCTTTGAGCGCATGGAACAATTCTGAACGGTTTCCCATATCGCGGCAAATTTCGTAGGCGCGTTGGTACGCCTGCGCCACCTCGGGGTCAGAAAAATTGCGAATGGACAATAACGCCGCGCCGATGGCAATTTGTGTTTGGAGTTCCAATTCTTGTTTTTGGGGTGAGGCAGGCAGGGAGTTCAACAAATCGAGGGCGTGATGATAATGTCTCAATGCCTCCTCGTAGGCAAACCTGAGCGCGGCGTCTCTGCCAGCGGAAAGCGATTGGAGAATCGTTTCCGCGTTGACAACCGACTCTCCTGACGCATTCGAGATGGATTGAAGGAGACGTTCATAGTCGCTTGGGGGCGGGTGCGGCGCGCCCAGCCCGCCGTCGCGGATGGATTCGTAAAGTCGGATCGTTTCCGCCGACGGCTCCACATCCAACTCGCGTTCGAGAGCGCGGCGGCAGGCGTCGAATTGCGCCAGCGCCGCGCTGCGCTGACCGTCGAGCGCAAGCAGGCGCATGACTTGTTGGTGCGCCTCCTCCAGCCAGGGCTCAAGTTCCACCTGACGAAAGGCGAAGGACAGGGCGAGTTTGTATTCGCCGCGTCCGTGATGATGTTCAGTGACGGCGCGCAGGGCTTCGATTGCCATCCGCCTGAACTGTTCGCGCTTGAGCGCGATCCACTCCTCGAAGGGATTGCTGTTGATGGAGGGAAAACCTGCCAGGAAATCGCCTCGATAGAGGGCGATGGCGCGTTTTTGGTTTTCGATGTCGCTGGAGCGGAGGAGAAGGCTCAGGGCGGCCGCGTCCACTTCGTGGTCGCTTGAAGCGTTGAATTGGAGGCGGTCGCGCGAGATGAGCAGGTAGGGCGGTCGGGCGGACGCGTCGCCGATCACGCGGCGCAAATCCGCCAGCGCGTAACGCAGGTTGCCGAGCGCGGAGTCGGCGGGGCTTTCTGGCCAGAGCAATTCAACCAGCGATTCGCGGCTGTGCGGGGTGTGGCTTTCCACCGCGAGATATGCCAGCAGGGCGCGTACCTTGTTGGACTCAAAGCGGCTGAGAAGGCGCTCCCCCTTTTGAATTTGCAATGACCCGAGAACGGAAATTCGCAGGGTTGTCATGTTCGGTTTTGATTATACGGCGTTCCTCACGTTTTCCTCACGGGCGTTTGCTATCGTGAGAGCAAACCATTCATTTGGAGGAACCCATGAAACCCATCTTTCTGATTCTGATTCTCGCCCTCGCGCTGACCGCCTGCGCGCCCAAACCGCTGGACGTGGCAAACGAGTGGCAGACCGCCTTGAACAAAGGCGACATTGACGCCGCGCTCTCGTTCCTCGCGGACGACGCGACGGTTTCAATCGTCCCGCCGGGACCCGATGGGGACGGAATCTACAACGGACATGCGGAGATTCGCGGCTGGTACGAGACCATCGTCGCGGCAAAAGGCTTCGGTTCCCTGCGTGACTGTAAAGCGGACGGCGAAACCCTGACCTGTCTCTCCACTTACGCGGATGAAGGACTCAAGTCCCTGGGCGTGGACTCCATCGAGGGCAGTTGGGTGGCGGTGATTCGCGACGGCAAGATCCAATCCTATACCTTCACCATCACACCCGAATCGCTGGCGAAGTTCCCGCCGCCGCCCACCGAGCCGCCTGCTCCCACCGCCGAACCAACTGAACCTCCTGTGGAGGAAGTCCGCATTACCTCTGCGGAAGCGATCGTCGGCATTTGGAAAGGGAAAAGCGGCGACTACGTGGTTCTACACTACTTCAACGCGGATGGCACGATGAAAGTCCAGGTCTCGGGCGTGGGCGTGATCGGGAGCGGACCGTACGTCTTCGAGAACGACCTGTTGAAATTTCAGGACGCAACGGGCGATTGCGAGGGGATCGTCGCCACCTATGAAGTGTATGGAACGTACGAGAACGGAAAACTGGTTAAACTGCGCTTCGTCCTCGTCGGCGACGACGCCTGCTCGGACCGCCGCAAAACGCTGGATGGAAAGACCCTGGTTCCGAACTAGACCCTCGTCTCTCGGAAGCGCTGGTGAACGAGAAGACCTACCTATCGTTCTTGTTGCGTGTGTGGCGCGTCAGGCAGAATGATCACTTTGTCTGGCGCGCCTCGCTGGAGGACACGCGCACGGGCGAGCGGCGCGGATTTGCCAGTTTGGAAGAGTTGATTCAGTTTCTTCGTGAGCGTGTTCGGGAACAGGAGGATGGCAGGGGGGAGGTTATAATCACTCCAACAAATTAGGAGGAGGAACGAGTGTCCGAACACAAAAAATTCCTGATCGTCATCAACGACGCGCCGTATGGGAACGAGCGTCCCTACAATGCCATGCGGCTGGCGCTCAACCTTGCCAAACGGGAGGGCGTATCCGTCAAAGTATTTCTCGTCGCCGACGCGGTCTTCTGCGCCCGCAAAGACCAAAAAACTCCCGATGGCTATTACAACATCGAGCGCATGATCAAGTCCGCGGCCAGACGCGGCGAAGTGGCAACCTGAGGGACATGTTGTGAAGCCCGCGGGTTCGGGCTAAACGATTTGACCGAAGGCGTGAAAATGGGCAACATGGACCTGCTCGGCGACTGGACGGTGGACGCAGATCAGACGCTGGTGTATTGAGACTTGAACCCCCATCCCGTCCTCCCCCCAAACGAAAAACCACGTTTGGGGGAAGGGGAACGGTAGTACACACAAACAACCCTTCGCATCTTAGATACTGTTCTTTCTCTCCCCCATTTCGTTCTTTGAAATGGGGGAGATTGCCGAAGGCCAGAGGAGGTGGGGTTTATGGTAAGATTCCCTCGATGAAACTTAACCTCGCCCTCGCGCAGATTTCCACCAAACTGGGGGATGTCGAATCCAACCTCGAGAAGCACCTCGCCTTCGTCAAACAGGCCAAATCCCAACAGGCTGACCTGCTCATATTCCCCGAACTCTCGCTCACGGGCTATGTCTTGCAAGACATTGTCCCAACCGTCGCGCACCATCCCACCGATGACGACCCCGTCTTCAAGCATCTGCTCAAAGCCAGCCGTGACCTCGATCTCGTCGTCGGCTTTGTGGACGAAGACTCCCGTCACCGCTTCTACATCGCCTCGGCCTACCTTTCGGGCGGGCGCGTCCTCCACGTCCACCACAAAGTCTATCTGCCCACCTACGGCCTCTTCGACGAAGGCCGCTTCTTCGCCTGGGGCGATTCCATCCAGGCCTTCGACACCCGCTTCGGCCGCGTCGGTCTCCTCATCTGTGAAGACTTCTGGCACGCCTCGCCTCCGTACCTGCTCTGGCTCGACGGCGCCGACATTTTGCTCTTCTCCTCGGCCTCACCTGGCCGCGGCCTCAACGACCACGAAAAACTCGAGTCCGCCCGCTGGGTGGAGCGCGTGAACAAGGCTTATGCCAGCATGTTCACCTCGTTTGTTGCGCATTCGAACCGCGTGGGTTTCGAGGACGGCCTGCTTTTCTGGGGAGGAGCCACGGTCTTCGACCCGAACGGCGAAGAGATCGCCCACGGCCCATACTTTGAGGAGGCTCTCACCTGCGTCGAATTGGACTTGAATCAACTGCGCCGCACGCGCGCCCGCCTGCCGCTTCTGCGCGACGAGCGGACGAATCTGGTGCAAAGAGAATTGGAGAGGATCCTGTCCCGTGATTGATCTGTCCATCAATACCAACCTCGCCCGCACCATCCTCACGGGTTTTATCAAGTCCGAGATCACCCGCGTTGGATTTTCACGCGCGGTGGTGGGACTTTCGGGCGGGATCGACTCAGCCCTCTCCTGCGTCCTGGCCGCCGAAGCGCTGGGACCAGAAAATGTGCTGGCTGTCCGTATGCCGCACAAACTGTCCAGCCCCGATTCGCTGGAACACGCCCAATTGATCATTGACCAGTTCAACGTCCAGAGCGAAACGATTGAGATCACGAACATGGTCGAGCCGCTGATTCGGCGTGATCCGAATATGTCGAAACAGCGAAAGGGCAACATCATGGCGCGGGCGCGCATGATCGTCCTGTACGATCAATCCGAGGCCTTTAAAGGTCTCGTCGTTGGCACGAGCAACAAGACCGAGATTCTGCTGGGCTACACGACGCTGTTCGGCGATTCGGCCAGCGCGCTCAACCCGATTGGCGATCTTTACAAAACCCAGGTGCGGCAACTTTCGCGGGCACTGGGCATCCCGCAGGTCATTATTGATAAGGCGCCGTCCGCCGACCTGTGGGCGGGCCAGACCGATGAAGGTGAACTCGGATTCACCTACGAAGAGGTGGATCAGTTGCTTACCCTGCTGGTGGATCGCCGTTACAGCCCGCAGGAATGCATCGAAGAGGGATTCGATGTAAAGTTCATCCAGGCCGTGACGGCGCGTATCCGCCGAAGTCAATTCAAACGCATGCAGCCGCCGATTGCCAAGCTCAGTAACCGCACGGTCGGTTACGATTTCTTATATTTGCGCGATTGGGGTACGTAATATAGTATTTATGAGAATTTCACTGCCTCCTGCTCTCACACATCGCAAGTACCTTTACCTCTGGATCGGATTGCTGATTTCCATCACGGGTTCACAGATGCAGATTGCCGCCATTCACTGGCACATCCGCGAACTGACCGGCGAGCCCGACCCTCTGGCGCTGGGCGCGATCGGTCTGGCGCGTATTTTGCCTGTGGTCGTTTTTTCCTTCATTGGCGGCGCGGTGGCGGATAACTTCAACCGCCGCTGGATTCTATTCATCACGCAAACGATTCTTGCCCTGCAAGCCGCCGCGCTCGCGGTCCTGACCTTTGGCGGGCATATCACCATCTGGCACATCTACGGGCTGACGGCGCTACAGGCCGCGGCCATGGCATTCGATTTACCGGCGCGCCAGGCGCTCGTGCCCAACCTGGTGCCGCGCGAGCATCTGCCGTCCGCGTTCAGCCTGGGAACGGTTGCGTTCAACGCCGGTGCGATCATCGGGCCGCTGTTTTTCGGCCTGATTCCCGAGGGCGGACAGGGAACGGCTTATCTGCTGAATTCGCTGTCGTTTGTGGCTGTGATTGCCGCGCTCCTGTTGATGGGGCATGTGCCTCAGGATTTTAAACATGCCAGCGGCGTCAATCTGCGCGCCATGCTGGACGGTGTGCGTTTCATCTTCAATCGTCCATTGATTCTTTCCACGATGCTGATGGATTTCGTCGCCACGTTCTTTGCCTCTGCCAATACGATGCTCCCGATTGTGGCGCGCGATATCCTCCATGTCGGCAAGGCGGGATACGGCTGGCTGACCTCCGCCCAGGCAATCGGCTCGGTGCTGGCGGGCATGGTCACGGCGCAGATCAGGGAACTTCGCCGCCAGGGAAAACTCTTCCTGCTGTCGGTGACCGTTTTCGGGGCCGCGACCGTCTGGTTCGGCCTCAGCCGCACTTTCGTCCCGGCCATGATCGCCCTCCTGCTGATCGGCGCGGGCGACGCGGTGAGCACGGTCATCCGCAACACGATCCGCCAGTTGCAGACCCCCGATCACATCCGCGGCAGGATGACGAGCGTCAATCAGATTTTCTTCATGGGCGGGCCGCAACTGGGGGAGGTGGAGGCAGGGGTGGCGGCGTATTTGCTGGGCGTCCCTTTTGCCATCGTCAGCGGCGGGATTGGCTGTATCCTTGGCATGTTGCTGATCGTCCGCAAATGGCCGCAATTGGTCTCGTACAATGGAGACGAGCCCGCCCTGGCCGGTGCAACGGCTGGTTGACGGTATCTCTGCGATTCCCTTACAAAATTAGATTCTTCTCACTGAACCGTTGACTCTGCGACGGTTTCCTTATATACTCTCACCACAAGGAAATAACCTCCTATGCGAGCATCTGCCAAAAAGGATTTGTTCGGGTGAGTTGAAAGGCGCGCGGCTGTCCGCGTGCCTTTTTGTTTCGACCATCTCTAACGTGAAAAGGAGATAAAGCATGGACTATGGAATGATCGGCAAGTTGGAAAAAGCCAAACGCTACGCGGAAGACCGAAAACGTTTCCGCTTCAATAAATTCGAAATCACCTTCCACGGCGACAACAACGACCATACCGTCAGTTTCGAGAACGGCGCCTTCCACTGCGATTGCGAATTCTTTATCACGCATCGCCGCTGCGCCCACACGATTGCCCTTGAAGACTATATCCTCAAAGATATGATCGTCGTCGCGGCGCAGGCCTGACCGCGATTCGTCCAATTGGGTCTGCCCGTCTCGAAAATCGAGGCGGGCAGTTTATTTAACTATCTTTGCGTAGGTAGGCAGGCGGGGACCGGGTTTTAAATTCGAGCGAATTCGGGTACAATTTTTGCATGACGAAACTCTCGCGGCGCGACTTTCTCAAACTCAGCGGCCTTGCTCTCGGCGGGCTGGCGCTCTCTCCGTTTCACGCCAGCCGCTTCGATTTCGGGGATGCGAATCTGGTGCGCGTAGCCACCGATTCAGTCAGTGTTTATAGCCGGCCCTCGGATGAGAGTAACATCATCGGCACCTGGTATCGCGATGAGTTGATCAATGTGTATGACGAGGTCAGGGCCGAGGAGCCCAAACACAATCCCATCTGGTATCGCGTATGGGGCGGATATATGCACCGCGCCCGCTTGCAGAGGGTCAAGACTCTCTATAACAAGCCGCTGGATTTCATTGCGGAAGGGACACGCCGTGTCGTCGAAATTACTGTTCCGTTCACCCAGCCCTGGCGGTTGACGAAAACGTACGGCTGGCAGGCGTTGTTTCCCCTGCTTTATTACGAATCGGTGTACTGGGTGGATGCCATCGAGGAAGGTCCCGACGGCGAGCCGTGGTATCGCGTGGTGGACGATTTGACGGGGAATTATCTCATCGCCGCGAAGCATGTCCGTCCCATCCCATACGAAGAACTGGAACCGATCAGCCCCGAGATCCCGTTCGAAAACAAGCGGATCGAGGTCAATCTGACGACGCAGACCCTGACCGCGTTCGAGTATGACAAGGCGGTCTTCCAGACCCGCGTCGCGACGGGAATCATCGCCGGGCGCACCAGCCCGAAGGAACTCTCGACGAAGACGCCCGACGGTGAATTTCACATTCAGAGCAAGACGCCCTCCAAGCACATGGGTAACGGCAACCTGTTCGCGGGCGTGGACGACTATGAACTGCCCGGTGTGCCGTGGACAAGTTTCTTCACCGATGTGGGGCACGCCTTCCACGGCACCTACTGGCACGAGAATTACGGCGTGCCGATGAGTCACGGCTGTATCAACATGCGCACTTCCGAGGCCAAATGGCTGTTCCGCTGGGCGCGGCCCGCTTACGAGACCGTCCGCATGACAGACCGCTCTGCCACGCCCGACGTGCGCGGCTTCGGCACGCTGGTGAAGATCTTCTATTAACCCATGCCCAAACTGGACTGGCCCGGCAAACACCTGCCATCGCCCGCACCAGCGCGGCTGGTCGTAGAATCCGTCGTTTATCCAAACGGCCGCGGTTACCCCGATGTAAAACCGGAAAACCGATTGATCGCAGGGGACAATCTCGCCGTCATGACCGCGCTCCTGCCGCAATATGAAGAGCAGATAGACCTCATTTACGCGGATCCGCCCTTCTTCACCAATCGAAAATATCCTGCCCGCATCGGTCGCGGCGAGGATTCGCGCAAACCCGCCGAGTGGCAGATCGCAGATGGTTACCACGATCACTGGGACAGCCTCGACGACTACCTGCAATTCCTCTATGAACGCCTCGCTTTCATGCACCGTCTTCTCGCGCCGCACGGGACGCTCTACCTGCATCTCGACTGGCACGCGGACGCCTACGCCCGCTTGATCCTCGATGAACTATTCGGCGCGGAGCATTTGCTCAACGAGATCATCTGGGCCTATCACGGCCCCTCGCCCATCCGTCGCGCCTTCAACCGCAAACACGATACCATTTTGGCATATGTGAAAGGCGGTGATTATATATTCAATGCCGATGCCGTGCGTGAGCCGTATAATCCCTCTACGGTAAAAACGTTCGCGGCCTCACCCAAGGCGGGTTTTGGCAAAGTCCCCAATCTTGCGCGCGGCAAGGTCCCCGAGGACTGGTGGTACTTCCCCGTCGTCGCCCGCCTGCACAGCGAGCGCACGGGCTACCCCACGCAGAAGCCTGAGGCTTTGCTGGAGCGAATCGTTCTGGCCTCCTCCAATCCTGACGGTCTTGTCGCGGACTTTTTCAGCGGATCGGGGACGACCGCGCTGGCCGCGGCGCGGCATGGCCGCCGTTTTCTTGCCGCGGATGCCACCCGGCGGGCGGTTCACACGACCCGCAGCCGGTTGACCGTTTCCCCGGCCGCGTTCACGCTGGAACGGGATGCCTCGTCGCCGCCATTGACACAGTCTGCGCCTTCGATCTTTCGTCTTTCCCGTGATTGCGTTACCCTGACCAATATTGCCGACATTGATTACTGGGAGGTGGATCCCGCCTGGGATGGGATGACGTTCCACAGCGCCGCGCAGGCCGTTCGTCCGTTACGAAACGGGAAGATCGCTTCCGAACTTAAAATAAAACACGGACACAGGGTCTGTGTCCGATGGGTGACGGTTGACGGCCAGCAATTCCAAGCGGAATTAAATTAAACGTCCAGGCGATAGCCCACGCCGCGGATGGTATGCAGGAATCGGGGGTTATCGGGATCGAGCTCGATGGCGCGGCGCAGCCAGGAGATGTGTACGTCCAGCGTGCGCGTATCGCCCGTGTAATTTGTCTCCCACACCTGTTTGAAGAGCGCCTCGCGTTCCACCACTTCGCCGTGATGATCCATCAGGATTCGCAGTAATTTGACCAGCCGCGGGGTGAGTTTTGTATTCTTGCTCAAACATTTCACGCGGCGGCGTTCCACATCGAGGCGAATCGGGCCGACGTGCTGAACATTCTTCCCATCCCCGGGCATGAGCGGCTTGATGCGGTTGACAAGTTTTTGCACCGTGAACGGCAGGGACAGGACGGCATCTGCAACGGATTTATCAACGTGGGTATCTTCCGAAACGATGAGGACGATAGGAAGTTTGCCGTCCTTCTCGCGCAGCGATTGACAGATGCGTACCCCGCTGCTTCGCAGGGACGCGGCGTTGACTACTGCCAGTTGCGGCGCGGTCCTTCCGAGACGCGAGGCGGCTTCGCTGCCGCTCTGGGCAATAACGATTTCAAATCCCTTCTTTTGCAGGGCGGTTGCGAAAGAAGGGACTTCAGTGTGACGACCTTCGATAACGAGTAGTTTTGATTCGGCCATTACGGTTGGGTATTTCTGTAAGGAACTGGCTTTTCTCACGAAAGTTGGGCGGCCAGTTGCTTTAACATTTGAACTCATTATACACCAATTCTTAACAAAAGTTCCTATACAATAGTACTGTTGAAATTCATTCGATCCGAAGAACCGTCTTGACTCTGTCTGGGATGTCTGGTAAACTCTGCGGGCTTCAAAAACGATGCGGGGTAGAGCAGTGGCAGCTCGTCGGGCTCATAACCCGGAGGTCGCAGGTTCGAGTCCTGCCCCCGCTACCTGTTGAAGAGAGATCGCCTTGGCGGTCTCTTTTGTTTTCGGAGGCCGCAGGTTCCCTACAGTGTGCTTCGCGACGACTCCTGCCTTCGCCATCCTGCCGAAGGGATCGCGTTCGCGATCCCTTTTGATTCATTCACCGTCCTTCGTCTACGCTTCGCTCCGCTCAGGACGGTGATCGCTTTCCCAACTCTACATTCATCAATTGTTCCAGCGCCTTGACCAGGCCATGGTTGCCGTCGCCGCCCAACCCCTGTGCTTGAAGTGTGCGATACAACTGAAACACGAGACTTGTCGCCAGCAACGGCACGCCCATCTGGTCGGCGGCTTCGAGCGCGAGACGCAGATCCTTTTGTTGCAGATCAATCGTGAAGCCCGGGCGGAAGTCGCGGACGATCATCTGCGGGCCGCGGTTGGCCAGCATCCACGAGCCGGCCGCGCCGTCTTTGACTGCGTTGATGGTCGTTGCCAGGTCGAGACCGCCTGCCTGCGCGAAGAGAAGCGCTTCGCTCGCCGCGAGTTGATTCACAACCACTAGAATCTGATTCACGAGTTTCGTCATCTGCCCCGCGCCGTGCGCGCCGACGTGCGTAATCGTCTTTCCATAAGCCTCCAGCACGGGTCTGGCGCGTTCGAAATCCTTTGCCTCGCCTCCGACCATGATCGAAAGCGTGCCCTTCGCCGCGCCTTCGCTTCCGCCGCTGACCGGCGCATCCAGGTAATGGACACCCTGCCCGCTCAGTTTCTGCGCCATCTCGACTGTCCTCTTTGGGCTGATCGTACTGTGATCAACGACCAGCGTGCCCTTCTGTACGCCTGAACTTACTCCATTTCCCCCGAACAGCACCTGTTCCACGTCTGGTGTATCGCTGACACAAATCAAGATGATGTCACAGACGCGCGCCAATTCGGCGGGCGTCGCCGCGGATTTGGCGCCCGCGGCGGCGAACTCGTCCACGCGCGCGGCGGTACGATTCCAGACCGTGACATCGAAGCCTTTATTCAATAGATTGCGGGTCATGCCGCGACCCATGATGCCGAGGCCGATAAATCCGATTCGTTCGCCCATGTTCGATTCTCCTTGTCCGCCGATTATAATGGATGCATGGAATTCACAGTCTCCCTCGGCCAGATGGATGTTGCCTTCGGCAGTCCCGTTGTTAATTTTGAGACCGTCCGCCGCATGACGGCGGAGGCCGCGCGGCGCGGCTCACAAATGGTGGTCTTCCCTGAGTTGTGGAGCACAGGCTACGACCTATCCAACGCGGCGCGATACGCGGCTGGTTTGAAGGATGGCATTTTCGCGCAGGTTTCCGAACTGGCCGCGAAAGAGAAGGTTTATGTGATTGGTTCGAACTTGTCTTTGCTCGGCGAGGGGAAATATGGCAACACGTTGACGGTCTTCTCGCCGCAGGGGGAACTGCTGGCGGACTATTCGAAAATCCACTTGTTTCGCTTGATGGAAGAACATCAATATCTTACAGCAGGCGATGAACCTGTTTTGCTTGATTTACCCCTTGGCAAAGCAGGCCTTGCCATTTGTTACGATCTGCGCTTCCCTGAATTGTTTCGCGGCTACGCGCTCTCGGGCGCGGACCTGGTCATTCTGCCGGCCGAATGGCCTCATCCGCGACTCGCCCATTGGCAGACGCTGGTGCGGGCGCGCGCCATCGAGAACCAGATGTTCATGCTGGCCTGCAATCGAGTGGGAAAAGACCCGGGCAACGAATTCTTCGGCCATTCGATGGTCGTCAACCCATGGGGGGAGGTCTTGGCGGAGGCGGGCGAGGGGGAGGAACTGATCACGGTGAGGGTGGACCAGGCCAAAGTCCAGGAAGTGAGGCGGAAAATCCCCATTTTGCAGGATCGCAGGCCGGAGGTTTATCGGTTGTGATTTCGCGTCGAGCGGAGGCTTTCGCGCGCATCCTGAGCGAAGTCGAAGGATGAAAGCCGCAGACGAGTCGCAATATTTTTAAGAAACCCGCGCTCACCTGCACTGTACGAACGCAGTGCGGTGCAAGTGTCGTCTTCGCTACGCTCCCCAGGACAGCGCTGGGACTTCGCAGTGCGACCTGATTTTCGAGGAGATTGCTTCACCGCCTTCGGCGGCTCGCAATGACGGCACGTCAAACCAGCACTTTAATCAATTCCAGCACGCCGGCCGCGGCGAACTCGAACGAGAGTTCTTTGGCGACATCCCCCAGAATCGGCCAATACTTCTTCTTGAAGCGCGGCAGGAGACCGGCCGCGGGCTTCAGGTCGTTCTGCTTGCCGGAGCGCACCCACTCCTCGGCGGTGGTCTCGGATTCTTCCTCGCCCGGCGCGGCGAGGATTTCCTGCTTGATCCAGCGTTCCAGAGAGGGCGAGAAGAGGGAGAAGGCGCCGTCCTTCTCGACGACCAGGCCGCGCTTGCCGAGCGTCACCAGGTCCTGCGGGGCGCGGGCACGCAGGCGCGTCAGGTTTTCGAGGGTGGGCGCGGTCTTCTTCGACGGCTTTTGCAAGCCGAGGGTCAACACGACGATCAGGGTGATCTTCTCGCTCTCGGTGCAATGCGACCACAGGTAGGTGTAGTGGGAATCCGCCTGCGCGTCGAAGTTGGACGCGGCGAATTTCGCCAGCGCCTCGCCGTCCAAGCCCTGGGCGCGGCCTTCGAGCAGGTAATGTCCCGCCATCTGGACGAAGAACGGATAACCGCCTCCCAGGCTCCAGATGAAGTCGCGTTCCGCGGGCGTAACTTCGGTCTCGGCTGCCGCGCTGTAACCCGCCAGCAGTTCATCCACTTCGGCGCGGCTGAACGGACGCAGGACGACGTTGGCGAAGATGTTGAAGAATGGCGAACCTTTGATCTCGTCCGAATGACACAAGTCCACCAGTTCGCGGCGCGTGGACGGGATCAGCGCCACGCCATGATGGATGGCCAGGGCGCGCAGTCCGCCGAAGAAATCACCTTTGAAATTTGGGTTCTGGGTGACGTATTCGAACTCGTCCATCATCAGCACGACGGTCAGTCCATTATCCTGCGTGGACTCGAACAGGTCTTCCAGGTCGAATAGGTCGAACGACTCCTGTCCGCTCAGTTTTTCGATGTCGGGTTTCAGGGTTTCGTCACAGATGGTGCGAGACATCTTCTTGAGAATACGCTGCCAGAAGCGCGTGGGCGTGATGTCGGTCAAACCCTGGAAATCGGTGTAGACGAGGCAGAACTTATCGGGCGTGAGGCCGAGTCGCGCGCTGACCTCGGGGTGGGCGAGGTGGTAAAGGAGCGAGGTCTTCCCTATGCGCCTCTCCCCGATCACGGAGGTGGATTCGTGCGCGCTCGAAAGCAAGCGGTTCGTAATCTGACGGATCTCCGCCTCGCGCCCGTAAAAGCGAGCCGGGTCTTTGATGGGGTTGCCGAAGGTAAAGGGGTTCATTCTCATACGGTTTCCTTATGGGTTGATGTCCACACCGGTCAGATCCCAGAATTTAACATTATAAATATATGCCTCTGAGCCGTCCACCCCGGTAACACTGAACCCAACGGTGGACATTTGGCTTGTGGCTGATGGCAGGTAACTATTTGATTCATACCATAGCTTGTCGTTAAAGATCACGGCTATATAGCGATCCTTGACAATCAGAATCAGGTTGTCGTAACCCGGAACATCATTCCACGGCATATAGAGTATTCTTTTTCCAGACCGATCGTTTATCCACCACAATCCACTGCTTGAAAAAAGAAGCTCGTAGCCGATATTCAGACTCGATACGGTTCTGATATTGAATGGCGAGGATCGAAAGATGATTCCAATGGTATCCGCGTCAGAAAAACTGAAATCGAACTGCAAAACGAAATCCCCGGCCTTGAATAATCCGTTGATGGGAAAAACCAGGCCGGGCAAGGCTCTTGCCGTACCTTGTTCGGCGTCTGAATTAACATTGTCGACAACCCTCAAGCGGCCGTTTTCTACAAGTTCGCTGACCGGTTGATCCTCGCTGGTGTTACCCCACGCTGTGCCGGGTTCTGAGAAATCATCTTCAAAGGTGGGAAGGTGAGATTCGATGTAATCCAGAATATTGTTTTTATAGGTGGAGGTTGGAGTAGTGGTTGGTGTTCCTGTTGAACCAGTGAAATCCACTCCGCTCAGGTCCCAGATCTTGAAATTGTCCATCTTTTCCCAGTTGTTGACCGCATGAAAGAACCACCTGTTTCCAAATGAAGTTAATTGATCGAATTCCATGATCAACTCGCCATTTACGAAAATTGCCAGGTCTTGGTTGTAGACAACAAATTGGAAATGGTTTGCAGGAATAGCCGCCCACTCGCTGTCTGTTGAGAAATTATAGTCCGTGCTTCCGGGTATCGGATCAAAATATCCAGTTTCAACCTGCATGGCCATGCTCTCATCATTTTGGAACAAATTACAAATTCCATCATGATCGCATAATAATTTGTAATAATTGTTCTCGTCGGCTGACGACCGGAAAACAAATTCAAGAGCTGTGAATGCCCAGTCGACGCTGATCACAAAATTTTCAGCTACCAGCACATTGTCGTTCGGCAGATTGAAACTATCATGGGCAGCGAGGGAATATTCCTTTCTATGAAGTTCGGCTATTAACTGCCATTTCCATCCCTCCAGAGACGGTCCCCAAGTAGTGCCCCATTCCTGTTTAGCGGTGGAAAAATCATCTTCAAATGTTGGGGGCTGAGATTCAACATATTCCAAAATAGGTTCATAGAAAGCAGGGGCTTGCAGGGTAAGGGAGGGGGCTGTGGTTGTTGTGCTATATGTAGTTGGGATCAAAGTTAATGGCAGAGCAGTTTGCGATACAGAAACGGTAGGTGCAGACGCTGCCAATTGGCCATTTTTTGCGAACCAGAACAGCCCGCCGCCGATTCCAAGGATCAGGATGACCAGCAAGCCACCGATCAGCCAATTTCGTTTGAAATGGATCCTTGGATATGATCGTTCGCGAACCACCCTGGCCTTTGGCGCTTCTTTTTGAGGCTTCACCTGCTTCTGTCGCGGCGCAGTGCGGCGCGCCTCGATCGCCTTTGTCAACAGCCGCGAAGCATCTTTGTAACTTTCATCCCGGTTGATGACCTCTTTTAGCAGGCGAACGGCTTCATCGAAATTCTTCGCGGTGATGGCTCGCCCCGCATTTGTGTAAAGTTCAAAAATCTCCGCAGAACTGTTGATTCGGACAATTTCCTCCTCGACGTTTTCCTGCTCGCCGGGATTCAAGGAGAGGTATTCCCGCCAGGCTTTCAACGCATCCTCGAATTTCTCTGCATCCGTAAACCCCTGGGCGCGTGATTTCAGATCTGACAGCTTTTGTTCGTGTGCCTTTTCGCGCGCCGCCCCCAGTCTTTTTTGGATCTGCGAATCTTCCGGAGATAGGGCTAATGCCTCCTCCAAAGTGCAGACCGCGCCCTCCCAATTCAACTCCCTCACCTCTCGTTCTGCCTTCCCCAAAATGGATGCGACGATCCTGTCTTTTTTCTCCGCCTGTACGGTATCCACGCGCGCAGAGAGGGTCTTATCCTCGGGCGTATATTTCAATGCCTCGGCAAAGGCAGACAAGGCTTCCTCATCGCGGCCATCTGTCAACGCCTTTTCCGCGCGCTGACGTGCGATCTCTGCCATGCGCTGGCGCGCTTCCGTGTGTTCCTCGTTGATGGCAAGCACGCGCAGGTAGGATTTGGAGGCATCTTTCCAGCGTCCCTTTTGCATGGCCGTGTCACCGAGCGCCAATTGCGTCTCGCACAACCCGGCCCGCGCGGCAACGTCCTCATCATCCAGAACGAGCGCCTTTTCGAACTCGGTCACGGCCTGTTCCAACAAGCCTTGTGCCGAGTATGTGAGCGCGATGTTGACCTGGGCCTGAATGTTGTCCGCGGAAACAGACAATGCCTGGCGGAAATACTCGATGGCTTTTTCGTATTGGCCGTTGTCGCGAAACTCCAGACCAATCTCGATGAAGCGGTTGGCGATGGGATTCGCCTCGGTCAACTCCTCGCGGGCCTGCTCGATGGGGCGGTTCTTCTGCAGCCAGATCCGCAACAGGTGGATGACGAAGCGATTCTGAGGGGTGAGCACATCCTTCTCGCGCAGGTGGAGCAGGCCGGAAGTCAGGTCTGATTCGCTGAAACGGACGCGGTTCTTACGCAGGTAATCGGCCAGCGCGCGGTTATCGGCCTTCTCCAATTGCGCCAGCGCGGCGAGACTCCACTTTTCGATATCCGAAGCCTCATCCCACACGAATTTCAAGTTAACCGTACCGCGTTCCACTACATCATCGAGGACAGCTTCAACATCCTCGACGGAGATCTTCCGCTGCTCGGTGCGTTGACAGCGGGCAAAGAGTTCGTGACAGGTGAGTTGGGTGAAGTAGGGATGCCCCGAAGTGATGCGGTAGATGCGGTCCACGGCGGCGCGCTCATACTCGATGACCCCTTCCACGGGGCGCGTGACTAGATTGTGGGTCTGTTCTTCCGAGAGAAAACTGATCTTCTTATACAGCGCGGCCTTGAAGAATTCGGTATAAGCCGCCTGCATGTTCTCCAGCTTTCGGCCGGACGAGCCGATGGAGAAGATGAAGTTCAGGTTGGGCTGGCCCATCAACCGTCGCAGATGATCGACCAACGGGCGCGCCAATTCCTCCTTGACCTCACTTTCTTCGAGGTTATCGAATTCATCGAAGGTCAATAACAGGGTGTTATTTCCAAGCGCTGTGCGGACGCTGGTCAGGAATTGATTTTCGAACAACTCGGGATCAGTTGCGAACGCATCCTTTTGCGGCGAGGGGATCTCAATGTCGCGATCCTGTTTGAGCACGCGCACGGTCTCACGCGCCAGCCACCACAGGAAGTGGTCGAGGCTGGTGTGGGTGCGTCCCTGCAGATCGAAAAAGACGGGGATGTAACGCGCGGGCAGGCGGTTGCCCAACTGTTTGAGCACGGACGTTTTTCCCACACGACGCTGTCCGTGGATGACAAGAATATGATCGGCGAACTGACCGGCAATGCTATTCTCGATCCATTGGAAAATATCCTCCCGCCCGAAGAACATGCGTTGTTCGGTGACAGGAGCCCCCGCGATATATGGATTGACGATTTCGCCCACGGTCCCTCCGAAGACGGACGAAGACAGCCTTTGTGTTTATTCTCGCATAGTTGCCTGTGAATGACAAGTGACCTTAAGCACACTTTTAGCCCTGTGTTCTCAGGCCGGGCAACCACTATGCAATTATCACTTGTTCTCCAACTCGAAAATTCCGTACGGTGTCGCGGCGTAGACGTTGCTATCATGGTCCACCACAATCGAATACACCACCGTCGCGCCGAGCAGACCGTCGTTGATCTGATTCCAGGTCTGGCCGAAATCGAACGAGATGTATGCGCCGCCGTCCGTTCCCGCGTAGACCGTGTCAGGGTTTTTGGGGTCGAGGGCGAGGGCATTAACTATTGCTTCGTCATCCACAGATGCGGCATTCGGCCTCCAAATTTCACACCCATCTGTCGATTCGTAAACCGCATTGAGCGTTTGAGCGATAAGCAGGTGCTTTCCGTTGCGGGGATCAATGAGTAGTTGCCTCTCAATGTCATTGGATTCGAAAGGATTGTTGCAACGGCTCCATTCAATGCCATTATCCTCAGATCGGTACATCTCCTGGTATCGGGGGGTGAGATAGATCAGATTTGGAATGGGCCCGTACTGTACGTTATACGTATTGCCGCCACCGAAATCAAAATTTTCAATCGTCAGGTTGAACGTATTCCAGGTCTCACCATAATTCTGGGAGAGAAACTGACGATCAGGAGTATCTGTGTAATACCAGTCCGCACCTGCGAAGAGCATAATTTCCCCGCTTTGATAAGGATTGGCGATCATCGCGTATACAGCGGGGCCGGTTGTGAGCCTCTGCCATGTACTTCCCTCATCCGATGAACGCCAGAGCCACCCAATTCGGTAACCCGAAATGCTTCCATTGCCAGGCGGGACTCCGTGACGGTACAGGGTTTTCCCATCGGCATCCAGTGCTAGCGCGCAACCTGTTTTGGTGAGCGGACTCCAGGTTTGCCCGCCGTCTTCGGAACGAAAAAGGGGTTGTTCCATCTTCTGCCTCTTTGGATCGGCGTACCAATCTACAAAACAATCACCTGTCTGAAGAAAGAACGTTCCCTGTGTTTCTGCGGCATTGTCTAATTTTAAGGTTGTTGCGCCCAATCCATTATTTGCCTTTGTCCATGTTAAACCCCCGTCGTTGGAAATGGCAAATCCTGTTCCACCTACAAAGATGGTGTTTGAGTCGAAGAACGAAACCGCAATTACATTAATCTCGCCAATATCCGGTCTTCCTAAAATTGTTTTTTGTTTTCCATCAGGCGAAAATTTGCAGAGGTTCCAGTCACACTGTATGTATAGCTCTCCATTCGGGTTGAAGGCAATGGCAGGTGTTACGTTGCCACCGAAGTAAATTTCACGCCGATTTTTTCCGCCGTTTTCAGAAATAGACCAACCTCCGTAGTTGCCCGAAGAATAATAAATTCTTTCCTTTCCATCTGCCGCTGTATGGCGAATAGACTGCGATCCATCATCTCCGAATTCCCAATCCAAGTCGAATTTGGTCATGTCGCCAACATCTGACGAGTTGATTGGTTGCCATGATAATCCTCCGTCAATAGACTGATAGGTTCCTGCATTTTCCATGCCGACATACAGCACATCCTTATCCTTTGAGTCCATTCCAAACCATATCACCTTATCCCGGTCGAATTCCTGCCCAACATAGAGCCGTCTCCACACCAGCGGAATGGACGTGGGTGTCGGCACAAGTGTCTCAGTTGGTTTCGGCGCGTCCGTTGGCGCGCTCGTCGCGGTTGGATTGACTGTCGAGGCGGGCATCTGGCTGGCGTAGATCTCGCGCAGACGCGGGGCGATGGCAAATCCCAAAGCAAGCACAATTGCCGCGCCCACTGCGCTCCACAGGAGCGGATGGTTGTACCACCTTCTCCTCCGTAATTTGACCACCTGTGCGAGCAGGCGGGAGACATCTTTGTAGTCGTGATCTTCGAGGAGGATTTGCTTGAGGAGTTCGCTGGCGCGGGCGTAATCCCTGGCTTTGAGCGCCGCCTGTGCTTCCCGATAAAGTACCTCTAAGTCATGTTCGGCCATTATTTACTCTCCAACTTGAAGATGCCGTAAGGCGTCGCGGCGTAGACATTGCTGTCTTTGTCCACGACAATCGAATATACCACCGTCGCGCCGAGCAGACCGTCGTTGATTTGATGCCAGGTCTGGCCGAAATCGAAGGAGACGTACGCGCCGCCGTCGGTGCCGGCGTAGACCGTGTCGGGGGAGTTGGGATCAATGGCAATCGTGCTGACGAATAGACTTTCCAACCCTCGATTGACCGCGGTCCAGGATTCGCATCCGTCCGCGCTGTATTGAATGCCCTTGCCCAGGGTCGCCAGAAAAATTCGATTGGGGTCGTTCGGGTGGATCGCCAATATGCTGGCGGAATTTGGACTGGCCGCGTCAATGGGGGCGCAGGCCGTCCAGTTCCCCTCTTCGTTGTCGAGGCGGAAAACGTTGCTCTGTAGCCCGACGGAGTAAATGATCTCACTCTGCCCGGGGGCGTAGAAAAGCGCGTCTTCCGGGCTGTTGTTTTCCGAAATGCCTCCACGTTTTTGCCAGGTGAAACCCCGATCTAATGATACGTAGAATTCCGAGTTCCGGTTTGGATTCCCGCCGATACTGATTTTTAAGATCACAATGTCCGGTTGTATGGGATCGGTCGCGAGGGAGACTATCTGGCTGTTGTTTATCGTTGGACGTGCCCCCTTGCCCCACGACAAGCCCCCATCCCGGGACACAAAAATCGAGTTGCCATACGAGCGGTACAGCGTCATGCCATTGACGGCGATTGCGAGACCGCAGCCCTGCCCAGTCATCAAGGTCCAAGTCTGCCCCTCGTCCGTGCTGTGGAACAAGGGTTCATCCCCGTCACAACGCCTGCGTTCCATAAGAAACAAAGAACCGTCGGAACGGCTGTACTGCAAATCCACACTGATGCCCGGCAACCCGTTGTTCATTCCCACCCAAGTCGCGCCGTTGTCGAGGGTGAGGAATAAGCCCTGACCGCCAAGTAGAACTGATTGTGGTTGGCGCGGGAAATAGGAAATCGAGGAAACGGTGGAGTATAAATATACCCAATCTATCGAAGGAGCACTCATGAACTTCCAATTTTGGCCTCCATAGGAAGTCATTACCTTGCCAAAAGGTTCGAAGGAAGTATAGCAAAATCCTAATGCCTGCCCATCCGGGCGGATCGTAAGAACCGGGCAATCCGGATCACTGATGGGACCGGAACCGGGAGGCTGGATGTTTCCACGCCAGGCAATCCCACCGTCAATGGAACTATATACCGCACCCCTCTCTGTGCGAGCGTAAATGTAACTTGAATCGGGAAGTGAGATTGACTGGATGTCTGTAATGGATCTGACCCACCGGCTGTCATCCAGCCAGAATGAAAGTTCAGGCGCGGACGTCGGATTTCCGTCCCAGCGATAGATCCCATTTTTGCAATCCCCATCACCGCCAAGTTGTGAGAGGAACAGGGTTGCTGACACTGTGGGGTGAAACCCAACCCCCCCCAGAACGGAGGGACAATTTCCCCATGGCCGTTCCTGGTATTGCCAAGACTCTCCGCCGTCAGTGGATTCGTACCATCCGCTTCGATCTATCAGGAGTAAATGCCGGCCGTTACCAGGGTCAAGGATCAATCTTCTGGAAAAAGATATCGAGTTAAAATCTTGAATGAGATGGTTTTCCGAATTATCGAGAGCAAGACTCCACGATTGCCCTCCGTCCGTGGTGCGATAGATTTGATCGGGAAAAGTGAAAGCATATAGGATTTGTGGATTTTGAGGGTTGAGCGCAAGTTCCTGCACTTGTGAACTTGCTAGTCCTTCGTGGGAAGGGAACCAGGATTGCCCGCCATTGATGGATTTATAGATCCCAGCGTGTTCCATTCCCACGTAGATCACGTCCTGGTCGCGCGGGTCAACGACAATGGCAGTGACCAAATCTCGCTTTGCCTCCTGTCCAAGCGAGACCCTTTGCCATACCAATGGAACAGGGGTGGGGGCTAGTGTGAGAGTTTCGGTAGGGGCTTCTGTTTTCATAGGACTCGGCGTTACTGTTGGGCTGTTCGTCGGTGGAATGTTCTGTGTGGCAACCATCCCGCGTAATTTTGGCGCGAGCCAGACTCCGAGCCCAATGACAATTGCCAACCCTGCCGCACTCCATACTCTCGGATCGTTGTACCATCGTCGCCTCTTCTCGCGGACAATGCGCGCCAGCAGACGCGAAGCATCTTTATAGTTCTCGTCAATGACCAGAATCTGCTTGAGCAGTCCACTGGCGCGGTCATAATCCTTGGACTTTAGAGCCTGCGTTGCTTCTGTGTAGAGTGCTTCGAGATTGGGCTGTGACGTCATTTGCTCTCCAGTTTGAAGATACCGTAAGGTGTTGCGGCATAGACATTGCCATCCTTGTCCACGACAATCGAATACACCACCGTCGCGCCGAGCAGACCGTCGTTGATCTGACCCCATGTCTGGCCGTCATCGAAGGAGACGTACGCTCCGCCGTCTGTGCCGGCGTAGAGCGTGTCGGGGTTGTTGGGGTCAATGGCAATCGTATTGACAAACAGACTGCCCAGGCCAGTGTTACTTAATTCCCAGGTTCTGCACCCGTCGTCGCTTGTGATGATCCCGTTGCCGCGGGCGGCTAAAATCAGGCGGTTGCTGTCACGCCAGTCCACGGCCGCGCGTGCATCGGCCATGGAGGCCCAGGTAGCGCTGGGAAAATCGCCGCAGTTTGTCCAAGTAACGCCTCCATCGTCCGAGCGCGAGGCCTCCAGGTCCCCGACCGCGTAGACTCTTTGGCCGAGATCGTGGTCAAAAAACAGGCGCGGATTATTGACATCCCGCATGCCTGTAGTCGCCTGCCACGTTGCCCCCTTGTCATCGGAATAATAGATATAGGGAGGCGTATTGCGGCCATATAAGACATAAACTCTGCTTGGACTGATCGGATGCGCGGCGATCGCGTAAGGTACTGACTCGGGAAGCGGGAGTGCAGTTTGTTGCCAGGATTTTCCATTATCCATGGTACTAAGTAAATCATCTCCAACCAGAGTGTAGATGGTTTTTCCATATTGACCATCGAGGGTGATGTGACGGGCAGAGACAAACTTGCTCCAACTTCCCCCTTTGTTTTCCGAAACATAAACCGTCGCGTTTATTCCTTGCGCATACAAAAAGTCGGCTGGCGAGATTTTCAATTCCACCTCATTTCCTCCCAGCCCGCTGCCATGTTCCTCCCAGGTCCTTCCGCCATCCGGTGACATGGATAACCCAGCGGCTCCCAAAAACATCGTCTCACTGTTCTGCGGTGAGACAATCAATGCAGATGACCAGCCGGCTGTGTTGCTAGCCAGCCTCGTCCATTGCTCTCCGCCGTTGCTTGTTTGCAGGACCTCATTGAAGGAGGCGCAATATGCGGTTGAGGCGTCCTGTGGGTCAAAGGCAAGCGCGCTGCAATAGTTTTCGTAAGACTGTGACCACGTAGCGCCGTTATCGTTGGAGGCCCAGAGTTTGCCTGCCGCGGAAACATACATGCTTTGCCCCTCTTGCGGTTCGATCCAAAGTCTATTGGACCAGACATCCCAGGTCTGCCATGTGAGATCCATGATGGACCAACTTCTTCCTCCATTGGTGGATTTATATACGCTTCCCTGACACCCCGATTGTCCCTCGCCCACATCGGCAGTGTAAAGAATGTTTCCGTCAGAAGGGTCCAGCGCCAGCCCCACAAAGGAGTGAGGGCAACTTCTCCCTCCGTCCTTTATTTTGTTCCAAGAAAGCCCGCCGTCATCTGTTTCGTAGATTACCCCAGCATCCGTAAAATACAGATGCTGACTATTCTGGGAATCCATCACAATAATCGCGACCCATTCATTCCTTTGCGCATCCACCCCCTCGTTGATGGCCTGCCACGTCAGGCCGCCATCGGTGGTTTTGAAAATTCCGCCAAGCAGGGTGCCTGCATAGAGGGTCTTTGAATCGTTTGGATCCATAATCAATGAATCGATTGCCGCACGGCCGAGACCATTGTGGATGGGTTGCCACGAGATACCGCCGTCAATGCTTTTATAGATTCCCGCATTTTGCGTGCCAACGTACATGACCCCGCTGTCGTTGGGGTCAATCAGGATCGCAGTGATCGTATCTCGCGGCAAGAACTGACCCGAGTTCAGCCGCGCCCAGGTGTAGGGCAGGGGTGCGGCGGTGGCGGTGGGCGGCGCGGTCGCCGCGACGGTTGGAGGCGCGACATTCAATGTGGAGACGCTCGTCGGTGCGGCGGTGGGCGCGGACAATAGACTCAACAACGGCGACCCCGGGCGCAATGCCAACCACCCAACTACCAAAACAAACGCGCTGCCAACTGCTCCCCAAACCCATTTGCTCTGCCACCACTTGCGCGTCGTGCGCCGCAATTCCACGGCCTCGGCCATGCGCCGCGTGGCGTCCTTGTAATCGGGGTTCTCGATCACAATCGCCTTGAACAGTACGATGGCCTTGTCGTAATTCTTCTTCGACATCGCCGTCTGCGCCTCGGCATACGACTTCGCAAGCGCCTGCGCTTTTTTGACTTCCTCGATTTCCGCTTGCGCGCTATCGCGATCCGCGGGTTCGAGCGCGAGATACGCCTCCCACGCGGACAAAGACTCGTCGAACCGTTCGGCGCGCGCCAACGTCCGCGCCTGGGCTATCAATTCACCCAACCTCGCCTCGCGTTGTTTGGCGCGGACTTCCTCCAGCCTGGCCGCGATCCGTTCATCGGGCTTGGCGGCCAGCGCTGCGCCATACGCCTCCATCGCCTCGTCCCAGCGCGCTGACCTTGCCGCCGCGTCTGCCTTGGCGAGCAACGCGTCAATAAACGCCTGCTCCTGCGCGGCCTTGACCTCGCTCATTCTTTTTTGGATGGACGCGTCGTCCGGTGCAAGGGACAGAGCCTCCTCCAGCGGCTTGATCGCGCCCTCCCAGTTCTTCGCGCTCGCTTCCTTCTCGGACCTCGCGACCAGCGCCGCCAATACTTTGGCTTTTTTCTCCGCCCGCACCGCGTCCACGCGCGCGGTCAGGGCGGGGTCTTCGGGCGTATATTTCAACGCCTCCGCGAACGCGGACAAAGCCTCTTCATCCCTGCCATCTACCAGTGCCTTCTCCGCGCGCTGACGACTCAACTCCGCCATGCGCTGACGCGCCTCGGTGTGCTCGGCGTTGATCGCCAGCACGCGCTGATAGGACTGCACCGCCTCTTTGGCGCGCCCCTTCGTCATGGCCGCGTCGCCCAGGGCCAGGTGCGCGTCGCAAAGTCCCGCGCGAGCCGCCACGTCTTCATCGTCAATCGTCAGGGCTTTCTCGAATTCGACGATGGCCTTGTCGTAGGCCTTCTGTTCCATGTAGACCAGCGCAATGTTGACCTGCGCCTGGATGTTGTCTTTGGCGACCGCCAGCGCTTCCTGGAAACTCTCGATGGCTTTCTCGTAAAGATGGCTGTCCTTGAATTCCAGCCCGATCTCGATATACCGATTAGCAATTGGATTGACTTCGGTCAGTTCCTCGCGCGCCTGCTCGATGGGACGGTTCTTCTGCAGCCAAAGTTTCAATAAATGGATGACGAAAAGATTCTCTGCGGTCAGCACATCCTTTTCTCGGAGGTGAAGCAGGCCCGAGGTCAGATCGGATTCGCTGAATCGGACTCGGTTCTTGCGCAGATAGTCCGCCAGGGCGCGGTTGTCGGTCTTGTCCAGTTGCGCCAGCGCGGCCAGACTCCACTTCTCGATATCGGAGGCCTCGTCCCAGACGAATTTCAGGTTGACGGTGCCGCGTTCCACTACATCGTCGAGAACGGATTCGACATCCGCTTTGGCGACCTTCCGCTGTTCGGTGCGTTGACAGCGGGCGAAGAGTTCGTGGCAGGTGAGTTGTGTGAAATAGGGATGTCCCGAGGCAATGCCGTAGATGTGATCCACTGCGGCGCGTTCATATTCGAGTATGCCCTCCACGGGACGCGTGACCAGGTCGTGCGTTTGCTCTTCGGAGAGGAAACTGATTTTTTTATAGAGAGCCGTTTTGAAAAACTCGGTGTAGGCTGCCTGCATGTTTTCCAGTTTGCGGCCTGAGGAGCCGATGGAGAAGATGAAGTTCAGCCCTGCGTTGCCCATCAGCCGCCTGAGATGGTCAATCAGCGGACGGGCAAGTTCCTCCTTGACTTCACTCTCCTCGAGGTTGTCGAACTCGTCGAAGGTCAGCAGGAGAGTGTGGTCAGGCAATATTCGTCGGACCTCGCCCAGGAATTGATTCTCGAAATATTCGAGGTCCCTGGCGAAATCCTCTTTTTCGGGGATGGGGATTTCGATGTCCCGTTCCTGTTTGAGCACGCGCACGATCTCGCGTGCCAGCCACCACAGGAAACGGTCGAGTGTGGTGTGGGTGCGGCCTTGCAGATCAAAGAAAACGGGGATGTAACGGTCGGGCAGGCGGTTGCCCAACTGCTTGAGTACCGAAGTTTTCCCCACGCGGCGCTGTCCGTGGACGACCAGGATGTGGTCGGCGTACTGGCCCGAGAGGCTGTTCTGAATCCACTGGAAAACGTCGTCCCGCCCGAAGAACATGCGTTGTTCGGTGACCGGCGCTCCCGCGATATAAGGATTGACCATGTCGCTCATAGGGGCCTCTCGTAAACCTGGTGTGCCTGCCAAAACAATCTTAAGGTTTTAGAGGGGCCGTGTCAACTGTATTTTGTCATCCAATCTTCGGTTCTGAAAAATGTTCTGATAATCGTATAGTTTATCGCCCTGAGCGGAGACGAAGGGGGATATGTTGGATCACCACGCGCAATCGGGGCAGGTGGTGATGCCCGCTGACTTTCCCACGTGTTTGTACATCGTCACGTCGGTGAACGGCTCGCCGAGGATACCGTCGTGGATGGCCCACGAGCGCAGGCGGATGCTCTTGGCCGCGGCGCGCTGACGGAACGGGTTGGAGCCGTCCAGCGAGCGGAGCAGGTCGCCGCCCTCCGAAAACCCCGCCTGGATCCGTTCCATGAATTTGCGTCCCACCTGATAAGCGAATCCGTAACGCTCGAAAATAACCGCATTGTGATAGTACAGCGGCTCGACGAAATACATCTCGTGGCCGAGACTGCGGACGAAGCGCTCGAAGGTCTGTGTGGCGGCGGGAAGCAAACGAAGCCCGCGTCGCACCTGACCGGGCGCGAGTCCCGCCTCGAGGGCCGCCTGTTCCGCTGACAGGTTGCGGCGCAGTGTGCCGAATCTGGTGGTCTGACCGTCGGGCATTTTGTCCACGTCGAAGCGCGGCGAGTCGGGATCGTTCAAGATGTAGAGCAGGATGTGGATCTGGCCATTGAGCGTATCGGTGAGGTGACCGTAGAGGATGGGGTCGGGGAAGTCGGGCTCGTGGAACAGGGACATCTCCACGTCGCTGGAGCCCGGCGCGAATTTGAATCGCAAATGGGACTGGATGCGTTTGGAATCCAGGTCGGGCAGACGGAAGCGTTCAAGCAGGACGCGCGGAATGACCTGGCTGTAGATGCGCCGTTTTTCGGATTCGGGCAGGCGGTTGATTCCGCCGATGGTGGAGGGTTTCATGGGATCCCTTTATTTCCGAACTATTGTGAAAAAACCTATCGCGTTGAGCGGAGGTGCATCCTGAGCGAAACCGAAGGATGCACCGCAGACGAAACGCCATAACCAAATCGTCCTTCGTCTGCGCTTCGCTTCGCTCAGGACGAAGAGTAACAATTGCATCATCGTATGCGCGCCTCGCGCTGGGCTTCGCGGGCGGCATCGCGCTTGGCGATCTCGTGACGCTTGTCGTGCAGTTTCTTGCCGCGGGCCAGGGCGATCTCGATCTTGGCGCGGCCTTCCTTCAGATAGACACGCGTGGGAATAACAGTCATGCCCTTCTGGCGGACAGTGTCCCACAGTTCGCGAATCTCCTTCTTGTGGAGCAGGAGGCGGCGCGGCCGTACAGGATCGTGGTTATTGCGGCTGGCCTGCTCGTAGGGCGCGATGTGCGCGTCCATCAGCCAGGCCTCGTGCATATCCACGCGGATGTAGGCCTCCGCCAGACTGACCTGCCCCGCGCGGATGGATTTGATCTCCGTGCCCTGCAGGGCCATGCCCGCCTCGAATTTCTCCAACAGGAAATATTCGAAGTTGGCCTTACGGTTGGTGGCAACGACTTTGACGCCTTCAGTCATAGGGATTCATTCTAACACAAGAGTTTGGGAGTCTTTTGGACGCAGCAGGCGCTTTGGAAGGAAACGGGATTCGGATGTAGAATTGTCTCAGATTGGATGGAATGAAATCTGTGATCGCGGCTCGACAGATCATAGGTCTACGCCGAGTATGGAATGGTCACATGAACGTCAAACGAATTCTGTCGCGAATTTTCCTGTCAACAATCGGCTTGCTACTATGTGCGCTCCTTGCGCTTGGCTGGATGAAGTATAACGAGGGTGGACCTGTACCATATCCACTTGGCTTGGGGAGTCTAGTTACCATTGAGTATACGACCGTAGACCCAACGACGATATTGGAAGATATTAGAAGCGGGAAAGAACCGATCCTTCAAGTCCAATCGGGTTATCCAGAGGATCTGCCGTTTATCACGTCCATTAGATGGTCGCAAAATGATTACTTGGAAATTGCCGAGGCTTTCCATGTGGCGATTTGGAAGGACGATCCAAACGAGTGGCATCTTTATAAGGCATTCTTTCGTGTCGATTGCGAAAACATCGGCGGCGGATTTGAAATCGCTGCATTGTACTATTATCAAGAAGTCATAAGGGATGAAAAGAGAGTATATTCTGTGCGCATTATCATGATTGTGCCTCAATTTGGCTATATTGCATGGGGCGGGGATACATTTTATCCTCGCCCTATTGGAGGGTGGGAAGCAATTAACTTGGAGAGTATTACGAGTATTCCTGCGGAAAAAGCATTGGAATTAGCCGAACAGCAAGGTGGGAATGATTTTCGGAGCAGGGCATACAACGCTTGCTATATATACGTAACTATGTGGCCTTGGGGGTACAAGCGTATTGATTGGTGGGTGAATTACAGCGGTAAAACGGATTTCGAAGTTTGGATCCCTTCAAGATAGTTGAGCGGATCGAGGTTTACTTATCCCCACTTCCATATCGCCAATCCCGTTAACAGGCGCAGGACGCCAAACAAAATCAGCGCCGCGGCCAAGCCGATCTGACCGGCCAGCGCGGGTCCCGCCAGCGAGCCGACCAGCACGGCCGCGTTCAGCACTACGTTGTACCATGCGAGGTGAGAAGGCCTGTCGTCCGCGGGCGTGTTTTCGAGCAGGTAATTGGCGTACGCGCCGCCGACCATCGCCCAGACGAATCCGCCCAGGATGGAAATACCGTAATATTGCCAGACTTGGCTGGAGAGCGCCAGCAGGGTGGGGTAGAACGCCATGCTTATCGCGCCCCAGGCAGTCACGTTTTTGTGGCCGAGGCGGCGCACGAGGCGATGTAACTGCGTCGAGCCAAGCAGGACCGTCAGATAAAAGAGCGCGGTGCCGATGCCGATCTCGTCGTCGGTGAGGCGCAATTCGCGCACGAAATACAGCGAGAAGAGCGGGATGGCCAGGTATTGTGTCAGGTGGAATCCCAGCAGGACGAGCAACGGACGACGGAAGGGCGTCTTCCAGATGTCGAGGCGGACGGTAGCGCGCCAGTCGCGGGACGCGGCCGCGGGTCCGCGGCGAGGCGGGGGCGACTCCGCTTGCAGGGGTTTAACGAAGTAGAGGTGGAGACTGCTCATCGCCGCGCCGAAAGCCCCGATCCCAAAAATGATTTGGTAATTCATCGGGAAGGGAAAATGCTCCAGCAGGTAGCCGCTGACGAGCGAGGTGAGCATGAACGCCACGGAGAGCACCACGTTGCGGCGGCCTGCGACGTGTGCGCGCCAGTCTTCGGGGACGGCGGCCGCGAACAGCGCGTTGAAACCGACCGACAACGCCGTCAGCGGGATGCCCATGTAAAGCGTGATGAGGATGAGCGCCCAGACCTGCTCCTGTTCGCCGAACAGCCAGGGCAGGGGAATCCACATGGCGAAGCCGAGGCGGTAGAAGACCGAGGTCCAGAACACGGCGCGGCCGATGTGCAGGCGTTCGAGCCAGCGGCCCGCAGGGATGGCGAACAGCAGGTTGACCACACCGGTGACCGCGGCCAGCAGGCCGATCTGGAAGGCCGTCGCACCGAGGCGCGCGGCGTAGATGTTGAGGAAGTTAACCGCCGAGCCGCTGAGCACGCCGAACCAACCGATGTCGAGGTAGAGGTGGATGAAGTTGGCGCGGTATTCGGACGGCGCGGAGGATTGAAAGAAGCTGCGAATGTTGGGCACGGGAAGGTATTATAAGCGATTGCGGATTGGAGATATTTGATTTACGATTGTGGGAGCATCTAACATCAAAATCAAGGTCGCTGTCATTGCGAGGAGCGTTCTTTGCGACGAAGCAATCTCCTCGCTAATTCGGGATTGCTTTGCCCACTCGCTGCGCTCGGGGCTCGCAATGACAGGTTGTGTCTTGTTTTAATGCGAATGTCGCGAACGATTCTTTATTTGGAATAAGGATAAGCGGTGATGGATCAAAGTCCTCGTCATCGAGGTGTCGCCTGGCTGGCCATCGCGGGACTGTTATTCCTGCGCATCCCCTTTACGATTTTCCTGATCTATGCGCCGCCCGGTGACAGGCCCTGGGCGCCGGTCTTTTTTCAGTTGGGCACTTATTTTCTCACTGCGTTTCTAATCTGGTGGGAACGCGAGGATTTATCAAAGGTCCACATAGACACTCTCGCGCTGGCAATCATCATTCTCTTCAAACCTGCTCAAACGCTAATCCTTCGTTATCTAGGTGTTGATACAACCCTGACCTTTCCAAATCCAGTCGGCGTGCTGGTGTGGGTCATCGCGATTGGATTGGTCATTGCATTATGGCGAAGCGGGTTTCGCCCCGAGCCGGTCCGCGCCTCTGATTGGGGTTGGTTAAGTTTTGGTTTGCTGGTCGGGTTTGTGCTGTCCGCGTTGCCGAATATGGATGTATTTCATTCCAGCCTGCGCGCTGAAAGTCCGCCGTATGTTACGCTCCCGACAGTAGCCGCTTCGACGGGAATCACATTCCTGTATCAGATTGGATTCGCCGCGGTCACCGAGGAGCCATTGTTTCGCGGTTTTCTCTGGGGTTATCTGCGCCGACTCGGTGGGCGCGAGATTTGGGCCTGGCTCGTGCAGGCCGCGCTATTCATGTCTGCTCACGTTTACTTTATCGAAGCCCTGCACTTCAATTTCTGGGTGGCGGTCCCGGGCGGGGCGTTGATCTTCGGCCTGTTGGCCTGGCGCTCGCGTTCGATTGTCCCCGGTATGATGGCGCACGCGGCGTATAATGCGGGCGTTTATATAATTCTGGTTCGGCTCCTCAATTCCTTTGGGTAAATCATGTTTGGCCTTCGCCGTCACTTTCAACTCGACCCCTCCGTGACGTATCTCAATCATGGCTCGTTTGGCGCGACGCCGCGGCCCGTCTTCCGCGAATATCAGCGCTGGCAGCGCGAACTGGAACGTCAGCCCGTGGAATTTCTCGGCCGCCGCCACAACGACCTGATGCGGTCCGCGCGGACGGCGCTGGCTGTGTATCTCGGCACACGGGCGGAGAATGTGGTCTTCACCCAGAACGCGACCATCGCCCTGAACATCGCGGCGCGTTCGCTTGAACTCGGCCGCGGCGACGAAGTGCTCAGCACCGATCACGAATATGGCGCGCTCGACCGCACGTGGCGTTTTCTTGCGAAGGAACGCGGCTTTGTTTATGTCAATCAACCGATTCCTGTTCCTCTGACCAGTGAAGAGCAATTCGTCGAAGCCTTATGGCGCGGGGTTACGCCGCGCACGCGCGTCATCTTCCTCAGCCATATCACTTCACCGACCGCTGTTATTTTCCCCATCAAGGGAATCATCGAGCGCGCCCGCGCCGCGGGCATCCTCACGGTGGTTGACGGCGCGCACGCGCCCGGTCAGATTCCGTTGGCGCTCGATTCGCTCGGCGCGGATTTCTACGGCGGCAACCTGCACAAGTGGCTGTGCGCGCCGAAGGGCGCGGGCTTTCTCTACGCCCGACCTGAGTCCCAGCACTTGCTCAAGCCGTTGGTCGTCTCGTGGGGCTACGAGTCTGAGATGCCAAGCGGCTCACAGTTCATTGACCATCACGAATGGTGGGGCACACGCGACCTGGCCGCGTTCTTGTCCGTGCCCGCCGCGATCGAGTTTCAGGAAAAGCATGATTGGAATAAGGTCCGCGCCGCGTGCCATAAATTAGCCAGAGAGGTACAGCGCCGCGTTTGTAATTTGACTGCCCTGCCCTCGCTTCACGCGGACGACAGCTGGTTCGGGCAAATGGTCAGCGCGCCCCTGCCAGCGGATGCCGACATTGTTGTCCTCAAGGCGCGTCTGTATGATGAATACCACATCGAAGTTCCGTTATTTGAGTGGAACAAACAGAAATTGATCCGCGTCTCGTTTCAGGGATATAACGCGCGTCGAGATGTGAACGCTCTCGTCTCGGCGCTTCAGAAAGAGTTGTGGAGGATTACCTGAAAATCGCGCCCCATTCTAAATGAGTATAATACCCTTCAATGGACATATCATTGGCACTTGGCGGCGGCGGGGCGAAAGGCAATGCCCACATCGGCGTTCTGCGCCGGCTCGAACAGGAAGGTTTCCGCGTCCGCGCGGTTGCCGGGACCAGTTTCGGGGGGCTGGTCGCGGTTTTCTACGCGGCAGGCTTCAGTCCGGATGAGATCGAGGCGCGCTTCAGCAAAGTGGACCAGTCGCGGCTGTTCGTTCGAGGCTCCGGCGAAGGCCCGTCCCTGCTCGGGCTGGCTGGAGTCACAAAGTTTCTCGAGGAGTCGCTTGGCGACAAGACCTTCGACGATCTGCGCCTGCCCTGCGCGGTCACCGCGGTGGATTTAAAGTCTGCCCGCGAGGTCATTCTGAACAAAGGTTTACTGCGCGACGCGGTGCTGGCGACGATTGCCCTGCCCTCGATCTTCCCGCCGCGCCGCATTCGTGAATTGGACCTGGTGGACGGCGGCACGCTCGACCCGGTGCCTGTTTCCGTTGCGCGCGGGCTCGCGCCCGGCCTGCCGGTGGTGGCCGTGGTGCTTTCCAGCCCGGTGGGCGCGCCGACCCATTCGCACAATATGACTATCCCCGGCCTGCCCGCGCCCATTGCCCGCCGCCTGACCGGGTTCCGGCTGGCTCAGGCTTTCGAGATCTTCATGCGGGCTTTGGATATTTCCAGCCGCGAATTGACCGAACTGCGCCTGCAGGCCGACGCCCCGGAGGTGATCGTGCGCCCGGAGGTCAGCCAGATTCAACTTCTCGATAAAGTGGATGTCTCGGCTGTGGCGAAACTGGGAGAACAGGCCGTTGACGAGGTCCTGCCCGACCTGCGCCGCGCCGCGGCTTGGCCGGCCCGGCTGGCTCGTTCCTTCCGGCGCAAGGTATGAAAAACCCGCTTCAGGTCATCGGAATTTTGATGCCCTGCATCGCAGTCGGCTTCGGATTGTTCGCGGCGCGAAGCGCGTGGACTGCCTTGCTCGGTTATCATCTTGGAATTCTGATACTGCTGGCTTTGACCGGCGAGTGGCACATCACCGGGCGCTTCCGAATTCAAAACCCTTACCGCGCGCTGATTGGCGCCGCAGTTGGATTGCTGGCGGGTGTTGGCGTTTTCGCGCTTTGGCCGTTCGCGAAGGTCTCACCCGCTTTGCATCCGACTTTGCTGGCCTGGGGCTTGAACGCCCGCACCTGGCCGCCGTTCATCCTGTATTCCGCGCTCGTCAATCCGTGGCTGGAAGAATTGTACTGGCGCGGCTGGCTCGGCGACGACTCACGCCTGCCGATCCTGCGCGACTTTTGGTTCTCAGGCTTTCATTTGTTCGTCGTGTTTTTGTTTGTTGGATGGTTCTGGCTGGGCTTTATATTTTTAGCGCTTGCATCTGTCGGCTGGCTGTTGCGGCAGGTGGCCCGCCGTGAAGGCTCCCTGCTCACGCCGAGCCTGTTCCATGTGACGGCCGACGCGAGCATTCTTCTGGTTATCTTTCTGTTGCAGGAGGTTCTGTGAAACGAGACCTGCGTGAATACGCCAAACAAACCGACCGCCGTCTGGTCGTCGGCGCGATTCTGATTCTCTTTCTGGTCGGCGGCGGATTGATCTGGTGGATCTATGGCACGGGTGCGGCCGGGCTGGCCCTCACCTGCATGTCGGGCGGCGTGGCGGTCGTGCTGTTGATCGTTTTGATCTTCTACGCCATTGACAAGATTCTGAAGAGCGCGCGCCCCAAATGACCCAGTTTCAGACCTACCTGGTCACGTTCGAATCCTGGACCCTGCGCGTGCATCCCGCAACCGAGACGCCGCCGCGCCTCCTGCTCCTCATCCACGGCTGGACCGGCGACGAGAACTCGATGTGGGTGTTCGCGCGCAATTTTCCGCCGCGTTATTACATGCTTGCGCCGCGCGCCCCGCGCGCCGCACAGGAGAAAGGCTACACCTGGCGCGCGCCGCGTCCGGGCACACACGGCGCCCCCACGCTGGAAGACTTCCGCCCGGCGGCCGAGGCACTGATCCGCCTCGTGGACGCGTACGTGCCCACGGTCCGCGTGGACGCGGCGCAGTTCGATGTGATGGGTTTTAGTCAGGGCGCGGCGGTGACCAACGCGCTGGCGTTGTTGTATCCGTCGCGCGTCCGCAGGGCGGGTATTCTGGCGGGCTTCATGCCGCTGGAGTCCGAATCGTTCATCGCACAGAGACCGCTCGAAGGCAAGCCCTTCTTCGTCGCGCACGGCACGCAGGATGAGTTGGTGCCTGTGGACAAGGCGAGGCTGTCCATCGAAGCGCTGGAACGCGCCGGCGCGCAGGTGACGTATTGCGAAGCCGACGTGGGCCACAAGGTCAGTGCGGATTGCCTGCGCGCGCTGGAGAAATTTTTCGCAGATTAAGGGCGTCTTATTCGTATGTTGACGCCGCGCTTCTTTACGATTATCCTTACCCGAAACTAAACAATGAAACGATCTCGTCTTTCCCGCCGCGACTTTCTCAAACTCACCGGCCTCGGCCTCAGTGCGCTGGCCCTGCGCCCGCTGGAACGCGCCCTGCCTCTGCCGCAATTCCCATCTGCGGAACGTCTTGGCCGCGTTTTATTTGCGACCGATGTGATGTCCCAGCCCAGTTTCGACGCGTCCGTCGTCGGCAGGTTGTACGAAGACAACGTCGTGGAATGGAATCGGGAGACGGTCAGCCCGTTCCGTAACGCGAATGTGATCAACCAGCGCTGGGTGGAGACTCCGCAGGGTTATATTTATTCTCCGAACGTTCAGCCCGTGCGCAACCTGCCCAACGCACCATTGGACGCCGTCCCCGCGGGCGAGCCCGGCTTCTGGGCCGAGGTGACCGTCCCTTACGCGGACCTGCTCATCGCCAACCCGCCCATCCGCTCGCCGTGGGCTCAGACCATGCTCTCGACGCGCGGCGTCAACCCGCGACTGTATTACGGTCAGGTAGTGTGGATTGACCAGGTCAAGAATGAGAACGGCGTCATCTATTATCGTTTCAACGAGGACTTCGGTCACGGCTACGGCTACGGCGACATGTTCTGGGTGGAGGCGGCGGCCCTGCGCCCGTTGACCGAGGCGGACGTCGCGCCCATCAGCCCGGACGTGGATCCCGCCCAAAAAACGATCCGCGTTGACATTACATACCAGACCTTCTCCTGCTTCGAGGGCAGTACCGAGGTGTATTTCTGCCGCACGTCCACGGGATTGCTGGAATCGCAATCCGGGACCGATAAGTACGAGACGCCCGTCGGCGACATGTACGCGTTTCGGAAGATGCCGTCCATTGCGATGGGCGCCAACGCGCAGGCCAACGCCGCGGGATACGATACCCCTGCCGTTCCGTGGACGACTTTCATTGCAACAGGAGGCATCGCCATCCACGGCGCGTTCTGGCATAATAATTTCGGCACGCCGCGCTCGCACGGCTGTATCAACCTCCTGCCCGAGGACGCCAAATGGGTCTTTCGCTGGACGACTCCCCACGTCTCGCTGAAGCAAAGCGAAATACAGTTGACCTGGCCCGAGGTAGGCACGAAAGTCACCTCGGTGCGAAAAACCGTTTAGAGGAATCTTATGGACATTGCGAACGTGACTGTTGGCTGGGCGTTCCTGGCGGGACTGGCGTCCTTCCTTTCGCCCTGCGTGTTTTCCCTCGTCCCGGCGTACGTCGGATATCTCGGCGGGCGCGCGGCGGGCGGCGAGGCGTCCGAGTCCAATCGTTGGATCACATTTAGCCACGGCCTGGCCTTCGTGCTGGGATTCAGCGTTGTCTTTGTCACGCTGGGTGTGGCGGCTTCCGCCCTCGGATCCCTGCTATATGAACTGCGCACATGGCTGGCGAAGATCGGCGGCGTGGTGGTCATCCTCTTCGGCCTGCATATGATCGGCATCTTTCGCATCCCGTTCCTCGAGTACGACGTACGCGTCCATTCCATGCCGGACCGAAAACTGGGCTATCTTTCATCGGCGTTGATGGGCGTGTTCTTCTCGGCGGGCTGGTCACCCTGCGTCGGCCCGGTGCTGGGCGCCATCCTCACGCTTGCCTTCAACGGCGGCGACTTGACCGTCGGCACCACGCTTCTCACCGCGTATTCGGCCGGCCTGGGCATCCCGTTCCTGGTAGCCGCCCTCGGCATCGGCTGGGTCTCCACGATTTTGAAAAAATACAGCAAGACCATGCGCTACGTGGAAATTGCCATGGGTGTGATCCTCGTGATCGTGGGAATCATGCTCTTCGCCGGGACGTTCGAACTGCTGGCGCGCTACGGTCTATGGGTGGACTTCGGCCTGTAGGCCGCCTCGACGCGGAATCCAGTCTGCCATGCTTACCGTTACCCTCTACACCCGCAAAGACTGCGGCCTGTGCGACGAAGTCAAGGCCGACCTGCAATCGCTGGAGGCGCAACTCCCGCACCGCCTCGTCGAGGTGGACATCGACTCGGACCCATCCCTGCAAAAGGCGTTCGGCGGGCAGATTCCCGTCGTGGAGATCGGGCCGTACAGCCTCAAGGCGCCGATCACGAAACAGCAATTGCACATGACCCTCGGCGCGGCAATCGACCGGCGCGGTCAATTGGAGCGGATCGGCGGCGAACGCTATCAGTCCCGCGTGAAGCGAGGGCAGAACTTCACCCTGGCCGACCGCATTTCGTTCTGGTTGTCGCGCCATTATCTGCTCCTGCTGAACGCGCTTATCCTGCTCTACGTCGGTGTGCCGTTCCTGGCTCCCGTATTGATGAAATTTGGCGCGCCTGTTCCCGCGCGTGTGATCTACGCGATCTACAGTCCGTTGTGCCACCAATTCGGTTTTCGTTCGTTTTTTCTCTTTGGAGAGCAAGCCTTCTATCCGCTGGCTGAGGCGAATGTGCCCGACGTGATAACTTTTGAAGAGGCTACGGGCATCTCAAACCTGGAGGATCCCGCCAGCCTCTCGCGCCTTGACGCCCGCCAATTCACGGGCAATGAAGTCGTGGGCTACAAGGTTGCGTTATGCGAGCGCGACGTGGCTATATACGGCGGCATGTTGTTGTTTGGCTTGATCTTCGGCCTGACGCGCCGCCGCCTCCCGCCCTTGCACTGGGCCTTGTGGCTGGTGCTTGGCCTGGGCCCCATCGGGCTGGATGGATTTTCGCAGTTGTTCAGTCAGTTCAACTGGGAATTTCTGGCCTCGCTCCTGCCGTATCGCGAATCCACGCCCTTCCTGCGCGTGTTCACCGGCGGGATCTTCGGTCTGTGCACGGCCTGGTTCGCCTATCCCAACATCGAAGAATCCATGCAGGAGACGCGCCAGTTCTTCGCCAAGAAGTTCGCGGTGCTCAAGACGCCCTGAACCATGCCTTTCCACGAAAAAGACGGCATTCGTTATTTCACCTTTGACTT
This sequence comes from Chloroflexota bacterium, assembly GCA_037445635.1. GTDB lineage: Bacteria > Chloroflexota > Anaerolineae > Anaerolineales > Villigracilaceae > JBFMCC01. The sequence continues at coordinate 218,178 of JBBIKC010000002.1, forward strand.
CTTCGCGTCCCTGCCGCACGCGGTATTCACGCGCCGCGGCGGAGTCAGCCCCGCGCCGTATCAATCGCTCAACATGGGCGGGAGCGTTGGGGATGAACTGCCCAACGTGCGCGCCAACCGCATCCGCGCGTTTCGCGCCCTGGGACGCGACCCCGATTCGCTCTTCGACGTGTGGCAGGTCCACAGCGCGGACGTGGTCCACGCCGACGCGCCGCGCGGCCAGGCGCAATATCAGAGAGCCGACATCATCACCACCGACCGCCCCGGCTTGACGCTGACCATGCGCTTCGCGGACTGCGTGCCGCTGTTGTTCCACGATGCGCGCAAGGGCGTTGTTGCCGCGGCGCATGCGGGCTGGCTGGGCACGGTGCGGGACGTGCCCGGCGCGGCGGTGGCGTCCCTCCGGGCGCGCTACGGCTCGAACCCGCAGGATGTCCGCGCTGCCATCGGCCCCTCCATCGGCCCCGATCATTACGAGATCGGCGAGGACGTCATACAGCATGTCAGGCAGACATTTGGCAGGAACGCGGACGACTTGCTCGAATCGCATGAGGGACGCGTGCGTTTCGATCTCTGGGCGGCCAACCGCTTTTTGCTCGAACGCGCAGGCGTCGGGCAGATAGAGACCGCCGAAATCTGCACTGCCTGTCATCTGGAGGACTGGTTCTCGCACCGCGCCGAGAAGGGACGCACCGGCAGGTTTGGGATGCTCCTGGCTCTTTCGTAGGCAGGTGTCAGATGGCCTGTCGTCCAAAATCGTGATCGTAAAATACAGGCATGGAATCTCTCGTCGCCTCCATCCAAGAACGATACCAGCAGACCTTGGACCGAATCACCTCCGCCGAACGCGCCAGCGGACGCATCCCCGGCTCGACGCGGCTGGTGGTGGTGACCAAGTCCCAGCCGCTGGAAGTGGTGAAGGCCGCCCTCGAAGCAGGAGTGAGGCTTCTTGGCGAGAATTACGCCGAGGAAGCCGCAGGGAAGATGGGCGCCATCGGCCCGCGGCCCGGCGTGGAGTGGCACATGATCGGCCACGTGCAGAGCCGCAAGGCGGACTTGATTCCCGGCAATTTTTCGCTGATGCACTCGCTCGACAACCTGAAGCTGGCAAACCGCCTGAATCGATTTGCGGGCGAAAGAGGGGTGACCCTGCCTGTCCTGCTGGAACTGAATGTTGGGGGCGAGACGAGCAAATATGGCTGGCAGGCTGTAAACGAATTGCAATGGGCGAACCTTTTGTCTGAGGTGGAAGCCGTGCTAAAATTGGAGCGCCTGTCGGTGCGCGGGCTGATGACCATGCCGCCGCTCGAGGAGGACCCGCAAAAGACGCGCCCTTATTTCGAACGGCTGCGCCGCCTGCGCGACGATTTGGCAGAGCGTTTTCCGCAGGCCGGGTGGAGCGAACTCTCCATGGGCACAAGCGCCGATTTCGAGGCGGCAGTGGCGGAGGGTGCGACGCTCGTCAGGGTGGGGACGGCCATCTTGGGGCCGCGCCCGCCCAAAGTCGGGAATGACGCGAGGTGATGTTTGGATATTCTGATTCGATTGGTCAACGTCTTCGCCCAGTTGCTGATCCTGCTGGTGATTCTTTCGTCCGTCCTTTCATTCTTTCTCGATCCGTATCACCCCGTGCGCCGCGCGATTGACAACATTGTTGCCCCGCTGTTGAATCCGATCCGCCGTGTGGTGCCGCTGGTGGGCGTGTTCGATTTCAGCCCGCTGGTGCTGATCCTGTTGATCGAAGTCTTGCGGATCGCGCTGGTCAATTTCATGTTTGCGTTGAGGTAGCCATGCCGCGAAAATTTCGTTTACACGGTGGGAGGAAGGGCGCCGCGCTGGCGGTGCGCGTTACGCCGCGGGCGAGCAGCAACGAGATCGTCGAAGTGCAAAGCGACGGGACGGTGAAGATTCATATCAAGGCTCCTCCGGTGGAGGGCGCCGCCAATGAGGAACTGGTGAAGTTCCTGGCGGAAGTGCTGGGCGTGCCGAAATCGCGGATCGAAGTTGTGGCCGGCGCGTCGGGCCGCGACAAACTGGTGTCGGTGCTGGATATGGACGCCGAAACGGTTCACAACCGAATCGTCGGGCACTTGAAATAGCCAAACTGGCCGCAATCAGCGGCCAGTTTTCTTGTCGCTTTCTCGCTTGCGTGTATAATCGCAGAAATTTTAACTGGCCTGCGGAGGCCGGAGGGAGCAGATATGACACACATCGTTGACTCGGTTTCACTGGGGGCGATTGTTCAGGTGCGCGACCGCCTGCTCGAACAGCAGGCGCGCGGCCGAAAGGTGCTGCGGCTCGAATCGGGCGATCCGTCTTTCGACATTCCCGTCCACGTGCGCGAGGCGATGGAGAAAGCCCTGCGCGACGGACTGACTCATTACACGGCCTCGACGGGGATTCCCGCGTTGCGCGAGGCGATCCTGCGCAAGGTGACGACTGAAAACGGCCTGCACGTTCCCGATGCGGATCATGTCGTTGTGACGAACGGCGGGATGCACGGATTGTATATTTTGTTCCGCGCCCTGCTCGACGCGGGCGACGAAGTAATTTTGCCCGACCCGATGTGGACGGAGATTGCCGAGAACATCCGCCTCGGCGGCGGGACCCCGGTCCCGGTTCCGTTGCGGCCCGGGAACGGCTACCAGTACGATGTGACCGAGATCGAGTCTGCCATCACGCCGCGCACGCGCGCCATCTTCGTCAACACGCCGCACAACCCGACCGGGGCAGTGTCCAAGCGCGCCACTCTGGAGGCCGTTGCCGCGCTGGCGGAAAAACACAACCTGTTCCTGGTCAGCGACGAGGCTTATGAGCACGTCATCTTCGATGGGGCGCAGCATGTCAGTTTGGGATCCCTGCCCGCCGCGCAGGGACGGACGCTTACCACCTTTTCGATGTCCAAGACCTACGCCATGAGCGGGTTGCGCATGGGCTACGTGGTCGTGACGGATACCCGGCTGCTCGAACGCATCAAGAAACTGGTGCGGTGCACGATCAACGGCGTCAACTCGGTGGCGCAGTATGGCGCGGCCGCGGCGTTGAGCGGTCCGCAGGAGGCGACGCGGGCGATGGCATTCGAATATCAGAAACGGCGCGACATTTTATTCGCCGCGCTGGAAGAAGCGCCTTATGTGAAGGCGTTCAAGCCGAGCGGCGCGTTCTATCTGTGGGCGCGCATCCAGCCCGATTGGCCCGGCTATGACGGAAAGACCGACGACTGGTCCATGACCAATTACCTGATCGATTCGGCTGGCATCGGTTCTTCGCCCGGCTCGGCATTCGGCGCGGCCGGCGCGGGGCACATCCGCTTTGCGTTTTCGTGCTCGACGAGCCAGGTGGAAGAGGCCGCGGGGTTACTGCCCCAAACATTGCGCGCCGCCGGGTGAGACGGTAACGCGACGGTCGCCTCGAAGGCGACCGTCGCGTTGTTTAACTGACGGGGCTGTAAATTGTGCGATAGATATTGTAAATCTCGTAAATGAATCGAATGTAATCGCGCGTTTCGGCAAAGCGCACGATTTCGAGGAACAGGTCGGGGTCGCCTCCTGCCAGGTCGTGCCAGACGGCGGCGTTGCCCGGGCCGCTGTTGTACGCGGCCAGCATAGCATACATGTCTCCCTCGAGCAGGGCGCGGTTGGTGTTGAGATAATGCGTCCCCAGCCGCACGCTGACAATTGGACGATACAAATCATCGGCCTGGAAATTGACCGGCCAGCCCAGGTCTGCGGCGATGCTGGCGCCGGTCGAGGGGACGATTTGCATCAGGCCGTGTGCCCCTGCGGCGGAGCGCACGAAGCCCTCGAACAGGCTCTCCTGCCGCATCACACTGAACAGGAACAACGGATCGAATCCGTTCTCGGCCGCGGCAGGGAGCACCAGGTCCTTGTAATACAACCCGTAACGCACGTGATTGAAATAACGCGGCGCGGCCAGCGAACTGGTCTGCTCGTCCAGCCCGGCCAGGGTCAATACCTGGCGCGAGGCGAAGATGGCGGAGCGATACAATCCAAGGTCGAGTAAATAATTCGCGAGGCGGAAACTGTCGGTTGGACTGCTTTCGACGGATTTTCGCAGGCTCTCGAATTCGAGGCGCGCCTCGCTGTACAGTCCCAGCGCCCACAACTCCGTGCCGCGGATGAAACGCGGGTCGGAGGCCAGCGCGCCCGGCGAGGAGAGATCTGTATCGGCGGGCAGACCGAAGGTGACGCGCACCCAGGACGCGGCTTCGGCGCGTCCGGCGCTCAGATCAACATCGAGATTGATGATGGACGGCGCGGCAAACGGGACGCGTCCCAGCAACAGATCGCGGGCGCGCTCGCTGTAGTAGCCGGTCGGGTCGAGACTTTGGGCCTGCTGCCAGGCGGCCTGGGCCGCGGCCGCGTCCCCAAGTCTTTCCTGTGACTTGCCGATCCACATCTGGAATCGCGACTGGTCGTATTTCTGTATGGCTGTCGTCAATCCGCGCTGAAAGACAGCGAGGGCGCGGCCGTAGTCTCCGAGGCGGTAATAGGTGATGCCTGCGAAGAAGATGGAGTCGATCGCCTGCTGGCCGCCGTATTCGTCCGCGACGCGCTCCCAGGTCTGGGCAGCCTCGGCGAGACGGTTGTCGCGCTCGAGAATGCGCGCCGCGTCCATCAAATAGTCTGCCGCCACCGGGCTGGACGGGGCGACGGCCACGAAATCCAGCAGGGTCTGCGCGGCGGATTGGTAATCGCCGATGACCGCCCACTGCGTGAAGGCCTTTTCGCTCCACGCCTCGGTCCAATTGCTGTTGGCGGAATAACTCAAAATAAAAGTTGTGAAATCCTGAATGGCCTCTTCGTGACGGTCCAGCGCATTGAGGGTGAGGGCGCGGTAATAGCGCGCGGTGCCGTCCGAGTCCAAGCCTGCTTCGAGGTAGCGATTCAGCGCAGCGAGAGCAACATCGTAGCCGGTGGCGCCGCTCTGGGCGGCAAAATAATCCACCAGCCCGCGGTCGAGGTCGCTGACCTGCACCTGCGCGTTGACCAGTTCCACGAGGCTGTTGTAGGAGTAAATGGAAAGGGGGTAGTTTTCGACCGCATGCAGAAAGCGTTGATACGCCAAATCCGTCTGGCCGAGTTTGAGATGAATTTGCCCGGCCAGGTAATCAATTTGAGCCTTGATGTAATCGTTGGTGGTCGCGGCGAAGACGGTGTCGTACAACACGAGGGCGTTGGCATAATCGCCGATGGCGGCGCGCGTCTCGGCGATTTTGAGTTGAAGCAAGATGCTGTCGTCCAGGCGCGGAGCCTGTGACGCGGCGTTGTACGCGCCCAGGGCTTCCGCGTAATTGGCGTTTGCGTACAGGGCATCGCCCTGCAATTCGAGCGCATAGGCGTCCAGCACGCCGGGGCGCAGGGACAGATAGATCCCATATTCGCTCGCGGCCGATTGGTATGAGCCAAGTTGTGTGTAGGCCTCGGCGAGCAGGAAATGCACACGGGCGGCTTCGAGCGTATCGGGATATTGATTGATGAGAACCGTGCCGTGGACGAGCGCGCCTTCGTAATCGCCGCTTTCGTAGGCGGTGCGCGCCAGTCCCCACATGGCTGCGGCCTGCACGGCGCGGTCAGTGGATTCGGATAATGCCTGCTGGTATTCGGCGCGCGCCAAGTCGTAATCGCCGTTGAACAACGCGTGGTCGCCGCTCTCGACGCGCACCTCGGGAATCGGCGTGGGGCTTGGCGTCGGCGTCAGGGTGGCGGTGGGAGTGAACGTGGGACTTGGAGTGTAAGTCGGGCCGAAGGGCAGGGGTGGGACAGTCCCGCCGGGGATGAGACTGCACGCCAGAATAGCGGCGGCCAGCCCCAGTCCGAGCAGGAGGCGCAGGGGACGATTCATGGCGTCCCTTATACTGGTAAAGTCAGGGGGTGTCAACCAAAGAAAAATGATGACAAAAGTCACTGTCTGCAAGGTGGCAATTCCTGTATATTAAACATAAATTCGCGGTTACTACTTTAGAAATAAGGATGTCTCGCCAGCCTATCACCAAAGGAGCTGAGCATGAGGTGTCCTTCATGCAGTTTTGAGAATCGGGAGGGGGTGAAGTTCTGCGAGAGTTGTGGGGCGGCCTTGCCGGCCGCTGTTTTTTCTCCATCCCTTGTTATTCAACCTGCCATGCAAGTTTGCCCTGTTTGCGGGACTCACAACCGCGCGGGGGCACGTTTTTGCGGAAAATGCGGGACGACATTTCTTGTTGCGCAGCAGTCTCCAATGGTTGCTGCGTCTAATCGGGATACCGGGCGAAAATCATCTGTATCAGGCATTCTGTTTGGGATATTGGCATTGGGTATGCTTTTCATAGGTATTAGCGCTTTTGTCTTTATGGGCGGGATGGGCTTTTTTTCTCCGCCTCAGCCAGTTCAGCCGACTCAACCTCCCATTGTCATCTATGTGACGGCAACGCCACAGAGCGCAGGCCAGCAACCCGTGGCGCCTCAACCATCGCCGACTCGTTCTCCGACCCGTGTATCATCCGAGCCGACAGTCGCGCCCTCGACAAAAACAATTGATCGTTGCGGTTTGTTTATTGATCTTGAAATAAAGGTGATTTACCTGGATTGGATCTCAGGCGCGCCGTTGCAATTTTATGTGAAAATGCCGGGCGGCGTGCCGGGACTGGAGAAGAAGATCAGTGGCGATTCTCAACCCTGGAATTATTCGGCCAAGATCGGGGACATGACAACCAATGATTGTCGGTTTATCGAGGGATATAAGGAGCGACTCTATTGCTCGATTGACCTGCCCTCCGGCTACGCCAATTCAGCGCGCACATTTGACCTGTCTGTGAACGGCTGTTCCTCTCCGATCTATCATACCGGCTGGACGGACGTTCCCGCTTACGTGGGCGGAACATCATCGAACTCCTGCGGGGGCGCGCCAAGTAATACTGATTTAATGGCCTTTCAGGCATGGTGTGCTTGTATGGGCGGAGCCTATTCGGTTTTTTACCCGGCGGGAGAACTTCCTCAGGGTTTCTGCCTCATTCCCTGATGAGTTATTCAGGAGAATACTTCAATGAAATGTCCGGCCTGTGCATTTGAGAATCGCCCCGACGTCCGCTTTTGTGAAAACTGCGGAAATCCACTTGCTGTGCCCGAGCCCCAGCAAGCCAGCGGGAGGAGTTGTCCGAATTGCGGGGCGATGAATCCGCTCGATACCCGATATTGCGATCAATAATGTGGAAATCCATTGTTTGTGCAGGTGGCTCCAGCGCGTATTGTGTGTTCATCTTGTGGGATGGAGAATCCCGCTGTAAATCGATTCTGTGAGAATTGCGGGTATTCTTTTCAAGTGCATCCTGACCATTCGGATAAGGTTCCTTCGCGGGCGCTGTTCAGGCCTGGAATGGTTTTTCTTTCCACTATTGGTGTACTCATTCTTGTGTTCGTTGTCGGTTTGATCGGCTGGACCAGCGGCTGGTTCTCGGGCCTTCCGAGCGAGTTAAATCTACCTAGCGCTGAGGCTGTAGAGTCCGATTGGAGTGAACAGAGTCCACCCAGCGCGGAGGATTTCGAAGATGGCGTCCTGCCAATCGCAATGGTAGATACAACTGTGCAGGTTCCGACCTTCGCCCCGGAGGATGTTACTCTCAGCGACGCGGCAACTTTTTCTGTAGACCTTACCAATCCAAACGAGAATCCTAACGATGGCCGCCCAATAATCGCCGAATATCAAGGTTATAAAATCCTTTTCATGGGTGGCGTGGTCACGATGATTGACAACAGCGTCATCACCGGCTTTCCCCTTATCACCGAATTGGCACAGGTCGCAAACTTGCCTATCCGTCTCGACGGCATGTCTCTTGGTCCGGGTGTCATGCCTCCGCCTGGCTTTGGCCTCGGTACAATCATAAGTCTTGGGACAAAAGTGGGTGAATTGGGGCGGGACGGCGTGGTGAGCATTTACGACAGTGGAAAAGATGCGACCGAATGGGCGGGCGAGCAACTTGGAAACGCGGCCGACGCGACGTGGGATGGGACGAAGTGGGTCGCCAATAAAACAGTGGACACCAGTGTGTGGGTGGGGCAACAAGTGGTGGACGGTGGCCAGTGGGTCTGGGATGGCACCAAGTACGTGCTGGTAAAAACCAAAGATGTAGGCATGTTTGTCTGGGACGAATCCGTCAAGGGCGGGCGTTGGGTTTACAAAAAAGGCGAAGCAATGGTCGAATGGATTGCGCTACACTACGATTTTGAAAAAGTTTGCGGACCGCAGGGTGAGCCCGGTCCCGGCTCGGGGTCGAGCGGGACTGGCACACCGGAATACCCAAAATCTGGTTACCAGGCTCCTCAAGGAAAGGAAGATTTCCTCGCGTTAGCACAGGCATGGATGCCCTATTTACAAATGTCCAAGGATGAAAAATGTGGTGAGATCAAGCGTGTGGTGGCTAAAGTATTCCCATACCGCGATCATGCGCTGATCGACAACCTCGAAGATGCTGATCGGGTCGAGATTGTGTACACTTTAGTCTTCTCTTACGATGGTGGACGCTGGTATGGGGGCACGCATCCCGGAGACAACGAGGGATTCGTTATCGGCTTGTTGCCAACTGATAATGCTTATGGGCGCTGTGGGGCAACGGATCCGCATTTTCAGTTCTATGCCGGACGGACAGTGAAACATAAGGATGTGGATTTGAAGCCAGACTTGGGTAATGTGTTGGGTACGGCAACCAATGAAGTCATTGAGTTCGCAGGTTTTGTAAAAGAGATCGAGGATTTCACTTGGCACGATCTTGGCACCACCTGCCCTAGCACCGAGGATCTATCCTATTCCCTCTGGGTTGCCGAAAGCAAACATGCAACCTATTTCAGCCATGAAGAATGCGAAAAAACCATGTTGAGTTGGGAAATCGCAGGTTTCACGTTTGGTGGCTTGGAGGAGTGCGAGCGTGGACGGCCCCCCTCGGATTTACGCGACCGCGTGGAACTTTGGAGCACTTCAATGGCGGCGGAACCTTCGCCCATCCATGGCAAATCCTACGACGATATATCCAGGGGTAATGCTGAAAATCCGTCGGATTTGTATCATGTGCCACTGCTGGAGTGTCCCGATTTCGACACCGCGAACGCGATCCCTGTTCGATTCACGGGTATTCCCGATAATTCGCAATGGATCGTGACTGTGATAGGCATGGGAGAATTCGATCCCATGGTGGGTGTTTCTGGTAATCCCTTCATGTGTAATGATGATTCTGATGTCGCCAGCAACTACTCGGTTTCGGGAATTCCCGGCTATGGGGATTAATGGGGCAGCCGGCGTTCGGCGCAGATTGATTTCACTGTGGTCGAGGGCGGGGAGCGGATTTTCTATGTGGACAGCCGTGATGGTGAGCCAGGCGCCTTTGTAGCCATCTTTGAATCTGCGGACGGAGGCATTTGCATCTCTCCAGTCGGAGACAAGGATAGTATCTATGTCTGGGGAATGGAGGGGGGCGACATGGGCGTGTACGTGATTTCGGAGGATGCCGGCCTGGATCTATATCTTTCGAATCCCGCAAGCGGCCTTTTCAGTGATGACGGGTCGAACATAGCGGGATTTTCCATGGTCACCCGATTAGGAAGTTATGTTGGTCATTCTACAGATTCCTACTTAAATTTGGACCTAAAAGGCGCAACAGGTGAACGCGAATTTGTAGTCGAAGCGTTACAAGACACGACTGGCCGTTACGTCGTCGTAGTCGTCGGCGGGAACATTCCGATTGAGGGCCAGCCTGCCGCGCCGACTATCCCAATCATCGAGTCGGTTACAGGCCCCTCATCAATTCCCGCTGATGGGCAGGAATATTCTTTCACTGTGCGTTTCTCAGATGAAGGCGGCGATGTCAACCGGTTGGTCATCAATGGGCTGAACGGAATTTGGGGCACGATAGATTTCAACCCAATGAACTATTTGGAATCCGGTAACGGCTACTCGGGTACAGCCACATTCTCGTATCGTTGCAACACGGGTAGTTCATCGTTCACGGATACCCTTCAGCTATTGCTCTATGACGCCGCTGGAAATGTGAGCGAACCTTATACCTTTGCCCTGTCCTGTGCTGGCCTCAGTCCGATAACGTACGCACCAGTCATTACCTCGGTAAGCGGCCCGTCATCAATCCCCGCTGACAGCGAACGCCACTACTTCCGCTTGAGTTTCACAGACGCCGACGGCGATGTCAACCGGTTGGTGATTACCTCTGATAATGGCAGGTGGGGCCGCATTGATTCGGGACCTCCTCTTTCACTGGATTCGGGCGATCAATACAGCGGCACACTAAGTTTTTACTATTTCTGCACGGAATCCTCATCGTTCAGCGATACATTGCGCATCAAGCTATACGACGCGGCAGGCAATGTCAGCGACACGTACCCCTTTAACCTGGCATGCGAATACCAATCGGAGTCGTTGGAGTTCCCGCCGCAACGATTTGCATCCCATGTCTCGCTATCTTTCTCCGGCGGTCACGGCAGCACCCATGAGATTGGAGAGTCTGTTCAACTCTGCTACACATTTACGGATACGTATTTCGGAGAAGGAGGCGTCTATGAATTCTACTTGTATGACTTCCAACCCGCCTCACCCGGATCAGATGGTGTGAATACCAGCGGCCCCCATCAGATTTTGGACAGCGGCGATGCAGATGAAGGAACGCACTGTCTTGATGGTGCGATTTCATCGCCGACTGGGTATGAGGCATTTCGCGTTGAACTTTACCAGCCCGGCTATCCGTCAGATATCTTTTTGGAATTTGCCGAATTGTGGATCTACGTGCAGCCTTAGTGCACGCTTGTGACTTGTAGGAGGTTCTACTATGCAATGCCCAAACTGTAATAGCACTGTCCCCGACACTGCCAACGTCTGCGGTTACTGTGGTACGCGGCTCCGCCAACCCGCGCCGCCTCCGGTGCCGGTACAGCCTCCGCCGCCAGCGCCTCAGCCGGTGCAGCCTGTCTCCCAACCCGTCCAGCCTCCACAGCCCGCGCCGCCTGTCATTCCACAACAGGCCATGCCGCCCCAGCCTCCGAGTGCACGCGCAGGGATGCCCGGCTGGGCCTGGGGACTCATTGGTGGATTGGTTTTCATCGCCGCAGTGTTTGCCTTTCTGGCGCTTCGCCGTCCGGCGAGTTCTAGTCCACTGGCGGTTGAACAGCCGCAGGTGGAAGTTCCTACTCTGCCACAGAGGCCGACCCCCACATCGCAACGGCCAACTTCCATCCCAACCCGCCCGAGCGGCATCGTGGTGGAGCCGATCGAGTTGGAGGACCGAGGAGACGTCCCAACTATGCGTTCTCTGGCAGATGAACAATACAATATTGATATTTCAATGAATCAAGATGTGGTTATCACTTGGGGATGGTGCACGACTACACAGGAGATCCTCGAACAGAATTGGGAACATATTACGATATCGTTTGCTTTCGATGACAAACTTATATCTTTAAACAAGTTTCGTACATCTGATTTTCAAGATGACAGGGGATTGTATTGTCGTAGTTGCTCCGGTATTGTCCGCTCCTGGCCGGAGGGACAACACGTGTTTGAATATTCAATGATAACTGATGAAACCATCAATGATGGTCTCTCAGATTACCCGCAAGGAGAAATCGGCCGCTGGACATTCTATTTGAACGTAACTCCGTGAAGAAAATGACAGCGCTGTCAGGCGCTGTCATTTAAGTACTTCCCAGCTTCTTTCAAAACCTTGTGCGGATCGAAGGCGTCGCGCAGGCTATCGCGTAGACTGGTCGCTATTTTGCTCCCACCAGTTCCTTGGCTACTTCCACTGCGCTGATGGCGTCTTCCGCGTAACCATCCGCTTCGATCTTTTGCACCCAGTCGCGGGTCACGGGCGCGCCGCCGACCATCACCTTGACCTTCATCCCGCGTTTGGCGACCTGCTCGATCACCTCCTTCTGCCTGACCATGGTGGTGGTCAGCAGGGCGCTCAAGCCGATGATGTCCGCGCCGACCTCCTCCGCCTTGGCGAGGATCTTATCCGAAGGCACATCAACGCCCAGGTCGTGCACCTCGAACCCGGATGAGGTGAGCATCGTCCCGACGAGCGATTTGCCGATCTCGTGGATGTCGCCCTCGACAGTCGCCAGCACGACCTTTCCCAAAATCTGGCGTGAGGCGCCGGCGGCTTTCATGGCCGGCTCGAGCACGGCGATGGCGGCCTTCATGGCCTCGCCGGCCATCACCAGTTCGGGTAGGAACGCGTCGCCGCACGCGAAGGAATCGCCGACCTCGTTGACGCCGGGGACATAACCGTCGGTGATGGCCTTCAGCGGATCAACGCCTGCCGCCAGCGCTTTATTCGCTAGTTCGGCGGCGGTCTCCTCCTCGCCGTCAATGATGCTTTGAGCCATTTGTTTGAAAAGTTCTTCTGACATGATGTTTCTCCTTGTTGAAAGATGAGGATTGCACGATCGGCATTTCTGATTATTCTTCGAGTTCCCGGTCTGCTCTTGCCAGTATCTCGTCCAGTTTCGCGGCGACTTCTCCCGGCAGCGGATCTTCCACCGGCGCGGCCAGAATCTCCTCCACTTTCTGCCGCGCATTGGTGTACATGCCCGGGCGTCCCAGTTCCTGCCACTGATCCAGGGTGTGACGGTCGAGCAGGATCGGCAGATAGGTCTCGCCGCTGCGCGCCAGCCTGCGGGTGGACTTGCGTTTGAGGAAGTTGCCTCCGGGTCCGACCTGGATGATATCCTCGGCCAGCGATTTCTCCGGGCCCGAGTCCACGCCCTGAACGATCCGCTCGCACATGTGGGCGATCTCATTGTCCACAACGATCTGTTCCAGCACGAGCAGTTGGTCGCTTTCCACGGAGCCAAAGCCGACCAGGATGTCCGAGCCCACCAGGACGGGTGTGATGGAGGTGATCAGTTTTTCCAGCACCGCGTCCGGGCCGGGTCCGCGCGCGTCGGCGGTGCATCCGGCCGAGGTCGCGGGCAGACCGTAGAAGCGTCCCATCTCCACCAGCGCGGCGGACATTAATCCCATTTCCGGCGTTCCTCCCAGGAATGCGCCGTTGCGCAAATCCATCGAGCCGGTGGCGCTGCTGAAGATCATCGGGCGGCCGGGATGGGCTAGTTGATAAGCAACGATGGATGATAGACCTTCGGCGGTTGCGAGGCAGATGTTCGAGAACAGGCTGGCCGGCCCGGTGGTGCCGGTGACCGGCATGGGCAGGATCATCACGGGCAGATCCAGGCTGCCCAATTCGAAATAGGCATCCATCATGGGACCGTCGTGCATGAGCGGGGCGACCGGGCAGTAGATGAGCGAGTAGGCGTGCCGCGCTCGGACTTCGTCTTCGCTGCCCATGACCGCGGTCAGCCCCTCGGCCAGATAAGAGGCCTGCTCCGCCGTGTGCAGTTCGTGCTGGCCGTGTTTGGAGCAATATTTGAACATACCGAACCATTCGTACAGCGGGCGCGACTGTGCGGGCCGGTCTTCCGACGAGACGGCGGGCCAGGCCATGACGCCCATGTCCATTTGCTGGAAGATGCGCATGGCGAATTCGTTGTCGCGGTCGGTGCCGTAGCGGCGCTGGCCGGTGTGGAAGTCCTGGGCGAACGCGGCGGTGCCGTCCATGGCGTAACGGGAGACCGGCGAGGGCAGGGGGTAATCGTGGATGGGATTGCGCGCGCCCAGCACGAACGATTTGGGCGAGGTCGCCAGGGCGCGCTCCACCAGTTCCTTCGGGATGTGCGCGGTCTTCGTCTCGTAGTCCACGCGCGCGCCGTTCTTCTCCAGCAGTCGAAGCGCCTTCTGGCTGTAGAACCTCGCCCCGGCTTCCCACAGGACGCGCAGCGCGTCTGCGTGAATCCTTTCTTTTTCGGCGTCGGTGAGCAATTGGCATTGGAATCGCATGGCTTATCCTTTGTGTGATTCCTGCCGGGCGCGTTCTTCGATACGGTTCAGTTCGCGCTCGATGTCCTCGTCCAGAGGCAGGGGCGTGTGTGTTTCAAGCGTCTCTTGGATCATTGCTTGCAATTCTTCCAGCAGGGAAGGTTTGCCGGACGCGGACCACGTCTCGTAGGTCTCACGCGCGTCGAAGTCGCTGACGTACACCTCGCCGCTTCGCAGGGCCTCCCGCGTCGAGCGCCGGCCGAGGAAGTTGCCGCCGTGACCGACGGCCGCCAGTTCCACCTCGAGCCATTCCTCGACGCGGGTATTGATCCCGTCCGAGAGACGGTCACAGCGGCGGAAGATTTCCACGTCAATCATCAATTGCTCCAGGCTGAGGAACATCGAGCCTCCCAATTGGCCCGGCCCCACCAGCAGGTCCGGCCATGAGAGGCTGGAGATGGCCCAGATCAGAGCGCGCTCGTAGCCGGTGCGGATGCCGGGCATGTAGTGACTCGAGCTCCCGGCGGACGCCTCCACCGCTAATCCGTAATGGCGCGCGATTTCGGTCACGGCCGCGCCCAGCAGGCCGTGCTCCACTTCCGAGCCGGTGAAGCGGCCTGTCAGCGGGTCCATGATGGACGGCGCGGCGGCATAGATCGTTGGCGTGCCGGGCGCCGCAGCCTGGATCAGACAAAGCATGGCCAGGGTTTCGCAATTGGCGAGCAGGAGAGTCGAGATCAGGCTGGCCGGGGCTGTGCCGCCCATCAGCGGCATGGGCATGATGGCGGCTGGCAGACCCCATTCGATGGTCTCGAGGTAGGCGTCGGTATGCTCGGCCTCGATCACAAGCGGCGAGACGGGCGTCAGCAGGAACGAGAACGGATTCATTTTTTTGACCCCCTCCTTGCCGCCAAAAGCCGTTCCCAGCACTTCCAGCAGCCAGCGCGATTCTTCGACGGTGTACGAGCAATCCTGCAAATGCTTCGAGAAGTTGGCGATCATTTCGTGACAGTAGCGCACGAAATCGGCGGGAGTCTTCTGGAAGAAGGTCGGTTCGACCATGGACCAGTACACGCCGACTTCGTCCAGCGCGTCGATCAGGCGCGTGGCCTTCAGCCAGTCGTCGAAGGTGGCGGGCCGCCGGTCGCCGGTCAGGCTGTCTATCACGTGCACCGCCGCACCGTCGGCCAGAAGCGTGCACTCATTGTTGTTGACGGCAAACTTCCAGCCCTGCCGCCGGCCGCCCAATGTGAAATTTCGCGGCGCGAGCCGCAGGCATTCCTCCACGAGCGAACGCGGGAAACGCACTATGCCGGTTTTGTTATCCACATCCGCCCCGGCCTTTTTCAGGATTTTTCGGCCGCGTTCGGTATCCACCCGCACGCCGGTGGTGGCGAGCAGGGATAACGAACGCTCGTGCACCTGTTCGATTTCATTATCGGATAGAACGCGTAAAACGGTTTCCATAAAAACTGCATCCTTTTCTGGGCGCCGAGTGAAATGAAATACACACTTCACTCACAATCACTTGTCAGGGAATTGGTTCGGGCGGCGGTTGAATTTTGTCCGCCAAAATCTCTTGCGCCAGGAGAGGTCTTGCAGAAGGTCAGCCGGCCGCTCCCGGAGAAAGAGGCAAATCATTCATTCCTGCCTCCGATCTCCCGCTCGGCCGCAGCCAGGATACGCGTCAGTTCGGCCTGCTGGGATTCTTCCAGCGGCCGCGGATGATGCTCGCGGATGATGGATTCGACTTTTTCGCGCGCCACCTCGATCGGGTCCCGCATCTGCCCGGACCCGTTGGTCTGCGCGGTCAAATCGGAGAATTTTCTTTCCCTCATGTGCTCGCGCGTGTGGCGTTGCTTGAGGAATAGTCCGCGCGGACCGACCCCGCGGATGACATCCAGCGCCAGCGCCTCGCGGCTGGTATCCAGCCCAGCGGCTTCCAGGCGGACTCGATGATAGAGGTCGCTGTCCACGACAATGGCCTCTGGATAGAGCAGGGTGCAGGATTCGACCAGCCCCAGCCCGGAGCCGGTCTCCGCGCCGGCCAGCGCGCAGAGCAGGAGGGAGGAGGCGGCCTCGGCGGCCGATTCCCAGCCGGGCACCATGGCATCGGTGCCGAAAATGCCGGCGAGGGTCGGCACGCCCCAATGGTGCGCCATCTCCACGCCCACCGGGTACAGCAGACTGCCCTCCAGCGTGGAACTGAGATACGCGCCGGTGCGCGGGTGCATCACGCCCGGCATGAACGAGTGGAAGACCGGCGCGCCGGGATGCGCCATTTGTATCAGCACCATTGCCGAGACGATCTCCGCGTCTCCCGCGACGACGGTCCCGGCCAGCGTGGCGGGCCCGGTCGAGCCGACGTTTGCCATGGACATGAATCCGACCGGCAGACCCGCCTCCGCAAAGAGCAGGGCCGACTCCATGCCTTCCTTGTCCTGTCCGAGCGGTGCGATACAACAGACCAGCAGGGAAAGAGGCGGGCGCTTGTGCATGTTCTCGTCGGTGCCTGCGATCACACGCGCCATCTCGACGGCGTAGCGCCCCAGCGTCTCGCCCATGACCGTTTCTGATTGCACGTGCTTGACGGTGTTGTTGAACGACGCGTCCAGCTCGTGCAGAGGCGCGGTGGCAGGATGATCGGCCGCGCTGACGATGGGCCAGTAAAACCCGATGGACGAAAGCGCGTCCGAGACGCGCGCCATGGTCGCCACATCCTCTTTACGGGAGGCGCGGCGCTCGCGCGTGGCGAAGTCAATCGTCTCGACGCCGCATCCGTCGGTGGCGCAGAACATGGTTTTGCCGTCGAGGACGAGGTCGTGGGAGGGGGAACGCGCGCCCATGGTATAGTAGCGCGGCGCGGTTTTAAGGGAGGCCAGCACGAGGTCCGCGGGGATGCGCACGATGCGCCTTTCGAAGTCCACCTGCGCGCCGTGTTCGGCATAGATGTTCAGGCACTTTTCGGATGGACAATGCACGCCGGTCTCTGCCAGGATTTCGAGCGTCCCGTTCGCAAGGCTGCGGATTTGCTCCTCGTCGAGAATGTGAAAATGTCCCTTAGGGCGGATGGGTTCGAGCGGAGGCGTTTCGGAATGCATGAGGCCTCTTTTCGGGCTGATGGCGTCGAGGCAAAGTCGGGAGACTTTGCACTCTGTCGTCACCCCAGTTCCTTGTCGGCCGCGGCCAGGATGCGTGTGAGTTCGTCTCGTTTGGCTTTTTCCAGCGGATCGGGCTGGTGATTTTCCAAAATCCAGCGGACGCGATCGCGCGCTACTTCACGCGGGTCGCGGTATTTGTTGCGTTCGTCTAGTTCGTGGGTCACGCCGCGCACGAGGGAGGTTCGGATGTGCGTGCGGGTGTGCTTCTGGCCGAGGAAATGTCCTCCGGGGCCAACGTCGCGGATGGCTTCCAGCGCGAGCGTTTCGTCGTTGACGTCCATCTGCATCAGGTAAGCGCGGGCGCGCTGATACAGGTCGTCGTCGAGGATGACCTGTTCGGGGTACAGGCGGGTGTAAGTGCGCGCCAACCCCATGCCTGTGACGATTTCGGGGCTGGTCAGGCCGGCCAGGAAGGGATCCAGCGCGGGTTCGGCGGCGGATTGCCACGTCCCCGCCTCGACGGAGTCCGTTCCATAACATGCGCCGAGCGAAGGCATTCCCCAGTGATGCGCCATCTCGACGGAGCCGTACCGCCCGCGTGCGTCGCGCGGGTAACTGACGTACCCGCCGGTGCGCGGGTCGGCCCAGGCCTGCATCAGCGAGTGGAAGACCGGCGCGCCCGGCGCGACCAGTTGCATTAGCACTGCGGCGCTGATGACCTCCGCGTTGCCCATTGCAAAAGCCCCGGCCAGGGTGGCGGGTGCGGTGGTGCCGAGCGTGGGCATAGCCAGGAAGCCGATCGGGATGCCCGCTTCTGCCATGACCATTGCGCCCTCGATGCCGGGATGATCCTGCATCAACGGCGCGATGGTGCAGACGACCAGGGAGAGCGGGGGATGTTTACGCAGTTCCTCCTTGCCGCCCGCGATGACGGTTGCCATCTCGACGGCATAGCGGCACTCGCGTTCACCCATGATGGTCTCGGACTGTACATGTTTGACCGAGTTGTTCCAGCACGCGTCGATCTCGTGCAGGGGCGCGGCGCGGCCGAAATCCTGTGCGCTGACCATCGGCCAGAGGAACGCAATCGAGGGCAGGTAATCGGAGACGCGCGCCATCATGGCGACATCGCTTTTACGGGAGGCGCGTTCCGCCTGACTGTCGAGGTCCACCACCTGAACCCCGCAGCCGTCGGTGGTGAAGTAGGTGACGCCGTCCTGCAGGTGCAGGTGATATTCAGGGATGCGCGCGCCCATTACAAAATAGCGCGGCACGGTCTGCATGGCCTTGAGGACGAGACTGCGCGGGAACTTGACAATCTGTGTGGCTTTGTCCACGTGCGCGCCGTGGCCATCCAGGACGGCCAATGCTTTTTCCGATGGAAACTTTACGCCGACGTTTTCCAGGATTTCGAGTGTGGCCTCCTTGAGTTGGTCCAGTTGTTCGTCGGTGAGATACTGGATTCGATAGGCGGGGCGTAATGGTTCGAGCGGCGGGTATGAATGGGTCATATCGTTCTCCTTTTTATTCGCCGACTTTTTCCAGCACTTTGTATGGATCAAAGGCGTCTCGCAGGCCGTCTCCGATGTAGTTGACCGAGATGATGGTCAGGAAGATCATCAGGCCGGGGAAGATCGCCAGCCAGGGATACTTGGTCAAATGATCCTGGGCATTGCTCAGCAGGTTGCCCCAGGAAGGCGTGGGCGGCTGGATGCCGAAACCCAGGAAACTCAACCCCGATTCCTCGATGATGGCATAGCCAAGTTCCAGCGTGGCTTCGACGATGATGGGGCCGATGGAATTGGGCAGGATGTGTGTAACGATGATGCGCAGGTCCGAGCCGCCCAGGGCGCGCGTGGCGGTCACGAAGTCCAGTTCGCGCAGGGTGAGGATGGTGGCGCGCACGATGCGCGCGAAGGTCATCCACGAGAGAATCCCGATGACGAACGCGATGGTCAGCACGTTATTGCGCTCGAAGATTGGCAGTTCCACCTCGCGCAGGATGGCGCTCAACAGGATCAAGACCAGGAAAGGCGGCAGCGAGAGGAAGGTATCCGTGATGCGCATCAGGAGGCTTTCCACCCTGCCCCCGTAGTAACCAGCCAGCGCGCCGACCGGTACGCCGATGGAGACCGAAATGACGACCACCAGCGCCCCGACGGTCAGCGAGATGCGCCCGCCGTAGAGGATGCGCGTGAACAGATCGCGGCCGAGGGCATCCGTTCCCATGATATGGTGCAGGGAAGGCGGCTGGTAACGCTCTTCCATCGTGGACAATTCAGGGTCGAAGGGCGAAAGGGGCGCCAGGAGGACCAGCAGGGCCAGCAGGGCCAGCATGACCGAGCCGCCGATCGCGACCGGATGTTTGCGGAATCGCTTCCAGACCGCCGCGCCCAGACCGGAGGTCCCGGCGGTGACCGCGGGGCGTTTGATCTCATCAACAGAAAACCCGGCAATGTTCGATGTCATGATTTGTCGTAGCGCACGCGCGGATCGAGGAAGGCGTATAGCAGGTCGGCCAGCAGGTTCGAAAGGATGATGAAGGCCGCGCCGATGATCAGGATGGCCAGCAGGACGGGGTAATCGCGTTGCAGGGCGGCCTGGTAATATAACCGCCCCATGCCGGGCCAGGAGAACAGGATCTCCACGAAGATCGCGCCGCTGAAAATGTAGGGCAGGTCGAGAGCAAGCAAGGTGATGAGCGGGATGAGAGCATTGCGCAACGCATGCTTATAGATGACGAGCCGGTTTGGCAGTCCTTTGGCACGGGCGGTGCGCAGATAATCCTGATGGATGACGTCCAACATGCTGGAGCGCAGGAAACGCGAATACCAGGCGATCCAGCCCAGGCTGCCGGTGGCGACCGGCAGGATGAGGTGTACGATTCGGTCTCCGAGGTCGAATCCCGTGACACCGATGGAGGTCATGCCGCCGGCGGGCAAAAGCGAGTCTCCGGTGAATGGATTCTTCAGCCAGGCATAGAAGATCAGAATCAGAAGCAATCCCAGCCAGAACTCCGGGATGGCCTGCCCGGCGAACGAGAATGTGGTGACGGTGATGTCGAAGGCGGAATATTGCCGCATGGCGGAGAGGATGCCAATCGGGATGGCGATCAGAATCGCCGCCAGCATCGTGATTGTCATCAGGTAAATGGTATTGGGGAGGCGCTCGCCGATTTCCTCCAGGGCGGGCTTGCGTGTGCGGAAGGAGAAACCGAAATCGCCGCGCAGGACGCCTTTTCGTGTGCCGAAACTTTCGGCGACTCCGTCTCCATCTATATCCACTTTCATCCAGTCGTTGCCGACCAGCCAGATGATGTACTGGGTCGGCAGGGGCTTATCCAGGCCGAACTGTCGTTTGAGCAGTTCCACCTTTTCCGGGTCAACGTGGCGGCTCTGGCCCTGACCTGCAAGCGGGCCGCCCGGCGCCAGATTCACCAGCGTGAACAGAATCACGCTGAGCAGAAAGAGCAGACCGATGGTCTGAATCAGGCGCCGGACGACGTAGGTTGTCATACTATTGGGCGATAGTCCAGTCTGCGACGTTCCAGGTCACGATGTCGTTGGTGCTGGACTGCACGCCCTGCAGACGGACCGAGTGCGCGTCCGCGTTGACGGTGGTGAACAGCGGCACTTCGGGCAATTCCTCCTCCAGGATTTCGGCCATCTGACAGAAGAGTTCCTTGCGGTATTCCTCGTCGAGTGTATAGGCTTCGTCCATCAGGGCGTCGAAGTCGGCATTGATCCAGCGCCCGTAGTTGTAGCCGTAATCGGGGATGGCCGCCTCAGAATAGTAATAGGACCACAAGTAGTCGTTCGGGTCTATGCCGGAGTAGCCGTCGTCCCAGATATCCATGTCGAAGTTGCCGCTCTGTTCGATGCCGCCGTCGGCGGAGTAGGCCCACAGCACGGTGCCTTCCACGGCGCCCAGGTTGAGTTTGATGCCGATGGCGAGCAATTCCTCGGCGATGAACTGCTGGGTGAGGTTGAGCGGCTCGCCGTAATCGGAATACGTGAGGAATTCCATTTCCATCACATAGCCTTCTTCAGCGGTCTCGCAGCCGTGACACTCGCGGATGCCGTCGCCGTCGGTGTCGGTCCACCCTGCGGATTCGAGCAGGGCTTTCGCGCCTTCCGGGTCGAACTTCGGGCGTGGGATATCGCACTTGTACGGCTCGCGGAAGAACTCCGTCCAGACCGGCTGGGCCATGCCGAGGAAGAATTCCTTCGAAATGGTGTCCACATCAATGGCCATGCGGATGGCTCTGCGCACGCGCACGTCCGACAAAATGGGGTGGGGCGTGGCCTGGGGGTCGGTTGTCCCCTTGGCGGCCAGGTTGAAGAAGATGCGCATTACCCAGCGGTTGGTCGGGCTGGGTTCGACGACCACGTTCGGCTGGCCCAGCAAGTCGGCGATCACGGCCTCGGTCGTCCACATATCCAGGTCGGCGTCGCCGTTGATCAGCATGGTCTTGCGGACGGATTCGTCCGGCACGATGCGCACAACGATGGTTTCGATGGCGGGCTTGCCCGGCGCGAAGTAGTTCTCGTTGCGCACGAAGGTCATATGATCGCCGTTGACCCATTCCTGCAAGACGTATGGGCCGCTGCTCAGGGGCTGGCGCCCGCAATCCCAGTTGGCGAAGCCCTGGGATGCGTCGCAATAGTGCGCAGGCCAGACCACGGCCTGCTCGCCGCCGAACAGCAGCAGGTAGCCGGGGTAGACGGTGTTGAAGTTGACCGTGAACGTGTAGTCATCCACCTTCTCCACGCTGTCCACGTAATCAATGCCCGGGACCCAGCCGCCCGTCTCCGGGTCCACGATGGCTTCGTAGGTGAAGATCACGTCGTCGGCGGTGAGCGGCGTCCCGTCGGACCACTTCACGTCCTGGCGCAGTTTCCAGGTGGCAGACATCGTCCAGTTCTCCTCGTCAATCACAACGCCTCCGTTCTCGACTGTGGGAAGTTCCGCCGCCAGTTCGGGAAAGACGTTGCCCTGGGCATCCATGTCGGCCAGGCCCAGCATGACCAGTTCCATGACGAGGTAATCGTACCCGGCGTCGGCGATGGCGGGATTGAATGAAGGCGGGTCCTCCGGAATGACGATCACAATCGTATCCCCTCCGCTGGCAGCCCCCCCGCCTCCCCCGCAGGCGGCCAGGATCATGCTCAAGGCGGCCATGAGGCTGAAAACCGGCATGGCCCGTTTGAGTATTCTGGACATTTACTCCTCCTTACAGAGAACAGGAATTGATTCTTGGCAACGCGTACCGCGTTTCGGTAGAATTATTGCATATTTTTGTCCCTGTGTCATGTGATTTAAGTCCCTTTTCATTATGGGGGTGGATAAAAGGACAGGCTGGAAAAAACCTGCAACACAGAGAACACAGAGCGCACGGAGAAAAACAATCACGAATCTCCGCGCGCTCTATGGTGAAAAGTCCACCGCATTCGCCGCCCCCATTTTCTTTACAATCCTGCCTTCCCGTGTTAAACTAGCCCCCGTTCATCGGCGCTCTCACGGAGAGCGCCTTTTACTGCCAACGAAAAAGGTGTGCCCGCATATATGGATACCCTGCTCACCGGTTCCGTCGCCTACGATTACCTGATGACCTTCCCCGGCCTGTTCAAGGAACAGATCCTCCCCGAACGGCTGGCATCCATCAGCCTCTCCTTCCTCGTGGACTCGATGTCCAAACAGCGCGGCGGCATCGCGCCCAACATCGCCTACTCGATGGCTTTGCTTGGCGAACGTCCGCGTGTGATGGCGACAGTGGGCGAGGACTTCGATGACTATCGCGCCTGGCTTGAATCGAAAGGCGTGGACACGACCTTGATGAAGGTGGTGCCCGGCGAGTTCACCGCCTCGTTCTTCGCGACCACGGACCGGGCTTCCGCTCAAATCGCCTCGTTCTACCCCGGGGCGATGGGACGCGCCGCCTCGCAATCCATCAGGGAGCTGGAGAAGAAACCCGATCTGGTGGTGGTCTCGCCCAACGCGCCCGAAGCGATGATGAAATTTCCCGCCGAGTGCCGCGAACTGTCTATTCCATATTTGTATGATCCCAGCCAGCAGGTCCTGCGGCTCGAAGGCGCGGAACTGGCGCGCGACATGGAAGGGGCGTACTTTTTATTCTGCAACGATTACGAATTCGGTTTGATCTCCAAGAAGACCGGATGGGATTTGAAACAGATGCTTCAGCATGTCAGGATCCTGGTCGTCACGCGCGGCAGGGACGGCGCAAATCTATATACTAACGGCGAAGACATCTTCATCCCGCCCGTGCCCGAAGAAAAGATCGTTGATCCCACCGGCGTGGGCGATGCCTTCCGCGGCGGCTTTCTCGCGGGCTACAGCCGCGGCTTCGACTGGAAACTGTGCGGCGAGATCGGTTCGCTGGCGGCGGTGTATTGCCTCGAAAACGTCGGGCCGCAGAGTCATGCCTATACGCGCAGGGAATTTGTCGAACGATTCCGCAAGCATTTTGATGACAACGGCAAGTTGGATGTGTTGTTAAAATAGCGAATTCGTTGGTCGAGTAGCCGTGACCGAAGGGGACGGCATATCGAGACCAGCGCGCCAAAAAGAAGAACTTATCATCATGCAATGGTGGTCTCGGTACGGTCCTCGCCGCAAAGCGGCTCGGAGCCACTCGACCACCGGTACCAAATAAAGGAGTAGTTATGAGCAATTACGATATCAAAGACCTGAACCAGGCCGAGGGCGGACGACGCCGTATTGACTGGGCCGAGCGCGAGATGCCCGTCCTGCGGCAGATCCGCGAGCGCTTCGCCAAAGAGAAGCCGCTCAAGGGACTGCGCCTCTCGGCCTGTCTGCACGTCACCGCGGAGACCGGTAACTTGATGCGCACCCTGCACGAGGGCGGCGCGGACGTCGTTTTAACGGCCTCCAACCCGTTGTCCACGCAGGACGACGTGGCCGCGGCGCTGGTCAACCAGTACGAGATTCCCGTTTTCGCCATCAAGGGTGAGGATAACGTCACGTATTACAAGCACCTCGGCGCGGCGCTCGATCACAAGCCGCACATGACCATGGACGACGGTGCGGACCTCGTCTCGGAATTGCACAAGAACCGCCGCGACCTGCTGCCGAACGTGATCGGCGGCACCGAGGAGACCACAACGGGCGTCATCCGCCTGCGCGCCATGGCCGCGGACAAAATGCTCAATTTCCCGGTCATCGCCGTGAACGACGCGCAGACGAAGCACTTCTTCGATAACCGCTACGGCACCGGCCAGTCCACTGTTGACGGGATCATCCGCGCCACGAACGTTTTGCTGGCGGGCAAGGTCTTCGTCGTGGCGGGATACGGCTGGTGCGGACGCGGTCTCGCCATGCGGGCGCGCGGCATGGGGGCGCGCGTCATCGTCACGGAAGTGGACCCGTTGAAGGCGCTCGAAGCGGTCATGGACGGGTATGAGGTCGCGCCGATGACCGAGGCCGCCAGGTTCGGCGATATCTTTTGCACCGTCACCGGCGACCTGAACGTCATTGACGGCCACCACTTCGAGGTCATGAAGGACGGCGCCATCGTCGCCAACAGCGGACACTTCAACGTGGAGATCAACATTCCCGCGCTGGAGAAGATGAGCAAAGGTGAGCCCGCGCTCGTTCGCCCGTTCGTCCAGCAATACGAGACGAAAGACGGCCGCCGCATCAACATCCTGGGCGAGGGCCGCCTGATCAACCTGGCCTCCGCGGAGGGACATCCCGCCTCGGTGATGGACATGTCCTTCGCCAACCAGGCGCTTTCGGCCGAGTTCATGGCGAAGAACGCCGACAAACTGGAGAAGCGTGTGTATTCCGTGCCCGAGGAGATTGACCGCGAGATCGCCCGCATCAAACTCGAGGGCATGGGCGTGAAGATTGACGTGTTGACAGAGGAACAGGTGAAGTACCTGAATTCGTGGGAAGAGGGGACGTAAGTCGGTAATCGGTTTTCAGTTGATAGTGGATAGTAAAGCCTCGCGGAGTGATTCGCGAGGCTTTTGATTGTAGATTTCGGAAGTCCTCTGCGCGCCATCATGACCTTGGAGTCTTCACGGCAGACTTCCGAAGTGTTTTTGAATTTATCGCGGACGAGTTCTTTGGAGTTACTTACAGTAATACGTGACGACTATTTCGACCTGTTCCGATGTCCCCGTGTCGTTGAAGGCCTCAATCCTGTAAACGATTGATGCTGTAATTGCGACATTAGTGATATAGACATCATAACTAGTTACATCGCGATCCAATTCTACAAGTAATTCGCTTAGTTCGTAGAGCCTGTACCCAGTTTCGTTTTCCACATCATCCCACGTCAATATTGCATATGGATCGTCGCGGAGGCCTGGCCCCCTGTCCCTGCATTTCGGTTCTCCGGCGAAATTCTGTGGCGCAGATGGTATGGGTGGGATCGGTGTCGGCGTGGGAATGATGACAGGGAGACTGGCGAGTTCCCCTTCGGCGGTGACGAAGCGGCTTTCCAGCCAGCATTGAACGCCCGTGTCTCCTTTCGTGACAATCCAGAATTCTCCCGTTTCATCCTTTCCGAGAATCCGAATGTCGTCTGTGATTTCGACTGTCGTGATAATCTCGAATTTTTCGGGACCCGAATAGCAAGGGACGGATCCGCCCACATAGGCAACGGGTATCGGTGTAGGCGATGGCGTCGGCGTGGGCGGAGCTACCGTGCTGGTCGCGGTGGCTTCTGGTGTGGCACTTGGGGTAGGATTACAAGCCGCGAGGAAGAGGCAGAGGATCCAGCCCGTTTGAGAGAGAATTTGTGTGTTCATAGGCTTCATCGGCATGAATAAGAGACAGCGATCTCGGCGCGCCCCGACGCTCCGCCGATCGTGTTATAGGCTTCGACCCCGAAGAGAACCGCGCCGGCCTGGTCCACCTTGACCGAGATGGTCAGCCGGTACGTCGTAGTATTTGCATCGAGTGAATCTTCCAAGTTTCCGTTGACATACACTCGATAGGATGTTTCGTCGTCTGCGTTGTCCTCCCAAGTCACGTCAATGGTCAAATTCATCACCGCTACGGGGTTTTGATAACTGGAAGGAGGGGCGGCGCGGGCACAATCGTAACGGGCGGTCAGGTCGGTAGGCGCGGCAGGCGGATCTGGGAGCGGCGTGGGCGGAGGAAGGAGATTGGGCAGGTAATCGGTGACGCCCTGCGCGGTGGTTCCCTCCCGCCTGATCCAACAGCCCCTCCCGCTCTTCGGGTCAACGACGATCCAGTACTCGCCGTAGTCGTCCTTGCCGACCACCCCCACCTCGTCGCCGCTTTCGAACGAGGCGATCAGGCGGTAGTCCGCGCCCGGCCCGCCGAAGCAGTCGGTCTTTGCGCCGATCAGAATTGACGGGGGCGCGGGGGTGGGCGTGACCGTCGGCGTGGCGGGGATCGGCGTGACGGTCGGCGACGCCGTTGGCCCTCCTGCGGCCGGACTGCAGGCGGACAGGATCAAGATCAGCAATATCCTGATGGCGGAATGACGCAAGAGCTTGGGTTTCATATTTCTCCCGTATCCAGAGAACCCACTTTACTTGTTGGGATTTTACCACAGGCACGTCAAACTTCCGAAGCCTGTTCCCGCGAGGATGTATAATTGGGCAACGGGAGTTTTAATCATGCCCAAATTCGTCCACCGAAACTCTCTCTTTTGCTTGCCAGATAGCAAAGGCATTGATATGCCGCTGTATACGCCGGGTCAGACATTCAAACAGGCGGAGAAGGTGAAGAAGTCACAGGGGATGCAGGGGGAGTTGGGGATATAAGTCATCGAGGAACTGGGTTCAATGACTGGGAGTGCGCGATGGCAACCAAAAAGACATCCAGGGGTTCAGTTTCGAAATCAGAGCGGAAACCGCGTAAGAGCCAATCTGCGAAAATACAGGCCGCCCTCTATCAGATCGCAGACGCGGCCAGCGCGGTGACGGATATGCAGTCGTTTTACGAACGACTGCACAAGATCGTGGGGAGATTGATGTATGCCAGGAATTTCTTTATTGCGTTGTACGATGAAAAAAGCGATTTGATCACCTGGCCCTATCACGCCGACGTAAAAGATACAGATGACGTATGGGGGCCGCAATCAATGACCGACCATCGAGGCGGAACGGCTTACCTGTTGCGGAACGGCCAGACTTTGTGGATGAAACGCGACTATGAGCGGATGCTGAAATCGGGCCAATTCGAACAAACAGGCCCCACATCCGCGGACTTCATCGGAATCCCATTGAAGAACGACGATCAGATCCTTGGGGCGCTCGTGATTCAGAGTTATACCTCGCGCCACACCTATACCAAACAGGATGTGGAAGTCTTATCCTTTGTCGCTCAACACATATCCACCGCCCTGACGCGCGTCCGTGCCATCGAAGAGACTCGTCAGCGCAACGCGGAACTTGCCATCCTCAACAGCGTGGGCGAGGCCATGTCCAAGACGCTGGATGTCAAGACGGTGACGAAGATCGTCGGCGACAAGGTGCGCGATATATTCGCCGCCGACCAGATGGGCATTCTGCTTTTTGAGCGGCAAGCCAACTTGATCCATGTCCTATATGGTTATGACAAGGCTCATGACAGGTATGTGGATGACACTATGATCAAGCCTATCCCGCTTGGAAAAGGGCTGACCTCCAAAGTGATCGAACTGCGTCAACCGCTCCTTTTGAGCACGCGCGAAGAACAGGACGCGCATGGTCATTACATGCCGCCCGAACTGGCGGGGCAGATAAAGATGAGTGAATCGTGGCTGGGCGTGCCAATCATGGTCGAAGAGGATGTGCTGGGCGCAGTGTTTGTAGAAGATTATCGCCCCCACGCCTACAACGAAAGTCACCTGCGCCTGTTGCAGACCCTTGCTTCCAATATGGGCGTCGCTATTCAGAACGCGCGTCTCTTCGATGAGACGCAACAGCGCAACGCCGAACTTGCCATCATCAACAGCGTGCAGGAGGGTTTGGCATCCAAGTTGGAGATGCAGGGAATTTACGAATTGGTTGGAGAAAAATTACGCGAGATATTCGATTATCAAGACGTGGGCATCTATTCTTTCGACTTGAAGACGCGCTTCATGACAATCGAATACGCCTTCGAAAAGGGACAAAGAATAGGGCGAGTCAGCGTCCCGATGAACTCGTTGTATGATTTCATTGTAGCGGCGGGCAAATATTTTGTTTTCAACGGCGACTTTCCGCAATTTGCCACACAATTCAAGGATTACCAGGTTTCAGTGGGCGAACTTCCCAAATCCGCACTGGTGGTTCCCGTCCCCAGAAAAAGGGATGCGGACCTGGCGGTTTACCTGGCTCTGGAAGATGTGGAAGGCGGGAGAGTTTTTTCCGAGTCGGATGTGCGCCTGCTCCAAACTCTCGCGAACAGCATGAGCGTCGCGTTGGAAAATGCGCGGTTGTGGGAGCAGGAGAAACTCTTCCGCAAGGCGCTACAGCGTGAACTGGAGATCGGGCGCGAGATCCAGCAGGGATTCCTGCCCGAGGCGCTTCCTCAAGTGGCGGGATGGGAGATCGCAGCGTCGCTGATGTCAGCGCGCGAGGTTGCGGGCGATTTCTACGACGCCTTCGAGTTGCCGGACGGGAATATCGGTCTCGTCATCGCGGACGTGTGCGATAAGGGCGTGGGCGCGGCCCTGTTCATGACCCTGTTCCGCAGCCTCATCCGCGCCGCCGCGAATTTGGATTATTTCGAGCAGACCGAAAAAGCCGATGCGCCTCATTCCTCCGCCGAGCGGCTCCAGCGCGCCATCTCGCTGACGAACAACTACATCGCCGAAACGCACGGCGGGAGCGGCATGTTCGCCACACTCTTCTTCGGCATCCTCGACCCGCGCGATGGGAAGCTCACCTACATCAACGGTGGACACGAATCCCCGCTCATCGTCCGCGCGGATGCGGCACTTGAATCGCTGCCGCGGACTGGCCCAGCCGTAGGCGTTCTCTCCAATTTTCAATTTGCCATTCTCGAAACGCACTTGCAGGCGGGCGATACCTTCTTCGCCTTCACGGATGGAGTCCCCGATTGCCAAAATCCACGTGGCGAATTCTTTGGCCGCGAACGATTGAATGAGTTTTTGCAGGGAAATCGTTCTGCGCATGAGACGGTGGACGCCATGCAAGCGGACTTGCGCCAATACATTGACAGTGCCAATCAGTTCGATGATATTACGCTGCTGGCGGTGAGGAGGGTTTGACCCCAGACTTCCGAAGTCTCATAATCTCTGATACAATATCGCTCGCACGCCGAACGACTTCTGAAAGAAACCCTCGGCCTCCCCGTCGGGGGTTTTTGTGTGTATAAATTTTTGTACGGGCACAGCGGGACGAAGAATCGACCTGATCCGTTAATCCTCCGCTGTGCCCCAACCAGGAAACAAAATGCTCATCGAACGAACCGACCTCCGCAACATCGCCATCATCGCCCACGTGGATCACGGCAAGACCACCCTCGTGGACGGCCTCCTGCGCCAAAGCCACACCTTCCGCGAAAATCAGCAGGTGGCCGAGCGCGTCATGGATTCCAACGACCTCGAACGCGAGCGCGGCATTACCATCCTTGCCAAGAACACGGCCATCCACATGCCCGATCCAGTCACGGGCGGGCAGGTGAAGATCAACATCGTGGACACGCCCGGTCACGCCGATTTTGGCGGCGAGGTCGAGCGCGTCATGAACATGGTGGACGGCGT